>NZ_JBMPPM010000011.1:0-225689 GCF_049339885.1 Undibacterium sp. TJN25 | reverse complement strand
GAACGGCGAATGCATTCGGCGCTAGGCTATCAATCACCCAATAAATTCGAAGCACAACTCGCTCGGCAAGCGGCTTAAATCTGGAAACCCGATTGGTCCAGCCCAAGGGGTTCAGTCCACAAAGTGGCTCAGTTTTTTGTGAAAACCAACAGGGATTTCGCTTGAGATGTCGGTGAAGACACCCGGCACTCAACCGTACACCGTTGATTATTTGCTCAACACATAATCAAATTTTCCCGGCTGCACGAGGAAGAACAAGCAGTCGGTGTCCGAGAGGCACTCCGTCACGTGCGACTCTTCACCGCGTTGAAACCAGTATGAACCTACCGGAAGCGGAACCGCTTTCCCACCGGCTTGATAGTTAGCACCGACACCCTTTAACACCACGGCATAGTAGTCCTCGGTGTGCGTATGCAGTGCGCTCTTGAAGCCGGCCGGCGCGCGAACGAAAGTACCGTGGCGGCCATCTGCCAGATTGCCATAGGCCGGACCTGCCTTGAGCTCCTTGCCGTCCGACTTCACGCCAGTATCAACAAACTTGATTTCGCTGACGGGGACGCTCACTGATGGACCTTCGTGCTCAGGCTTCTTGTCTGCTGCGCTTGCGGCGATAGAAACACCGAAAGCCAGCCCCATTGCAATGATTACTTTTTTCATGTTCATGATAGTTTTGATATAAAAATGATGTTGAATGATCGTGACAGTCACAGATCATGTTGCTAATCAGCGTCGCTATTGATGAGGGGAAACACCCACCCACCAGACCGCTCCGCTTTACTTCTTCAGAAGCTCTGCCACTTTGGCCACACCCGCTTGGGCGCAGACTTCGTCCTTGTCGCCACCAGGCGAACCACCTACGCCGAGCCCAGCAATAGTCTCGTCGCCCACCTTGAATGCCACCCCGCCGGGCAACGCCGTGACATTGGGTGTGCTTGCCAGCGATTGAGCCAGCAGGGGTGGATACTTCGACAGAACACCGATATAGCCGCTGGTCGTATCGACATGGAAGATCGGCCCCATAGTCACTACCGTATAGGCCTTACGGAAACTGCTGTCCTTGGTGTGAATCACCGCATGGTCGCCGCGCAGAACGACTTGCGGCGTTCCCGACACATCGACAACCGTCGCAGTCACGTCATAGCCATTTGCTTTGCATGTGTCGACAGCCGTCTGAGCTGCAATAATTGCCGTACTCAACGGAAGCGTCTTGCCGCTGACCGATACCTGTGCTTGAGCCGGAGCCTGAGAGATCAGGCCAATAAGTATCGCCACAACGGTGAACGATGCGACCCGTATGCCAGTGCTCCGTTGTGGGCTGGTAGTGTCAAATTGGTTGCCCAAGCTGCCGCCAGCGCCGCGTGCAATTCTTTTCATGATCTTCATATTTCAGTTCCCTCACATTGATTGATTTAAGTGGCAAAAGAGTCGATAAACGAAACACGAGTGGCATACCCCCCCAATCATCTAACCGGATTGATCGTCATATTCCGGTTACTCGCTTTGCCTGAAACGAATCATGCTCTGAATCGATTTAAAACAGAATCACGTAAATGCGAGAATCATTTACTCAAAAAATGGCTAAATTGTCGGGGCCGACGAGGGGCGAGTTAATCTATTCATTCTTAGCCTTGCAACGCCGAATTGAATCAAAGAAGACGCAGCACTGGTCAGCCTCCGCAATGAAGAAGCGGACGTCATGATCGTATTTCCTTGCATTCCACATGGTGTAGATGCACGCGACGCAAAACGTACTAGTGCCTAATGGAACTAGTACTCAGTTGGCTTACAACGGTGTCTCTGCGTTCGCCAGGAATGGAGTGGCATCAAACTGCGCCGGGGCAATTCGGGAGGAAGATAAATGGCGCTGGTGATCGGCGTACACCCGCTATGGCGGATGTGCTTCGGAATGTTCAATCAGAAGGAGTTCGCCCGAATTCAGCAAGCAACTCGCGAAGTTGCGGTACAGCATAGTCAATGAATCGGCGCAGCTTTGCCGGCATCGCTCCGCGGGAGAGAAAAACTACATGAACCGGAATAGGTTCAACTTCGAATTCTTGCAAGACGTATTTCAATTTCCCTGCCACTACTGCGTCGTGCACATCGTGCTCAAGAATGAAGGTCACACCAGTTCCGGCAATGGCAGCATCTACTGCAGCGTCCGGTGATGAAACGAGCAACCGTGGCACATCAGCAACGGTGTAGATTTGCCCCGTATCCTGGCTGCGATAACGCCACGGCGAGAGACTGGGGCTATCGAATACGACGCAAGGGAAATTACTCAAGTCTTCCGGAGTCTCGGGCCAACCATATTTATCCAGTAGTGCCGGGCTGGCCACAGTTACCACCCGTAATGCCCCAACCCGCGTGGCGACCAAACTGCTGTCACGCAGACGTCCGACACGGATTGCTACGTCGGCATGTACGTCGATCAGGTCAATAATACGGTCGGACTGCACGAGCCGGATTCGGATCTCAGGGTACAGTGCGAGAAACTGATTGATAACCGGCAATACTCGCAAGCGTGCAACCTGCACAGGAGAGGTGACGACCAGCTCCCCCCGTGGGTTCGTGAATTCCCCGGCAGCACGCCGCTCCAATTCGTCCACGTCTTCAAGGATTCGCTTTGCCGCCGCCACATATTCAACGCCAGCATCGGTCAACGCCAGCTTCCTTGTTGTCCTGATGAGCAGCCTCGTGCCCACCATCGTTTCGAGGTCACTAACGTTCCGTGTGAGCGTGGGAGCCGACACATTCAACTTTCTGGCAGCAGCCGACAAACTACCTTCCTCAACTGAGGACACCAACATCGCCATCGCTTCTAGTCGGTCCATGCGATACACCCAGGAAAAATATGAAGAATCAATTCTAACCCCAGGTTGCCTAATTCAACCCAGAACCCGTCCGCCAGAACGGGACCTGGTTTGTCGCGACCGATTGTCGCTGCACATCAGAACTGCGTCAGACCACCATCCACCACCATTTCGGTTCCTGTGGTGTACGACGAATCGTCGCTTGCCAGGAACAAGGCTGTCTTGGCCAGCTCATCAGGGTTACCGAAACGCTTCAGTGCCACCTTGTCTGTAATACTTGCTGCGACCTGGGACAGCACGTTGTCAGGCAGACCTATCTTGCTGTAGAACGGCGTTGCAATTGCACCCGGGCTGATGGCATTAACACGGATGCCGAGTGGCGCCAATTCCGCACCCAGAGTGCGAACCAGGGAGCGCGTTGCTGCCTTGGTGGCTGCCAGAATCGACAGGCCTGGATAACCGATGGTGTTCAGGAAGGAGGTTGTCACGATCACACTACCGCCCCGGCTCATCAGAGGTGCCGTCTTTTGGATTGTGAAGAATGTGCCCGTGAAATTCAACGCGAGGTTGTCGCTGATGTACTCCTCAGTGACGGAAGCGAGGGGAGCGACTGTGCTGGCGCCGGCGTTGGCAAAGACGACGTCGATGTGGCCGAACTTCGCACGGGTTTGTTCGACCGCACGTTCAATATCCGCTACCTTGCGGATGTCCGCCTGGATCAGCAGAGCGTTGCCATTGAGCGCCTTGCCGGCTTCCGCCAGACGTTCAGCGTTCGAGCCAACCAACACGACACTGGCGCCTTCCGCTTGGAACAGCTTTGCAGTTTCTAGTCCGATGCCTGATGTGCCGCCGGTAATAAATGCCACTTTGTTGCTGAGTTTCATGATTTTGTCCTTTAAGTGATAAGTTGGATCGCAATGCAATAGCTAACGATTACGTCGCTTCGTCAACTTGTTGTGTTGAATGCCTTGCTTGGAACGAATAATAGATCTCGCCACTTTCGGAGGGAATCCATTAAATTTGATTAATATCTAGTCAAAATATGACGAAATAGTCAAAGCCGCTGGGATCGAGGCCGATAGCGACCTGGTACAGTCGTCAGGTCCATCTGTGAATGTTTCTTTGCTCGCAAATTGCCCCTATCAAACTGATTCACTACAAGGGGTCGTGGTCGCGCCAGCGGACGATGCGACGGAAGACGAGAGAAATCAGGCATTCGCCAAGAAGTATTTGATGCTCCGGATGGACTGGGTCGCGGAGCGACGGGAGGAGGAAATCGGGCTGTAGGCCAGCAGGGACGCTGGAAAAAGTGGAATTATTACCAAACAACGTGCAGTCTAGGTAAAGGATGTACGAACAAGAGGCCAGCCCCATCCGAACACCTTATTTTGGAGAAGTATTCCGACGTAAAATCAGACACTTAGGCTAGAAAAAACAGCTTCAATGCAAGTGCTTTCATTGTCGGGCCACACGTCTATTGCATTGCTTGGCCTCTGACCTCGGTTCATCAAACTTTGACCGTTTTCAGCGGTGGGTACAAGGCCCACCTTCCCCTCTGGCCTTGCGCCGGCACCTACGTCGGCAACAATGCCAGTACCGGCCGCGCATTAACTTGCCGTGAAGGGGCGCCGGCCGGGCTATCCACCCTGAAGACGCTGACCATTTTTTCCAGCGAGGCCGCCTGCTCCTGCAAGGCACCGGTGGCAGCGGCGGCTTCCTCCACGAGCGCGGCGTTCTGCTGGGTGACGTCATCCATCTGCACGATGGCCTGGTTAACCTGGTGGATGCCCTGGCTTTGTTCTTCGCCGGCGATCGTGATGTCGGCCATGATGGTGGTGACGCGCTGGATACTACCGACGATTTCCTGCATGGTGGTGCCGGTATTGTTGACCAATTGCGTGCCGGCATCGACCTGCTCTACCGAAGCGCTGATCAGTTCCTTGATTTCCTTCGCGGCCGCCGCCGCGCGTTGGGCCAGGCTGCGTACTTCCGTGGCAACCACGGCAAAGCCCCGGCCTTGTTCGCCGGCGCGGGCGGCTTCCACTGCGGCGTTCAGCGCCAGGATGTTGGTCTGGAAGGCAATGCCATCGATGACGCCGATGATGTCGGCAATTTTGTGCGAAGACGCATTGATGCCATCCATGGTGCCGACCACTTCGGACACCAGCTCACCGCCTTTCGCTGCGACGTCGGACGCGGCGATTGCCAGCTGATTGGCCAGGCGGGCGTTATCGGCATTCTGGCGCACCGTGGATGTCAGCTCCTCCAGCGACGATGCAGTTTCTTCCAATGCCGCGGCCTGGCTTTCGGTGCGGCGCGAAAGGTCCAGATTACCGCTGGAAATTTCCACGCTGGCGGCAGCAATGGAGCTGCTGCCGCTGCGGATGCTACGGACGGTGGCTGCCATTTGCTCTTGCATGCGGATCAGGCCTTGCATCACGCGGCCCATTTCATCGTCGCGCCCGGCCGCAATGCGGTTGGCCAGATTGCCGGCTGCAATTTCATCAAAGTGACCCAGCGCTGCAGACAGCGGGTTCAGGATTGCGCGCAACAGGCTCAGGCTGGAGGTTACGGCCAATATCGCACCAATGGTCAGCGCGATCAGCATGCCTTTGACGTAGCCGGAGAAAAAAGACTGGTTGGCGAGATATTCGTCTTCGGCCGATGCCATCTGATAATTTTCCAGCTTGACGGATGCAGTGTCGAATGCCGCAAACTGCTTGGCCAGCTTTGTCATCACGATGTCGTCCACCCTCTCCAGGTGCTGCGCCTTCAATTCCGCCATGGTCGTCCGTAGATCGCTGATATAGCTGTCGCGCTTGACGTCCAGATCATCGGCCAGCGCTTTTTCACCAGGCCCCATCGGCAGCACCTGGTAGCTCTTCCACGCCTTGTCCGAATCAGCGAGGAAACCCTCCGCCCGGTCCAGCGTGGCCGACAGTTCAGGCGATTCGGGATGGAATACGCCACGGTCGATGGTGAATCGCGCCCGTCCGAGGAAGTTCTTGTAGTTACCTAGCGCAATCGCGGACGCCAGCTGGTTGGAATACACGCTCTTCAGCCCGCGATTTACCGTATGGATGCCGAACATGCCGACACCGCCGACGGCAAGTAGCAGCGCACCCATCAGGGAAATAGTCGCGATCAGGCGCATGCGTATGGTGATATGTTTAAACATAGGTTTCTCACTTCAACAAAGGTCAATGGTGCGGTGGAGGTTCCGTGGAACAAAAAAAAGCCACTCAGTGTTTGCTGCTCGATACAGCACGCTACAAATTGTTGATACACGTCTGATCGTGCTCAACAAGGCTCAATGGCGGCTCACAACAATTCGCGGCAACCATGGCGGGAGATTCAGCAGGCGCTTTCAGCCGCAGATCCTGCACCGGCACCGGGCGGCCGAAAAAATATCCCTGGAAAGCTTTACACCCTATGTCGGCAAGTGCTGACCATTGCTCGTGGTTTTCCACGCCTTCCGCGACAACGTTCAGGTCCATGCTGTGGGCGAGCGTGACAATGGCGCGTACGATGCTCGATGCATGGCGGGTATGCAGCATGTCCTGCACGAAAGACCGGTCAATTTTCAGCTGCGCAATGGGCAGCAATTGCAGGTAGCTCAAAGAGGAATAGCCGGTGCCAAAATCATCCAGCGCGAAGCTGACGCCATGCTGTTTCAGCGTAGTCATCTTGACGATCACATCGTCCATATCCGTGAGCAGCATGCTCTCGGTAAGCTCTAGTTTGAGCAGGTAGGGGTCGGCGCCTGTCCGCTCCAGTATGGACAATACCTTTTCGACAAATGCCGGCTGGCGAAACTGGCGTGCGCTGACATTGACGGCCATCGTCAAGTGACGGGTCTTTTCTGAAGCGGCCCAGTGCACCAGTTGTAGGCAAGCGGTTTCCAGAACCCAGGCGCCCAGCTCAACAATCAGGCCTGATTTTTCTGCCTGCGGGATAAATTCACCAGGGCCGATCATTCCCCTCGACGGATGCTTCCAGCGCAGCAATGCTTCTACCCCTGCTACGCAGGCATTGGTATCCACCACCGGTTGGTAGTGCAACTGCAACTCCTGCCGTTGGATTGCCATGCGCAAGTCGGATTCCAGGGATGCCGAGGAATCCAGCTCCACCTGCATTCGGGGGTCAAAGAAACGGAACGTGGCACGCCCGGCGGCCTTGGCTTCGTACATCGCCATATCGGCCTGGCGCAGCAGATCATTGACCGTGTGATGCTCTGCACCGAACACGACGACGCCTATGCTTGGCGTACTGCGCAGATCATGGCCCTCCAGCAGATAGGCATCACTCAGCGTTTCTACTATTTTATTGGCGATGTTTGCCGAGTTGCTGGTTGCATGCGCCCGGTCATTACCGAGGTCTTCCAGAAGAATGACGAATTCATCGCCACCCAGCCGGGCCACCGTATCTGTATCGCGGGTAACGTCCTGCAGGCGGAACGCCACCATCTGCAGCAGCCTGTCACCCACATCATGGCCCATGGTGTCATTGAGCGACTTGAAGTTGTCCAGATCCACAAACAATACAGCGCTGTAGCTATTGCTGCGCTCCATACGGGAGATTGCGTGATGCAAACGGTCCAGCAGCAGGCGGCGGTTGGGAAGATTCGTCAAGCCATCGTAAAAGGCCAGGTGGGCGATTTCGGCCTCGGCCTGTTTTCGGGCGCTGATGTCCATGCGCGTGCCCAGCATGCGCAGGGCCTTTCCATCTTCGCCTCGCTCGACGATCTTGCCACGGCTCTGCAGCCAGACCCAGTGCCCGGCCCGATGCCGCATGCGATGTTCTGCTTCAAAAGGAACAGCATTGTTTTCCAGGTGTGCGGCAATGGTGGCATCCAGACCGGGTAGATCATCCGCATGCGTCAGTTGGCGCCAATGGATAGACCCGGTATTGAGCTCCTGCGGCGTATAACCAAGCATGGCCGCGGCCCGCTCATCCACGATACGCATGTCGGTGGTGATGTTCCAGTCCCACAGCCCCAGGTTGGCGCCGCTGAGCGCCAGTTCCACCTTTTGAGCGGCGGCCGACTGCTCGTCTGCGTTCGCTTGGGCGAGGGCTTCCATCAAGCGCCGGCGGCGCTGGACAAACGCCAGCACGCCACCGGTGGTAAAGCCAAATACCAGCCAGGCAATGCCGACAGCCAATAAGAGACCAAGCCAGCCGCGGTTGACTGCAGCCTGGCTACGGCTGAGGCTAACGACCAGGCTCCGATCCAGCCCAAGACCATTTTCAGGCATCGTGCGTTGTACTACCAGCCGCTGCTCGCCGCCTGCGGCGCCGCGCAGTACGGTTTCAGCCAGATGGCTGCGCTGATGACGCGTGAACAGCATATCCGAAACCGGGCCGGGATGCCGCATCTCAGCCGGATCTGCCGGCACAAAGAGAATATGCCGGCCGCTGCTTTCCGTGATGGCGCTGTTCATATCCCGCGCATACAGCGCGGAACGCATTACCGCATTAAAATATTCGGGATTGAGGATCGCACAGACGGCGCCGTTGCTGCTGCCATCGGCATTCAGGATCGCCATCGACAGCTTGATGTTGAATACGCCGCGGGTATTCTCATACGGGTCTGACAAATAGAGCGTATCGGGACTACGCATAGTTTCTATCTTGCGTTTGTAATCGCGGTCGTCCAGCTGGCTATCCCCGATATCGTCGTTGGAGATGACGATATTGCCATTGCGGTCCACCACCATCAGTGCACGCACTCCGGGCATGGCGCTTTTCAGCGACTGCAGCAGCAGCTCGCGGCAATTGGCCCGGCAGTCACTGGCCGGGAGCATGGCCGCGCGCGTGCTGACAAGGGCATTGCGCGCGCCATCCAGCTGGCGATTGATGCTTTCAGAAATAACCAGCGCCTGCATGCGCATGCGCTCCACATCGGCCGTCGTCGACAGCGCGCGTTCATCCCAGATGAAGTAGGTGGAAATCAGCACCCCCACCAATAGCACCGAGCCAAGCGCAAGCCACTCCAATGCCGGAGCACGAACAGCAAATGCCTTTTTGTTGAAAGCGATCATGACCCCTCCTCCATTGGCGGCTGCGTGACATCGCAAGCATCTGATGCAGAGTTCATCATTGCAGATGGGCAATATATTGGCTTGACGTGTCTTTGTGGCCAGGACAGGCATGCACGGCAGCAGAGAGCCGAAGGCAGCGCAGTCTTTGAAGCATGGTAGTGCCTACCCATTTCCCAAACAATTGAGCTTGTCGGCGATTGTTTACTCTCAGGCTAATGATTAGGTTTATGATGTTTGTTACCGCCCACCAGAGGTTGTAGACATCATAATGATCGACGATTTAATTACTCTTAAAAAGTTGGAGGTTCTGATCGCCTTCATGGAGGTCAACAATCTCGCGCGCGCATCCGAGATGCTGGGGCAAAGCGCCGTCAGCGTGCACCGTGCCTTGCATTCGCTGGAAGAAGGCTTGCGCTGCCAGCTCTTCAAACGGGTCGGCCGCAATCTTGTCCCTTTGCCGGCAGCCTATTCCTTTGCGGACTATGCGCAACGTGCGCTGGCGGAGGTGGGCAAGGGTGTGCGTGTCGCCCGCGAGGAATCCGGCGTTGAAGCAAATAACCTGAAAATAGGCTCGCTCTATTCGCTGACACTACGCTGCATACCCCGCCTGATGGTCGGCCTGAAAAGCCGTAAGCCAGACCTGCATGTCGATCTGACCATGGGTTCGAACCGCGAACTGTTTCAGGGGTTGGAAGACGGCCGGCTGGACGCCATCGTCGTCGGCATCAACGACGCTTATGAATCCACTCACTGGTTGTCTGTTCCGTTATTTGACGACCAGCTATACCTTGCCGCCCCTGCCCACTCGCGCTACGAGGGAGCGAGCCGCATTGATCTGAGGGAGCTGCACGAGGAGAAATTCGTGCGTCTGGCCGATGGTTTCGTCACCGCTGAGAGTTTTGACCATGCGTTCCACCAGGCCGGCTACCAGCCTGATATCGCACTGTCCGTTGCAGACATTTTTTCCCTGATCAACCTGGTCAGCGGCGGCCTTGGCTACAGCCTGCTACCAGGACGAGTCGCAGAGTTCAACCCTCGCGTAAGCCTGATCGAACTCGCCCCCGGCTACACCAGCTTCCAGCGGGTTACGCTACTGCTTTCCAAAAATCGCGAACGCGATCCGAATTTGCTGGCGCTGGCGGCGGAGTGCAGGATGTTCAAGCAGGTGGGGTTTCAGCTTAAGTCCTGAGTGCAGATCAATTGAGCGCAGGCCACGCGACACATCCATTCAGCGGCCGACGCAAGCTGGCGGGCGAGCTAAGGCAACATTCGCCTGCGTCGAGGCCAAAAAAATATACTTGATGGAAGCTGTGCCGAGCTGTGCCGAGCTGTGCCGAATACGCGCTGATAAGAAAGCTGAAATCCAATAGGTAAAAGGCCCGCAATAGCTTTGCAGTTACTCGCTTATCGTATTACGTTACGCTAGCTTATCGGTCCTCACTCCAGCAAATTGATTTTCTGAAATTCGTCCAAAAACCGCCTATTCAGACAGCGAAATTTAAAACGCCGAAATGCTGACTGAGCACCATCCTACGCAATCGATCAATCACTCCCCATTCGCCATTAGTCATATCCACAGCGTACACACCTATGGCCGAAATCATGGCGTATGCGGCATTGATGTCATACGCAGCCCGCACTAAGATAGCCTCAACAAACAAAGCAACTGGACTCTTGCCAACAAGAACCACATCAAGATTGATTCGTCAACTCAGTTCGGCATTTCAACAGCAGGGACATCAAGCAAGCCGTTCGGCAAAAGCGCTCTCGCAGTGTGAACAATATTCAGATATTCGCGAAAGAGCGTGATCTTCCTTTTTCTACGTCGAGACGGCTAACGTAGTCTTGAGTGTATTTCTTACCTGTTTCTCTGACGAAGCACTCTGAACGGTATTCGATGAACAAGCCTTTACCGTTTTCCAATTCGTGAATATCGATATTGGAGATGGTAAAAGAAGAAAAACTCTTGGAGATCAATCCAAGTACAGCGCGAATTGAATCATGGCCTTTGAATTGCCAGTTGAGTCCCAAGGTTGGGAAATACGGCAATTCAAAAGTTCCCTCTTCTGCAAAGAGGTTAACGCAACGATCCAACGACGTGTCCAGATTTTGAAGGCAATCAAGAAATTCAGTGATCAATTCACGGGCGGTATTCATAACAGCAAACTCCATATTTGAAGCAGGTCTTCATTCTCAACATCTCTGTATTCATCTTCGAATGAGAGACCTGCAAGTGAACCTGACCTGGTTTAAATTTGAGCGATTCCACCGTCGACGAAAATCTCGCTGCCCGTCATGAAACTGTTGTCGTCCGAGGCCAGGAATGCAACGACCTTCGCCACCTCTCCGTCGAGGCCTGTGCGCCCCATCGGCGTAATGCTGGCGGCAAAGCCGAAGAACCCTTCGACCTGTTCCTTGCTGGCGCCAGATACTCCATGGCCAGGCGTATTGATGACGCCCGGGCTCACCGCATTGACCCTGATGTTGCGCTCCTTCAGATCCATCGCCCATGTACGGGCGAAAGAACGGATGGCGGCTTTGGTCGCGCTATAGATGCTCCAGCCGGCAAAACCCTTGCTTGCCACGATGGAGGCGCTCAAAATGATGGAACCGCCTGCCCTCATCAGAGGCAGCGCTTTTTGCGTTGTCCAGATCACCCCCTTGACGTTGGTGTTGAAGAGTTCGTCTATATGCTCATCGTTCAGGCTACCCAGCGGAGAAGGTTTGGCAAAACCGGCATTGGCAAACACGATGTCGATGTGCCCGACCTCGGTTTTAATGCGGGCGAACAAGTCATCCAGGTCCTTCTGACTGGTGACATCGCCCACTACTGCAACAACCCGATCGCCCAGGGATGCGATAGCTGCGTCCAGCTCGGCTTTGCGACGCCCGGTGATATACACGCGGGCAGCGCCTTGTTCAATAAATGTTTGTGCAGTGGCTAAGCCGATACCGGAGCTTCCACCGGTGATGACGGCAATCTTTCCTTCGAGTTGAGACATGATGTACTCCCAAAAATATTGTTTCAGATAGAGAGATGGATGCAGGCTGACATGCCCGGCAGCCATCCCGTGTGCACAGCCCGCAACAACGCGCTGCGGGCAGCCTGTTGTCACAGGATTCCCGCTCGTCGTACAACCGTCACTGCTCCACATTCAGCAATGTTTCACGCAGGATTGGTTGCAGCGGATAGATACCACTGTAGTTGAATAAGCGAATGGCTTAAATGACGTTTATAATACTTTTTCGAGACACTTTTTCAAGACAAGGAAATCGTCATGCATAGAATAGGGTTTGTCGTCTTTGATGGGTTTCAATCCATGAGCTTTGCGGCCCTTTCTGTGTTCGAAAGCGCGAACATGATGTTGGAGCAACCGTTTTATGAGATGCACTTTATTTCAGAGCATGGCGGCCTGGTGCGCTCCTCCACCGGGATGGTCGTGGACTCCAAGCCTTTTGGGCGAATACCATTTGACACGGTAATCGTTGGGGGTGGCGTGTCGATACTGGAGAGCGCGCCGAGTGGTGTGCTCTCCTTCATAACAAAGGCATCGAAGAAGTCGCGCCGGCTGGCATCGATCTGCACCGGCACTTTCGTTCTTGGCGAGGCGGGGGTTCTCGATGGAAAGCGCGCGACTACCCATTGGGCTCAAGCCAGAGGGTTTCAGGCTCGGTTTCCTGGCGTAAGAATGGAAGAAGACCGAATCTTTTTGATCGACGGGAATATCTGGACTTCGGCGGGCATGACCGCGGGTATCGACCTTGCCCTTGCCATGGCGGAGAAAGATCTGGGAGAAGCAATTGCTCGTTCCATTGCTCAGCAGCTTGTGGTCTATCATCGCCGAGCCGGCGGACAGTCGCAACATTCTGCGTTGCTCGAACTGTCCCCTAAATCGGACCGCATTCAAAAGACCTTGGCGTATGCAAAGGAAAATCTTCACACAACATTGTCGGTGGAGCAACTGGCGGAAGTTGCGAATCTGAGTCCACGACAGTTCAGCCGTACCTTCCGGGTTGAAACAGGGCAATCACCTGCCAAGGCAGTTGAAAATCTCCGGCTCGAAGCGGCGAAGCTGCTCATGGAACAGACACGTCATTCGGTTGACGAAATTGCGCAGGAGACAGGATTTTTGGATCGGCGTCGTATGCGGGAGGCCTTCCTGCGTGGCTTCGGCCAGCCGCCCCAAACTATTCGTAGAAATGCGCGTGTACAAGCCTAGAGAGAAGCCAAGCAGGTTCCGAGGAGCAAGTTCGCTGATCGCAAGGTACAAAGGCTGCTTGATCAATGTGCTCGAAGTAAAGCGCAACCATGTTTGGAGAGGTCCATGCCTATAAAGCCGAGTGCCTGATGAGCGGGGCGCCAGCCCTTGCCAGGCACAATTCAACGCCGGCATCTTCGTAACCAGACTCCTCTCCAGGGGACTCTCCCCAAGTACCGTCCACACCAAGTACGCTGCGACAGGATGCCCGCTCAATCCAGTCTCCAGTTCAAATATCGGTGGCACAGCTATTTGAGTGCCATCGGAAGCGGCGACGCTGCTTGCGCAGATCTGTCTCGATCTGTGCAATAACCACGCGGCAGCTATCGCCCTGCGAAGGAGCTCCCTCTGAAATGCCCAGCAACATCTTTAATAGCGGTGTTTACGAATCCATCATTGTATTCATAGGCGATGGCCGATTTCATGGCATCTACGTCATTGAGGTTGCGCGCGAATCCCTCCAAAATTCGACCATGGATTTTCTTTTATCACACATGGTTCAAGAAAATCCAGGACAGGAGAAGCAGCTGCTAAAGATCTCCTTTAGCACCTCGCATTGATGGCGGTATATCCATTCAGGAACTCTATATCGTCATGGCAGCGGGTAGCTTCGGCATGATGAGCCGCCTGGATGAGACAAGACGGAACATCATGAAGCCAGGCGTTACTGGCACTCAAACTTACAGGAGCATTTCATGCCATATCTACAATTAGACGTCAACGACCACTATCCGCCAGAGCAAAAGCAACGCCTGGCCAAGCAACTGTGCGTGACTTACGCAGAGATGATGTCGGTAGACATCCGCCGCATCAGCATCGCTATCCGCGAAGTAGGCGAAGGCGGGGTATGGCGGATTGTCGATGAAGATCCCGTTCCCGTCGCGGTGTTGATGTGCGACATCCGGCGCGGCCGAACCCCGGAACTTCGAATGGAAGTAGCAAAGGCACTTTGCCAGATCATTACCGACATTCTCGGTATTCAATGGGATCGTTTGAATGTTGAATTTACCCAACATTCGGGTGATGAAATGTATCACCCCACCTTAGGCGGCTTCAGCCCGGAGTGGTCCGCGGATGAAGCGAGTGCTTCCTGAATAAGTATCTTACCCAGCCAAACGAAGCGGCCACCAGCGTAGTGGCTGCGGAATGCCAACTATATTCGGAGAAAGCGCTGTGAAACAAATCCCTTTTTATACAAAACTCTATTTCCAGGTACTGATGGGCATCGCTATCGGTATTACCGTTGGATTTCTGGCACCAGAGATTGGCGTGCAAATGAAACCCCTGGGCGATAGTTTCATCAAGTTCATCAAAATGATGATATCCCCCATCATCTTTGTTACAGTGGTCGTTGGTATTGCCAAGATGGGAGACCTGAAAGAGGTGGGGCGAGTAGGTTTAAAATCCATTTTATATTTTGAACTCGTTTCAACCATCGCGATGGTGATCGGCCTGATTATCGTGAATGTCTTCCAGCCAGGCAGTGGCATGCATGTCGATGTCAAGACATTGGATGTCCATTCAATTTCTACGTACACGTCATCCGCACAGCATGCATCGACGGTCGATTTTTTGATGAATATCATTCCCACGACCGTGGTAGATGCATTTGCGAAGGGCGAAACTCTTCAGGTTCTACTTTTTGCCATCATGTTTGGCATGTCGCTAACGTTTTTCGGTGATAAGGTAAAACCGCTGATTGATGGACTCGACATGATCTCTAACGGTCTGTTTGGGGTCATTGGCATCATCATGAAGCTTGCCCCAATCGGCGCATTTGGTGCAATCGCTTTTACGATTGGCAAATATGGTATCGGCTCGCTAAAACAACTCAGCTTTTTAATGGTTTGCATGTATGCGACCTGTGTGTTGTTCATTTTTGGCGTCTTGGGTCTCATCGCAAAGCTGAATGGTTTCAACATATTTAAATTTCTCAACTATATAAGAGAAGAGATTTTCATTGTGCTGGGCACTTCAACGAGCGAATCGGTATTGCCTCGCTTGATGGTAAAACTGGAAAAGCTGGGATGCCAAAAATCGGTAGTAGGTTTAGTCATTCCTACCGGTTATTCATTTAACCTGGATGGAACCTCGATCTATCTGACCATGGCGGCTATCTTTATCGCGCAAGCCACCGACGTCGATTTGACACTAGGTGAACAATTGGGAATTCTGGGTATCCTCTTGCTGACCTCTAAAGGAGCAGCTTCGGTAGTGGGTGCCAGTTTTGTGACCCTCGCCGCAACCTTGGCTTCAATGAATGGCAAAATCCCGGTTGAAGGCCTGGTCTTACTGGTAGGCATCGATCGATTTATGGCTGAAGCACGCTCGATCACCAATGTCATCGGCAATGCAGTCGCCACGGTGGTGGTCTCAAATTGGGATGGTGCATTGGACCGTGAGAGAATGAGCAAGGTTCTGGACGGAGATTTCACAGAAGTTGCTGATGACGTATTGCAGGCAGGGGAAGCCGGCTTGCTTCCCGAAGCCGCACCAGTTGCACGATACCACCGCTAGTTTAAGCGCAGGTGTCGGCCCATGCTCTGTTTAGGCATGGGCTATTTCTCTATTAGGTAGATGAACGCTCGCTGGGGAAGGCATCTTTACTCGCTTCACCGCTTGATAAAATGGAGGCTCGATTCGAACCCGCCATCCCTCACAAGCCTGATCAGATCCTCTTCAATGCTGCCGCCAGCTACAGAATCCTGTACCCGACAGTCGTCACTCATCGTCATCAATGATCCGGCTTGGAGAGGTGCGGAATCCTCAGTGCGCGCCACATGACGAACGCAAAGCGAGAACCCGCTCCGGCCCCAAGGCAGATAATTTACGGAACTTGTTGACCGCTGTGATACCTGACGCTTCTGCTCACTGAGAATGCGTTCTGCGTTACATAGTCGGTGCGAAAGGCGTGCGAGCAGACACACGCTGTATTTCCCGCGGTGGCTGGCCGAATGAGCGCAGAAACGCCTGTCGCATGCGTTCACGATCACCGAATCCCGTTTCGCGTGCAATGACTTCAATGGGATGCTTGCCCGTCTCCATCATCAGCCGGGCAGCCTCGACTCGAAGGCGTTCCACCGCCTTGCCGGGTGATTGGCCTGTTTCCTCGTGAAACAAGCGGCTGAACTGGCGGGAGCTGAGCCGGGCAACACTCGCAAGCGCATCCACTGACAGATCTTCGTTCAGATGCTCTCGGGCATAGGACAGCGCCATTTGTACTCTGTCAGACTTTGCGTCCATTTCCAGTAACGCGGAAAATTGCGACTGCCCCCCTCCACGGCGTTGATACAAAACCAATTTTCGCGCTACCGCGCGCGCTGCCTCCAGTCCGAGATCTTTTTCGACAATTGCTAAAGCAAGGTCGACTCCCGCTGTCATGCCAGCGGAAGTCCAGATAGCCCCATCCACAACAAAAATTCTATCCTCTTCAAGCAGTACTTCGGGATATTGTTTTTTGAAGCTGAGGACATGGTACCAATGCGTCGTTGCACGCTTGCCGTCAAGCAGGCCAGCTGCAGCAAGGACAAACGCACCTGTGCAGACAGACGCTATGCGATAGGCCCATGCCGGAGCACTGCGTAGATAGTCGATCAAACTTTGCGGGGGCAAACGGCACTCATTGTCCCCTGCCACAATCAGCGTGTCGCATGCCAACTTCTGCAAGCGTTCGGTGCTGACTGCGAAACCTTGCGAGGACATGACAGCGCCGCCCGTCTCGGACGCAAGGCTGAAATCATAGACCGGTTCGTCCTGAAGAAGGTTGGCGTATTCGAAGACGGCAGCTACAGCGAGTGCGAGCGCTTGGAAATCTGGATAAACGATGAGCTTGATGATACGCATGGCATTCAATGAGTGATTGGTAACGCATAAATCGACGTAACATCGACGTCGCCGGGAGCTGATATGTGTGAGTGAGAAAAATTTTTGGCTTTACCGAGAAAGCGCATTAAAGCTAAGTCGTGCCGTTTCAGTATTGGCCTAAATTTTGACGAAACTTGAACTTATCCTCAATGACGTAGATGTCATGAAACAGGCCATTGGGGCATGGAACTGCTTCGTGTGAGTCGAGTTACCACTGGTATCTTGATTTTGCAGTCACGCAATAAAGAGGGACTGTATGGCCTAAATCAAGTCGTCTATGACCTTGATTGATGCCGATGAACAAGCCAGAATGGTTTGAATTTTTTCTCGGGGTATAAAGAACATTATGGCGAAGATATCGATACTGGGCTTGGGCGCGATGGGAGCGAGGATGGCGATCAACCTCATAAAGGCCGGGCATGACATCACGGTGTGGAACCGTAGCACAGAGGCAATGACTCCCCTTATTAACGCCGGTGCAAAGCCTGCAACAACGCCCAAGGAAGCAGCGAGGAATGCTGATTTTGTGCTGGCGGTCTTACGCGATGATGAAGCCTCCAGACAGGTCTGGCTTGATCCAGAAAATGGTGCTTTAGTCGGCATGCCGGCACACTCCATCGCCATAGAAAGTTCAACCTTGAGCGTCGAATGGATACGTGAATTGGGCGCATCGGCTGCCGCGCGCGGCCTGTCTTTGCTCGAAGCGCCGGTTATCGGAAGCACTCCACAGGCCCAGGCTGCACAATTGATTTATTTTGTAGGTGGCGATGCCGGCATACTCCAGCGTTCCCAGGAAGTGCTCACGGCGTTGGGCACTTCAATCCATCACATTGGTCCGCTTGGATCCGGTGCTTTTGCGAAATTAGCCACCAATACTTTGCTGGGAATTCAAGTAACTGTAGTCGCAGAGTTGATCGGCATGCTAAAGCACTCTGAGGCCGATGTTGACCGCGTGCTCGCAGCCCTTGCGACAACACCCGCCTGGAGCGCTGCAGCTGGTCGCGTTTCAGGGTTGATGCTGTCAAGGAACTTTGAACCGCAGTTTCCTATCAAACTGATGGAAAAAGACTTGGGTTATACGCTACAGATCGCAAAGTCGGAAGCGGCGGCTCCGACTATCACTGCCGCACGCGAGGTATTTCGCGCGGCAATCGAGCAGGGGTATGGCGGGGATAATATGACCGGCGTTGTTAAGCTCTTTACATAGGAAGGCGAAAAATTTTTGCTTAGCTCATCGAACACATACAAAATCTGGATACAGCGTGGAGCCTGGCCTTGAGCCAGTTGCCGATGATGCTGTCCTTGAATGCTCTTACGCTCCAACTTTTGGGTTGCCATCCAGACCTGGCAGACGTACCCGCCGGTTAAATGGCTATAGATACAGGGAGGCGCTAGCCGAAGTGCGTGGCATCGCCTGCGGTGGTTGTCCGAATGCGCGAAGGAATGCTTGTCGCATCCGCTCACGATCGCCAAATCCGGTTTCTCGCGCAATGACTTCGATTGGGTGCCGGCTGGTTTCCATCATCAGGCGCGCGGCTTCAACCCGGAGCCGTTCGACGGCCTTGGCGGGAGACTGGCCTGTCTCTTCGCGAAAAACCCGACTGAACTGACGAGGACTCAGCCTTGCTACTTCAGCCAGGGTTTCTATCGAAAGATCACTGTTCAGATTTTCTTGCGCGTAAGCGAGTGCAGTCTGGACGCGGTCAGACTTCGCATCCAACTCCAGCAACGCCGAGAACTGGGACTGTCCACCTCCCCGTCGTTGATACACGACGAGCTTGCGGGCGACTTGGCGTGCAGCCTCTTGCCCAAAATCCTTTTCAACGATCGCCAAGGCCATGTCAACTCCGGCAGTCATGCCGGCCGAGGTCCAGATTTGTCCATCGACGACGAAGATACGGTCCTCATCAAGCAACACATCCGGATACTGCTTTCTGAATGCTGTGGCGTGAAGCCAGTGTGTTGTTGCTCGTTTCCCGTTGAGCAGACCTGCAGCGGCCAATGTGAACGCACCGGTGCAAATGGCAGCAATACGTCGACTTTCACCTTCGGCATTGTGCAAATATTCCAGCACGTTGGAAGGAGCCAGTGTGCAATTGTTGTCGCCTCCCACGATGATAGTGTCGTAAGTTGAATCTCCGAGCCGCTCCGTGTTGACCGAAAAACCTTGGGACGTCATCACAGGGCCTCCATCTTCCGACACCAGCCGGAATTGATATGCCTGTTCACCGCGTAGCAGATTGGCGTATTCAAAGACGCTCGCCACGGCAAGGCCTAATACCTGGAAATTTGGATAAACAACGAGACTCACCGTATGCATGCTTGTTCTCCAATCGTATTGGCTCTTTTTATTGAATATAGCACGAATAAGCCGTTGGAGAGGGCGGGGAATACGGGCCTGAATTTCAAATCTTGCATTCAAACGCGAACGGCTTTTCTTATTTCCAGTGTCATCCGCAAAGGGTCGCACAGCTGGCCGCGGCCATGGCATAAATCCTTGCATCTACGTCATTGATGATATGCGGCATCGCACCCAAAATAGTACTCAGTCCCGGCATTCAGTTGGGTAATTTTTGAAAAGATACTATCCATGACCTCTACTAAATCTACCAAAGGTACCGCGCTGATTACCGGCGCATCGGCAGGCATCGGCGCCGTGTACGCGGACCGTCTCGCTAAACGCGGCTATGACCTTATCCTCGTTGCTCGCAATGCTGAACGTCTACAAACACTGGCTTCGCGCTTAATTTCCGAAAATGGCAAAGCGGTCCACACTGTCGCCGTAGACCTCAACGACAAAGCTGGGCTCACCCAGGTCGAGCAGATACTGCGCAGCAATCCGGACGTCACCATGCTGGTGAATAACGCAGGCGTCGGTTCTGTCGCCTCGATTCTCGCGGCAGATGTTGATGAAATGGACGCGATGATCACGCTGAACATTACCGCGCTGACGCGCTTGACCTATGCGGTTGCCCCAGCGTTTGCCAACAGGGGCTCAGGCACCATCATCAACATCAGCTCGGCCGTGGGTATTGCCGTCGAAATGCTCAATGGTGTCTACAGCGCCTCTAAATCCTATGTTCTTAGCTTCGGCCACACACTGCAGCGTGACCTGGCAGACAAGGGCGTGCGCATTCAGACCGTACTGCCAGCGGCGACCGGTACCGAATTCTGGGACGTGGCAGGTTATGCCAAGCAGAAAGAATCTCCGAATACGATGACAGCCGAAAACCTGGTTGACGCAGCCTTGGCCGGCCTGGACCAAGGTGAGCTGGTGACGATTCCGCCGCTGCAAGATGGCGAGGATTGGACGCGCTGGGAAGCCGATCGTCGCGCGCTGTCGCCGAAGTTCGCCAATGGCAAACCTGCCCCGCGCTACGGTGTATCCGCAAACAAAATTTAATTCACTTATATTTTAAAGAAAGAAAATCATGAATATTTTCAAAATTGGCGCCGCAGCGCTCGCCGTAGCAACGACTTTTGCCCTGCCTCACACTGCATCGGCAGCGCCTTCCCGCGGGAAAGTGCTGGTCGTGATGTCGAGTGCTCATGAACTGGATCTGCGTGACGGCAAGAAATATTCGACTGGCTACTACCTGAATGAATTTGTAGTGCCGTATCGCAAACTGGTTGAAGCTGGCTACGAGCCGGTGATCGCCAATCCGAATGGCGATATGCCGGTCATGGACGTCAACTCGAACAACAAGATGTTTTTCGAAGGCGATGATGCGGCGCGTTCTGCTACGGAAAAATATGCGCAAGGTATCGAACAACTGAAACACCCTAAGACCCTGTCTTCGGTGGTTTCCGAGGGAACTAGTGGCTATGTCGGCCTGTTTATTCCAGGTGGCCACGCACCGATGGTCGACCTGCTGACGGACCGCAATCTGGGCAAGATTCTGACCAGCTTCCATCAGTCTGGCCGCCCTACCGGGATAATCTGTCATGGCCCGATTGTGCTGCTGTCCGCACTACCTGATCCAAAGGCTTTTGTAGGATCGATGATCGCAGGTGATGGCAAAGCGAATTCCCTCGCCGCTGGCTGGCCATATGCCGGTTATCGCGTCACGGTCTTCTCCACGGGCGAAGAGCAGCAGCTGGAAGGCCCATCGGGTCTGGGTGGCAACGTGCAGTTCTATCCCGTGAACGCGTTGGCAGAGGCCGGCGCACACGTGGACACGCTGGCGAACTGGCACAGCAACGTGATCGTCGATCGTGAACTGATTACCGGCCAGCAACCGATGTCCGCGCCGCAGTTCGGTGACGTATTGGTTAAACAACTCAACGCCCACCGCCATTGATATCTGCTTAAAGAGTTGAGCCGGTCATTCAACCAAGGGACGGTGTCCCTTGGTCTTCTTGAATTATTGAATTAAGAAGACAGTGCTCAGCGACGATGATAAATCCACTCACCGGTTGTCTGTTCCGTTATTTGACGACCAGCTATACCTTGCCGCCCCGGCCCACTCGCGCTACGAGGGAACGAGCCGCATTGATCTGAGGGGGCTGCACGAGGAGAAATTCGTGCGTCTGGCCGATGGTTTCGTCACTGCTGAGAGTTTTGACCATGCGTTCCACCAGGCCGGCTACCAGCCTGATATCGCACTGTCCGTTGCAGACATTTTTTCCCTGATCAACCTGGTCAGCGGCGGCCTTGGCTACAGCCTGCTACCAGGACGAGTCGCAGAGTTCAACCCTCGCGTAAGCCTGATCGAACTCGCCCCCAGCTACACCAGCTTCCAGCGGGTTACGCTATTGCTCTCCAAAAATCGCGAACGCGATCCGAACTTGCTGGCGCTGGCGGCGGAGTGCAGGATGTTCAAGCAGGTGGGGGTTCAGATCCGGGCTTGAGTAGCAGATCAAGAAGCAGGTTTATTTAATGTCCATGCACTTGCTCGACAGCGAGCTGAAGCATACTCCTCCCGCGTCGGACTAAGGAAATGCCGGTAGTTGTAGTCAAGCCAAAATGCGATGATAGAAAAGCTAAAATTCACGGCAAGCCAAGGAAAGGTGAGGAGAGATTCGAACAAAACTAAAGTCGTGCAATTATGACCGGAAAGGCAACTGGTTCATGACAACGCACGAGGTTTCGAGAAACACAATGCAGTCAGGGCTTCGCCACCGCTGAAGTCGCACAAGCTTCCCGAATTGTAGCGGTGAGTACTCGGCTCCAGAATGTGGGCTAAGAACCGGTTGTTCTAGTTCCGCCAAAAAGACGAAAGATTTCCGAGATCCATAGTGGCGCTGTTGCGATAAATTACAAAAGCTAGATTTTCTGGAAAAAGATATTCGCCGAGAAAGCCTAAGTCTAGGCCAGAAAATTCGGCGATGGCCTTCATAAAAACATGCGTGTATGTGTGCAATAAAGTGTGCTCATATCGATAGGTAGAAGCCTGATCCGGATGCAGCAAAGAGAAGCACCTTACGAATGGCTCGGCTGCCTCCAGTCCGCCCAACTTTACGGTTCATCAGAATTCCATTGCGGTAGGTCCTTTACACCAACAGCCTGTAGCCAAGCATATACGCCCTCTGGTTCGTCCCTTGAGGTGAATGCTGTTCTTTGTGATGCTTGGAAAGGCTTCAAGTATCCAAAATTACGGACGGCCCAAAAGATTTTGCGTGCACAGCTTGCCAACATTGACCAAAGGACTCGTCGTGAGTGACCTATTCGCCGTCCCAGCCGCTTTTCCGCGACCAAATCCTATTTCGACTGTGCCCGGCGCTACAAGCAAGTTCGTCGCTGAGCGGTTTGAAGGAAAATTTTATCCCGCGGGTGGAACCCCTCCCCAAGTGCATGCCCATTGGCTCTTCTGTGAAGAATTAGCCCAGCAGTTCAAAGACGCCTCATTGGAGACAAAGGCTGGCAAACGAGCGCATATGAGCGAAGTCGATATCCTCGACCAATACCTCGTCCGCTTATTGGAAACAGATTGGGCACGCCCGCCGAAATGCGCTGGGTCATACGGAGTACAGCAACTCTGCTCGGCTGGCAGGCAGGCAGGCAGGCAGGCACCGCCAAACTCCGTACTCGAGACCTAGAATTAAAGCCAGTAACCTATGCAGGATTCCGAAACTTCAATCGCTTTGCAACATACCGCCTCATCTACCCACCATTTTTTTAAGTATTAGCTAACCCTTGAAGGTAGTTAATCACAAAATAAAGTGTTGGTAAATAAAAAACCCGCTACTCAGAGAGAAAAGCGGGTCAGTATCAACAATTAATAAGTTAAGTACGAATCAGAACGGGATATCGTCATCCATATCCGAGAAGTTAGGCGCAGGGCGTGAAGCCGGTGCCTGGCGTTGCGGCGCCGACGGCGCGCTCTGGCGTGGTGCAGGTGCTGACGAAGCGCCGTAGCCGCCGCCGTCATCCATGCCCGAACCGCCGCCCATGCCCTGGCGGCTGCCCAGCATTTGCATAGTGTCTGCAACGATGTCGGTCGCGTATTTTTCTACGCCATCCTTGTCGGTGTATTTGCGGGTTTTCAGCTTGCCCTCTACGTACACTTGCGAACCCTTTTTCAGGTATTGGCCGGCGATTTCAGCCAGCTTGCCGAAGAAGGAAATACGGTGCCATTCCGTTGCTTCTTTTTGCTCACCGGATGCACGGTCTTTCCACTTGTCGGTGGTGGCGACCGTGATGCTGGTGATTGCATCGCCGCTAGGCATGTAGCGTGTTTCCGGGTCGCGGCCCAGGTTGCCTACGATGATGACTTTATTAACAGATGCCATGTATTTCTCCAGTGGGTTGCGCATGTATAGTCCATGCGTGTCAGGTAAATCTAAAAAGTAAAACGGATAGATACTATGCCTGTGCAGGCTGCGCCGGTTTCGCACGGCGCGGCAGCTCAGGCATGTTGACCGCTATTATAAGCCATGCGAGGGTCAGGCCAGCGCCAATTATGAAGATGGACGATGGCCCTACGTGCTGTTTCAGGTAGCCGCCCAGCACGCCGCCGCAGGCCAGGCCCAGCGCCTGCAGGGTGTTGTACACACCCAGCGCCGCGCCCTTGGCCGCAGGGGGCGCCACGCGCGATACCAGCGAGGGCTGGCTGGCCTCCAGGATATTAAACGACAGGAAGAAGGCAAACAGCAGGCCCATCAATACGGCAGGATGGTCCAGGAATTGCCAGAAGCCCAGCTGCACCAATAGCATCAGCCCGATGGCGGCGACAAAAATCTGCTTCATCTTGCCGCGCTTCTCACCGATGAAGATCGCAGGCAGCATCGCCACGAAGGAGCCGAAGACCACCGGCAGGTACACCTTCCAGTGCGATTCCAGCGGTATGCCCGCATATTGCACCAGCGCGGACGGCACGACGACAAACATCGCCACCTGGCTCAGGTGCAGCACAAAGACGCCATAATTCAGCCGCATCAGCTCCTTGTTCTTCAGCACCACGCTGAAAGGCACGCGCTCGGCCCGTATCATCGGCGCAGCCGGCGTCACGAACAGCACCACGGCGATGGCCGCGATAGCCAGCACGCCCGTGGCGATGAAGATGCCGCTCATGCCTATGCTGTGGTACAGCGCGGGCGCCGCCACCAGCGATACGGCAAAGCTCAGGCCGATGGAGCCGCCCACCATTGCCATGGCCTTGGTGCGGTGTTCTTCCCGGGTAACGTCGGCGATCAGCGCGGTAATCGCTGCCGAGATCGCGCCGGCACCCTGGATCGCGCGGCCGACGATAACGCCCATGACGCTGGTGGCGCCGGCAGAGATGAAGGCTCCCAATGCGAACAGGATTAATCCGATGACGATGATGCGCTTGCGTCCGTATTTGTCCGACGCCATACCAAAGGGCAGCTGTAATAGCGCCTGACTGGCGCCGTAGATGCCCATTGCTATTCCGACCAGGGTCGCGCTATCACCACCGGGCAAGGTTTTTGCGTGTATCGCAAACACTGGCAAAATCAAAAACAGGCCCAACATACGAAGAGCAAAAATCGATGCGAGCGAACTGCTGGCGCGGATTTCGTCGCGGCTCATGCCGCTGCTTTGCTCAGAAGCAATAGATGCATGTGCATCTGTTGACGAATCGGCCAGCGTATCGCCTGCCAATGCAGTTTGAGAGCCGGATTGTGTTGCCATAGACATAAGACTAGCTGAAGACAGGAACAAAGCAGGCATGCGGCCTGCGTCAAATTTCAAAAACCCGTTATAGTATCAGGTTGCTTGTTCCCACATCCGAAATACGGGAAACCACTCCACCCATGCGGAAAGCAGTAAATGACAGAAACCCGGACAAAACCACGTTCCAGCGCCACAAAAACAGCCAAATCGACCAAACCCGCTGAAATCGATTTCAGCGCAACCGGCATGAGTGCGCACAACCGCGACGAGATCCGTATCCGCGGTGCGCGCACGCACAACCTGAAAAATATCAGCCTCGACCTGCCGCGCAACAAGCTGGTGGTCATTACGGGCTTGTCCGGCTCCGGCAAATCATCGCTGGCGTTTGATACGCTGTATGCAGAAGGCCAGCGCCGCTACGTCGAATCGCTGTCCGCGTATGCGCGCCAATTCCTGCAGCTGATGGAAAAACCGGATGTGGACCTGATAGAAGGCCTGTCGCCGGCAATCTCCATCGAGCAGAAGGCCACATCGCACAACCCGCGCTCCACGGTCGGCACCGTCACCGAAATCCATGATTACCTGCGCCTGCTGTACGCGCGCGTCGGCACGCCCTACTGCCCGGACCATCCGGAAAACCCGCTGGCGGCACAATCCGTGTCGCAGATGGTGGATGCCGTGCTGGCCATGCCCGAAGACACCAAGCTGATGATACTGGCGCCGGTCGTTGCCAACCGCAAGGGCGAGCACCTGGACATGTTTGAACAGATGCAGGCCCAGGGCTTCGTACGCTTCCGCGTGCAGAGCGGCACGCATGACGCCAAGATTTACGAAGTGGACGACCTGCCCAAGTTGAAGAAGACCGAGAAGCATACGATCGACGTCGTCATCGACAGGGTCAAGGTCAAGGAAGAGATCAAGCAGCGCCTGGCGGAGTCCTTCGAGACGTCGCTGCGCATCGCCAACGGCCGCGCGCTGGTCGTGGAAATGGACACCGCCAAGGAACACCTGTTTTCCAACAAGTTCGCCTGCCCTATCTGCGGCTATTCGCTGCAGGAGCTGGAACCGCGTCTGTTCTCGTTCAACAACCCGATGGGCGCCTGCCCGGAATGCGACGGCCTCGGCCATATCGAATTCTTCGATCCCAAGCGTATAGTCGCCTTCCCCAACCTGTCCCTCGCCAGCGGCGCGGTCAAAGGCTGGGACAGGCGCAACCAGTTCTACTTCCAGATGCTGTCCAACCTGGCGGCGTATTACGAGTTCGACATCGACACGCCTTTCGAGCAGCTGAGCGAAGCGGCCCAAAAGGTCATCCTGTACGGTTCCGGCAAGCAGACCATCCCGTTCACGTATATCAACGAGCGCGGCCGCACCGTGATCAAGGAACATACGTTTGAAGGCGTCATCAACAACCTGCAGCGCCGCTACCGAGAAACCGATTCGATGGCGGTCAAGGAAGAGCTGGCCAAGTTCATCAATGAAAAAGAATGCCCATCCTGCGAAGGCGCACGCCTGCGCATAGAAGCGCGCTACGTCAAGGTCGGCAACGGCAAGCAGGAGCGCGCCATCTATGAAGTCAGTGCGATGCCTTTGCGCGCCACGCTGCACTTCTTTGAAACCCTGAAACTGACCGGCGCCAAGAAAGAAATCGCCGACCGCATCATCAAGGAAATCAGCTCCCGCCTGACCTTCCTGAACAACGTCGGCCTGGACTACCTGTCGCTGGAACGCAGCGCCGATACCTTGTCCGGCGGCGAAGCGCAGCGCATCCGCCTGGCCTCGCAAATCGGCTCCGGCCTGACCGGCGTCATGTACGTGCTGGATGAACCGTCCATCGGCCTGCACCAGCGCGACAACGACAGGCTGATCGATACGCTGAAGCACCTGCGCGACATCGGCAACAGCGTGCTCGTGGTCGAGCATGATGAAGATGCGATCCGCTGCGCCGACTTCGTCGTGGACATGGGCCTGGGCGCCGGCGTGCATGGCGGCGAAGTCATCGCCCAGGGCACGCTGGAAGACATCATGAAGAGCAAGAAGTCTTTGACGGCGCAGTACCTGAGCGGCGCACTGAGCATAGAAGTACCGAAGAAGCGCACCAAGTTCAACCCGCAAAAGCAGTTCGTCATCGGCGGTGCGCGCGGCAACAACCTGAAAAACGTGACGATGAAGCTGCCGGTCGGCCTGTTGACCTGCGTCACCGGCGTCTCCGGCTCCGGCAAGTCCACGCTGGTCAACGACACGCTGTACCACGCGGCGGCGCGCCACCTGTACGGCTCGCAGACCGAACCGGCAGCGTTCGACACCATCAGCGGCCTGGAACATTTCGACAAGGTCATCTCCGTCGACCAGGCGCCGATAGGCCGCACGCCGCGCTCCAACCCGGCCACCTACACCGGCCTGTTCACGCCGATACGCGACCTGTTCTCCACCGTGCCTTCCGCCAAGGAACGCGGCTACAGCGCAGGCCGCTTCTCGTTCAACGTCAAGGGCGGCCGCTGTGAAGCCTGCCAGGGCGATGGCGTCATCAAGGTGGAAATGCACTTCCTGCCGGACGTGTATGTACCCTGCGACGTCTGCCACGGCAAACGCTACAATCGCGAAACGCTGGAAGTGCAGTACAAAGGCAAGAACATCAATGAAGTGCTCGGCATGACGGTAGAAGAAGCGCATGAATTCTTCAAGCCGGTGCCGGTCATCGCGCGCAAGCTGCAAACCCTGCTGGACGTCGGCCTCGGCTACATCCGCCTGGGTCAAAGCGCCACCACCCTGTCCGGCGGCGAAGCGCAGCGCGTGAAACTGTCGCTGGAACTGTCCAAGCGCGACACCGGCCGCACGCTGTACATCCTGGACGAGCCGACCACGGGCCTGCACTTCCACGATATCGACCTGCTGCTGAAAGTGATCCACCGCCTGCGCGACCAGGGTAATACCGTCGTGATCATCGAACACAACCTGGACGTGATCAAAACCGCGGACTGGCTGGTCGACCTCGGCCCCGAAGGCGGAGCAGGCGGCGGCCAGATCATCGCCGCCGGCACCCCGGAAGACGTCGCCGCCGACCCGGCAAGTGTGACAGGTAAGTATTTGTTACCGCTGTTGAAGAAGAAAAAGTAAATCGGTAAAACGTAGTGTGCGAAGGCAAGATAGGGATGCCGCAGAAAGGCAAGATGTAGCCTGGATGGAGCGCAGCGCAATCCGGGAGTATTCCACAGGCCGGTGGTCTGCATCCCGGATTACGCTACGCTCCATCCAGCCTACGGCTCGTGGTAGACCATCCTCTGTTGCCGCTGCTTTTGACCTACCCCGTTCGGAACGGTAGCATTTTGTTTGCTTATTATGGGCGGCTGACCGGGTGCGAAGCAAAATAAAGTAAGTGGCCGTCGGGCCACCCCCAGCCTGCTCCTACGAAGTAAGTCCATGTAAGATCAGTTAAGACAAAAATATAAAATTCCATGTCCATACGCCTCATCGCCGGCCTAGGCAACCCAGGCCCCGAATACGAACAAACCCGCCACAATGCCGGCTTCTGGCTGGTGGACCAGCTGGCGGGCAATAACCTGCAGCGCGACAAGACGCTGAACGCCCTGGTCTGCAAGACCAAGGTCGCCGGCGACGATGTCTGGCTGTGCCAGCCTCAGACTTATATGAACCGCTCCGGCCAGTCCGTAGGCGGCCTGGCGCGTTTCTACAAGATCGCCCCGGAAGAAATCCTGGTCGTGCATGACGAGCTGGATGTGCCGCCCGGTGTCGCCAAGCTCAAGAAAGGCGGCTCCTCCGGCGGCCACAACGGCCTCAAGGACATCACCGCCGCGCTCGGCACGCAAGACTACTGGCGCCTGCGCATAGGCATAGGCCACCCGCGCACGCTGAACCTGCGCCAGGAAGTGGCCGACTTCGTGCTGCACCGCCCGCGCAAGGAGGAACAGCCACTGATCGATGAATCCATCGCCCGCAGCCTGGACATCATTCCGCTGCTGGTGGCCGGCAAGTTCGACACGGCGATGATGCAATTGCACACCGTTAAATGAATTCCCACCGTTACCCCGGCACCGGCCCGGCGCTGACCATCCACGCCGGCAAGAAGGCGCTGGAGCACATGCGCCAACACGGCCTGCAAGCCAGGGACGTGGCGATTATCCCTGCCGCGGCCGGCGGCCCCAAGGGCCTGATATTACAGTCGCTGGACCAGTGGCTGTTCGGCACCTGGCTGGCGGCAGCGCCGCGCGAGCGCACGCTGATAGGCTCTTCCATCGGCGCGTGGCGCATGGCCGCCGCCAGCCAGGCAGACCCGGCAGCCGCCTTCCAGCGCCTGGGCGACCTGTACTGCGAACAGCGCTATCCGGAAAAGCCAACGGCAAAATTCGTTACCGACTCCTGCCTGCAACTGCTGGAAGAACTCATCGGCGGACATGAACATGAAATCGTCAACCACCCGCACTACCGGCTGCACCTGCTGGCAGTGCGCGGGCTGGGCCTGCTGAAATCGCCGCGCGGCAGCTTCAGCGCCAAGGCCGGCTTTGCCGCCGCCACCCTCGCCAACATGGCCTCGCGCGCCAGGCTGGCCGGGCACATGGAAAGGGTCGTCATCGGCGACATGCGCGATCCTCTGTTCTGGCTGAAAGCCAGGTTCGACAACTTTGAAACGCATTTCGCGGCGCTGACACGGGACAACCTGAAGCAGGCGCTGCTGGCCTCCGGCACGCTGCCGCTGATCATGGAACCGGTGCGCGACATCGTCCATGCACCCGTAGGCACCTATTGGGACGGCGGCATCATCGATTACCACCTGGCGCTGCCCTACTCGCGCATCGCCGGCGCCGCCGATGGCGGTCTGGTGCTGTACCCGCACTTCACCGACCACATCATCCCCGGATGGCTGGACAAGCCCATCCCGTGGAGGCGCGCCAGCCTTGGCCGCAACCGCGAATGGCTGGACAACGTCGTCATGCTGTCGCCATCGCGCGCCTTCCTGCACACGCTGTCATTAGGCAAGCTGCCGGACCGCAAGGATTTTTTCTACTACGGCGCCAACCACGACTTCCGCATCCAGAACTGGCGCATCGCGATCTATGAAAGCGAAAGGCTGCGGGATGAGTTTGCGGCGTTTGTGGAGAATCCGGATTTGAGCCGGGTCAAGCCGCTTTGAGCATTTGCCGGCGTTAATGAATTTTTGAAGAAAAGCGGTACCGCGACATTCTCTCTCCCTCATGCGGGAGAGGGTTAGGGTGAGGGGCGTAAATCGGAATGTAGAAAAATTCTACCCCCAATCATCAAACAACCGCGAAAAATAAAGTTCTCACATTGCATGATTTGACGGCCTGCAATAACAAGGCTTCTACCTCAGCACAACTCCCCTCACCCCGGCCCTCTCCCGCACGCGGGAGAGGGGGTTTTCTATCTACTTACGGATGTAAAATCTTCCCCAGGAAATCCTGCATCGCCGTATAAAACGCGAAGCGGTTTTCTTCGTTGTGGAAGCCGTGGCCTTCATTATCCTTCACCATATATTCCACCTGCACGCCACGCTTGCGCAGGCTGTCCACGATCTGGTCGGACTCTGCCTTGTTCACGCGCGGGTCGTTAGCGCCCTGGGCGACGAATAGCGGCGTCTTGATCTTGTCGGTGTGCAGCGCAGGCGATACGGCTGCCAGCAGTTCCTTGTCTTTCTCGGGATCGCCGACCATTTCATGGAACTGGTCCATTAGCGGCTTCCAGTAAGGAGGGATCGTGTTCATGAAGGTGAACATATTGGACACACCCACATAATCCACCGCCGCCGCATACAGGTCCGGCGTAAACGTCACGCCCGCCAATGTTGCATAACCGCCGTAGGAGCCGCCGTAGATCGCTATCCTTTTCGGATCGGCAACGCCGTCCTTGATCAGCCAGTTGACACCATCGGTAATGTCATCCTGCATGGTCTTGCCCCACTGGCGGAACGACACTTCCCAGAACTTGCGGCCATAGCCGGTGGAGCCTCGAAAATTCATCTGCAGCACCGCATAGCCGCGATTGGCCAGCATCTGCACTTCCGGGTTGTAGCCCCACACATCGCGCGCCCACGGGCCACCATGCGGGTTGACGACAACCGGCAGGTTCTTCGGGTCCTTGCCGAGTGGCAGCGTCAGGTAACCGTTGATCAGCAGGCCGTCGCGCGCGCGGTACTGGATGGGCTTCATCTGCGCCATGTCCTTTTCCGCGATCTTGGGATTGATGTCGGCCAGCTTTGTCAGCTTGCCGCTTTTCGCCTCGAACAGATAGCGGCTGCCTTCCGTCCTGTCGTTATAGGTTGCCACTATCCACGCCGACTCATCGCGCGAATGTGATTGCAATGAGATCTCGTAGCCGGGCAGCTTGGCCTGCAGCGTTTTATACAGGGCTTCCGTCTGCGCATCGACGACCTTGCGCTCCGGTTTCCAGTCGGTGTAGCCGATCTCGGTCAGCACCTTGCGCTGGCGCGAATAGCTGAGGTCCTGCACGTCCACGTCCGGGTGTTCAAAAATCAGCTTTTCTTCCTTGGCCGTGGCCGGGTCCACGATCACGATGGCTTTTTTGTCGCGGCCGACATTGGACGACATGTACAGCTTCTTGTTGTCGAAGGTGAAGAACAAGGGATCAGCGGATTCCTTGAAGCTAGTGGTCAGTACGGTTTTGAACGCCTCTTTTTCCGTGGCGCGGTACAGCAGGCTGGTGTTGACACCGTCGGTCGTCGTCGCAGCGCGCACGGCGCCGGTGTGGTCGGTGATCCAGTCCTGGATATTGCCGGGGTTTTCCGCCACCAGTTTTGCATCGCCGGTATTGACGTTGATACGGTAGACGTCGAACACCTCAGCATTGCGCTTGTTGTGGCTGATGAGGATCTCGTTATCCACTTCTTCCAGGTCGTTGACCATCTGCGCGCGCACCTTGGGATACGGCGTCAGGTCCTTGACATCCTTGCCGTCGCGGCTGACCGATACGATGTGGAAGTTTTCATCGCCGCCAAAATCCTTGGCAAACAGCAGATGGTCGTTGCCCTTCCAGAAATAGGCACTGATGTCGCGCGCCGTTTCGCTGGTGATGCGCACCGCCGGCTCGGACGATCCCACCTGCTTGATATAGATGTTCCTGCGCCCTTCCCAGGGCTGCATGAAACTCAGGTATTTGCCGCTGGGCGACAGCTTGAACGAGCTTTGCGCGGGCGTCTGGAAAAAGTCGCGCACGGTGTAGCTTTTCACCGGCTCAGCGGCCGAGGCGGCCTGTGCCACCGCACCGACAGCGCCCACGGCGCAGCAGGCGGCAAGCAGGTATCTTGGAAAAACAGTCATAGAACTTCTCCATTGGAAGGATGTCGTTGATGTGGCCTTTCGGTAACTGGCGCGCGGGCATGCGGCATGGCAACGCATGAGCATGCCGCTTGCCACACCTGCACCGGTACTTGGCTACTATACAACTGCCATAGGGGAATGGGGAGGGAATGCGACGGACGGCGGTTTTGTCGCGCCGAAATTACCAATTCGCAGGCTGGATTGGGATGTGGCGGAAAACAGCCTGTCCCTCGGTTATTCCTCGCCCTGGCCATCGTCGCCGGCCACCTCACCCGCCAGCGGCAGGCTGCGTCCGCGCTGGGCCAAGGCCTGGCGCAACAGATACTCCACCTGCGCATTGCTGCTGCGCAGTTCCTGCGCAGCCAGGCGCTCTATCTCGGCCCAGATGGCCGGGTCGATGCGGAGCAGGAAGGATTTTTTGCCAGGGCTTGCCATAGTTTCAGCGGCCTGCAGGCAGGGTTATGCGCGGCGTCAGGAAACTTAACAGGCGCTTGGGATCGCTACATCCAAGGCGGAAGCTCTTGCCATTGACACGGTGAATGCGCACGGCTGCAGTGCCATAGGCGTTATACAGCATGCCTTGCTTCGTGTATTTGATCCCCCATCCCTCCAGCCAGCGCGAACGGGTTTCCTCGGCAGCGCTGATGTCCGCCAGCGCCACGCTCCACGCAGGCCAGCCTACGAAACCGAAACGCCAGCGCAGGTGGGTAGCGTCGATGCTGATCGTCAACTTGCCGAGCAAGGCCAGCGCAACGACGTTCATCAGCGCGATGATGGCAATGGCCGCATCGCGCTGTGCAGGGTCCCGCAGGTTGAAGCGATGCAGGAACACGGAAATGCTGACCACGGGCAGGACGACCCAGATGACGCTGGAAAACTGGCTTTCTACATAGACCGGATGGTTCATTGTTGCACCGTAATTAAATGATTAACAGGCGTTTTCTCGGAGTGCGGGTCTCACGCAATGGGGCTGCACGTTGGGCAGATACACCGTCAGCCCAACACCCCGGAAGAACCCCCACAAAACAAACCCGCCAGCATCAGTTATACAAGGTCCCCGTATTCACAATCGGCTGCGTCTCTTTATCCGAGCACAGCACCACGAGCAGATTGCTGACCATGGCCGCCTTGCGCTCGTCGTCCAGCACCACGATCTGGCGTTCGGACAATCCCTTCAAAGCCGCCTCCACCATCGTCACCGCGCCGTGCACGATCTTGGCGCGGGCGCTGATGATAGCTTCTGCCTGCTGGCGGCGCAACATCACCTGGGCGATTTCCGGCGCATAGGCCAGGTGCGTCAGCTTGGCGTCTTCCACATCCACGCCGGCTGCCGCAAAGCGGACATGCAATTCGGTCTGCAGGGCGTGCGCCACTTCTTCCAGGCCGGCACGCAAAGTGGTTTCCTTTTCATCCAGGTCGTCGCCGTCATCGTAGGCATATTGCGAAGCCAGGAAACGCAGTGCCGCCTCGGCCTGCACGGTGACGTAGCGTTCACAGTCGTCCACATTGTAGATCGCCAGCGCGGTTTCCTTGACGCGCCATACGATGGCCGCGCCTATCTCCACCGGGTTGCCTCGCTTGTCATTGACCTTCAGCGGCGGCGAATTCATGGTGCGGGCGCGCAGGCTGATCTTACGCTTGCTGAACAGCGGATTGGCCCAGCGCAGGCCCTCCTGCCTGTCGGTACCCACATAACGGCTGAACAGCGACATCAGCGCCGCTTCGTTCGGCTGCAGCATATACAGGCCGGACAGGATGAACACGCCCAGCACGCTGACCAGCAGCTTCAGCCCGCCGTACAGCAGTGCGCCTTCGCCCAGCGAAGTTCCCGTCCATGCCCAGTAGGCGCCAACCGGTACCAGCGTCAGGCCGATGATCGTCATCAGGTAGCCGTCCATTGAAGAACGGGCACGTTCCTGAAGCGGCTGTTTGCCGGCCTTGCTGCGAGGTGCATCCATATTTCCTCCGTAATGAGTGAAACGGGCCAGCGGACCACGAGAACAAGTAGCCGACACCAGCCAAACCAGTGAAATCAAAGTGATATCACTGTAGTATCTCATGTCCACTTCGTCAAGGTTTATTCGGCAATCATTTTTATCCCCACCCCCGCGCAAGGGCGGAAGCCCGGCGATACGATGGTAAGATGCAGTTCGAGTCAATTACTTACACAAATACAAGTTTTCGCATGCCTTTTGCACCAAAACCCCTCTTTCCAGCCTGTTTTCACCTGTGTTTCCTCGCGCACCACACTGACAGCCTCGCAGCCGGGCATTCCCAACGCGCATATGGCATATTCGCCGCCCAGCAAGCAGGCCGCGCATGAAAACCCAGATCCGCACCGAAGTCCGCGCGCTGTGGCAGCTTGCCTGGCCGATGCTGGTAGGCCAGCTGGCGACCGTGGGCATGGCCGTGTCCGACGTAGCGATGACAGGCCACGTCAGCGCAGACGACCTGGCGGCGGTGTCGCTGGGCGCGTCCATCTGGTCCATCATCATCGTCACGGTGATGGGTGTGATGATGGCGATCAATGCCGTGGTTGCGCATGAAGTCGGTGCCGGCGAATTTGCCCGCATCCCGCACGTGGTGCGGCAATCGCTGTGGAAGGCACTGGGCGTCGGCCTGCTGGCCTGCCTGGCGGCCAACCTGGCCACGCTGATCTTCGACCACTTGCAGCTGGAGCCGGCCGTGGCGCACAAGGCGGCCACCTTCGTGCACGTCATCAGCATGGGCCTGCCGGCCTTTGCCGCCTACCGTGCGCTATACGGCTACAGCACCAGCCTGAACCAGACCAAACCCATCATGATCATCGCCATTGCGGCGCTGGTGTACAACATCATCGTCAACTACCTGCTGATCTACGGCCACCTCGGCCTGCCCAAGCTGGGCGCCATCGGCTGCGCGGTCGCCACCGGCACCGGCCTGTGGCTGATGCTGGGTGCGATGCTGGTCTGGATGAAACGTTCGCCCGCCTACCGCGACACCTATCCTTTCCACCACTGGGAAGGCCCGCACTGGGGCGAGATCCGCAGCATGCTCAAGCTGGGCATGCCAATAGGCGTCACCTATTTTGCCGAGGTCAGCGCCTTCAGCCTGGTGGGCCTGCTGGTGGCCCGCTTTGGCGTGGTCAATGTGTCGTCGCACCAGATCGCGCTGAACTTCACGTCGCTGGTGTTCATGGTGCCCATGAGCTTCGGCATCGGCCTCATCACCCGCGTCGGCCAGGCGCTGGGCGAAGGCGATGCGGTGCGCGCCCGTTTCGTGTCCTGGGTGGGCGTAGGCATGTCGGTCAGCTTCGGCCTGGCGTCGGCCATCTTTATCCTGCTGTTCCGCGATCAGATCGCCATTGCCTACACCTCCGACCCGGCCATCCAGGCGATGACCTCCAGCCTGCTGCTGTTTGCCGCCGTATTCCAGCTATCCGACTGCACGCAGGTGGCCACCGCCTGCGCCATCCGCGGCTACAAGGTCACGCGCATGCCGATGCTGATCCACATGACGGCATTCTGGGGCGTATCGCTGCCGCTGGGCTGCATCCTGGGCCTGGCGCCAGCCTGGTTCCCATGGAGCCCGGCGCAGCCCATGGCCGCCAACGGCTTCTGGATAGGCCTGATCCTCGGGCTGACGGTGGCCGCGGTGCTGCTGGTATGGCTGCTGCACCGGGTTTCGCACCAGCGCGCCATGCAGGCAATGCCCTCTCAGGGCTAGAATCGGCCCCGGCCTACCCTTCTTCCGGTAAAATGCCGGGTTAACTCCCAAACTTCAAGAATAAGCGGTACTACTATGAGTCTCAAATGCGGCATCGTCGGCCTGCCTAACGTCGGCAAATCCACCCTGTTCAACGCCCTGACCAAGGCGGGCATCCCTGCAGAAAATTATCCTTTTTGCACGATAGAACCCAACGTCGGCATGGTGGAAGTGCCGGATCCGCGCCTGGCCAAGCTGGCGGACATCGTCAAGCCGGAGCGCATCCTACCCGCAACGGTGGAATTCGTGGACATCGCCGGCCTGGTCGCAGGCGCCTCCAAGGGAGAAGGCCTGGGCAACCAGTTCCTGGCCCACATCCGCGAAACAGACGCCATCGTCAACGTAGTACGCTGTTTTGAAGACGACAATGTCATCCACGTGGCCGGCAAGGTCAGCCCGCTGGACGATATCGAAGTGATCCAGACCGAGCTGGCGCTGGCCGACATGGGCACCGTGGAAAAAGCCATCCACCGTGAAAACAAAAAAGCCCGCTCCGGCGACAAGGATGCCGCCAAGCTGGTCGCCATCCTGGAACGCCTGATGCCGCACCTGAACGACGCCAAGCCGGTGCGCGCGCTGGGCCTGGACGCCGAAGAAATGCTGCTGATCAAGCCGCTGTGCCTGATCACCGCCAAACCGGCGATGTACGTTGCCAACGTGGCCGATGACGGCTTCAGCAATAACCCGCTGCTGGACCAGTTGACCGCCTACGCCGCCAGCCAGAACGCGCCCATCGTCGCCATCTGCGCAGCGATAGAATCCGAAATCGCCGATCTGGAAGATGAAGACAAGCACGCCTTCCTGGCCGACATGGGCATGGAAGAGCCGGGCCTGGACCGCCTGATCCGCGCCGCCTTCAAGCTGCTGGGCCTGCAAACCTACTTCACTGCCGGCGTCAAGGAAGTGCGCGCCTGGACCATTCATGTGGGCGACACCGGCCCGCAGGCCGCAGGCGTCATCCACACCGACTTTGAACGCGGCTTCATCCGCGCCCAGACCATCGCCTATGACGACTACATCACCTACAAGGGTGAAACCGGCGCCAAGGAGGCAGGCAAGATGCGCGCCGAGGGCAAGGAATACGTGGTCAAGGATGGCGATGTGCTGAACTTCCTGTTCAACGTATAAAGAATTTACGTTCGTTATTGCAAAAAGCCGCATCCGCGGCTTTTTTTATGCCCGGGCACGGGTCAAGTTTGTTTTGTAATGCAATTGAATTACAATATCACTATATTATTGGTAAGGAGATCTGCAATGACAGCCAATGCACTCGTACAGGCACGTATTGATTCCGACGTCAAAGACCGCGCTACCGCGGTGCTGGAGAACATGGGTCTGACTGTCTCCGATGCAGTTCGCATTCTCTTAACGCGGGTCGCAAACGAAGGGGCGTTGCCATTCGGTTTCGCTACCGACCCTTCAATACACGATGCCTGGTTTCGAGGAAAGGTTCAAGAGGCGCTGGATGATCCCAGGCCGGCCGTCCCGCATGAAGAGGCCGAAACGCATTTTGCGCGCCGCCGGGCGGCCGCCCTACGCAAAGGTGAAAAAAAATCGTGAAGCTTGAGTGGGGAAGGTTTGCGCTGGAAGATAGGGACAAGATCTTTGATTACATAGAGCAGGATAGCCCTCAAGCCGCCATCGCTGTCGATGAGCGAATCAGTGACCAGATTAAACTCTTGGCCAACTTCCCTGAACTTGGCAGGACCGGTCGGATAGAAGACACTCGAGAACTTGTCATCACCCATACGCCATACATTATCGCTTACACCTTTAGTGACGATACCATTCGTGTCCTCCGCGTGCTGCATAGCGCGCAACTCTGGCCGGACGACATCCGGGATATTTAATATCTACCTGCATTCTTACCTCCCCCGCCATGGCAGGATTACAACAAGCCCGCGCGGAATATTTAAATATGAATAAATCAATATGCCGCAGCGCAATTTTATGTTCAGGCCGCCCCAAAAATGGTTAGAATGCATGTGCAAAAAAACATGTGTGAGTAGCTGATAACAGCTATCCGGCGGGGTCTCCCGCCAGTAATGCGCGTTAATTCGCGATGAAAACAACCTATGCCCACCATTGCCGAACTGACGCTCTACCCGATCAAATCCTGCGCAGGCATCGCCCTGCGCGAGGCGGTTGTCACGCCTGCGGGTTTGTCGCACCAGTTCATCTATGACCGGGAATGGATGGTAGTGGACAATACCGGCCGCTTCCTTACGCAGCGCGAATACCCGAAGATGGCGCTGATCCAGCCCGCCATCCGCAGCGACATGCTGGTGCTGCGCGCCCCCGGCATGCTGCAGCTGGAAATACCGCTGGACCTGCCCGCGCCCGAACAAAGCCGTACGCTGCAAGTGCAGGTGTGGGACGACACCGTCACCGCCTACGACTGCGATGCCGTCACCGCTACGTGGTTCAGCAATGCCGTCGGCACGCCATGCCGGCTGGTGCGCTTCCACGCGGACGCCAAGCGCCTGGCCAGCAAAAAATGGACAGGCGATGTCGACGTGCCCACGCTGTTTGCAGACGGCTACCCGATGCTGCTGATCTCTACCGCCTCGCTGGATGATCTCAACGGCAGGCTGCAGGCCCAGGGCCGCAGCGCCCTACCGATGAACCGCTTCCGCCCTAACATCGTCGTCAGCGGCATAGAGGCGTATGAAGAAGATTACGCCGAAACTTTCGACATCACCGGCAAGGACGGCAGCATCGTGCTGAAACCGGTCAAGCCCTGCCCGCGCTGCCCCATGCCTTCCGTGGACCAGGCCAGCGGCGAGTTCGGGCCGGACCCGATGGACATTTTGCAGACCTACCGCGCCAATTCGCTGGTGGATGGCGGCATCACCTTCGGCATGAACATGATAGTAACGGCCGGCGAAGAGCAGTTGCTGCGCGTCGGCGACCAGGTTGACGTACAGCTGGCATTTTAAATTGGGCATTCCTTTTATTTATCGGTGCATTTCCACTCGCGGACACTAAGCATGCATAAGGTGGTTACCAGACAAGCGCAAAGTTTAACTCCGGCCGAGCTGCGCACGGAGAACCAGCTGCTGCGTGAACAACTGGAAGAACTGCTGAACCAGGCCCACCGCAACCAGCGCATCATGCTGCGCCACCAGACTTTCGACCTGCAGCTGATCGGCGCCAGCAGCTTTCGCGAGCTGATAGAAAACATCTTCAGCACGCTGGCAAAAACATCCGACCTCGACATCGTCACGCTGACGCTGATCGACCCCAAGAGCAGCCTGCGCCGCATCCTGCTGGACCTGAACATCGACCTTACCGAATTCCCGCACCTGCTGTTTGTGCAGACCGAGTTCGAGCTTGGCCAGCTGCGCCAACACCTGCGCAAACCGGTGCTGGGCAGATATGAAGACGATCTGCACGGCCGCATGTTTGCCGAATGCCGCACCAAGCCCAGCAGCGTTGCCGCCGTGCCGCTGATACGCCAGAACAAGCTGATAGGCTGCCTGAGCCTGGGCAGCTACCATACCAACCGCTTTGCTCCCAGCATGGCCACCGACTTCATCGAACACATGGCCTCCATCATCGCCATCTGCCTCGAAAACGTCATCAACAACGAACGCCTGACCTACATCGGCCTGACCGACCCGCTGACCGGCGTCAGCAACCGCCGCCACATCGAACAGCGCAAGCTGGAAGAAATAGGCCGCGCGCGCCGCCAGCAATACGGCATCGTCGCCATGTACCTGGACATCGACTTCTTCAAACAGATCAACGACAAGCACGGCCACCAGGGCGGCGACGACGTGCTGAGGGAAGTGGCAAGCCGCATCAAGGCTGAGCTGCGCCTCAGCGACACGCTGGGCCGCTTCGGCGGCGAAGAATTCGTCGTGCTGCTGATCAACACCAGCCAGCAGCACGCCGTGCAGGTCGCAGAACGCATACGCGCCAGCATCGCCAACAAACCCTTCCTGCTCAGCATGGGCGGCTTCTGCAAATGCACGATCTCCATCGGCATCGCCACGCTGCCTGCGGTCAAGAACGTGGGCGACATAGAAGGCGTCGCGCGCGAGATGGTGGCGCGGGCGGATAGTGCGCTGTATGAGGCTAAGAGCAAGGGACGGAATCAGGTTCGGTGTGCGAGTTAGTTTGTTGGATTAAATTCCTACAATTCACATCTGCGGTAGGTTGGGGCTAACGACTTATCAGCCCAACCTTCTTCGAGCATCTGCGCTCACGATCCTAAGATCGGGATTGATGCATCCGTATTCTTTGTTGCAGGATTTGCGTTTGTGTCTAGACATTTAATAGACCCTGAGCGTCAGTGACGAATAAGTAAGATATTACGCCGGCGAGGAGTTCGCCCATTGCCGTAATGCCTCCCTTAAAGCAAGCAGTATTGTTTTCACTTGTGCAAATATCTCAATCAATTAAAAGCAACACTTTTTCAGATCGTTTTCTTTCGTATCGATTGAAGTCATTAATCACAAACATATGAATGGCGCATTCATATGTTCTAGATCTCTACAAATTTCACTAAAAATATTATAACAACTCAAAAGAGCCTATATGAAGCTAGGAAAGATAGAAGCAAAAGCAGCTGTAGTGAAAAAGTTATCGCACGAAGTAGGCCAGGGAAGGCTATATAAAACATTATGCAAAGTGCTGGAATCCCTTTGTAATGAGGCACCTTCCGCCTTGGCAATTTATCATCCAAGCAAACTCAATCATGACGCATTAATCCAAGCTCAGTCCAGGGCTCTTCTTCATCTATATCTAAAGGCCCGGTTCGGATTAGTATCCTTTTCTGACCGAGAAAAGTTCGTTACAGATGGTCCTTCTGATGGGGGAATTGACGCTTTCTTCATAGATGAGAACACCAAGCGGATTCACATATTACAAGCAAAGTTTCGGGCTAACGCCAAGAATTTCTCTGAAACATCAATTACTAACAGCGAACTGTTAAAAATGGATGTCGCTCGAATTCTCAAGGGCCAAAAGAAAGATGAGCAGGGCAATAGCTATAACGACAAGATAATAAAAAATCTTCAGAAAGCTATTCAAAACCTTACGCACATAGCACGATATGACATTAAGGTCGTCATCCTTGGGAACACTAACAAAATCACAAAAAGCAATCTAGTTAAGCTAGTAGACGGATATGATGTCGATGAGTTTCCTCATAATCGCATTTACTCTGATCTATTGTTCCCTGTCGTGAACGGTACCTATTTTTCCGAACCCGATCTCTCCATTGAGATCAACTTAGCTAACGCAGGGCAAACTCATCTGGACTACGACGTTAAAGCAAGAGAGCAAAAAGCAAACATTAAATTGCTCTTCGTTCCGACAAAAGAGATAGGTCGGATAATGCATAAGTACAAAAATTCCGTTCTTCAATATAACCCTCGAAGTTTCTTAGAGTTGAGCGGAAATGCAGTTAATAAAGACATAGAAGCATCTGTAAAGCTTAACAGTAGCAACGAATTTGCCCTATTCAATAACGGCGTTACTATAATTTCGGATCAAACCGCAGTTAACTCAAATACGGCCAAGGCGGACAAGGCCCAAATAATTTTGAGAAGTCCCCAACTCGTAAATGGAGGGCAAACAGCTTTTACTCTAGGGCGTATATATGAAGACTGTGAAAAGAAAAATGACTTCTCAGTTTTTAAAGGTAAAGAAGTTTTACTTCGCGTTATAACCTTCGTCGCGAAGCAAACGCTAACAAATACTGCTAGTAGATTGAAGCTTCTTGGTGATATATCGAAAGCTAGTAATTCACAAACAAAAGTTGACGAATCAGATCGACGGTCTAATGATCTCATCCAAATGAGATTGCAAAAGCATTTTTTCGATGAGCATGGTCTTTATTATGAGCGCAAAAAAGGCGAATTCAGCGACGGGCTACACTCCAAGTACATAAACGAAGATTCTTTGGTTAATCGAGACAAATTAATTCGCGTATGCTTAGCTGGAGACTACAAAATTAGCCAAGCACGTTCAAGTATCACCAAATTCTACCAACCCGATGAGTTAGAAGCACTGTTAAAAGTTAAAGATATAGCGAAATACGCGTACGGCTATGAAGCGCTTCAATTAATTGAAATTCTTCGTAAACTTAAACCTGTAACCCCCGGCGACCGGTACAACACAAAAATGTATGGCCAAGGATTGCGGTACGGACAATATGCAATGCTCGCCGTTTGTATTAACAATGGTCTTCCTAAAGCAATCTCTGCGGATAAGGCTTTACAAACATTGAGTGCTCAGTGGATAAGTTTCGAAACCTCCGTCTCGAAAAAACGCTCTAACATTGGATATAAAATTGGAAACGGCTTTGATTATGCGAACTACTATAAAGGTTCTACAGTCGGTGCAGATCTGAAGGCTTACTCGTTCAAAATATAAATACCCAATCAAGGCAGATAGTAGGTTGGACTAAAGCTTTATTAGCCCAACATTTTCCAACCATCTGCAATTTCAATTCTCCGAAATTTCCTTTACTTACGCGTGCGGAATATATGTCAAAAGCAGCACCTGTCATAAAAGCCGATGGATGATTAAAAACGTTGGGCTGACAAAGCGTTAGCCCAACCTACCGTACTGCATAAGCCATAACTATCGAATCGAATACCGGCATCATTCTGAAAATTCTATTCACTGGTCGTGTGCCTTCCCCTCCCGACGCTCCGCAAAATGCCAAAGCACATTCGAAGGATCGACAACGTAGACAATACGAAGACCCCACGGCTGCATCGCGGGCGCAGTCGGTGGCCGCACTTCAAAGTTTTTAGCCAGATCCAGCGACTCGATGTGCGCCCACCAGGCATCCAGATCGTCCACCATCAGTTGCATCATGAAGTTCTCCAACAGGCCCGCCTCGTTGACCGGTGCGAGGACAAAACCACCCAATCCGACATGGAAGATGGCGACCTCGGTATTCAGGACTTTTTCGAAACCCAGCGCCTCGTAAAAACGCTTGGACAGTTCAAAATCTTTTGTGGGGATGAACGCACGCATCCTTTCGGTGCCATTTGGAATTGCAGGCATTTGCTTGTGCTCCTTTCGTAAGGTGGTGAGCTCTTGCACTGCGTTCAGATCATAGGCACGCATCTTCATTTAAAACGCGGTGCATGGCGGAGACCACCGACGGTGCATACCCTTGCAGGGCGCACCTCCGCTTGCAAGCGGAGGCCGGTACGCAAGCGTGAGGCATGCCTCACGAAACCCTTGCTTTACCCTACGCTATTGGCACCCTACAGGCCGGCTTGTGGCCTGGGAGCAGGCGCTATTTAATGCCGCTGCAGCGCTGTACATTCACAGCCCCTTCGCCAGCGCTCCCATCTTCGCAATATCGTTCGCCAGGAAAGACGGCACGCAGGGCAGATGCTCTGCCGGTGTCGCCGTGCAGTCGGTGCGCTGGATGAAGCCGGCGGCGCCGCGGTTGCTCATCGTCTGGAAGATGGAATCGGTATTGCCGTAAGGGACGGTGGTGTCGGCCTTGCCGGCGAAGAAGATGATGGGCGATTGCGGCGTCCAGTCGTAGTCGCTGCTCACTGAGGCAGTGGCTACCGCATCATCATTCAGGAAGTTATCCAGGAAGGTGGGGTCGAAAGTGATGTCGCTTTGCGTACCCAGTACGGCCAGCAATAGCAGGTTGCGCACATTGGCCCTGTCGTTGGCGCCCAGGTTTTTCAGGAAGCCGGGGTTGATCAGCGCACCCAGTACCGGGTTTTGCGCGCGGACCCTGGCCAACATGACGTTTAGCGTCAGCTGCACGTCATACGGGCCGGAGCCGACGTAGGTGAGCACGGGCAGCACGGTGGATGAGGTCTTGTTTTGCGTCAGCGAGCGCAGCGTTGCTATCGTTGCATAGGCGCCTTCCGAATAGCCTGTGAAGAACAGCTGGCCGTTGTCGGCAATGGCGGCGGTTTTTCTCCAGCGGGCGCTGGCAGTCATGAAATCCGTCACGGAAGCGGCAATCGGTGCGGCCAGCAGGAAAGGATGCGGCACGCCCCTGCTGGCGCCATAGCCGACATAGTCGGTGGCGCTAACCAGGTAACCCATGGAGGCAAACAGCACCGCCGGCTCATCCGGCGTGGCGTGGTTGCTGGGCGCTTCTGCATCGGTTTTGGCAGTGGCATGCTGGTAACTCAGCAACGGGCTGGACGCGCCGGCCGCCTTACGCGGGATGGCGGTCAGGCCAGAGGCCAGCACGCTGCGCCCGGCGGAATCGGTCGTTGTGTAGGTGACCTTGTAGGCATCCACCGCATACAGCGGAACGATACCGGCCGCAGCCGGCAGCGCGGCTTTGATATCGCTGAGGCTGACGGTCTTGAGAAAAACCGCAGTACCAAAATGCCCCGGCCCATCCGGGTTGGCCGGGTCGGTGCTGCCTAGCGGCGGGCTGACATTGGCAGGCCCGTCTCCACCGCCGCCGCAACCGGCAAGGCCCAGGAATAGGGTAAGGCTTACGGCGAAGCCAATGGCCTTGCAGGGTGATACAGAACGTAAGAAATCTGGTTTCATCATCATTTCCAATATGCCGGCGGCTTGTGCATTATTGTCTTTGCCAAGCTTGTCGCCATGCTGATCATTTGTGGTGGAATGCCGCCTGAGCACCGGCGTGGACGCTGCATAGCAGCGACCTTCACTGCCCTGCCCTATCCTGTTTACTGCATTCTGCGCCTAAACGCACTTTACATCATTGCATGCGCTTGATTGCCTTTGGAGTCAATGCGCTGGCGGCCCACTTGGTTGACATCCCGGCTTGCACGGTCTATATTCATATTAAGCTATATAACAACTTGGCTATATTATGCACGCGAACGAACTCGACCTGACCTTTGCCGCCCTCGCCGACCCTACCCGCCGCGCCATCCTTGCGCGCCTGGCCTCCGGCGAGGCCACCGTGAATGAGCTGGCAGAGCCCTTCGACATGACACAGCCGTCCATCTCGCGCCACCTGAAGGTGCTGGAGCATGCCGGCCTGATTTCACGCAGCCGCGCGGCGCAAACCCGGCCCTGCCGGCTGGAGGCCGGCAGGATGAAGGAGATTGCGCAATGGGTGGATGCTTACCGCAACTTGTGGGAAGACAGTTTCGACCGGCTGGATGCATTTTTACTGTCTACCCAAACCCCGGCGCACGCATCTGTGCAAGCGCCGCCGCTGACGCCTGCAAAGAAAGGGAAGAAAGATGTCCGCTGATAACAATGAAGATAGGGGCGTGTTCACGATCACGCGCCATTTCAAGCTGCCGCTGGCAACCGTGTGGAAAGCGTGGAGCGAGGCTGACCGGCTCAGGCAATGGTGGGGGCCGAAGGGTTGTGTCATCGACTTGCACCGCTTTGAATTCCGGCCGGGCGGCTTCGTTCATTATGCGATGAACTTTGAAGGTGCGTCTGCGATGTGGGGGCGCTTCAATTACCGCGACATTGTGCCGCTACAGGACATTGTGTGGCTGAATTCATTTTCCAATGAACAATGCGGCATGGCGCGTGCGCCGTTCAGCGAGCTCTGCCCGCTGGAGATATTGAACAGCGTGCGTTTTACCGAACAGGATGGGCAAACCACCGTCAGCTTGCGAGCACAAGCCTTTGGCGCCACGGACGCGGAGTACCAGTATTTCGTGGAACTCCATTCTTCCATGGCGCAAGGTTATGGCGGCACGTTTGACCAGCTGGCGGAATACCTGCTGCCGGCCTGACTAATCCCTACCAAACCGATGCGGAGAATGCCGGCTGCGGCCGGCATTCTCCGCAGCCAGTGCTACACCTCGGCCTTGGCCGCCGCGGCGGAGCTCCACAGCGAGCCAGGATTGGCGCGGTCCGGATAGAGCGCCAGCATCTTGTCGTACAGTTCACGCGCGGTTTTGGTTTCATCGTTGATGCGGATGAAGTCGCGGATGTACTGCCGCGTTTCTGCAATATTGCGCGGGTTGTCGTCATTGGTGGGGATCTTGTGCCCAGCCACCACGTTGACCGGTTTCAGCGCTTCTATCTTGTCCAGCGCGGCGATCCATTCCAGGCGGTTCTGGCGGTTGGATTCGATCAGGAAAGGGTGGATGCCGTTATACACGGCATCGCCCGCAGCCACCAGGCCGATGGACGGCACGTGCAGCACGGTGGAATTGTCGGTATCGGTATGGCCGACATTGACGACAACCAGCTTGTTGCCTTCCAGTTCTATCTCATTTCCCTCCATCGGCTCGGCAACGGAAATCACGTCGGACAACTGGTTGGGGAACAGTTTGCGCCAGCGCGCATCCAGTTTTTCCGGCGTGCTTTGTATCTTCATGGTTGCCACCACGGCCGGCATCGCCAGTGCTTTGGCATTGGGGAAACGGTCTTGCAATACTTTCAGGCCGAAGAAATGGTCACCGTGCGCGTGGGTGACATAGATGGCTTTCAGCGTCTTGCCGGTGGCGGCGATCTGGTCTGCCAGACCCTTGCATTGCTCCACGGTCAGGAAGGTGTCCACCAGCACCGCATCGCGCTCGCCATAGATCAGCGTTGATGAGTTCGCCACCCACATCAACGATTCCTTGCCGGGCGGCAGATCGCGGCTCAGCCCGGGGCGGGTGGCGGTGAACACCTTGTAGCGCAAGGCTCCTGGCTTGTTTTCCATAGCGGCCATTGCTGCCCCCGGCAACAGGGGAACCATGGCGAGTGACGCCAGTTTCAATATATCGCGACGTTTCATTCAACACCTCATATCAAGATAACGCAAAGAAATCCACCGGCAAACCTTCAGCATCAAACCTCAAGCCTCAACCAAGCCCGGCACACGGCGCTGGCAGGCGAGTGCTGCTGCTTTAAGAATAGACAATAAACATGAACATGCAGCGACAATGTTTTCGCTTTCCGGCTTGCCTAACGCGGCCTGCATGCCCCAAAACACAATCATGTCTATCAACATGATTGTGACTATAATCCACGGAAAAGCGCCTTGTCAATCAAACGATGAATAAAGGTTGGCGGAAAGATTTTTTCCAGAAACCCTGTAGTAATAGGGCAATAAAGATGTCGTATATCATCATTGATCTGGTGTGAAGAAGCATGTAAATTACCTGTTTTGGTCAGGAGAATACGATGAAGGTGAGCCGTGAACAGTATGAAGCGAACCAGCAGCGCATCCTGGAAGCTGCCGGCCGGCTTTTCCGCGAGCACGGCTACGATGCGGTGACACTGGCTGAAGTCATGAAGGCGGCTGGGCTGACCCATGGCGGCTTTTACGGCCACTTCAAATCCAAGGGCGACCTGATCGCCCAGGCGCTGGCTTATCGCAACAGCAAACCCAAGGCGGAAGTCGGTCCGGTCGCCTTTGCGGAAAACTACCTGTCCGCACGCCACCGCGCCGACCGCGCAGGCGGCTGCAATATCGCCGGGCTGGGCTCGGAAACCACGCGCCAGCCGCCCGCCGCCAGGGCCGCCATGACAGAAACGATACGCTCGCGCATAGACGGCTTTGCGCGCAACACTCCCGGCGGCAGCGACGCTGAAAAACGCCGCATCGCCATCGCCAGCTGGGCGGCAATGGTGGGCGCCGTGATCATGGCGCGGGTCAGCGACGATCCTGAGCTGTCGGATGAAATCATCAACGAAACCAGGGCGCAGATTGCCGTGATGGCGGAGCAGCAGCAGGCCTGATAAGGCCTGGCCGGAGTTTTGGCCTGCCTTGCGGCCAGCCCGAAAGATTGCCGCCGTGGAGTGCAAGATTTGCTAAAATGACAGCCACACGGGGCGGCACAGCCGCCCGTTAATCCATCCAAATTGCACAACGACCATGCCCATGCTCTTGAGCCGGACCGCCGCCCTGCTGATTGCCCTTTGCTGCTGTGCTTCTGCCCATGCGGAGACAGCCGTCCTTTCTCCCACTGGCTACGGCGCGATCCTTTTCGGCACGCCGCTTGCCGATGCTGAAGCGGCGCTCAGGCAAACCGCCGTGCCGAAACAGCGCGAGTATGCGTGCAGCTTTGTCACTTTCCGCAAATATCCGGGCATACGCTTCATGGTGGAAAAAGACATCGTGACGCGCGCAGATGCAGCATCCAGCATAAGGAATTCCGCCGGCGTAAAGCTGGGTATGCCACTGGAGCGCGTGAAGGCGGCGCACCCGGAACTGCAGGTCAAGCCGCATAAATATGATGACGAAGGCCACTACCTGATCTTGCCGGCGGAAGATGGCCGCGCCGCCTTGCTGTTTGAAGAAAGCAAGGGCAAGGTGGTGACGGTGCGCGCGGGCAAGGAGCCCTCTGTGGAATATGTGGAAGAGTGTTTGTGAGAGCAGCCTATGCGGCTTTGCTGCACGGGCCAGGGAATACTCCCCGCTGCTGATACCTTGCCCGGCGGGCGAAGATTAGCGCCGGGGCTTACTTCGCCTTGGCAGTTGCCTCGGCCTGCAGACGCTCATACTTGGCCATCAACTGCTCCGGCGTTTCGCGCCAGGCCGGGTTGAACGGGATGCAGGCAACAGGGCAGACCTGCTGGCACTGCGGTTCGTCGAAATGCCCCACGCATTCAGTGCATTTGTTGGGGTCTATCTCATAGATTTCCTGCCCCATATAAATTGCTTCATTGGGGCATTCGGGCTCGCATACATCGCAGTTGATGCAGTCGTCGGTAATCAGCAGTGCCATACAAATTCTTACTTTACTAAAATCCCGTCATTCTGCGCTTATTTGCCTTCGGTCGCAGCGAGGACCTTTTGCTGCAGCCATTTGTCCACGGACGGGAAGACAAACTTGGACACATCGCCACCCAGCATCGCAATCTCGCGCACGATGGTGCCGGAGATGAACTGGTACTGGTCGGAAGGCGTCAGGAACAGGGTTTCGACATCGGGTAGCAAATAGCGGTTCATGCCGGCCATCTGGAACTCGTATTCAAAATCGGATACCGCGCGCAGGCCGCGCACGATGACACGGGCGTCGTTCTTGCGGACAAAATCCTTCAGCAGGCCGGAGAAGCTTTCCACGCGCACGTTCGGATAGTGGCCCAGTACCTCGTTGGCTATCGTCAGGCGCTCTTCCAGGGAAAAGAAAGGCTTTTTGTTCTTGCTGTCGGCAACGCCCACCACCAGCGTATCAAACAAGCCCGATGCGCGACGCACCAGATCTTCGTGACCGCGGGTCAGTGGATCAAAAGTACCCGGATAAACGGCTGTGACCATCTTCTCTCCCTCTTATTGTCATGATGTGTGTGCCGGCGGCATCCCGGTTCACCGCTTGGGGCAAATCAACCTGATGAAACCGGTTCGGGACAAGGCAAACTACGGCAAGGATCGCTTCCCCTGCTTGTATGTAGACACCCTGTCCGCTGCGATCACCATCCTGTTGCATGCACCAAATTGATGAATTTAGAGTCCAGCGCACCAATATATCCGGGCATTATGCCTGAATTTCAGGCAGTCCACCGGGCTAATTATTGCGCTGCAGTATATGGAAATATACGCTACCTGCGTGATCGGCGCGCAGCACGCTCCAGCCTTCCAGCATGGCCGCCGTGCTTTCGTCCACGTCTTCACCCTGCAGCGGCACTTCCGATTCCACATAGACGATGCCCTTGGCGCCCAGCATGTCGGCGCAGTACGGCAGTATCTTGGGCAGCAGGCCTAGCTTGTACGGCGGGTCCAGGAAGATCAGGTCGAATTTCTGGCCGCGCCCGGCCATGGCCTGCACCACGGTCAGCGCATCGGCGCGCAGCAGCGTTACCTGGACGGCTTGCAGCTTTTGCTTGACGGCGTCCAGCTGGCGGAAGGCCGGCGTGTGGTATTCCACCATCGTCACGCTGCCCATGCCGCGGCTGGCGGCTTCAAAGCCGAGCGCGCCGCTGCCGGCAAACAGGTCCAGGCAGTTCAGTTGCGCCCAGGAGCCGTCCAGCAGGTGACCCAGCCAGTTGAACACGGTTTCACGCACGCGGTCGGGCGTGGGGCGCAGGCCTTCGGCCTCCACCACAGCCAGCGGGGTACGCTTCCATTGGCCGCCTATGATGCGCACCTGGTGCGGGGCGCGTGTGGTCGGATTGGGGTGCCGTTTTTTTGCTACTGCGTTCATGTATGGACGATCTTGGAAATAAAGTTGATGCGATGGATGCGCGGACAATGCAAATTTACTACTAAAAGCCTGGCGCCGGTTTGGGGGAGTACCGCGCTCTGTTAGAATGCTAGGCATTGTAGCTTTTTGCAGGCATTGATGCTGGCAAAAACTGCCCACCAACCGCAATCGCCCCCCTATTCGATGTTTAGCTTTTTCAAGAAAAAACCCAAAGAAGAACCGGCGCCAGCGCCACAGGCACAACCGGCACAACAGGCACAACCTGCACAGCCGGTGCCGCCAGCGCACCCTCAGGCGCCATCCGCCCCGCACACAGAGCCCGTGCCGCAGCCTGCCGCAGCCGTACCGGCGGCTATTGTGGTGGAAGAACCTGTTGTCACACCGGAAGCCCCCGCCCCTGAACAGAAGCGTTCATGGCTGTCGCGGTTGAAAGCCGGCCTGTCCAAGACCTCTTCCACGCTGACGACGCTGTTTGTCGGCGCCCGGATTGACGACGACCTGTATGAAGAACTGGAATCAGCACTGCTGATGTCGGACGCGGGCGTGGAAGCAACGCAATTCCTGCTGGATTCGCTGAAGAGGAAGGTCAAGGAAGAGAAATTGACCGAAGCCGAACAGGTCAAGACTGCGCTGAAAGCATTGCTGCTGGACCTGCTGACGCCTTTGCAAAAGCCACTGGAACTGGGCCGCTACCAGCCTCTGGTGATGATGATTACAGGCGTCAACGGCGCCGGCAAGACAACCACCATAGGCAAGCTGGCCAAGCACTTGCAAACCCACAAACAGTCCGTCGTGCTGGCGGCCGGCGATACCTTCCGCGCCGCCGCCCGCGAGCAGCTGACAATCTGGGGCGAGCGCAATAATGTGACGGTGATCGCCCAGGAATCCGGCGACCCGGCCGCCGTGGCGTTTGATGCGGTGGCGTCTGCCAAGGCGCGCGGCACCGATGTAGTGATGATCGATACTGCAGGCCGCCTGCCTACCCAGCTGCACCTGATGGAAGAGCTGAAAAAGATCAAGCGCGTCATCGCCAAGGGCATGGACAGCGCGCCGCATGAAGTGCTGCTGATCATCGACGGCAATACCGGCCAGAATGCGCTCACACAGGTCAAGGCCTTTGACGATGCGCTGGGCCTGACCGGCCTGGTCATCACCAAGCTGGACGGCACCGCCAAGGGCGGCGTGCTGGCGGCGATTGCCAAAACCCGTCCTGTGCCGGTATATTTCATCGGCATCGGCGAGCAGATAGAAGATTTGCAGCCCTTTAATGCGCAAGAATTCGTCGACGCCCTGTTGAATTAACACTTATCGCTTCGCCCTGAATGGATTCCACTAGCCCATGATCGAATTTCGCAACGTGTCCAAGGAATATTCGCGCGATGTGTATGCATTGCGCGATGTGTCGCTGTCCATCGCGGCAGGCGAACTGATCTTCCTGGCCGGCCCTTCCGGCGCCGGTAAATCGACGCTGCTGAAAATGATCGCCGGCGTGGAGAAACCCAGCAGCGGCACCGTCAGCGTGAACGGGCAGGACATCGGCAAGCTCAAAAGCGGCAGCCTGCCCTACCTGCGGCGCAAGCTCGGCCTGATTTTGCAGGAACAGAAGCTGCTGCTGGATCGCAGCGTGCTGGCCAATGTGATGCTGCCGCTGGTCGTCACCGGCGCATCCGCCGGCGAAGCGGAAAGCCGTGCGCGTGCCGCACTGGAAAAGGTCAGCCTGGCAGACAAGGCAAATGCGCTGCCGCAGGCTTTGTCCGGCGGCGAGCAGCAGCGCGTGGCAATTGCCCGCGCGATTGTCAACCGGCCACAGATCATCCTGGCGGATGAACCTACCGCTTACCTGGACCGCGACAATGCCAACAAGGTGCTGGGCGCGCTGAAGGCTTTCCAGAGCGCGGGCGTCACCTGCATCATCTCCAGCCATGACGAACAGTTCCTGGACAAAGCCAGCCGCGTGATCTACCTCAGCAACGGCGTGGTCACCGATTCCTGGCATTCCGCCATCGCCGCCTGAGAACGTGCCACGTACATAATAAAAATCGATATGGGGTTGAAACGATGAGAGTCTGGTTCCGTCAGCACAGTTTTGCATTGAAAAGCGCGTGGTCGCACCTGCGTGTGAGCCCCGGCAACTTCCTGTTCAATGTGCTGGTGGTCGCCATCGCCCTGGCGTTGCCGATTGCCGGCCTCACCCTGATAGAGAACGTGCGTCCGGTGTCGTCGCAGCTGTCGATAGAGCCGGAAATCAGCATCTTCATGCTGCCGGCAACGCCGCGCGCGACCGCGACTGCATTGTCTGTACCTCTGAAAAAAATGCTGAAAGATGCCAATGTCAGCGCGCGCGTGAACTTTGTGACCAAGGACAAGGCGCTGGCGGCGATAGAAGAAACCTCCAGCCTGGCCGAAGTGCTGTCCACGCTGGGCGGCAACCCCTTGCCGGATGCCTACGTGGTGTCCTTGTCCAACGCGGACGCCGCCAGGGTCGATGCGCTGGCGCAGCAATTGAAGACATTGCCGGACGTGGATGTGGTGCAGGTGGATTCGGCCTGGGTCAAGCGGCTGGCAGCGCTGGTGCAGGTGCTGCAACTATCGTTGCTGTTCCTGGCGGCAACTTTGGCGGTCGTGGTGGTGGTGGTGGTGTTTAATGCCACACGGCTGCAGGTGATCTCGCACCAGGCGGAAATCACCGTGGCCAAGATGCTGGGCGCGACCAATAGCTTTATCCACCGCCCTTATTACTATACCGGCGCACTGCTGGGCCTGCTGGCCGGCGGCGCGGCGATGGGGCTGATCGCGGTTTCGCTACAGCCGCTGAACCAGGCGATTGCCGAATTCGCCAAGCTGTATGCGTCCGAATTCCACCTGGTGCCGCTGGGAATATTGCCCAGCGCAGCCTTGCTGGCGGTGAGCACGGCCCTTGGCCTGTGCGGCGCTTTTCTCTCGGTGCGGCGCCAACTGTCTCGCGCAAGCTGACAAACTAACGCGCGTCTGCGCAAGTATTGATATTTCCGCCGGAGCACCCAATATGTGCCGGTACGTGGCTTAGCGCACCGCGTGTCCTACAATTTCGCCTTAATATTCACCCGTAGATGCAACTTTCCGCCATTTCTTCACTCTAAGTTGTATAGCAAATCCAAATTGATTACTGGAAATTGATAGTAATTTATCCATTGTTAGCATATGAATTTGGAGTATTAGCACTCAAACCGAGAGAGTGCTAATATAGTGGCTAGAAATGGTCGGTTACGGTTTGGTAATTAAACCAAGCTGTTTTTCACCGGCGGCAATGAGGAGGAAGAATGACTAATTCAGCAACACACCCCGTGATGCAATCTTCGGATAGTACAGCGCTGGCACTTGGTTTTACCGGGACGCTCGGTAATATCGATGCCTATATTTCCGCTGTCAATCGCCTGCCTATGTTGACCCATGAGCAAGAGATTGATCTGGCTAAAAAACTCAGCCAAAACAATGATTTGAATGCTGCGCAGCAGCTGGTTCTATCGCATCTGCGCCTGGTGGTGTCCATCGCCCGCGGTTACCTGGGTTATGGCCTGCCGCATGCAGATTTGATCCAGGAAGGCAATATCGGCCTGATGAAAGCCGTGAAGCGTTTCGACCCTGACCAGGGCGTGCGCCTGGTGTCCTATGCCATGCATTGGATCAAGGCGGAGATGCATGAGTACATCCTGAAAAACTGGCGTCTGGTTAAGGTTGCGACAACGAAGGCACAGCGCAAGCTGTTCTTCAACCTGCGTAGCCATAAGGAAGGCCTGGATGCGATGTCTCCGAAGCAAGTAGATTCGCTTGCCAAGGAACTCAATGTAAAGCGTGAAGAAGTCATCGAAATGGAAATGCGTCTGTCCGGCCGCGATGTGGCCCTGGATGCACCGACCGACGACGATGATGAAAAATTCGCGCCTATCGCCTACCTGAAAACGGAAGCGGAAGAACCTACGCGCATGCTGGAAGCGCAGGCTTACGACCGTCTGCAGACTGAAGGCCTGGCAACTGCGTTGTCCAAGCTGGACCCACGCTCGCGCCGTATCGTGGAAGAGCGTTGGTTGAAAAATGATGACGGCTCAGGCGCAACCCTGCATGAGCTGGCCAGCGAATACGGCGTCTCTGCCGAACGCATCCGCCAGATCGAAAGCGCGGCATTGAAGAAGATGAAAGGCGCACTGGCTAATTTTGCTTGATTGATTTTGCAAAATACCAGCCTGACCAAGGCAGACACAAAAATCCTCCCGGAAGCAATTCCCGGAGGTTTTTTTTTGCCTACACCCCCCTGAGGAATAAATGATGAGCCAGGAAACATGGACTGACGTGGATGCCTATTTTTGCGAGCGCCTGGTGCAAACCGACAGCGCACTGGAGCAGGCACTGCGCGACAGCGATACCGCTGGCTTGCCGCCACATAATGTCGCGCCCAACCAAGGTAAGTTCCTGCATTTACTGGTACAGATGCAAGGAGCGAAAACCATACTGGAGTTTGGCACGCTGGGTGGTTACAGCACGATATGGCTGGCCCGCGCGCTGCCAGAAGGCGGGCGCGTGGTGACGCTGGAAGCCAACGCGGCGCATGCGGAAGTAGCGCGCCGTAATATAGAGCGCGCGGGGCTAGCGCACCGGGTGGATATCCGTATCGGCAAGGCGGCGGATACCCTGCCCCAGTTGGAACTAGAGGGCATCGCGCCGTTTGACTTTGTTTTTATTGACGCGGACAAACCCAGCAATCCACTGTACCTGGAATGGTCGCTCCGCCTGGCGCGGCCAGGTACTGTCATCATCGGCGACAACGTAGTGCGTAACGGCGCAGTGAGCGATGCCGCCAGCACGGACAGCAATGTAATCGGCGTGCGCAGCTTCTTCGATCTGATGGCAGGGCACCCACGCCTATCCGCAACAGCGCTGCAGACCGTGGGCAGCAAGGGCTATGACGGATTTTCTATGGCGATAGTCATCGGTTGAGTGGCTGGACACAGGCTGAACATCTTCAGACATAAAAAAACCGCGCTGATTTCTCGGCGCGGCTTGTCAGGTAAAACTATTTATTTTCCTGCCCAACTGAATTCCACTTCTACGCGGCGGTTTGGTGTGAGGCATTGCAGCTCTTCGGCCAGCGCCTGGAACTTGTCGCGGCAGGGCTCAAGCTGGTTGGCATCACCTTTGGAATCGACGCGCAGGATGCCTGCGGGGATGCCCTGCTCTATCAGATAATTCTTGATAGTGGCGGAGCGCTTCGCTGCCAGCGCAGCATTGTAGGCTGGCTTGCCCGTGCGGTCGGCAAAGCCTGTTAGTTTCACTTCGGTCAGTTGTACTCCTTCACGCCTGACTTTTGCCAGTGTTTCATCGAGTTGCGCCAGTGTCGCCGGCAGTATCTTGTCTTTGGCGAATTTATCATGCTGGAACAATAGGTTGGCGATCAGATGCACAGGCTTGGCGGCTTGGGCAACGACTTGCGGCGCGGGCGTGGGCGCCGTAGCGACTGCCGGCTTGGGTACGCAGGCATCAGCCTCGATTTCGGCAGCACTGATCTGGTCTTCGGCAATCTGCACATAGGGCTTGGCATGACGCCAGCCTTGCTGGCGGCTCTCATTGCCGGCATGCACCAGCTCGACCTCGCCGCAGGCGACGCGCTGCTGTACGCACTGGAAACCTGGATGGCTTTGCAGTTTCAGTGCCTTGTCCCACAGGTCCGGGCGCAGGCGCTCTGCATTGTTGACCAGCGGCGTATCCATAGGCAGAGGGCTGGCCTTGGCTTCCATCAGCCGGATCAGCTTGGCCGATTCATCCAGCGCTTCCTGAGGGAAGGCGCTGCGGTCGTTACGCGTATATTCGTGGAAGGACACGTTCAGCCAGCACTGGGCTTTGGACAGGTGGTAATCGGCGATGCGGCGGCCACCGTCGTTCAACGCCCTGATCCTGCCCTGGGTTGCCTCATAGGTCTGGTAATCGGCGTGGATCGCTTCGTCGCTGATCCTGTCCTGCTGCGGATTCAGCGTCTGCGCACCTGCGGTACCCTGCGCCAACAGCGCAACCACGGCTGCAGCGAGAGTAACCGCAGCGCCGCCAGCCTTACGGAAGGTAGGTAATTTCAATTTCATCATTGCCTCTTTTCAGTGACTTTTTTGTGACTCTTGGTTGAATCTTGTTTCCATCTTGCCTCGATATTGCCTCAGCACGGCGGCTAGCGGTCCAGCGCCCGGTTCACGTCCGGATTTTTCCCGCGGAACAGGTCTTCGTCAAACTTCCAGCGCAGCCTCAGGTAGACGCCGCGCGTGGTGTAGTCGGAGGCTGTCAGGTCGCGGTCGTAGAAACCGCTCCAGTTGAAGCCTGCCGATACCCACAGGTTGGTCTGCACCTGATAGCCGGCTTCGACTCCCTGCGCCCACTGGCGTGCCGCGCCCTGCGGGCTGTACAGCACGCTGGTAGAGGCGCCCAGATCCCAGCGTTCGCTGATGTCGTAGGTAAATCGTCCGCCCATCAGCATGGCCGTATAGCTGTCGCGCACCGCACTGATATCTTCCTTCACATATTTGCCGGCAACCCGCCCGGTAAACCACCATGGGCGGCTCGGGTGATAATCGGCATGCGCGGACAGGATGTGCGTCTTGCGCATGCTGCGCGGGTCTATGCTGTCATCCTGCTCGATCACGTACTCATACTTGGCAAGCGCATTGACCAGGTTGGTGTCGTTGTCGCGATAGGCGGCGCCCACCTGGAAACGGTCCTGGATGATGTCGCCCTTGTCCTTGTTGTCGGTGTACAGCAGGTAGTTACGGCCCAGCATGGTCCAGTCGCGGTTCAGCTTGCGTGCCAGCGTAATTGTCGACAGGTAGGTGTCGAAACCGGCTGCGCCCAGGCTGTCGTCGGTACGCCGCCATTCCAGCCTGGCCGATGCGCGCCACAGCGGATTGGCAGAGTAGTCGATGCCGCCGGTCAGCGCAGTCGCCTGCGCACCGGAGCCGGCAAATACCGTCAGCCTTTCGGCGCTGGTGGACGCACGCAGGCCTTCGTCGATATCCCATACATTGCGGATACCGGATGCCGCCTGCAGGTCGCGCGCCTCGACCGCATCGCGCATGCGGTATTCGGAAAACACCTGGCCGCCCTTCATATAGCTGGTATCGACGCCGGCCACGAACACATTGCTGCGCACATCCGGATTCAGCGAATACAGCGATGCCAGGCCGCTATTGGTTTCATAGCGCCCGTACAGCCGCGTACGCTCTGCCAGCTGGTAATCCGCGCCCACTGCCACGCGGCGGTAACGGTCGCCTTCTATGCTGTTTTCGGCAACGCCGCGCACAGTCAGCTTGTCGGTCAGCTTGTAGCTGGCGCCCAGGCTGACGGAGGTGCTGTCCAGCGAGCCCGGCAATATCGTGCCGCCGCTGACCGGGAAGGCTGAATTCCCGTTCAACACCGAGGTGCCGGTGGTTGGATTGATGGCGTCGCTGCCGTTGCCGAAGAAACCGCCGCCGCCATTGCTGACGATGGAATCGGTGCCCACGCCGTTGCCGAGCGGCGCAGTGATCGGCGTCGGCGTTGTGATGTCGGCACCGTTCTGGCTACGCTCTTCACGCGACTTGCGCACGCTGACATCCACTGTCAGCTTGTCGGTGGCTTTCAGCTGTACGCCGACTTGCGCGCCGTCGCGCTTGCCATCGGCAATCTTGTCCTCGGAATGCAGCAGTTCGCCATAGGCTTTCACGCTATCAGTGACGTCCGCATTGACCTTGAGGCCGCCTTCCACGCGGCCGCCGTTGAACGACGCTGCCGGGTTGTTGAACTCGGCATCGCTCTTGGCCACAAAGGCGCGCAGGTCCCAGGTTTCACCCTGGTGGTGCAGATCGGCACGCATGGCATTGCCGCTGACTTCGCCGACGCGGTTGGCCAGTGCAGGCGTGGTATAGCTGTTGACGCCGGTGCCGGTATTGACGGTGCTGGTGGTATGCGCCGCTTCCAGCACCAGCAGCGTGTGGTCGCTCAGCCGTATGCCGAGGTTGGCGCTGTTCAGCAGGTAAGGCGCAAGCGGATTTTCATCTTTCACATAGGAACCGCCGACTTCGACATTCTTGCTCAGCTTGACCTGGCCGTCTGCGCCGACCAGCCAGAATTGTTCGCCACCCTGGTCCACTTCATAGGTAATGCGCACCGATACCGGGTTCAGGTTGGCATCGGCGGCCGGAATAGGCTGCGTGAACAATACCTGGCCGGAGAACGGGTCAAACGAATAATCGACAAAGCGCGTCATCGGCGTGGAGCTGATGATCTGCGAGGGCTGGTTGCGGTTACGCACGAGCACTTCCACTTTTTCGCTGTTGGTCACGCCGCTGTTATTGGACACCGAATACGGACCGGATACGCCGCGCCCGGCGAATTCCTCGACGACCTGTTTCAGGCTGTCCTTGCTGGCGAACAGGTTGGCGACGTAGTTGCTGTTTTCGCCGTGCAGGCGCAGGCCGTTGACCGTGCGGCTGTAATTGCCGAGCTGGCGCATGGCCAGGCTGGCGGTGCTGCCGCCGCCCGTCATCTGCGCAAACCCGGCGCCAGTATCGTAGTCGCCGAACAGCAGGTAGTTTTTATCCTTGTCCACACGCACGTACAGCTTGGCGACGGAACGCGCATCGAAACCCTTGACCGAGCTGTCGCCATACACCGGATAGAACTGGTCGGGCTGGATGTCCCGCATCAGGTTGGTCTGCGTCTGCTTGTCGGAATCGTAGGCTGCCGTCAGCAGGTATTCGCCCTTGACCATGCCTTTCAGGAAGAACGCGGTACGGTAGGCGTAGCTGCCCTTGCCATTGGAGAAGCTGCGGCTGAAGTCGCGGATTTCCTGCTCGAAGACGTCGCTGTTGCGCGTCTGCGCCAGTTGCGACGTGGCGATATTGTTCAGGTTGATGATGCCTTCCACCAGGCCCACCGCGACCATCTCGCGCAACTCAGGCAGGAAGCTGATGCTGCCTGTGGCTTCCTCGGCGCCGGCGGTGATGCGCACCCGCACGTCCATCGGTTCGGCCGGTGCGATCAGCGAGAATTCGGCAACGCCGTTTTCCACCTTTAGCTGCGTGCCCGGCGTTGCCTTGTCCAGGTCGCGCCTGCCGGGACCGAGTTCATCGGTCCTGGCCTTGGGCAGCTGGATGCGGCCACCGGTGTTTTCTATCGTCGCAAAACTGCTGCCCTGCACCGGCTTGCCGTCGCGGCCCAGCAGGCGTATGGTGAATTTCACCGGTGTCTGGCCATCGGCGGGGATGCCGTCGCGGTCCAGTTCAACAATGATTTTCGCCACCTGCGCATTGGCGGAATAGTCCGTTGCGCCTATTGTCTGGCGGAATACTTCCGGCCGCCCTGCGGGCACCATATTCGATGCCGGGTTGAGGCCCCGGCTGTCACCGGCTATGCCGGTGTAGGACGTGGACGCCTCCTGCGCCATTGCTGCCATCTGCGGATAGGCGCAAGCAAGCGCCAGCGTAAGCATGCTGCAGCGTGCCGCCAGCTGTTTTCCCTTTTGTTTGTTGCCTGCCGGCCTGCGGACAGACGGCAGGCTGCCTGGGCGCACCGGGTGTGCGCTGCGTTTATTTGCCGACATGTGCGCCTCCCTGTGCCTGACTAGCGGGTAACAACATAGGTAACAACGGTGTTGGGACATCCTGTTCATGCTCGGATCGCCTTATCGGCTCGGGTAGCGGCGGCCCGTCCGGCGGCACCGCATACCGGGGCTTGACCGCTTGCTGGTTGGCGGAATCGGTCGCTTCTTGCGGCGCCATCCTGCCCTTGCTTTCAAAGCGCAGGCCCGGGGTTTGTTTTTTCTCGGTCTGCGGCACGCTGACTTCGCCCTGGCCGCGGCGCGCCTTCACCTGTTCCAGCACGGTGTTGGAACAGCTGCCTTCGATGAAATCGGCGCGATGCAGTTCGCCGTTCTGCAGATCCACGAACAGGCTGTTGGCGTCGCCGGCATTGCGGCTGCTGCTGGTTGTCAGGCGGCTGCCGCGCGGCAGAGTCAGCTTGTCGACCTTGAGCACGTGGGTGCGGGGCGATACGCCGCAGATGCTGTACTTGCCTTCGGAATCGGATATCAGCGATGTACCGTCTTCCATGTACAGGCGCACGCCGGGAATGCCCAGCTCTTCCTTGTCCTGGATATGGTTGCCGTTGCAGTCGACGAAGATCTTGCCGAGGATGCAGGCATCATCGGTGAACACGCCGCCGGTGACGCGCACTTTCCAGCGCGCTTCGCCGGAACTGGCATTGCCTGACACTGCCTGCGCGCGGTTGATACCGTCGCCCTGCTGGGCGCCTACCGCCACCCTGGCGCGATAGGTCAGCGTGATCGACGAAGCTGCAGGAATATCGCCTACGGCAAACTGCAGCACGGGACCGGCGCCGCCGGCCGGATCGGCCTTCGCAACATTATTAAGGCGATAGCTGCCGGCAATGTAGCGGAAACCGGCAGGCATGCTGTCGATGACGGTGGTCTTGGCCGCAATCACCGCGCCGCGGTTGAAGACCTGTATCGTGTACAGCAGGCTGTCGCCCAGTTCCACGACATCGGTGGAGCCAATTTTTGTGATCGCCAAGTTGGAACCGGAATACGGGTCCAGCGGAATATGGTTGTTCACGATTTCCTGGTCCTGGCGGCCGGCTTGCAGCGTCAGGTAATAGGTCGTGCTCTGCGTACCGGTAGGCGGCGTTTTTTGCGGCTGTACTTCCAGCACGCCGGGAGCCGGCGGCGTCATCAGCGGCGAACTTGGCTTGATGATGCCGGACGGCGCAGGCAGGTAGCCCGCAGGCGGCGTGACCACCAGCGAGAACTTGCAGTTGGCAGGCGCAGTCGGATCGCCGGACAGCAGGAATTTATAGAAGCCGTCGCTACCTACCGTCATTTCCGGATTGCCCTGCGCATCCTTGGCATAGGACTCGTAGTTGATCACGTGCTGCTGCGGCGAATAGCCGGCGCAGATATCAGTCGGAACAAAGGCGACGATGGCGCCCGGCACCGGCAGGCGTGTCGTGGAGTCGTACACGACACCGTTCGGGTCTATCGGCAGGCTTTGCTCCGGTGCGGTGATCTGGCCGGCTGAACGCGGCACCGGCAGGCGTACTTCCAGCACCTGGTAACCGTCGCGCGTGACCACTTGCGAGAAGTAGTCGGCGCCGGTGGTCGTGCCTTCGTTGTTGGTGACCACGCCGGGGAATACGATGCGGCTGGCCGGATCGCGGAACACAACCCGGTAGACCGAACCCGGTTCCAGGTTCAGGAATTGGTAAAAACCGTTGCTGTTGGTCGTAGTGGATACCGTCGGGCCGGAGCGAATGATGTCGCTGAACGAACGCGTGGCGTTGGCCGGGTTGCTCATGTCGTACAGTTCCACTGTCCACGACGGCAGCAGCTTGTCGCCACCGTCCAGGCCTTTTTTCAGCATGCCGCCATCCAGCCAGACGCTGCCGCTGAGGCCCGCTGCAAACTGTATCGGCGTATCCACGTGGCATACATTAGCTTGCGGGGTCGCCGCGCACAGCGGCGGGTTGGCCAACTCGCCGGAAGTGGGCTGGGTGGACGGGCTCTCGCCACCGCCTGCCACGCTGACCACGTTACGGACAGGGCTGGCCGCCTGCGCGCCGCTGCGGATATCCACCGCCAGCGAAATCGCGTTAGGGTTGCTTTGCCCCGGTTGCAGCACCAGTGTACTGTCGCAGGCCACGCTGATGCGGTCGGCGGAAATGGTGCAGATCCAGCCATTGCCGCTGGCGGCATTGATCGCCCATTTCTGCGGCGCTGCCGTAACAGCAAGGCGGTCGGTGACCGTGTAGCTGCCGGCGGTAGGCTGGCTGCCGGCGTTTGCGACGCTCAGCGTATAAGTCGCGGTGTAGCCTTCGGTGAAAGTCGCTTTAGCCGTCGATTTGGTGACGACCAGGTCAGGCGAAGAGCGTGCATAGCCGGTATCGACAACGCACGCGGCCTTGGCGCCGGGAGTGACATACGCAGGGCAGCGGCCGGTGGTCTGGCCGGAGGTGACGATAATGTTCTGCGCTTCTGTTCCCGGAGTCGTCTGCGTGATATTGCCCGGACCGGCCAGCTGGGTCAGGTAATTGCCGACAGGGATGTTGGTGAACGTGTAGTCGCCGTTGGCATCAACAACCGCCGTTACCGGTTTGCCGTCGCCGCCCAACACTGGCGTTCCGTCCGGGTTCAGCAGCTTGACCGTGATGCTCGTACCTGAGTAATTGGGCTCGCTGCCGTTCTGGTTACGGTCCTTGTTATCGTCGAAAAATACGTGGCCGATGATATTGCCTGATGGCGGACGGTAGCCTATCGGGCAGAAATTATTTGCAGGCTGCGAGCCGATAGGTGCAGGGCATGACGTAGGCCCGGCGCCGACGGCCGCTGCCAGGTTCTGGCTCTGGTTATTTGTGGTGTTGCTGTAGTTGGCCGGGCCGACTACCTGCACCGTGACGGCGCCGGGCGGAACACTGGCATGGTAAGTGCCATCGGCGGCGACTGCGACCAGCTGCACCGCGCCCACGGAGTCGGTAATCCTGACTACCAGATCGCCCGCATACAGGGTGCTTGCAGAATCTGAACCAAAGATGTTCGACAGGTTCTTTTCCGTGGACGATTGGGTCTGGCTGGAATCGTTATCTATCCACACCTTACCGCTGACCTGCACCAGTACTGCGGGAGGATCGTTGCTGATCTCGGCGAAATTGGTATCCGTGACCTGGCGGCCTGCGGCAATCGCGATGCTGCCGATGATTTCCGAACTGCTTACCGTGCCGCGCACTGTGGCGCCCTGGTCCTTGCCGGCGAAGGCGCCGGGAGTCGCGCTGACGATGCCGGCAGGCTGGGTTTCGGTGACCGTGTAAGTGCCGGGGCGCAGGCCGGCGAACAGGTAGGCGCCGGTGCCGCTGCTTATCTGCGTCGCGCTTACTGCGTTGCCGAGGTCATCGGTGCCGGACAGCGTCAATGTCACACCGCCGAAAGGCGCATCGGTGCCGGGCTGATAGTTCTGGTTCGGTACCGGTGTCGGGTTGCCGGGCGTACGCTCCTTGAAGACGAAGCCGGCGATGCTGCCCGGAAGTACTTCACCGAAGTTATTGTTCAGCGAGCTGTTGCCGCTGGAAGGGAGGATATACTTGATCGCGCTGGCGGTGCCGGCGCCTGCCAGCTCCTGTGTCACCGTGGTCAATGTTTCGCCCTGGCCTGCGGTGGCAGGGGAAGGGGCGACGCCGGTCGGCACAATACACGCAGTGGCTGTTTCCACGCAGCCTTGTGTGCCGCCTGCCGCCGTGCCGGGCGTGGTGATACCGCGTAGCGTGGTCACGCCGCCGACAGCAGGCTGTGCCGTTTGCTCGGTTACCGTGTACTTGCCGGTTTGCAGCAGCACGAAAGTGTATTTGCCGCTAGAGTCGGTCGTCGCGGTGGTGCTGGATGCGACTGTCGCATTGGAGACTGGCAGATCGTCGCCGCCGCCATTGTCATCTACGCCGTTGGCGCCGAAACCGTAGCCGGACAGGGTCATGACGACGCCGAGGATGCCGGCTTCTCCGCCATCCTTGACGCCGTTGTTATTGGTGTCTGCATAGACAAAGCCGGATAATTCCAGCGCCGAACCGCCCGGCTCCGGGAAGTTGAAGCTGATGCCATTTTGCGCGGATGCCAAATTGACATTGGATATCAGGCTCAGTACAGGGGATGTGCCATTGTTGTTGGATGCGGTGCCGGCGCTTGCCGTGCCAGTGCCCGGCTGCGGCGTGCCGTTGATCAGGAAGCCTGCAGGCTGGGTTTGCGTGACCGTATAGCCGTTGGCGGCTCCGGTGCTGGAAGGTGGCAGGCCGTCGAACAGGTAGTCGCCTTTTGTTGCGCCGGTGGCGCCGTTGGAAGTGACGCTCTTGCTGATGGCATTGCCATACAGATCAGTGCCTGTCAGCGTGATCGTCACACCGCCTATGCCTTCATCCTGGCCCGCTGCAGTACCGTTCTGGATGCCATTGTTGTTCAGGTCGGCAAAAGTACGACCGCCGAGCGATGCATCCTTGACCTGCGTCTGTGCGCGGCCGTTGGTATTGGTGTTGTCGCTGTTGCCGGGAATAGGATCGATGGAAATATCGGTGCCGGTACTGTCTTTGCCGGGTTCCACTGTCGCCTGGTTCTGGCGGTCGGTCAGGAAGGGGCCGGTAAAGATGTCGTATTTGGCGCGTGCATACAGTGTCAGCGTCAGTACATTGGTCGCACCGTTATTGCCGGGGAAGGTGCCGAGCAGGTCGCAGCTGACGGTTTGCGACTGGCCGGTGGCCGTCAGCGACGCCGGGCTGGCTGCGCAAGTAATAGGCGTTCCCGCATCCAGCGCCAGACCGGCGAAACTGCCCTTGACGACGGTCGGCGTGTAATTGACGCCGTTGACGGTGCCGGTCAGGAATTCAAAATTCGGCGGCAGGAAATCCTTGACGCGCATGCCGGTTGTACTGCTGCCGCCGTTGTTGCGCACGACGATCTGGTATTGCACCGGCTGGTTGATATCGACCGGGCTGGCGGTGATGCGGGTTTTACTGACGACTTCCAGATCGGTCTTGGGAAAGATCACGTCATTGACCGCTGCCAGGTTGTTGCCGGCGATGGCAGGATCTGCTGAACACTTGCCGGAGCTTTCATAGGTATTGGTTTCATCCGCGCATACATGCGCAGCATTGCCGAACACGATAGGCGACGACGACGTGCCGGTCATGTTCATGGCAATTTCAAAGTTGACTTCCTTGCCTGCATCCAGGAAGTCGTTTGCCACGGTCGCATCCAGCTGGCAGGTGACAGCCTGATCCTGGCTGGCCTGCATACAGGTGACCGCTTTGCTATCCAGCGTAAAGCCGGCGCTGGCGGCAGCGCCATTGATGTTGTCCGGCATGGCGCTGGCCATCGCCAGGTGGAACCCGGCAGGAATGGTCAGCACGTCGGTCATGATGACGCCTTCGGCGCGTGATGGGCCGGCGTTGCGGATGCTGAAGCGGTAGCGCAACTGGTCGCCGATCGCAAATGAAGTCTGGCCGACCGGCAGCACACGGACCTTGCCCTGCTGCAGGTCGATGGCAGGCACTTTGACATCGAAGGTCGCGGTCTTGCTGTTATTGGACGTGGCTGCAGCGTCGTTACAGGCAGTGGACGTGGAAACCGGCACAGTGCTGGTTTCCGTCCTGAATTCGCAATAGCTGGAATCGAGAACAACAGATGCGGTATTGGTGACGCCGGTGTACAGGATGCTGTTGGCGGCCGATACGATACCCGTAGGCTTCTTGATACGCGCGCTGATGACGATGGTCTGCGTTTCATAGCGGTTGATCTGCGCGGTGTTCGTGCAGGAAATGGCGCCGGTGCTCAGGTTGCTTGCCGCGCAGCTCATCTTGGCGGCATTGGACGGTGTCACGCTGACGACTTCATACGCAACCGTGGACAGCGTGGGCGTGCCGGTAAACAGCGTGTCGGTAATGGTGAACTGGCCTGCGCCGGTGATGTCGGCTACGCCGAGGTTTTCCGCAGTGATGTTGAACTGCACGATCTGGCCGACGGACGGCGTCGTGGGCGTTACGGTCTTGGTGGTCAGCGCCACGTCCACGCGCGGTACGACGTTGACGGCGGCCGCGTCATTCAACTGGCCGCCGGCAGGGGCGCTCAGGATCGCGTTGGGCGAAGTCAGTGTGGCGGTGTTGCTCAGGATGCCGCCGGTCAGCGCGCGCGATACGGGCACATCCACGATGATCGTTGTGCCGGCGGGTACATTGGAGAACGAGCATGTCAGGCCATTGTCGCCTGCGGCGATATTCGGGCAGCTGCCGAAAGTGGATGGTGTTGTGGTGACGATAATCGCCGGGGTCTTGAAGTCCGGCGCCGGTGCGCCGGTGCTGGTGACATTGACGATGCCGGGCAACGTATCGGTCAGCAGCAGCGTGGGAATAGTCTGCTGGGCGGCATTGGCGCCCACGGTTGGCGTGGTCACCGTCATGCGCCAGTAAAGGGTATTGGCTCCGCCCAGTAGTGTAGGCGCACTGCCTACCGCGTCGAAGTAAGTCGTATTGTCCACCGACGACTCTTTTTTGATGCTGACCTGCGCATTGCCGGACACCACCGGCGTCGCAATCAGGCCGCTGCCTGCGTCGGCGCAGTCGTTGCCGGTACGGCCGCCATCCGGCGGCTGAGGGCCGGCGGTGTCGGCCAGGCTCAGCGCAGCCAGTGCTTGGGAACCGGTACAGGCGCGGTTGGTCAGTTCTATCGGCGATGCCACTGCGGCAATGGTCGATGTAAAGCTGACTGATGTGGAAGCGCCCACGGCGAGGCTGCCGGGGCCGACATTGCTGCAGGTGATGCGCGTGGTCCTGTTGCTGTCGCCGGCAAAAGCGGGAGGCGTGATGCCGGTAGCAACCGAGCAGGTCCACCCAGCGGTGACGCCGCTGACCGTGCCGCCGCTGACCTCTTCCGGACGGGCAAAATCAACGATACGCAAAGGCTGGCCGGCGCTATAGGCTGCAGCACTGGGGCTGGCCGCATCATTGGTGATGGTCAGCGTGCTGGTGACCGACGTGCCGGAAGGCTGCGGGCCGCCCGGCGTCTTGCTCTTGGACGCGCGCAAGTCGGCAAACGGATTGACGATCTGGTAAGGCAGCAGCAGTGTGTTATTGCCCAGGTTGGCATCACCCATACCGGGCGGAGGTGTTACCAGTACCGGGAAGCTGGATGCTTCCGCGGCCGACGGCATCGTCAGCGGAATGCTGAAAGACTGGCCGGCGGCGATTGAGACGGCAGCTGCGGTACAGCTGACCAGCGTGCCGTTGTAGGTAGTGCCGCTGACGGTGCGGGACTGGGCCGCCGTCGATGTGCAGCCGGCCGGCAAGGCGCCGATGGTGAAACTCGCGGGCACGATGGTTTCCACGATGCCGCCGGCAATGCTGACCAGAGGACCATTGTTTTTATACGTGATGGACAGTGGCTGCGACGTGCTGACGATTTGCGCAGCGGAAGGAAAACTGCCAAGCGCCTGGACATCCGTGCCGGGATCCACCGTGTAGTTGACCGTCACGGTGTTGTTGCCGTTATTGGAATCGAAATATTTATTGTTGGCCGAAGATATCGACGCGGTGTTTGCAAACGCGCCGTTGTTGCCCGGCGCACCGCTGACAATGATGGAGCTAGCATTCAGCGCTGCGACGGTGAACGGACCTGCATAGGTACAGGTCAGCGTACGGCTGCCGTTGGCGCTGGAAGCTGAGTTGCACGATGGCGTAATGCCGGTGAAAGTGACGCTGTTCAGGCCATAATCGGCGGAGGTGCCCGGCAGGTTGTCCACGACGACCATGGATCCGCCCGTCGGCACATCGTCGCCGGAGGCGATTTGCGGCGTCAGCGTAAATACGGTGGTAGCGCCCGCCACCGGATTGCCGGCGGGCGAAGATTTGGTTTTGCCGATAGTGACGTCGCCGGTACTGTTGACCGTGCCGGAGAAGGTCGCTGCCGGCGGCGAAGTGCCGGTGGCGTTCAGGTTGAAGCCGCCCAGCGCAAAACCCTTCACCTGGAAAGTGATCGTGCCGCCGTCGCCTGCAGTGCCGTCCGGCACGTCGCACACCATGCTGGGCGCGGTGTACACGCAGCCGGCGGGCGGCGCGGGCGGGTTGGCGGTCAGTTCGGCTGGTATGGTGACCGTGATCTTGTCGCCCGCGCCGGTCGTGATGCGCGACCAGTCCACGTTGACGGCAACAATCTGGTTACGGCCAAGATCGGTGGCGGACGTGACAGACGTCGCTACCACCTGCGCGTATGAATTCGCACTGACGCTCACACCCAGGGCTGCACTCAGCAGCATTGCACCCGCTCCCAGAGTGGGTTTCGCGATGCGGCTGCGTGGCACGCCTGCGCGGCTATCCCGCCTCGCGGCAAACTTGGAAGGAAAAGAACTGCGTATCTTATGCAGCAAGAAACTAATGGCATTCATGATTCTGGTCATCCTCAGATGGACGTCGGTTGCATTCTCAAAACCGGCGCTTTTCCCAGAAACAGGTATTGCGGAAGACAGCGCGGCATTCTGCATGCGGCGCGTAATGGCGTGATTCACAGCTTGCCGTTGCCAGCGAAATCCCCGTGATTACCAATACAAATTACCGCTATTATTTTTATGTTTTAACAATTATTTATAAATATTAGGCAAATAAAATCCCGTGGATATTTATAAATTTTGCGTAGTGTACCAATGGAAACAATTTCATACTGTCAACAATTATTAACTCGTCAATTGTCAAGTTAATTAACGTTTTCACGCAGCGAATTTCGCCGGTGCCAGCTATGAAGAGCGGCCTGTTTCAGCCAGAAAACCCGCGGAAATTTTTGATGTTCGATTTCTTCGGGTGATGGATTTCGCGGACGGATTATATAGTGCGCTCAATTAAAAAATGCATTTAAGCAATCCAATTTCGACCTAAAAGAGACATGTGTTAAAAAACTTAAAGATTGACATGCACCTGTCACATTTCACAGTTTTTGATGGAGCCATGCTGATTTGCATTTGTCGTTTTTTCGCACTCTTTTCTATTTTTTTATATGCATTTTTTGTTCATTGCGGTCCCGCTCTCTCTATCTGGGCAGAGCACAAGCTTTCAGAAAAAGTGCACCGCTTTCAGGCAAATTTGCACGGCATCGCCCTGATGTGGCGCACCGGTTCGCCTAAAAATGTTGATACCCCCTTCATTCCCCCGGCAAGACACTCCTTCACCGATGGCACGGCCTTTGCTTCGATTGGTACACAGGGTCATGCTTGGCCCACGAATTTCTATGCAGGTCTAACGGCGGACTTGTTCGGACAACGGCGTCCTCTGAACCGATTGATGAAATCGGGTTCAGAGGGCGCCGTTTTGTTTTTGCAGCCACGAAACGACGCGCAAAGGAACAACGGATCATGAAAATCATCGTCATCGGTCACGGCATGGTGGGACATAAATTCCTGGAGAGCCTGCCAGAAGGACAACTGGGGCAACTGGAAGTCACGGTATTGTGCGAGGAGCCCCGCCCTGCCTACGACAGGGTGCACCTGTCCGAATTTTTTGCAGGTAAATCAGCGGACGACCTGTCGCTGGTGCCAGCAGGTTTCTTTGAGCGCGGCAACCTGCTGCTGAAGCTGAATGCGCGCGCAACAGCGATAGACCGCGCGGCAAAAACAGTCTCCGTCAACAATGGCGAAACGCTGGCCTACGACAAGCTGGTGATGGCGACCGGCTCCTATCCCTTTGTGCCGCCGGTGCCTGGCAAGAACAGGAAGGACTGCTTTGTCTACCGCACGATAGAAGACCTGGAGGCCATGCAGGAATGCGGAGCCCGCTCCCGCACAGGCGTCGTCATAGGCGGAGGCCTGCTGGGGCTGGAATGCGCAAAGGCCTTGCGCGACATGAATTTGCAGACGCATGTCGTGGAATTTTCACCGCGCCTGATGGCGGTACAGGTGGATGAAGGCGGCGGCCGGGTGCTGCGCAAGAAGATGGAAGAACTCGGCGTGACCGCGCACACGCACAAGAACACGGTAGAGATTATCGATGGAGAAAACGGCACGCACAGGATGGTGTTTGCCGATGGCAGCCACCTGGACACCGACATGATCGTATTCTCCGCCGGCATACGTCCGCGCGATGAACTGGCGCGCAGTTGCGGCCTGCAAGTCGGCGAGCGCGGCGGCATCGTCATCGACAACCGCTGCCTGACCTCCGATCCCGATATCTATGCGATTGGCGAATGCGCGCTGTGGAACGGCAAGATATTCGGCCTGGTGGCGCCCGGCTACGACATGGCGCGCGTCGCGGCGCGCCATATTACGGACACCTTCAACGCAGGCGCGGAATTCACCGGCGCCGACATGAGCACCAAGCTGAAGCTGATGGGGGTGGATGTCGCCAGCATAGGCGATCCGCATGCGACCGAGGCCGGCAGCCGCTCTTATCAGTTCACCGACGAGCGCAAGCAGATCTACAAGAAAATCGTCGTATCGGATTGCGGCAAGTATTTGCTGGGCGGTGTAATGGTAGGCGATGCCAGTGAATACGGCAGCCTGTTGCAGATGATGCTGAACCGCATCGAGCTGCCGGAATCGCCTGAATTCCTGATACTGCCGCAGGCAGACGGCGCATCGCGTCCCGGCCTGGGTGTGGATGCGCTGCCCGACGGCGCACAGATCTGTTCCTGCAACGATGTCAGCAAGGGCGACATCTGTGCCGCTGTGTGCGACGGCGCCACCAGTATAAGCGCAGTGAAAAGCTGCACCAAGGCGGGCACTACCTGCGGCGGCTGCGTGTCGCTGGTCACGCAGATCATGAAGTCGGAAATGAAAAAGCAGGGCATGGCCGTCAACAACCACCTGTGCGAACACTTCCCGTACTCACGGCAAGAGATTTACCACTTGGTGAAGGTGGGGCAGATCAGGACTTTCGACGCGCTGCTGGCGCAGCACGGCCAGGGCCTGGGCTGCGACATCTGCAAGCCGGTGGCGGCCAGCGTGCTGGCCTCGTGCTGGAATGATTTTGTGCTGAAAAAAGAGCATGCAAGCCTGCAGGATACCAACGACTACTTCCTCGGCAATATACAGAAAGACGGCACCTATTCCGTCGTGCCGCGCATGGCAGGCGGTGAAGTGACACCGGACGGGCTGATCGCCGTGGGCCAGGTGGCGAAGAAATACGGGCTGTATACCAAGGTCACCGGCGGCCAGCGCATTGACCTGTTCGGCGCGCGCGTTGAACAGTTGCCTCAGATCTGGGAAGAACTGATCAGCGCCGGCTTTGAATCAGGACACGCCTACGGCAAATCGCTACGCACCGTCAAATCCTGCGTGGGCTCCACCTGGTGCCGTTACGGCGTTGCCGACAGCGTGGGCCTGGCGATAGAACTGGAAAACCGCTACAAGGGCTTGCGCGCGCCGCACAAGATCAAGTTCGGCATTTCCGGCTGCACGCGCGAATGCGCGGAAGCGCAAGGCAAGGACGTGGGCATCATCGCCACCGACAAGGGCTGGAACCTATACGTGTGCGGCAACGGCGGCATGAAACCGCGCCATGCAGAGCTGCTTGCAAGCGACCTGGATAAGGCGACACTGGTGCGCTACATCGACCGCTTCCTAATGTTCTATATCCGCACGGCTGACCGCCTGCAACGCACCAGCGTATGGCGCGACAACCTGGAAGGCGGCCTGGACTACCTGGCCGGCGTCGTGGTGCGGGACAAGCTGGGCATCGCTGCCGAACTGGAAAACGACATGCAGCATGTCGTCGATACCTATGAGTGCGAATGGAAGAATGCGGTGACCGATCCGGAAACCCGCAAGCGCTTCCGTCACTTCGTCAACAGCGCACAGCCGGACGGCAATGTGGTCTTCATGGAAGAACGCGGCCAGATACGCCCTGCAACTCCGGAAGAACGGCAATACGCGATGATCCCGATTGCCGTGGCCGACGAAGCTGCCTGATGCTGAACTTTCTTTAAGCAAACTTTAATCCGCCATACAAGTATAGAAATACACCGACTTCGGAGAACGCAATGAAAAACGAATTGCAGCAGGATTGCTGGACACAGGTTTGCACGCTGGACGACATCGTGCCCAATACCGGCGTATGCGCGCTGGTCAAAGACCAGCAGATTGCAGTCTTTCGCATCCAGGACGGCGAGACCCGGCTGTTCGCAATCGATAACTACGACCCTACTGCAGACGCTTCCGTACTATCGCGCGGCCTGGTAGGCAGCCTGGGCGAACGTATCGTCGTGGCCTCGCCCATCTACAAAAATCACTTCGACCTGATGACTGGTGAATGCGTGGAATTGCCTGGGCAATCGGTGCATGCCTATCCGGTGCGCCTGACAGACGGCATGGTCTGGGTAGGTGCATGAGTTTTTTGCCTGACAATAACAGCTGCTCTTCGGCCAGTGCCCGGCCCAGGCTGGTGGTCGTCGGCAATGGCATGGCAGGCATGCGCACCGTGGAAGAGCTGCTGAAGCTGGCGCCGGACCTGTACGACATCACCGTATTCGGCGCCGAGCCGCATGGCAACTACAACCGCATCCTGCTGTCGCCGGTGCTGGCAGGCGACAAGGACATGGCTGACATCATGCTGCATACACGCGAGTGGTATGTGCAGAACGGCATCACGCTGCATGCGGGCGACCCGGTCGTCAGGATAGACCGGCTCAGGCGCATCGTGTATTCGCAATCCGGCGTGCAGGCGCCGTACGACAGGCTGCTGCTGGCCACTGGCTCCCGCCCTTTCATCATCCCTGTACCCGGTCATGATTTGCCGGGCGTGATCGCCTTCCGCGATATCCAGGATGTGGAAACCATGCTGGAGGCAGCATGCAGGCACCGGCATGCGGTGGTCATCGGCGGCGGCTTGCTGGGTCTGGAAGCCGCCAATGGCCTGCAGCGGCAAGGCATGGAGGTGACCGTCGTGCATGTGGCCGACAGCCTGATGGACAGGCAGCTGGACAAGCCCGCTTCCGTCTTGTTGAAAAAAGCGCTGGAAGCCAAGGGCTTACGCTTCCTGCTCAGCGCCGATACCGCGGAAATCGCAGGGCCGGAACAGGTCAGCGCGGTGCGCTTCAAGGACGGCAGCGAGATACCGGCCGACCTCGTCGTGATGACGGTGGGTGTGCGTCCGAATATCGACCTGGCAAAACAGTCCGGCCTGCATTGCGAACGCGCGATTGTCGTGGACGACACCCTGCAAAGCTACGACCCGCGCGTGTACGCGGTCGGCGAGTGCGTGCAACACAGGATGGCGACCTTTGGCCTGGTGGCGCCGATCTGGGACCAGGCACGAGTCTGTGGCGCCCACCTGGCAGGAGCGGGCCACCGCAGGTACGTGCAGCAGGCCACGGCAACCAAGCTGAAGGTAACCGGCGTGGACCTGTATTCCGCCGGCGACTTCATCGGTGGTGAAGGCAGCGAAGACCTGGTCTTGCGCGATCCAAGGCGCGGCATCTACAAGCGGTTGGTGCTGAAGGGGCAACGCGTAGTCGGTGCCGTGCTGTATGGCGATGTCAAAGATGGGCCGTGGTATTTCGACCTGATACAAAACAAGACCGACATCTCCGCGCTGCGCGGCCAGCTATTGTTCGGCCAGGCCTTGTGCCTGCAGGCAGCCTGAGGCAGAACATAGATGGAACGCGCATGAACCTTTCCCTGAGCCCTATCGCCACATCGGTCACCAACACAACCTGCCCGTATTGCGGCGTGGGCTGCGGCGTGCGCGCCAGCCTGCAGGCAGATGGACAGCTGGCGATTGCAGGCGATGACAGCCATGCTGCCAACAAGGGCCGGCTATGCGTCAAGGGGTCCGCGCTGGGCGAAACGGTGGGGCTGGAAGGCCGCCTGCTGTTTCCGAAGGTCCGCACCGAAAAAGGCAACGGTAACGCAGCAGCGCAGCGCGTGTCCTGGGACGAGGCGCTGGATAAAGTCGCGCTAGGCTTCCAGAACATCATCACCGAGCACGGTCCGGATGCGGTGGCGTTTTATGTGTCCGGCCAGTTGCTGACGGAAGACTACTACATCGCCAACAAGCTGATGAAGGGCTATATCGGCAGCGCCAATATCGACACGAACTCGCGGCTGTGCATGTCTTCTGCGGTGGCAGGGCACAAGCGGGCCTTCGGCGCCGACCTGGTGCCGGTCTGTTATGAAGACCTGGAACTGGCCGATCTGGTCGTGCTGGTAGGCTCCAACACTGCATGGTGCCACCCGATCTTATTCCAGCGCATTGCGCGAGCCAGGGAAGCGCGGCCGCAGATGAAACTGGTCGTCATCGACCCGCGCCGTACCGCAAGCTGCGAGCTGGCGGACCTGCACCTGCCGCTGCAACCCGGCACCGATGTATGGCTGTTCAACGGCCTGCTCAGCTACCTGTCAAGGAACGGCGCGGCCGATGCCGGCTTCATCGCCGCCCACACCAACGGTTCCGTCGCAGCCTTGCAGGCGGCAGAGCTAGAATGCCTGGCGCCCTCTCAGGTAGCCACAGTCTGCGGGCTGAAGCTGCAGGATTTGCTGGACTTCTACGCGATGTTTGCCAGAACCGGGAAGGTCGTCACCGGTTTTTCGCAAGGCGTCAACCAGTCGTCTTCCGGCACCGACAAGGTCAACAGCATCATCAACTGCCACCTGCTGACCGGGCGTATAGGCAAGCCAGGAATGGGTCCGTTTTCGATTACCGGCCAGCCGAACGCGATGGGTGGCCGCGAAGTGGGGGGGCTGGCCAATACGCTGGCGGCGCACATGGAACTGGACCAGCCCTTGCACAGGGAACTGGTGCAGACCTTCTGGAATTCCCCCGCGATTGCGGATAAGCCGGGGCTGAAGGCGGTGGACCTGTTCCAGGCTATCGAGCGCGGCGACGTCAAGGCAGTGTGGATCATGGCGACCAACCCGGTCGTCAGTCTGCCGGACGCAGACCGCGTGCAGCGTGCGCTCAGCCGCTGCGAGCTGGTGGTGGTGTCCGACATCATGGAAAATACCGACACCAATGCCTGTGCCGATGTGCTGCTGCCGGCGATGGGCTGGGGCGAGAAGGATGGCACCGTCACGAATTCGGAAAGACGCATTTCACGCCAGCGAGGTTTCCTGACGGCGCCCGGCGAGGCGAAGGCGGACTGGGACATCATGTGTGCGCTGGCCCGGCGCATGGGGTATGCCGGTTTTGATTTTGCCGGCGTGCACGAAGTATTCGACGAGCATGCGCGCCTCAGTGCATTCCGCAATGATGCTGCAGAAGGGGTGCCGCGCTTTTTCAACCTGGATGGATTAACTGGGTTAGGCAAGGCCGCTTTCGACGCGCTGCAACCAGTGCAATGGCCGTTGAAAATGCTGCCGTCGGAAAGCAGCAGCGCACGCCTGTTCACCGATAATACCTATGCGCATGCCGACGGCAAGGCGCGCTTTATTGCCACGCCGCCGCGATATCCGGCCCATATGCCGGACCGCGATTATCCGCTGAGCCTGAATACCGGCCGCGTGCGCGACCAGTGGCATACGATGACACGCACCGGCAAATCGGCCAGGCTGGCCGACCATGTGCCGGAATCCTTCGTTGACCTGCATCCGCAGGATGCGCTGCTGTACGGCGTACGCGAGGGCGCGCTGGCGCGTGTCTCCACCCGCTGGGGTTCATTGGTGGCCCGCGTACAGCACGGTGGCGGCATTGCACGCGGCAGCGTATTCGTTCCCATTCACTGGAACGGCCAGTCGGCATCGGACGCCAGGGTCGGTGCTCTGGTGAATCCGGTGGTGGACCCGATTTCCGGCGAGCCTGAGTTCAAGCACACGCCGGTACGGGTAGAAGAGTTTACGGTAGCGTGGCAGGGTTTCGTGCTGCACCGCCATTCGACGGCTGTGGACCAGATACCGGAGATCAGTCACTGGACCCGTATACAAGGTCAGCAATTTACCCGCCACGAAATGGCAGGGCTGAAAATGCTTTCCCACCCCGGTGTATGGGCGCGCAGCCTGTGCGGCGCGACGCATGGCGATGCAGACTGGCTGGAATACGAGGACGCCAGCGCAGGCGCCTACCGGGCAGCCTATATCGTGGATGGCAGGATAGAAGCATGCGTATTCATCTCGCCGCGGCTGGACCTGCCGGCGCGCGCGTGGCTCGCCAGCCTGTTCCTGAAACTGCAACTGGAAGAAGCCGACTACGCCGGCCTGCTGCCCGGCCAGCCGCTGGACAAAGGCGCCGACACCGGCCCGACCATCTGCTCCTGCTTCGGCGTGGGCCGCAATACGATCTGCGCGGCGATACGCCAGCACAATATCAAATCCGTGCCCGAGATCACCTCCTGCCTGAAAGCCGGCGGCAATTGCGGCTCTTGCGTGCCGGAATTGAAAAAGCTTCTGAACGAAATGACGGCACAACAATCGGCTTGAGCAAAACCGGTATCCCTACAATGAAAAAAGCCCGGTTCAAACCGGGCTTTTTTCGATCAGATCAAAACACTTTATTGCAGCAGCAGTTTGAGGTCATGCACGATAGGTTCGGCGCCCTGCTCGTTGCGCAGGAACAGGCGGATGCGGCCCTGTGGATCGAATACATAGGAACCGGCGGTATGGTCCATCGTGTAGGAATCCTGCGTTTTGCCGGGCACCTTCTGGTAAAACACCTTGAATTCCTTGGCGACTTTTTCGGTTGCGGCCTTGTCGCCGTAAAGGCCGAGGAAGCGCGGATCGAAAGCCGGCACATAGTTGGCCAGCAGCGCCTGCGTATCGCGTTCCGGGTCTATCGTCACGAACAGCACCTGCACCTTGTCGGCATCCGGGCCCAGCTGTTTCATGACGTTGGCCATTTCCGCCATCGTGGTCGGGCACACATCCGGGCATTGCGTGTAACCGAAGAACATCACGACCGCCTTGCCCTTGAAGTCTGCCAGCGTACGCGGCTTGCCGGTGTGGTCGGTGAGCGCGAAATCTTTTGCATAGTCTAGCCCGGTCAGGTCGGTGTTCTTGAACTGGGGCTTGGATTCCTGGCCGCAAGCCGCCAGTGACAATACGAACAGCAGACAGGCAAGACGGAACAGAGTTTTCATGCAGGCTTTCACAGCTTGATGTAATGGTCTACCAGCAGCGCGATAAACAGCAGTGACAGATAGACGATGGAATACGTAAAGGTCTTGCGCGCCAGGATATCGTCGTAATGCTTGTAGATGCGCCATGAATACCACAGGAAGATGCCGCCCAGGATCACCGCGCTGACGAGGTAAATGAGGCCGCTCATGTGCACCGCATACGGCATCATCGTTGTCGAAAACAGGGCGATCGTGTACAGCCAGATGTGGAAGCGCGTAAATTCCAGGCCGTGCGTGATCGGCAGCATCGGCAGGCCGGATTTTGCATAGTCGTCGCGGCGGTACATCGCCAGCGCCCAGAAGTGCGGCGGCGTCCAGATGAAGATGATCAGCACCAGCAGCCAGGCCTGCATCGGCACGTCATTGGCAATGGCTGCCCAGCCCAGCGCCGGCGGCATCGCACCGGACAGGCCCCCGATGACGATGTTCTGCGGCGTCGAAGGCTTCAGGATGATGGTGTAGATCACCGCATAACCGACGAAGGTGGCGAAGGTCAGCCACATTGTCAGCGGATTGACGAAGTTGTACAGCACCCACATGCCGGCGCCGCCGATGACGCCGGAAAACACCAGCGTCTGCGGCACCGTGATCTCGCCTTGCGCCATAGGACGACGGGCGGTGCGGGCCATGCGGGAATCGATCTCTCGCTCGACCAGGCAGTTGACGGCAAACGCGGCCCCGGCCAGCAGCCAGATGCCTACCGTAGCCGCGACCACGAGGCGCCAGTCAGGCAAGTCGGGCGTTGCCAGGAACATGCCGATGACCGCGCAAAATACAGCCAGCTGCGTGACACGCGGCTTGGTCAGGGCCAGATACTGGGCGATGCGGTTGGCAGGTAGGCTCAAAGTACTCATAAAGGTGGTCAGGACGGCAAGAAGCGGCAAGGGATGGCTCAAGAAGCGAGTCTAGCCCTGTAGTTTAACATGCACAGCAATAGCAGGAGCAATGCGGCGCCGCCATTGTGTATGACGGCGATCAGCAGGGGCCAGGAAAAAAAGATCGTCGATACGCCGGACAGGAATTGCACTGCGATCACCAGCAGCAGCCATTTGCCGAGATTTTCCAGTCCCCGGACCTTCCTGGCGCGCAGCGCGGCCCAGGCCACAACGGCAATGACCAGCAAGGCAAAATTCCTGTGCACCCAGTGGATAGCCACCAGCGCCTGGAAGGGCAGGAATTCGCCGTTTGCTTTCTGGCCGAGCTGCCGCCATAGCGTAAACCCGTGTTCGAAATCCATTTCCGGTATTACCGCGCCACTGCATAGGGGATAGTCGTGGCAAGCCAGCGCCGCATAGTTAGTGCTTACCCACCCGCCCAGCGCAATCTGCACTGCAAGCAATGCCAGCGCTATCGTGGCCGGCGCCACAACACTGCGATTGGCCACATGCTGGTGCACCGACTGCTGCGCCGACAGCCATGCCAACAGGCCCAGCAGCCCCATGCCGAGCAGCAGATGGGTCGTTACGATCACCGGCTGCAGCTTCAGCGTCACGGTCCAGGCGCCGAACGCCCCTTGCAGGCAAACGAAAAAAAACAGGCCGGTCGGCAGCCATGGCGACCCCAGCACTTTCTTTCCCCTGAGACGGTCGCGCCAGGCGATAATGACCTGCGCCACGATCAGCACGCCGACCGCCATCGCCAGATAGCGGTGGATCATTTCTATCCAGGCCTTTTGCACGCTGACCGGGCCGGTAGGCATGATGGCCTCTGCTGCCTTGATCGCCGCATGCGCCTGGAAAGGATTGGCCTCCCCGTAGCAGCCCGGCCAGTCCGGGCAACCCAGACCGGAATCGGTCAGCCGGGTAAACGCGCCGAACATGATCAGGTCGAAGGTCAGGAACAGCGTCACCGCCACCAGTTTGCGGTATTTGTTCTGGTCGGCCGACACCCATACGACGCTCAGGGGCAGCAGTGCGACCAGCAGGCCGGTGATGGCGAGTTGCAGGATATGCATGTGCGATCAGCCTATCGCGGAAGCTTTCAGCAGCTTGATGATGTCCTTCTTGATCTTGTTGGGATCGGCGTCTTTGGGGAAGCGCATCATCAGGTTGCCCAGCGGGTCTATCATGTAGATGTGGTCGCGGATATCGGTGCCCTGCTCGACCGGCAGCCAGGCCTTGACCAGTTCCGCCTTGGCATGCAGCATGCGCATGCCGTCGTATTCGCGGATCAGCACAGTATCGATGGGTTTGTCGTCGGTGATCAGCCACACGCGCTCTATCCTGTCCATTTCCTTGCCTTGTATCAGCCTCAGCTGGCGCATATCGTATAGCTTCTTCTTGCAAGCCTCGGCACAGTCGCCGCCGTCGGCAACCAGCATGATCCATTTGCCTTTATAGGCATCCAGCTCTTTCGGCTCACCGCCCAGCAGCGAGGATTGCAGCTTGGGCATCGGATACTGGCGCGGGTCCAGGATCGCACCGTAATTGGTGCGACCTTCCGGCTTGATGACGTAATAGGCCAGATAGGAAAACACCAGCGGCGATGCACAGATGATAATGATGAGGAAGAGCTTCCAGCGGCCAGAGGTTTTATTGACTGTTTTTTCCACGACGATATCCTGTTACTACAAAAAAAAGAATTGCCATCAGCGATAGTGCATACCACTGGAATGCGTAGGCCCTGTGCTTGTCGGCACCGGCCGACGGCAAGGGCCAGTCGCGCTGCAAGCCATCCGGCGAGGCCGAAGTCTGCTCCACTATGATGTCCTGCATCGCCAGATGCGATTGCCGCGCCACGTCGGCTGCAGTGATGTTCTGTACGATAGCGCCGGGGGTAATCGGTGTGGCCTGGCCCAGCTGCATCACGCGGTCTATGCTGTCGCGGGCGATGCCTTCTATCTGTACGACGCCGTCCGGCGTGGCCAGCGGCGGCATCTTGCTCCTGTCCTGCGCGTTGCGCGGCTGCCAGCCCCGCGCGACCAACACATGCATGTCGCTGCCTTCGATTTTAAACGGCATCATCACATAGAACCCGGCATTGCCGTGCAGCGCGCGGTTGTCCAGATACAGCGGCCAGTTGCCGGCGAAGCGGCCGCTGAGCCGCACGTGCCGGAATACGATGCCGGCGGCAGGCACGGGCGCAGCCCCAAGGCTGAGCGGCGCCATCAGCGCTCGCTCGTGCATCTGCAGGTCTATCTGTTCTTTTTGATGTGCTCTGCGGGTTTGCCACTGCGCAAGGGAAACGCCCAGCACCACCAGCGCGATAGTCGCCAGCAGGGGGATCAGGCGGACACGAAATTTAAGGGGCATCGCAGATTCGCATTACAATATGGCTTTAACCGGTACTGATCCGCGGAGTATATGCTGCGGCTTCATTTATAGCTCATCATGAAAATTATTGTCGCCATTGCTTTTTTCCTCATCATCTTCAGCATGGGTTCTGCGCTGGTGTATCTGATGAAAGACAAGGGCAAGAGCAATCGCACCGTCAAGGCGCTGGCGTTCCGCGTAGGGTTCTCGATCAGCCTGTTCATCTTCATCCTGATCGCCAACCGCCTGGGCTGGATACAGCCCACCGGCATCAGCATGCACTAAACCCGGTAATGAGTCAGACAGGGATTTCAGCTTAGGGTTCCTGTGAAGCGTTGACCCTACCCGCTTCGCGGTCATAACACCCAAGAAAAAGCCGCACATAGTGCGGCTTTTTGCTTATTCAACAGCTAGTCTGGCTATGCTGGCGATTACAGCCAGTACACAACAACATACAGGCCCAGCCATACCACGTCGACAAAGTGCCAGTACCAGGCAGCGCCTTCAAACGCAAAGTGATGCTCGGGCGTAAAGTGGCCCTTCAGCAAACGGCGCAGCACCACCGCCAGCATGATCGCACCCATCGTCACATGGAAACCGTGGAAACCGGTCAACAGGAAGAAGGTGGAACCGTAGATGCCGGAAGTCAGTTTCAGGTTCAGTTCAGTGTAAGCGTGGTGATATTCGAATATCTGGAAACACATGAACACAGCGCCCAGCAGGATGGTTGCAGCCAGCCAGAAAGCCGTTTTTGCACGATGGCCTTCACGCAGCGCGTGGTGGGAAATCGTCAGCGTTACGCCGGAAGTCAGCAGCAGCGCAGTATTGATCGTAGGGATAGGGAAAGGTCCCATGGTCTTGAACGCTTCGATCGTGCCGGCTGGGCCGGTATTGCCCCAGTGAGCGGCGAAATCAGGCCACAGTACTTTATGGTCCAGATCCGCCAACCAAGGCATGGAGATCGAACGTGCATAAAACAGTGCACCGAAGAAAGCACCGAAGAACATCACTTCGGAGAAGATGAACCAGCTCATGCTCCAGCGGTAAGAGACGTCGATGCGCGGGCTGTACAGGCCCCCTTCGGATTCCTTGATGGCATCGCCGAACCAGAAATACAGCACGACCAGTGTCATCAGAATACCGACGATATTGACGATATTGGCGCCAGGTACGGCATTGACCCAGCCTGCGGCGCCCAGCATCGTGACCAGCAAGGACGCGCCAGCCAGCACCGGCCATCTGGACGGACCAGGCACGAAGTAATAAGGTACTTTAGCGTGTGAAGAACTCATTTCCATCTCCTGATACAAATTTAAACTTAATCTCTACGTCGGTTCCACTACAGCCGTCTGGCTGCGGCCTGACCGCCGTATTCCTTATTTTGCAACGACACTTTTTACGATCAGTATCAATATCGTGATAAACAGTGCTGCGCCAATGACACCGGCGATGACGACATGAACCGGATTGAGTTGTCCCACATCCTTTTCATAATCTTTGCCCTTGCGGATGCCGATGAAGGACCACAACACCGCCCGGACCGTTGCGCCAAAAGACATCTTGCGCTGCGTTGCCGGCTTGTTGTCCTCCATCAGCCTTCCTTGCCGGCGGGTTTGGCATCTGCCTGGCCTGCCGTTTTAGGCTGGCCGCCCACTTCAAAGAAGGTATAGGACAAGGTAATCGTCTTTACATCCTTCGGCAAGGCCGGATCGACAAAAAACACGACCGGCATCTGCCTGGCTTCATTCGGTCCCAAAGTCTGCTGCTTGAAGCAGAAGCATTCCACTTTCTTGAAGAAGGCGGCTGACTGCTGCGGCGCAAAACTGGGGATCGCCTGCGCATCCATCTTGTACGACTGCTTGTTGACGACCTCATACACAACCGTCGACATTTCGCCAGGGTGCACTTTCATGCTGCTGACCGTGGGACGGAACCTCCACGGACCCTGCGTATTCGCATCAAACTCTATAGTGACTTCACGGCTCTTGTCGATCTGCGAATTGCCGACCGGCTGGACGTTGTCATCCTTTGTGGTCAGTATATTCACGCCGGTCAGCTCGCATATCTGCTTGTAGACCGGCACCAGGCCGTAACCGAAGCCAAACATCAGCACGGCGACGACCAGCAGCTTTTTCAGGACAACGACATTCAGCTTGCTTGCGCCTGCGGGTTTACCGGATTCTTCGCTCATGGCCGTCCTTTAATGCAAAGACTGCTTGACGATGATGCCGACAAAAAATACCAGCGCGACGGAAGCCAATATCAACGCGGTCCTGATGTTGCTGGGTTTCTTACCGTTTGTCATTTTTTACACGGACTGCCGTTTCGGCAGTCCGCCTTGAACATTATTTAAAAACTGGCGGTTCTTCAAACGTATGGAAAGGCGCAGGGCTAGGCACTGTCCATTCCAGGCCTTCAGCGCCGTCCCATGGTTTGGCCGGCGCAGGTTTGCCGCCTTTGATCGATGGCAATACCACGGCCAGGATGAAGTACACCTGCATCAGGCCGAACCAGAAAGCACCGATGGTTGCAACCATGTTGAAATCCGTGAACTGCGCTGGATAATCAGCGTAGCGGCGCGGCATGCCTGCCAGGCCCAGGAAGTGCATAGGGAAGAACGTGACGTTGAAAGCGATCAGCGAACCCCAGAAGTGGATCTTGCCGCGGGTTTCGTTGTACATGAAACCTGTCCACTTCGGCCCCCAGTAGTAGTAGCCTGCGAACAGCGCGAACAGCGAACCTGCCACCAGCACATAGTGGAAGTGGGCAACCACGTAATAAGTATCCTGCAGCTGGATGTCGATCGGCGTTACCGCCAGGATCAGGCCGGTGAAGCCACCCATCGTGAACACGAAGATGAAGCCGATCGCGAACAGCATAGGCGTTTCAAACGTCATCGAGCCTTTCCACATGGTCGCGATCCAGTTGAACACTTTCACGCCGGTCGGCACCGAGATCAGCATCGTGGCATACATGAAGAACAGCTGTGCGGTCACCGGCATGCCTGTCGTGAACATGTGGTGGGCCCAGACGATGAAGGACAGGATCGCGATGGATGCCGTTGCATACACCATCGATGCATAGCCGAACAGCGGCTTGCGGGCAAACGCAGGAACAATCTGGGAGACGATGCCGAAGGCCGGCAGAATCATGATGTACACTTCTGGGTGTCCGAAGAACCAGAAAATATGCTGGTACATCACAGGGTCGCCGCCGCCGGCAGCATTAAAGAAAGACGTGCCGAAATGACGGTCTGTCAGGGTCATCGTGATGGCGCCAGCCAGAACCGGCATCACAGCGATCAGCAGGTAGGCAGTAATCAGCCATGTCCAGCAGAACATCGGCATCTTCATCAGCGTCATGCCGGGAGCGCGCATGTTCAGGATGGTAGTGATGATGTTGATCGAACCCATGATGGAAGAAGCACCCATGATGTGGATCGCAAAAATCGCCATGTCCATGCCTGGGCCCATCTGTGTGGACAGCGGAGCATACAGCGTCCAGCCGGCAGCGGTCGCGCCGCCAGGTACCCAGAAGGAACCGATCAGCAGCAATGCAGCAGGAGGCATCAGCCAGAACGAGAAGTTGTTCATCCGCGCAAAAGCCATATCGGATGCGCCGATTTGCAGCGGGATCATCCAGTTGGCAAAGCCGACGAACGCCGGCATGATCGCGCCGAACACCATGATCAGGCCGTGCATCGTGGTCAGCTGGTTGAAGAACTCCGGCTGCATCAGTTGCAGGCCGGGCTGGAACAGCTCGCTGCGTATCATCAAGGCCAGCACGCCGCCCGACAGCAGCATGGTGAAAGCGAACCACAGGTACAGGCTACCGATGTCTTTATGGTTTGTTGCAAACAACCAGCGGCGGAAACCATGAGGATGGTCGTGCGCGTGGTCGTGAGAGTGATCGTGTGCGTGATCGACTGCAGTTGTGCTCATCTCAATCTCCTAAATTCAATTACTTGCGCGCAGCCAGAACTTCTGCTGGTTGAACAATATTTTCGGCCGACTTGTTGGACCAGCTGTTACGTGTATAGGTAATAGCGGCAGCGATCTCGGTATCGGACAATGTCGCTTTCCAGGCAGGCATGCCGCCCTTGCCGTTCAGTACCAGATGAATCTGGTCGGCTTTCGGGCCGGCGACAATTGGCGAACCGTCCAGGGCAGGGAAGGCGCCGGGCACGCCCTTGCCATTAGCCTGGTGGCAGGCTGCGCAATTGGCGTTGAATACTTTTTCGCCGCGCTGTTTCAGCTCGTCGATGGTCCATACCTTATTAGGATCGTCCGCCAGCGCAGCCATTTCCTTTTTCTTGGTATCTACCCAGGCCTTGTATTTTTCTTCGGATTCGACAACAACGACGATAGGCATGAACGCATGTTCCTTGCCGCACAGTTCCACGCACTGGCCGCGGTAAGTACCTTCTTTTTCAGCTTTGAACCAGGTATCGCGGACATAGCCGGGAATCGCATCCTGCTTGACGCCGAATGCAGGGATGGTCCAGGAGTGGATAACGTCGTTGGCGGTAGTAATGATGCGCACCTTCTTGTTCACGGGAACGTGCACTTCATTGTCCACTTCCAGCAGGTAAGTGTCGCTGCGCGCTTCCGTCGGGGCAACGCCCGGTGCGCCAACCTGCGACCTTGGGGTCTTCAGCGTGGACAGGAAGGAGATGCCTTCGCCGTCACCCTTCAAGTAGTCATAGCCCCATTTCCACTGCATGCCGGTGGCTTTGATCGTGATATCTGCATTGGACGTGTCTTTCATCGCCACCACGGTACGGGTAGCCGGCAATGCCATGCCGATAACGATGATGAAAGGAACCACGGTCCAGGCGATCTCGACCGAAGTGCTTTCATGGAAACTGGCAGCCTTGTGGCCCAGGGATTTGCGATGCTTGAAGATCGAGTAGAACATCACACCGAATACGGCGACGAAAATCACCAGGCAGATGATCAGCATCAGGTTGTGCAGCGAATAAATCTGCTGCGCAATCTGCGTCACCGGCGGTTGCAGGTTAGTCTCCAGCACAGCTGGGCCGCCCACGATGTCCTTGACTTCGCCAGCCGCCCAAGATGGCAAACCCGTCGCCAGCAGAGACGCTCCAAGCACTAACGATTGTAATCGCTTCGCATGTTTCATGATTTCCCCAAAAACCCAAATAGAATTCTTTAACAAACCGACATGAGTGCGCTCTGCAATTCCCGCACAAATTCACGCCGCCTGCTTACCATTAAATACCGCCCCACCTTGACCAAAAGCTGCTGTGCCCGCAATTCCACCAGTCCTCCGGGCGAATCGGGCAAATCAACTTTGACAAACAGTGGATAAAGTCTGTATTCGTGAACATGGCTTCCCTGTACTACAACGACCAGCAGGCACTCCCTGGTCAGGGAAACATATTCACGATCACCAGCGTGACGCGCGTAGATGAGAAATGCGGCACCGACACCCAGCATTTCCAAAAATGAAAAACAAAGCACCAGCCATGCGCCATTCACCAGAAAAATGATGGCAATACTGAAAGATACACTACAAAGTACACAGTAAAACAAGGCTAGCTGTTTGGGTGACAATGCGCAATTTCGCTTCATCAGCCATTCATGAGATTCCATCCGACGCACCCAAGATCGACAGTCATTTCAATGACATTCGCTGGCGACTTCCACAACTGCGAGAGTATAAGACGTAAAGTAGGCTTATATCAAGCAGAATACTTGTCGTGACGCCAGTAAATTGCACAAAAATAAATCAAAATAAAGCATCATTTCTTGAAACAATTCTCGTTACTGCGGCGGTTTTTTGTGCAAATCAAGGCGAATAATTGATTCCCCGCTAGAAATTTTCTTTGGTGCCGGCCGAAATGCATGGCCGTAAACTATTTCAAAAGTCAGCGCCACCCTGTTGTCAGCACCACGCATCTTATCAAATGCATCACACAGGCGGCGCCATGCCTGCCGACCCAGCAAGCCGGTGCGCCGTGTCAGCAGCGGATTTCCGCCCAGGGCACGCACATCCGTAACCAGCTTATCCAAAGTGTCATAGGTCAGCGTGATTTTTTCCATGTCCATCACCGGTGTGGAAAAACCGGCGTTGACCAGCATATCGCCAAAATCGTGCATGTCCACGAAGGGCAGCGTATGCGGCAACTGGTCGACACCGGCGAAGGCCTGGCGCAGCTCCACCAGCGTATCCGGGCCGAAGCAGGAAAACATCAGCAGGCCCTCGGTGCGCAGCACCCGCCTCCACTCGGCAAACACCAGGTCCGGCTGGGGATGCCAGTGCAACGCCAGATTGGACCAGACCAGGTCCACCGCATTGGCCGGCAACGGCAGCCGAGCGAAATCGGCGCAGGCCAGCCCCTCGTTCTGCGCGCGGCGCAAGACCGGCGGCGTCCATTTTGCCAGCAGCCGGCCCACCGAACTGACCGCTGCCCTCTGGTTTTGCATCGCGGCGGCCAGCATCTGCGGCGATGCGTCGGCGCCCATCACATGCGCCTCCGCATATATTTTTTGCAAATGAACAATATCGGCGCCTTCGCCGCAGCCGGCATCCAGCACGCGCTGCGGCTGTATCTTCACCAGCTCCAGCTTTTCGCGCATGCGGCCGGCAATTTCACGGCGCAGGAAATCAGAACCGATGATTTTTTCGGGTTTTGCAAATAGCTGGCGTACGGTTTTTAAATCGATCGGGGCGCTTAACATGGGGCAGGATGGGGATGGAATAGTCTGATTGGGCTGCGCAAGCCCATGCGGGATGCGATAATGCGCAGAGTTTACACGTTTGCCGCCCTGGCCGCAGGATGGCGCGGCTTTTACAACACCAGTCCTGGCTCCGCCAGCGATCAAGACCGACATGTTTGCACAACTATCCGCCTTGCTGCCGTCTGCCTGCGCCTTATGTGGAGAACATGGCAAGCTCGTGGTGTGCGCTGCCTGCCACGCGGCTTTCCTGAACGTTCGTCTGACACGCTGTATGCAATGCGCGCTGCCACTACCTCGGGAGGATACCGGAGGCAGCAGCCGATGCGGCGCCTGCCTGACCGATACACCCGCATTCGACCACACGGTAGCTGCCTGCAACTATGCCGCACCGCTGGACCAATTGGTGCTGAACCTGAAATTTGCTCATCACCTGGCGCTGGCGCCGGTATTTTCAGCAGTGCTGCGCGACGCCATCCTGGAGCAACGCGGCACACCTTTGCCGGACCTGCTGACCATGGTGCCGCTGGGGCAAAACAGGCTGGCGGAGCGCGGCTTCAACCAGGCACTGGAAATCGCCAGGCCGCTGGCCCGGCACCTAGGCATCTCGCTGGAGCCGCTTTTGCTCAACCGCAGCCGAGAAACCGCGCAGCAAAGCGGTCTGCATCCGGACGACAGGCAAAAGAACGTGCGCAATGCCTTCATGCTGGCGCCTGCCATGCTGGACAGGATCAAGGGCCGGCACATAGGCATCGTGGACGACGTGATGACCACCGGCACCACGCTGAATGAAATCGCGGCGATGCTGAAACGCTTCGGTGCCGCCAGGGTCAGCAACTACGTGTTTGCGCGCACCTTGCCCCATTAATCAGTAAAGAGCTTACAAGGAGAATAGCTTGTTTCATGTAGTCCTGGTCGAACCGGAGATCCCGCCCAATACCGGCAACATCATCCGCCTGTGTGCCAACACCGGCGTGCAGCTGCACTTGATAGAACCACTGGGCTTCCCACTGGACGATTCCAAGATGAAGCGCGCCGGCCTGGACTACCACGACTATGCGACGATGAAGGTGCATAAGAACTGGCAGGCCTACCTGGCGCAGGAGCAGCCTGATGCCGGCCGCATGTTTGCAATGACCACACACGGCTCCGCGCCGTTTGCGCAGGTGGAATTCAAACCCGGCGATGTGTTTGTGTTCGGCGCCGAGACCCGCGGCCTGGCGCCGGAGCTACGCGAATCTTTTCCGGCAGCACAGCGCATACGCCTGCCGATGCGGCCGGACAATCGCAGCCTGAACCTGTCCAATACGGTGGCGGTAGTCGTGTATGAAGCCTGGCGCCAGAACGGCTTTGCCGGCGGCGCCTGAATGACTACCTGACTTGCCACCTTATTTACTGAGCCTGACCTTGGCCAGCAGCTTGCTGGTCGAGCGGTCATGCACAAACTCTATCGCAGCCACCTTGCCGCCATAAGCCAGTACCGCCTGCCCCTCAGGAATGGCTGCCATGTCGTAATCGCCGCCCTTGACGTAGATGTCGGGGTGCGCCAGTTGCACCGCTTCCAGCGCAGTATCTTCGGCAAACTCCACCACCAGGCTAACCGACTCCAGCGCAGCCAGCACAGCCATGCGGTCTTCGCAGGCATTGACGGGACGGTCGTCGCCCTTACCCAGCCGTCTGACGGACGCATCGGTGTTGACCGCGACCACCAGCGAGCCTCCCAGCGCCTTGGCCTGCGCCAGGTAGCTGACGTGGCCGCGATGCAGGATATCGAATACCCCGTTGGTCATCACCACCGGCTTGGGCAGCCCCGCCACGCGGCTGGCGAGTTCCTTACTGTTGGTCATTTTGGTTTCGAAATTCGGCATAGGGTGTGATGAAATAAAAATGGCCACGAAGAGCGGCCATTTTATATGAGACTGCAGCGCGTCTGCGCTGCATATTGTTTATGTCGCGATTTGTGCCGCGACTATGTAGGGATGTATGTCCGCGATCTATACCGCATTCGCAGCTGCGGCGGCACTGGCGGCAATACGCTGCGTAATTTCCTTGCGATAACGGTTCAAGTCCTGCACCGACTCAAAAGTGCGCTCGAACAGCAGCGACATATTGTGCAAGATACGATCCACGACTTTCTTTTCCCAGTTGCCGTCAAAATTGATCTGGCCATCCAGCCAGCGTTCCAGCCAGGCCGGGTCCGGCAGACGGCTCTGTATCGTATCGTTGGGGAACAGCGCCTGGTTCACATGCAGGTTGGTCGGGTGCAGCGGCTTTTCGGTGCGGCGGGCGGACGCCATCAACACGCCTATCTTGGCGAATGCAGCGCGCGCGGTGTCGCCCACTTCCGACAAAGATTTTTTCATGTAGCGCAGATAGGCGCCGCCGTGGCGTGCCTCATCCTGGCTGATGATCTTGTAGATTTGCTTGATGACGGGTTCGGTATGCCAGTCGGACGCGCAGCGGTACCAGTGGTTCAGCCGGATTTCGCCGCAGAAGTGCAGCATCAGTGTTTCCAACGGCGGCGCGGGGTCGAACTCGAAACGCACATTGTGCAACTCTTCCTCGGTCGGCACCAGCTCAGGGTGGAAGCGGCGTAGATACTCCATCAGCACCAGTGAATGTTTTTGTTCTTCGAAGAACCAGATCGACATGAAAGCAGAAAAATCGCTGTCGCCGCGGTTGTCGCGCAGAAACATTTCTGTTGCAGGCAATGCAGACCACTCGGTGATCGCATTCATCTTGATCGTTTGAGCCTGCTCCTTGGTCAGCTTGGAGTCGTCGTACTGGTCCCAGGGAATATCGGTATCCATATTCCAGCGGACCTGCTCAAGCGATTTAAACAATTCTGGGTAAAGCATGTTGACCTTCACACAAAGATAGAAAATAGAGTAACTTATCTAATTTTAGCAGACAGATGTGACATCTTCACTACCTTGTTTGATAAATGCGAATCGTTTCAAGATTTTTCCCGGATTATGAATATCAAATTGATAATTCAGGGAATTTTGTAAAGTAGTTTATAGCCGTCCAACAGCATATTTAATATTACGCTACCATTCGGCTATCGGATTCAACCCCTCTACACGGAGATAGACCATGCACAAGAAATTAGTTGCCGGAATGATCGTTTTATTCAGCATCCTGGCCGGCGGTATCACATCCAGCGCATCGGCAGCGGTGCCGGAAAGCTGCCCGGCCATTCTGCACCATACGTTTAACCGCCTGCAGGATGACGCCAAACAAGACCTCTGCCAATATACAGGCAAGGTAACCTTGGTCGTCAATACCGCCAGTTATTGTGGTTTTACTAAGCAGTATGAAGGCCTGGAAGCGCTGCATGCCAAATATAACCCCAAAGGCCTCGTGGTACTGGGCTTCCCGTCCAATGATTTCGGCAAACAGGAACCGGGCTCCAGCAAGGAAATAGCGGACTTCTGCTTTAATACCTACGGCGTCAAATTCCCGATGTTCGCCAAATCCTCGGTCACCGGCAAGGATGTAAATCCCCTGCATGCCGAGCTGATCAAGGCTACCGGCAGGACGCCTAAATGGAATTTCACCAAATACCTGATCGACAGAAAAGGCAATGTCGTCGCCTCCTATCCTAGCGAAACAACGCCGGATGATAAAAAGCTGGTCGCCGACGTGGAAAAAGCACTGGCCGAATAAGTTCTACCCTTCCCTCGATTGCAAAAGCCTGGTTCCGCCAGGCTTTTTTCATTTCCGCCCCTTGCGGCGATCCGGCCGGCACGCTGCGCCTGGCTTACTGCCCCCAAGTAACATTTTTTTGCAAAAACTGAATCCAGTTTGGCAAGCGTCCCGTATATCCCTCACATACGCAGCAATAAAAATATCAAAAAGATCATACGAAGCCCTATAGGGCCACTCACTGGACATGAAGACCATGAACATCGCCGTCATAGGATCAGGTATCTCAGGTTTGTCCTGCGCTTATAAACTGAGCCGCGCAGGACATGCGGTGTCGCTGTTCGAAGCCAATGACTATTTTGGCGGCCATACGCACACTGTCGACGTTGAACTGGACGGCCATCGCCATGGTGTGGACACCGGTTTCCTGGTTTTCAACCACCGCACCTACCCGCAGCTGGTACAGCTGTTTGACGAATTGGGCGTGGAAACCGCGGCTACCGATATGTCATTCTCGGTAAAAATGCCGGTCGACAATAGAACGCTGGAATGGGCGGGCGCCAGTCTCGACACCGTATTTGCGCAGCGGCGCAACCTGATCAACCCCGGCTTTTTGCGCATGCTGTCCGACATCATCCGGTTCAATCGCCAGGCAAGCGCCATCGCCGCACTGATGCAGGACGCCGACATCCACCTGTCGCTGGGCCGTTTTCTGGAAAAACATAAATACAGCACCGAATTCCGGCATTGGTATCTGCTGCCCATGGCTGCCTGCATCTGGTCCTGCCCGGCGGAAGAAATGCTGGAATTTCCCCTGTCTTCTTTCGTGCGCTTCTGCCACAACCACGGTTTACTGCAAGTCAACAACAGGCCGCAATGGCGCACCGTCAAAGGCGGCGCCAGGAAATATGTAGACGAAATGCTGGTACAGATAACGCAGACCTACCTGAAAACGCCGGTACAGTCGGTACGCGCAAGCAACCGCAACACAGTGCTGGTTCAGGCCGGCGGGGTGCAAAGGGAATTCGATCATGCGGTGCTCGCCGCACACAGCGATCAAAGCCTGAAATTGCTGACGGATGCCACCTCCGACGAGCGTGCCGTGCTGTCCGCCATCACGTATCAGCCGAACCGTGCAGTGCTGCATACCGACGCGCGCTTCCTGCCACAGCACCGTAAAGCCTGGTCGGCCTGGAACTACCAGAGCAGTAGCGGCGCGGACCCTCGCGTCTGCGTGCACTACCTGATCAACCAGCTGCAACCGCTGCCGTTTACGACACCGGTCATCGTCAGCCTGAATCCAATAGAAGAACCCGCGCGGGGCAAGCTGATTGCCGAATACGACTATGCACACCCGTTTTTTGACCAGGCTGCCATTGCAGCACAGGCGCTGCTGCCCGCCATACAGGGCAAGCGCAATATCTGGTTCGCGGGCGCATGGACCGGTTACGGCTTTCATGAAGACGGGCTGAAATCGGGTTTGCTGGCCGCCGAAGGAATAGCGCAATCAAGTGCGCGGCAAACGGCCCGGGCTGCCTGAACCGGCATGGACGCGCACAATCCCATGAATACGGCAACGAGCCCAGACGCCACCCAGCTATGCACCGGCGCCGTCAGGCACAAGCGCCTGCGCCCGGCGCAGAACGCGTTTACCTACGGCGTCTTCTTCCTGCGCATTCCCTTGAAAGCGTCGGCGGCAACGCCATTGCCGGCCCGTTTCTTTTCACACAATCGCTTCAACCTTTTGTCCTTCCATGATAAAGACCACGGCGACGGCAAGCAGGCTCCGCTGGCCTGGGTCAACGGCATTTTGCAGCAGCAGGGCATTGCCGATGCCGACGGTGAAATCTGGCTGCAATGTTTCCCGCGCGTGTTCGGTTACGTATTCAACCCGGTGTCTTTCTGGTTTTGCCACCGCCAGGACGGCGCGCTGCGCGCCATCGTCGTGGAGGTCTGCAATACCTTTGGCGAAAAACATGTGTACCTGCTGGAGACCGGCACAGTCCAGGCTTACGGCCAGGAATTGACGGCCAAGAAGATTTTCCACGTATCTCCCTTTTGCCCGCTGGAAGGCGGATACCGTTTCCATTTCATGCAATCGGAAAGGCAAGCCGGCGGGCAGATGCTGCAACACCATGTCGCCAGCATCGACTACGACGATGCGTCCGGCCCGCTGCTGCTGACCAGCATATCGGGTATTGCGCAACCCTTGAGCGACCGTGCACTGGGCTGGGCCATGTTGCGCTTCCCCCTGATGACGCTGGCCGTCATCGTCCGTATCCATGTACAGGCCCTGCGCCTGTGGCTGAAGCGGATTCCTTTCTTTTCCAAACCGGCGCCACCCGCCAGCGACATCAGCAGATAAAGAGACAAAAAATGGCCACTAATTCTTTTACCCTGGAAAATACCCGTCAAGCCAGCCTGGACACCAGCGGCTTTCCTGCGGAAGCGCAGTTCATCATCCGCCTGCTGCAAAAGCTGGAACATGGCAGCCTGCAGATGCTATTTCCCGACGGACAAACCGCCGGCTTCGGCAACGGCACACCAGCCGTCAGCCTGAACTTGCGTAACTGGCAGGTCTGCAACGCAATCCTGAAGTCCGGCGACATCGGTTTTGCCGAGACCTATATCGACGGCCACTGGACTACCAATAACCTGCCTGCGCTGATAGAACTGATCTCGTATAACCGTCGGCACCTGGAAGAAATTATTTACGGTACCTGGTGGGGCAATCTCCTATACAGGGCAAGGCATCTGCTAAATCGTAACTCGCGCACCGGCAGCAAAAAGAATATCCATGCCCACTACGACATCGGCAACGACTTCTACCGCCTGTGGCTGGATCCGACGATGACTTATTCCAGTGCACTGTTTTCATCCGGCCACGTCGTCAGTCTGCAGGATGGCCAGGTCAACAAATACCGCCGCATCCTGGATGAATTGCAGGTCGGCTTCGGCTCCAGAATTCTGGAAATAGGCTGCGGCTGGGGCGGCTTTGCCGAGATTGCCGCCGGCGAGACTGGGGCCCATGTGACGGGGCTGACCTTGTCCGGCGAGCAGCTGGAATTTGCGCAGCAGCGACTAAACCGCGCCGGCCTGCAACAGCATAGCCAGCTCAAGCTGCAGGACTATCGCGACAGCAAGGGCGAATACGATGCAATCGCCTCCATAGAAATGTTTGAAGCTGTCGGCGAGAAATACTGGCCCAGCTACTTCGACTGCATACACCGCAACCTGAAGCAGCACGGTCGCGCCTGCATACAGACTATCGTCATCGATGATGCGCTGTTCGACCGCTACCGCAAGGGCACAGACTTTATTCAGCAATATATCTTCCCGGGCGGCATGCTGCCTTCTATTGAGGTCTTCACGCAGTACGCGGAAAACCACGGTCTCAAGGTCGTTGAAACCTTCAGTTTCGGCATGGACTATGCCCGCACCTTGTTGGAATGGCGCACCGCGTTCGCAGAGAAACTGCAGGAAATCAAGGCACAGGGCTTCGATGAAAAATTCCTGCGCACCTGGGAATTCTACCTCGCGTATTGCGAAGCAGGCTTCCGCGCGGGCAGTATCAATGTCACGCAATTCACGCTGGTCAAACCATGACACTGGCGTTTTGCAGGCTTGCCCGCATGGCGCTGGTTTGCCTGTGCATGCTGGCGGCAAACGCATGGGGCAAAGAAACCGCACCTGAGCCCTCGGAAGTCCCTGCACCTGTTCAAGCTGAATTCTCCCATGCACACCTGGCGGGCGCAGGCAGCTTCCGCTGGTTCGGCCTGAAAATCTATGACGCTGCGCTATGGGTCACAGACGCCGGCTATCGCGACGACGCGCCCGGCAAGAACAAATTTGCACTGGAACTGCAATATGCGCGTGCCCTGGTCGGCACAAAAATTGCCAAAGCCAGTTATGAAGAAATCACCAGGCTGAAACTGGGCAGCGAAGAAACCCGGCAGAAATGGCTGACACAGATGAACCGCCTGTTTCCCGACGTGCGCGAAGGCGACCGCATTACCGGCATCTACCTGCCGGCGCAGGGCGCGCGGTTTTACCTGAACGGCAACGCTCTCGGCGAAATAGCCGATGCAGAATTCGCGCACGCCTTCTTTGCGATCTGGCTGGACAAGAACACGACCGCGCCGGCATTGCGCAGCAAGCTGCTGTCGCAGGCAGCGCCTGCTCCGTCCATGACATCACCTGCCTCTTCAACGGCCGCAACTGCTGACCCTAACCCTGTACGCACGCCATGACAAATACATTGATGAGCTACGACAAAGACCTTGACATGGTCGTGGAGTTTTTCGAAACGCTGACGCTGCAATCCTGCCAGCAGCTGCACCTGATCTACACCGGCGACGCCTTCTTCAAAGACCCTTTTAATGAAGTGGAAGGCCTGGACGAGATCAAGCCTATTTTCCTGCACATGTTTGCGCAGGTGGGCAACCCCCATTTCAAAATTCATAGCCGCGTGCTGCAGCACAATGAAGCCTTCCTGACCTGGGATTTCCTGTTTGAGATGAAGCGCAAGCCCGGTGTCGAACAACGCATACGCGGGGCCACGCATCTGCGCTTCAATGCGGTGGGCCGTGTCAACTATCATCGCGACTACTGGGACGCGGCGGAAGAACTGTATGAAAAAATTCCGGTACTGCGCGGCCTGATGCGACTGCTGAAGAGGATCGCCAGTAAATAGTCGTTTGCCGCCACGTTCTTGCGGCATGTGCGGCGCCCCTGGCCAATAAATCCAGGCTTATTACAAATTCGTCATAATCGCGTCATCTTCCTGTTGCGGTGATATCTCTAGACTTCCGTTCATGCCAGTCAAATGCGGTTCAAGCCTTACCGGCCTGCCGCAAGACTGGATTGATCACCCTACCCATTGGAGAATGAACATGAACGCGAAGAAATTAGTTATATTATTGGCACTGGCAGCGGCAAGCTCTGTTGCTTTTTCCCAGGAGATATCAGTCTCTCCAAATGCAGCTGGCAAGACCCGCGAGCAAGTAGTCAATGAATTGCGCGAAGCGCGGCAACAGGGAACCCTGTTTTCATCCGACTACGACTGGCCTACCTTCCCCGTGCTGAAATCCACGCTGACCCGCGCTGAAGTCGTTGCCGAAGTCAAGGAAGCACGTCAGGATGGCAGCCTGCTGGCGGATTCCGACTATGACTATCCGCATATCTCCCCCGTTGCAGCAGGCACAGGCAAGACGCGCGCGCAAGTCAAACAGGAACTGGCGATGGCCCGCGCCGACGGTACGCTGTTTGTGTCGGACTGGGACTATCCCGTGGTCAGCCATCCACAAGCCGGCAGCCACGCGGCCGTTGCCGCCGGCGCCAGCGGCGCAAGCCATGGCTAAGGGCTAAGGGCTAGTGAGCCAGGTTGCCGGATAATGCAGCGGCGCGCCGTTGTCATATCCGGACCGGGTGTTGCAGCCACGGGTAGCGCTGGAAGCGCTGCGCTTCAAATGCTCTGGTTTCTTCCTGGTGCGCCAGGCTCAGGCTGATCTCGTCCGAGCCTGTCATCAACGCCTCCTTCACATAAGCTGAAATGGCAAACCCATAGGAATTTCCGTATCCATCGCTGACAGTCTGGTTTTCCAGGCTGACCGTCAGCACATAGGCAGGCAAGTCGCGCATGCGCCGGAAAATGTCTTCTATCTGCGCCTCCTCCAGTGCCACCGGCAGCAGGCCGTTCTTGTAGCAATTGCCCATGAAAATTTCGGCAAAGCTGGTCGCCAGCACCACCTTGAACCCGTATTGCAGCAGGGCCCACGGCGCATGCTCGCGTGAGCTGCCGCAACCGAAATTTTTACGCGCCAGCAGGATGGCCGCCGCCCGGTAGCGCGGCTGGTTCAGCACAAAATCCGGATTCAGCGGCCGCTTGCTATTGTCGGCGCCCGGTTCCCCTTCATCCAGGTAGCGCCAGGCATCGAACAGGTTGTCCCCAAAGCCGGTGCGGAAAATTGATTTCATGAATTGCTTGGGAATAATGGCATCGGTATCCACATCATCGCGGTCCAGTGGAGCGACGAGGCCTGAGAAGCTAGCAAATTTTTCCATCAGTTTTCTCCTGTGACCCCGGCATCAAAAAGCAAAGCCACATCCACGCAATGGCCGGCGATCGCCGCGGCGGCGGCCATCGCCGGACTCATCAAATGGCTGCGTCCACCCGCACCTTGGCGCCCTTCAAAGTTGCGGTTCGACGTCGATGCGCAGCGCTCGCCCGGCGCCAGCCTATCCTCGTTCATCGCCAGGCACATCGAGCAGCCCGGCTCATGCCAACTGAACCCTGCATCGGTAAATATTCTGTCCAGGCCCTCGTGTTCGGCCTGCTGCTTGACCAAGCCGGAACCCGGTACGACCATTGCCATCTTTACCGTAGGCGCCACCGCTCCCCCCAGCTTTTTCACCACCGCAGCCGCGGACCGCAGGTCCTCGATGCGACTGTTGGTACAGGAGCCGATGAATACCTTGTCGAACGAAATTTCCTGTATCGCCAACCCCGGTGCCAGCCCCATATACGCGAGTGCGCGTACCATCGCAGCGCGCTTGCCCGGGTCGCCTTCATCGGCAGGATCGGGCACCGTGCCATCGATGTCGGCCAGCATCGCCGGTGACGTGCCCCATGTGACCTGCGGCCTCAGGAACGAAATATCAATGCCTAGCTCGTGGTCAAAATGCGCGCCATGATCCGACACCAGCGTGCGCCAGTGCTGCACGGCCTGCTGCCAGTCTGCGCCGGCAGGCGCGGAGGGACGTCCTTGCAGGTAGGTAATCGTGACGTCGTCCACCGCCACCAGTCCGCTGCGCGCGCCGGCTTCTATCGCCATATTGCACAAGGTCATGCGCGCCTCCATCGACAACGCAGAAATGGCCGGGCCGCTGAATTCTATCGTCATGCCGACGCCGCCATCACTGCCTATGCTGCCGATGATATGCAGGATCAGGTCTTTGGCGCTGCAACCGGCAGGCATTGTTCCCGTGACCTCAATGCGCATATTGCGGCTTTTCTTTGCCGGCAGCGTCTGCGTCGCCAGCACGTGCTCAACCTCGCTGGTGCCTATGCCGAACGCCAGCGCGGCAAACGCACCGTGGGTGCTGGTATGCGAATCGCCGCAGACGACAGTCATACCCGGCAGCGTCACGCCCTGCTCGGGACCGACAATATGGACAATACCCTGCCTGCGGTCATGCAGTCTCAGTTGGGCAATGCCGTGTTTTTCACTATTGTGTGCCAGCGTTTCCACCTGCAGGCGCGCCAGCGGATCACTGATTCCCTGTGCGCGGCCGGAGGTCGGTACATTGTGGTCGCAGACCGCCAGATTGGCAGCAGCGCGCCACACCGGGCGCTGTTGCAATTCCAGGCCTTCAAATGCCTGCGGACTGGTCACTTCGTACAGCAGATGGCGGTCTATATACAGCAACGCCGTGCCATCCGGCTCTGTCCTGACAACATGCTCATCCCATAGCTTGTCGTATAAAGTCCGTGCTTTTAACATCCTTAGTCCTTCCGGAACAGTAACTGGAATTCATTTCATCCATAGGAGTGAGATGCGTTTGCCTATTGAAATCAATCCAGCGTGCGGACCCGTTCACCCCCGCTCCTGGTGATGAAATGCGTTCCAATATTGCGATGCAGAAATCATTTTCTGCAGTGTGCGTTTTCAAAAGTAAAACTTGGTCACAATTGAGTGAACTACAGATTTTTTTGATGTCGGCACGCTATAATCCCTACATACCCCATATCCATATCCCGGGCGGTACCGGGGATGCATTTAGCAGCCAGCAGCCTATTACCAATAAAAACATCATGTCTGAAACCGTCCTGTCACCCGACTCCACCACCTCGCCTGCCGGCGCCGCGCCTGCCAAACTGGGATTGCGGGAGCGCAGCAAACTGGACAAGCGCAGGCGCATCAAGCAGGCAGCCCGCGAAATGTTCCTGGAGAAGGGTTACGATGCCGCCACCACGCGTGAAATCGCCGAACGCGCCGATGTCGCGATAGGCACGCTGTTCGTGTACGCCAAGGACAAGCGCGACCTGTTGATGTTGATCATCAACGACGATCTCGACCAGATCACCGACGACCTGTCCGAGACACCGAAAAGCGGTACGCTGATCGACCAGCTGACGAATTTCTTCCGCCGCCGCTACCAGTACTGGTCCAGCGAGCCGCGCCTTTCACGGCCTGCCATCCAGGAAACGTTTGATTTCCTGTCCCGCGCCACAGCACAAGGCCCTGAAACAATGCGCTTCTATGCTCGCCGCGGCCGTACGATGGACATGGTGTCCGCCATCATCCAGGCCAAGCAGGATGCCGGCAGGATTTGTTCCGCCTATCCCGCGCAGGAAATCGCTTCGCTGATCCTGACTATCTACATGACGGAAGTTCGCCGCTGGATCAACGGCAACGAACATCCCGACATGGAAACCGGCGTCGCCCACCTGCGCAAGCTGCTATCCATCGCCCTGTGCGGCGTCAAACCTGGCGAGGGCGAAGCGGAAGCCTGAAGCCTCCGGCATCTTCGCCACCTAGCCACAGGCCAAGGCTGCCGGCAATATCCGGTCCGTCCTGCCCTCTACTTGTTAACCTATCCTCAGCCTGGATACAGGCTTTGCCGGCAATACCGTCCTCAACGCATCGGCGCCGGAAGCTCTTCCGCTAAAGGCCGGCTGCGCCGCCACCCGGTGCCCCAGTTGGAACAGGCTGACCGTCTGCTCAAGATTGGCGGCCTGGTCCTGCAGCGAATGGGCGGCGACCGCAGCCTGCTCTACCAGCGCCGCGTTCTGCTGCGTCACTTTATCCATCTGAATGACAGCGCGGCTGACTTCCTCTATGCCCGTACTTTGTTCCTGGCTGGCTGCGCTGATTTCGCCAACGATATCGGTCACACGCCTGACGCTGGCGACAATTTTCTCCATCGTGATACCGGCGTCATCCACCAGCCTGCTACCGACCTGGACCTTTTCTACAGAATCGTCGATCAGGGTCTTGATTTCCTTCGCCGCTGCCGCAGAGCGTTGCGCCAGGTTGCGTACTTCGCTGGCAACCACGGCGAAACCGCGCCCCTGCTCGCCGGCGCGCGCGGCCTCCACTGCTGCGTTTAGCGCCAGGATGTTGGTCTGGAAGGCGATACTGTTGATGACGCTGATGATATCGACGATCTTGCCGGACGAGTCATTGATCGAATTCATCGTATCGACGACTTGCGACACCACCTTGCCGCCATCCGAGGCAACGCTGGACGCGGTCATCGCCAGCTGGTTGGCCTGGCGCGCATTGTCGGCATTCTGCCTGACCGTGGAACTCAGCTGCTCCATCGCAGACGCGGTTTCCTGCAAAGAGCTGGCCTGCTCTTCCGTGCGCGTGGACAGGTCCAGGTTGCCGGAAGCGATCTCGCTCGATGCGGTGGCAATGCTGGCAGCGCCGCTGCGTACCTGGCTCACCGTCTCGAACAGATTCTGGTTCATTTCCTTCAGCGCTTCCAGCAACTGGCCGGTTTCATCCTTGCCGGACAATGTAATGGTAGTGCTCAGGTCGCCCGCGGCAACGGCCCGGGCAACGTCTACCGCGCGCGCCAGCGGGCGCACGATGCTGCGCGACAGCAGCAGCGCCAGAACCGCACCGACCAATAGGGCCGCCACGGCCAGCGCAATCAGGAATATCCTGCCGCTGCGATAACTGGCATCGATCTCGGCGGCTGAAGTATTGATGAAATCCTTTTGCGAATTGACGAAGTCGAGCACTGCATCATTGTATTGTTGCATTGCAGGGATAAGCCGTTTCTCGGTTGCCTCCTTGGTTGCAGCCTCATCGCCTGCAGTCTTGAGTTTCAGCACCGCGTCGCGCACCGATTTGTAATTTTCCAGCTGGGCCTGCACTTGCAGGATGTGCTTGTTGCCCTGCGGCGTGGTCGATTCCAGCTGTTTGTATATTTCATTGGCGCGCACGCTCTGGCCGGCGATCTGCTGCGCAAAGAATTTCTGCGTCTCGGGATCATCGCTCTTGATGCGCGACAGCGTACGTATGCTGTTGCCTTCGATGATCTTCATCCATTCCGACGCCAGCCTCTCCTTGACCAGCGCATCGCGCACCATGGCCTCGGTGGCATTGCCCACACTCTGCAGCCGCATTACGCTGATCACTGCCATCGCAGCCATCAACACCAGCAGTGCGGCAAAACCCCCGCCCAGCCTTTTACCAATTGTCATGTCGGTCAACTTCATCTTGCTTGCTCCTTGCTTCATCGGTACCGCTTATGGCGGCATTGCTTCCAAGGCGAAGACGCGCCGGCAGTCTTGCTGCGCAGCGCGTCCTGCCATCGCGTTTCCGCTATGGTGCTGAATGCTGAAACATCGATTCCAGCCGGCACCTCAGTGCGAACCAGCCACAACGGTAAGGTCTTCTCCGCGCTGGATGGCTTTCCGGCGCAACGTCAGCAGCATGAAAGAGGCGACGCATCCGACCAGCATGGGGATCGCCCCGTATAGAAATATCTGAGGCAACGGCAGCTTCAATGCAATCAGGATGCCGCCGACCATGGGTCCCAGGATGGAGCCTATGCGCCCTATGCCCAGCGCCCAGCCCACTCCGGTTGCACGGATAAAGGTCGGGTAGGAGCTGCCTGCCAGTGCATTCAGCCCGAACTGTGTGCCCACGACGAACAGGCCTGCCGCAAACACCACGACCTCCAGCATGCTTTCGCTGTTGTTGACCGCGCCTATGGATGCAATCATCACTGCGGCCGCGCCGAAAAATCCCACCAGGGGCATCAGGCTGCCACGGTCCAGCAGGCGGCTGATGACAATGCCGCCCAGCGTGCCGCCGAGCTGGAACAGCGATGTTACGATGACCGCGCGCTGCAGCGGAATGCCCGTGCTTTCGATGACGGTAGGCAGCCAGTTGGCAATGAAGTGCAGCGTGATCAGGTTGGCGATAAAGCAGGTCCACAACAGGACGGTAAAAGGCGCGCGGTTTTCCTTGAACAGGTGGGTGAACGACATTCCCGCCTTTACCTCTTCATGCACGACCAGTTCTGAGTCCTCGGTGATGCCTGCTTCGGGAAACCACTTCTGCAGGTGCGCGCGCATCGCACCCGGACCGCCGCGGCGCAGGATCTGGAAACGTATCGATTCCGGCAGGTAGACATAGCACAGCACTGCCACCAGCAGGGGTGCAACACCGCCAAGCACGAACACCGATTGCCAGCCGAAATGTGGAATCATCAGCGCAGCCGCGGCGCCGCCGAGCGCCGCGCCTATCGTGTAGCCGAGGAACATCACGGTAACCATCGTCGCGCGGTATTTTTTTGGCGCGTATTCCGTATTCAGCGCAATCGCATTCGGCACTGCACAGCCCAGGCCTATGCCGGCCAGGAAGCGCAGCACAACCAGGCTGCTCAACCCTGTCGCCCCGGCGGTGACCAGTGTGAACAGCGCAAAACAGACAACTCCGGCGAGCACAGTACGCTTGCGGCCCCAACGGTCGCCCATCGAACCGCCCTGCGTGGCGCCTATCATCATGCCGACCAGACCCGCACTGAACGCAATTCCAAAAGAAGCCCTGCTGAGCTGCCACGCTTTGATCAGCGACGGCGCCACATAACCTATCGCCTGCAGGTCGAAGCCGTCCACGACCATGATCAGGAAAGACCAGAAAATCAGGTTCACATGAAATTTCCTGATCCCTGATTTGTCGATCAGGTCGACTACATCAATTTGCCTTGCACTTGTATCCATGCTGTACCCCGTCTCCTTATAATAGTGCGCCGTGCCGCCGCGCTACGATAGCCGCATGGCGCTGCTTTTCGCAAGCATCTTAAAACAGGTGATGCACGCCTACCCGGTAGACCGACTGCGACTGCGTATTGGACGGCAGGAAGCTGTTGATCACCGCATAGCCGTTATCCGCTTTCTGGTAGGAAGCGGCGATATATACTTGGGTGCGCTTGGACAGGCGGTACATATTAATCAGGTTGTACTGGTTCCAGCGAATGTCCTGGAAGGTCGTGCGGGTAAACGATGCGCCTACTGTGTCCAGCCCGGTGACCGCATAGTCGGTGCCTGCCTCATAGTTGGCTTCCGCAGCGGAACCGGCGGCGGTTTCCAGCTTGATGCGGGAATACATGAAATGCGGCGTGAAGTCGCCCACTTTGTAGGATGCGCTCAGGCCTATGCTCTTGACGCTGTCTGCATTAAAGTTGGCATATACCGCATTTGGCGCCACCGGGTTGGCGCTCAACGTCTGGCCTAGCAGCTTGCCTACGCCGAGCGTGCCGCCGATATTGATCGCGCGGTTGTTGGACGAGGTATAAGCCAGGCCGGCGTTCAGTGCTTCGCCTATATATTTGGCGCCGAAGCTATACGAACGCAGCTTGTTGAAACCGTCCGTCTGTTCGCCAAAACCATTCATCGCTCCCAGCGTAAAGCCGTTGAATACAGGCGATTCATATTTGATGGCATTGTCCAGCTGGAACTGGCTGGCCAGGTTATCCAGGTTGCCCGGATGGAAAAAGTACGCAGAGCCCATATTGCCGCTGCTCTGGAAGCGCAGGTATTCATACATGAAGTCCGGCATGTGGCCCAGCGTCAGCGTACCCATGGGGCCGGACAGGCCGACCAGCGCTGCGCGGTTGAAAAAGACCGTAGGCTTCTTATTGGTGCCGTCATCCACGTTGAAGCCGGTTTCCAGCTGCCACAGCGCTTTGTAGCCGTCGCCCAGATCTTCCGTGCCGCGAAAGCCGAGGCGGTCCGGGGAACGGTTGCCCGTATCTTCGCGCACGCTGCTACCACCGCGCTGGTTATTGACGTAGCTGACGCCGGCATCGATGCTGCCGTAGATGGTGACACTGGATTGCGCGTACGCACCGCCGGCCACGGACAACATTGTTGCCATGAGTATTTTGCTGCTCTTGTTCATTGCGTCTCTTCCTTTATGATAATTTTAAATACCTGGAATATCTGTCATGCGGCTATGTCTGGATTTTTTCTGGTACTGCTTAACTGGTGTTGCTGGTGTTGCTGGTGTTGCCAGTGTTGCTGGTGCCGCTATTGAATGCGGCTTTACTGAATCTCCTGTGCGCGCCTGACGCTGGCAATCATTGAGGAATTGAGCAGGTAGGTGCGCGCCTTGTCCGGATCGGCAGCGATGTCGCGCATTTCATTCAGCCTTTCCTGCCGCACCAGCGGATCGCGCTCTTCCAGCAGACGCTTGTTGCGTATCGTGATGGCCTGCACATATTCAATATTGGTCAGGCGGCGCTGCCGCACATAGCGGTCCAGATAATCCTGCTCCTGCTCGCCGGCCAGCACCGCACTGAGCTTGTCACCCAAATTGACGGCATCGTGGATACCGCTATTGAGTCCCATGCCGCCCAAAGGATTGTTCACGTGTGCGGAATCACCCGCCAGCAGCACGCGCTTGACGCGGAAGTCTGCAGCAACGCGCTGATGCACGCGGTATACGCTGCGATAGGCGATTTCATAATCGATTTCCGGTTTCAGGAAACCCTTGATGCGGCTTTGCACGAATTCATCCGACAGGATTTCTTCTTCGCTCATCTCCGACTTGGTCGGGAAAGCGATGCGCCAGATGCCGGGAGGTCCTTCATGCGGCTGGATGAAGATGGCGCACCACTCATCCGGGTCGGCGATATAAGCGTTGCCGGTAAAACCCTGTTCGCGCAGATCATAGGGGGTGGCAAACACCAGGAAACGTTCGGGCCAGGTAAACCCCTCGAATTCCACGCCCATTTCCTTGCGCACTGTACTGCGCGCGCCATCCGTGCCGACCAGGTAGCTGGCGCGTATTTCTTCGGTGCCGGACGGTGTCGCCACCGCCACAGTGACGCCTTCATTGTCTTGCGTGTAGCCGGTGCAGCGGTGTGAAAACAGCACGCGTACATTCGGGTATTGCGCCAGCGCGTCGTACGCAATGCGCGACAACTTGTGCTGCTCGCAGTGCAGGCGGAAAGGATGCGGCGTCATGTCGCCTATCATGCCCAGGTCAAACTGCGCGACTACACCATTGCGGCGATCGCGAATCTGCCATTCCGGCACTTTGATTCCCTGCTCCAGCAGCCGCGCTCCCACTCCCAGGCTGTCCAGCATTTCCACTGTAGGCGGATGAAAGGTGCCGGCGCGCAGATCGCGCGGAATGTCGGCCTCTCCCTCAAGCAACACAACGTCGATGCCCTTGCGTGCCAGCGACAGGGCAGTAACCAGCCCGACCGGGCCGCCGCCTGCGATAACAACGGGATTCTTTTCCATATTTCTTGATCCGGATAATGACAAGGCGCGCGGCCCCCAGGCGCCGCCCACCTATTTGTTTAATAAAAAATATTTTTGCCGCGTGCCGGCATGCTCAGCGTTGTTCACGCCACAGGCCCAGCACCTCCTGCACCGGACGGTCGGAAAAGCTGAACAGGACGGTTTCCCCGCGAGCGGTGAACCAGTGGCGTGCCCAGCTCGGCACCACAAAAACGTCGTTCGGGCGTGCCGTAAAACTCGCGCCTTCCAGCTCCACAGTGACTTCGCCGTCGATGACGGCGAATACGGTTCCGGCGGAACAGCGGTAGCCAGCCGTGGCAAACCCATCCGTCAGCAACTGGATATAGGCACCCATGGTCGGCATTGGATAACCGCCGGTGACGGGGTTGGCGTAGCGCAGCTTGTAGCCGTGGCAGGCATCCGCTTCACCAGCGGCAATCGTGCGCAGCGAGGCCAGCGTTTCCTTATACGGATAGCAGAACAGCGGCGAAGAAGGCGAAGGCGGAACCCAATCCACCGGCAGCAGGTTGCTGCCGAAGCGGGCCTTGCTGTCACCCGCCGCCTTGAAGGCAGAAGGCGTTTTCTGTTCATGCGCGTGCTCGGAAAAACTCGCGTCCAGCATCGCCACCAGCGGCACATCCAGGCCGTCCAGCCAGATCATCGGCGCATCGGATTCATTGCCATGTTCGTGCCAGGTCCACGACGGCGTAGTGACAAAATCGCCGCGGTGCATGATGGTTTTTTCGCCTTCCACCGAGGTGTAGGCCCCTTCCCCTTCCAGCACCAGGCGCAACGCTGCCTGGGTATGACGGTGCGGTGGCGCGATCTCGCCCGGCAATATCATTTGCAAACCCGCGTACAGCGATGTGGTGACCGCCGCTTTTCCGCGCAGGCCTGGGTTTTCCAGCACCAGCACACGGCGTATCGCTTCTTCCGCGGTAATCAGGTCGCCCGCTTCCGCCAGGTAGGCGCGCATTTTCCCGTATTCCCAATGCGCATGCCGGCAGTCGGAAACCGGGGTTTTTGTCACCAGGTTGTGCAACTGCTCCCACAAGGGCGTCAGGTTGTACTGGTCTATCTTCTTGTAGAAAATCTGGCGTTCGCTACGCCGTTTTTCTGCGGCATCCGCTGCGTCTGCACTGTCCGCAGGGCCTGCCGCTGATGTGTTCAAATCGCTCATGCTAGTCTCCTCAACCGCATTCGGTTCGCTTGAAGGCCTCTTCAGGCCCTGACAGCAACGTCCATTTCGCCTATGCCTTCAATGCGCGCATGCATGACATCGCCGGGCACGATGGTGTTCACGCCTTCCGGTGTGCCGGTCATGATGATGTCGCCCGGATACAGCGTATAGGCGCGGGAGGCGACTTCAATCAGCTCGGCCACGCCGGTGATCAGGTCGCGCGTATTGGCGGACTGGCGCGGCTCGCCATTGACGGTGATGGAGAAATCCAGCACGTCCGGGTCCGCTATTTCATCAGCCGTCACCAGGTAGGGGCCGAGTACGCTGTAGGTATCGGCAGATTTACGGTAGCTACGGTCTTCAGGGCCGCGCACGGTCATGTCCAGGCCGATCGCATAACCGGCGATAACGCTGAACGCGTCCGCCGCGGAAACATTCTTGCATTGGGTGCCGATGATGACCGCGAGTTCCACTTCATGGTCGTTGCGGCGGCCGGGGTAGGCAATTGCCACGCCTTCACCGGCGCCGACAATTGAGGACGGGGATTTCAGGAACACGCCGAATTTTGCGACCGGCGATGCGAAGCCTTCATAACCCGGCAAGTGCACGCCATTGTGAATCTGCTTGTCGGCTGCCGATTCCGCCACATGCGCATGGTAGTTAAGCGGCGCGGCAATGATCTTGGATGGGTTGGCCACTGGACTGAGCAGCCTGACTTCGGAGATGGGTAATGACGCCGCATTGGCTTTCAGAGCCAGCAGCTTGTCTTTCAGTTGCGGCAAATGTGTCAGCAACTGGTCGCCCGGTGTCACCGGCCAGGCCAATGGAGGCAGCGAGGCCGTAATTGCGGTGACGTCGTAGACAAGACCGTCTTCGACCAGGCCGACGCGGTTGTCGTTATACCGGCATAGTTTCATTTACTACCTCCAAAAGTGAAGGCTCACTGTAGAAAGGATTTGTCTCCGCGGACCGCAGGCAGGCCGAGCAAATTTTTTATAGCGAGCTTATTATTGAGCGCACTCTATTATTGTTCCGTGAAATTTGTAAGTCAATTAAATTTTGAGCGCAGTATAAAAATAATTATACACGCACAAATTGCTGCATAGCAATATGACTTGGCGCTGGAGAGCCGTGAGCGCCGACAAAACACCAGGGGGAGGAAGATATCTACGCTGCGGGCAGCAAGGATGCTAAGGGAAAACAGAGGCTCTCCACTGAAAAACATGGGGCCGTGAAGCAGGTGGTGTGAGAAGAGTCTGGCAATGGAAACAGCACTGCAGGGGCCGGCTGCCGGCCAGCCGGCATTGCGGGCCTCAAGCCCCAATGCCGGTGTTACAGAAGGTGAGCGCTTACATAGGTGGCACGACGCCGCCTCTGCCGATAGCCGCCCGCGCTACCAGCGGCGAGCCGTCGGCCGCCTTGGACATGAAGAAGATCGCGTGGGCGCCCGCTACCAGCAGCGTGCGGTCGGAGGGAGCCAGACGAACGATAGGCGCATTTTCCGGGATCATGATTTTCTTTTCTCCCTTGGCGTATTTGACGGTGATCGTGCGGCCGCTAGTGACGACCACGTCGCCGACGGTGCCGTTGGTCATGGTGCTGTTGTCGCCCAGGTCCCATGGATAATGGCCTTCACCGGGCTTCATGCCGGGCGGGAAAACCGTCACCTCCATCGCTTTCAAGGTACCGTCCGGCAGCGGAATCGCGGCAGTACCGATGAAACTGTCCGTTTTGATGTCGGTGATGGCGGCGTTATCCACGCTCAGGAAACCGACGTCCGGCGCCAGCTTTAGCGTCATGTTTTTGCCGCCGATATCGGTGACGTCCACATTGTCGCCGGTGATCTTGTTGATGGTCGCGCGAATGCGCGCAGGCGCCGTCTGGGCAATCGCAGCGACGCTGGACAGCAGGGAAACGGAAACGACAGTAGCCGACAATATCTGCCGGACAGAGGGAACAGTATTCATAGGTAGGGCTTTCTGATGAGGGTGATGAGCACAGGGAAATCCGCCGCCCGCGGTTAAACAAGCCGGCAACCAGATACATTGAGCCGCCGATTGCGCCGGGAAATTGTATTGCATTCCCGGTTTTGCTGCCGGGCGCTGCGGAACCGGCTGTAGATGCCGGTTTGTGCCTTATCGGTTCAAAACAGACACGCGGGCCGTGCTGAAGCGTGGTCAGGCTTTGGGGGTGACGCGCCGTGGCGTAGCCACAGCGGATTTTGCTTTGGAAGACGCCCCTTTCGCCGTGGCGGCACGTTTGCTGCCCGCCTGATCCGCAACTTTCTTCGGACTTGCGCCTGCCGCCGTGGCAGCTGTTTTTGAAGTGGCCTTTGCGGCGGTCTTTGCGGCCGGCTTGGGAGCTGATCGAGAGGCCGGTTTTGCCGCCGCTGTTTTGGCTGCGGGCGCAGGCGTTTGCTCCGCCTGCTTGCCTCCGGTCAGTTCACCGGCCATGGCATTGCTGACCGCCTGCTTGAACTGGTCCTGCAGCAAGGTCCACCAGGCTGCAGGATTGACGAATTGCGATGCCGCGGCATCTTCCGCAGCAGTATCTTGCTGCCTGCCCTGTGCTGAGGAACCATCCGCGGCCGCTTCCTCTTCGCCTTCTTCAGCTTCATCTTCCGGCTCGGCGGCTGATGGTGCGGCAGCGGGCGCTGTAGTGGCTGAAGGAGGCATCGGCCATTCGGGATTGACGGCCTTGGGCCCGGCATCGGCCGCCGGCTCTGCAAAAGCCGGCGTAGCGGGAGTGTGCATCGCATTGGAAAAGCTTGCACCCAGCGAATTCAATGTGGCAATCGTCGCGCGCTGTACTTCGAGCGCCTGTATGGTTCCACGCAGCATGTTCATATTGACGTTGAGCCAGGACTCCACCGTCTTCAAGTCCTTGATCTTTTTGTCCAGGTCGTCAATCGACACCGTGGGAGCAATCATGCCGGGCACCTGCATGCCGCCCCACAGTTTTTTCACAAAAGACAGGGTATCGTTCATTGCCGCCATGCCGGGCATGTCGCCTCCAGGGAATTGGGATGTCATCGCGCTCTCCTTATCAAATGTGCCATTACGGCAGGGTACTCTGAATATGCGTTTGAAGCCATCTCATTAGTTGCGGTGAGGTAGCTGCTAAGGAAACTGTGGATTCCGCTTTTCCCGCAACGATGCAATTCCTTCGTGGACATCGGGCCCGGCAAACCCCATGAACTCCAGCGCCAGCGAAGCGTCGAAGCTGGGGCCGGCCATGCGCAGCCAGTTATTCAGCGCATACTTGGTCCAGCGTATCGCACTCTGCGAACCGTTAGCCAGCCGCGCTGCAACCTCAAAGGCCTTGGCACGCAAGTCGGCATCTTCGCAGCATAGCGACACCAGGCCTATGCGTTCAGCCTCTTCGCCGCTGACGGTCTCGCACAGCAGCAGGTAATATTTGGCCTTGGCCATGCCGCACAGCAAAGGCCAGACTATCGCTGCATGGTCGCCGGCGGCTACGCCCAGCCGCGTATGGCCGTCTATGATGCGCGCCGACTTCGCGGCGATGGAAATATCCGCCAGCAGTCCGGCAACCAGGCCGGCGCCGACCGCCGGGCCATGCATTGCAGAGACAATGGGCTTGCTGCAATTGATGACGTTATAGACCAGGTCTTTCGCTTCTTTCCATACACGGGTGCGCACGGCAAAATCGCTGGCCATATCCTCCACCAGGGACAGGTCGCCGCCGGCGGAAAATCCCCGCCCCTCGCCGCGGATGACGGCAACCCGTACCTGCGGGTCTTCATCGACGGTGCGCCAGATATCGGCCAGTTCGCGGTGCAGGTGCTGGTCAGCAGTGGACAGCTTGCCATTGGCCGACTGTGCCGCCCCCATGACGATTTCCAGTATGCCGCCGGGATGCAGTTCCAGCTGCAGGGACTGGTATTTGTCATACAGGGAAGACGGCGCTGTGGACATGGTGTGCTCCTGATGATGGTGGACTATGATTGCCGGTGCAGGCTTGCTGCTAAGGCCTCTGCATCTTGCATGAGGTGGGCAGGGCCGTCAACGCGGCATCGAAATAACGCTCCGTCTTGAAACCGTAGCCGCTGCCTTCATTGTCAAAACGCACGCTGCCGCCATCGCGTTTCTGCATGACGGACACGTACAGCGGCGGTATCAGCTGGTGGTCCGTCGCGCGCATGGCGGCACGGTAGAAGCTGTTGCTGAATTGTGCGCCTTCCAGCGCTTTGGCGACTGCGGCAGCTTCCGTGCTGCCGGCTTTTTCTATCGCCGCCGCCAGCATGTTGATCAGTACATGCATGCGCATGTGCACATAATCATCTTTAGGCTCAGGATAACGCTGGCGGAAACGGCTGTAGAATGCATCGCTGTCGGCACCGCCGGCATTCGGATGCCATTCGGCCACCGCCCGCACCCGTCCTATGCCGGCGTCGCCGATCGCCGCCGGCGCGCCCAGCGCATTGGCATAGAAAGTGTAGAACTTGGTGTTCATGCCGGCATCCCTGGCCGCCTTGATCAGCAGCGTCAGGTCGTTGCCCCAGTTACCGGTGATGACGGTATCGGCACCGCTGGCCTTGATCTTGGCCGCATAGGGTGAGAAGTCCTTGATCTTGCCGATAGGGTGCAATTCATCACCGACAATGGCAATATCCGGCCGCTTTGCCGCCAGCATGCTGCGCGCCGACCTGGCAACCTGGCGGCCGAACGTGTAATCCTGGCCTATCAGGTAAACCCGTTTTGCCTGGCTGTCGTCCTTGATCACTTCGGTCAGCGCATTCATGCGCATGTCGGCATCGGCATCAAAACGAAAATGCCAGTAGCTGCACTTATCATTGGTCAGGCTAGGATCCACCGCCGCATAGTTCAGAAACAGCACGCGGTTATCCGGCGCGCGCTGGTTATGCTTGTTGATCGCATCCACCAGCGCCAGCGCCACCGCCGAACTGTTGCCCTGCACCACAAACGGAATGTGCTGGTCGGTCACGCGCTTGAATTCGGTCAGGGAATCTTCCACTCCCTGCTTGTTATCAAAAGTGGCAAGCATCAATGGATGCTTCCCATCCGGCAATTTCACGCCGCCGCGCGCATTTACTCCTTCTATCGCCAGCTGCAGGTTGCGGACCACGGCTTCGCCTGCATTGGTGAAAGAGCCGGACAAGCCGTCTATCATCGCAATACGGATAGGCAAGGCAGGCGCTGCGGCCTTCACCATTGTTGCCGCAGCACCTGCAACAGATGCACACGACAGTGCCGCACATAAGACGGTAGTTGCTACTTTGGACATGCATTTCCCTGCTGGATACATAAAGTAGCCATTTTACATGCCGCAGACGGTGTCAGGCCCGGGGCCGCCAGGCGGCAATCCACCGCTCTCTGTCATCGCAGCGATGTGCAAGAACGTTTACACTAGCATCATGACCAGTATCACATTGCCCATGAACAAACAAACCAGGCGTCATTCCCGACACTGGGTGGTGCCGCTCGCCGTCACGGCGCTGCTGCATATACTGGTGCTGTACTGGGCAGATGAAAAAATCAGCCTGCCGCGGCCCAAGGAGCAGGTGGAAAGAACGGTCGAAATCAGCCTGACACCGCGGCCTGCCGACCCGGTGCGGGCAGAATCCCAACCCAAGCCCGTCGAAGCGGTGAAGCAGCGGCCCAGGCCGGTGCAGCGTCCCGCTACCGACACCGATTTTTCCTCCGCGCTAAGTTCACAAACCCCCGCAACTGAGCCGACGGAGTCCGCAACGGCCGCCGCCGAAGCTGCGCCGGCGGAGATCGCGCAGCCGGTCACGCCGCCGCCGGACCTGATGTCCAACATGCCGGAGGTACCGGTCGCGCCAGCAACTGACAAGCCCGCCAGGGACCAGACGCCGCATTATGCGGTTGCTCCGCCGCCGTCAGCCCGGCTTGTACTGGAACTGGTCAACACCAAACCTGGCCAGCCCAACCCCTATCTGGGCGAAGGCGAAATCAACTGGCAGACCGGCAACGGCAAATACCGTATGACGATGAAAGCCGGCCTGAAGATACTGTTTGCCTCCGTCAACCTGTTGAGCATGCGCAGCGAGGGCCTGATAGACGCCAACGGCATCGCTCCCGTCACCAGCAGCGAAACACGGCGCGGCCGTTCAGAAACGGCGACCCATTTCAACCGCGATGAAAAAACCATCACCTTCTCTGCATCCACCAAAACGATGGCACTGAACGATGGCGCACAGGATAAAAACACCATCATCATGCAGCTGGCGGGCATAGGCAATGCCGACCCCAAACAGATGCAGCCGGGCAAGGAGTTTGCCATCCAGGTCGGCGAAGACCGCGAGGCGACGGTGTTCCAGTTTATCGTGCAGGGGCAGGAAACCATTACGACCAAGCTGGGCACGCTGCACACCTGGCACCTGGTGCGCCCGCCCCGCCCCGGCTCCTATAATTCCAGGCTGGATGTGTGGCTGGCGCCAGAATTGCAATGGTATCCTGTGCAGATTCGCAATACCGAGACCAGCGGCGCGGTCACCACGCAGACCGTGGTCAAGATCACTCAATAGCCACAATATCCAAACAATAGCCAGGCCATGCTCATGCGAGCATCTCAGAATAACCACGCAACAAGCACCGACAGGAACATCCAGCATGCGTCATAGCAGCATCCCTACAGGCAAACGCCTGCGCGCCATTTCTCTTTTTATTGCCGGCACTTTTTTATCGCTGGCAGCCCATGCAGACAGCGGAGGCAATGCGTATAACCTGCCGCCATCTGCGGATCTGCAGTATGCGATCAAGGCCCGGCAAAGCGGCATCCCGTTTTCAGGAGATGCCAGCGTCAAGTGGCAGGTCAGCGGCGCAGCCGGCAGCCAGAGATATAGCGTGATCACGGAAACCCGCGCTCCCATCTTCGGCAAGGTGCTGGACGCCAGCAGCATCGGCGTCATCGACAGCTACGGTCTGGGCCCAGAAAAATTCGTCGAGAAGCGCTTCCGCAAGGCTGAAACAACAACCAGTTTCGACCGCGCCGCACGGCAGATCAGTTTTTCCGAATCCACGGAAAAATATACGATCAAAGGCGGCGAACAGGACCGCACCAGCGCCGTGTGGCAACTGGTCGCACTGGCGCGCGCGGCAGGCGACAAATTCAAGCCGGGCTCCGAATGGCATTTCCTGACTGCGGGAAGGCGCGATGCCGACCCGTGGTCCTTCAAGGTGACGGCGCAGGAAACCCTGTCCACCGCCTTTGGCGAGCTTACAACGCTGCACGTCGTCAAGGCGCCGCCACCGGATTCCAAGGACCAGCAACTGGACCTGTGGCTGGCGCCGTCGCTGGAATGGTATCCGGTGCGCCTGAAGTTCGAAGACGCCGATGGCGACTTCGTGGACCAGACGATCAGCAATATCAGGAAATAACAAAGCTGCAAGCAGGCTGTATGCACAAGGCTGCACAAACCCGGGCGCTTGTGGGATGATTCTGCTTTATCCCGGCTTCGCCGCTCCAGCCACTCTATATACGATACCCTTATGAGCACATCTACCGACAGCGCCCTGGTCCTCTTCAGCGGAGGCCAGGATTCCACGACCTGCCTGGCCTGGGCCCTGTCCCGCTATCGCCGGGTCGAAACCATAGGCTTCGACTACGGCCAGCGCCATGCGATAGAACTGACGGTACGGCCTACCCTACTGGAGAAAATGCGCGGTTTTTCGACGGACTGGCAACAGAAGCTGGGCGAAGACCACATGATAGACCTGTCGCTGATTTCCCAGCTATCGCATACGGCAATGACCGAGGATATCGAGATCGTCATGCAGGAAAACGGTTTGCCTAACACCTTCGTGCCGGGCCGTAACCTGATGTTCATGATGACGGCCGCGACGCTGGCCTATCGCCGCGGCATCAACGTGCTGGTGGGCGGCATGTGCGAAACCGATTTTTCCGGCTACCCGGATTGCCGCGACGATACGATGAAGGCCTTGCAAGTCGCGCTGAACCTGGGCATGGCAACCCGGCTGAAGGTGGAAACCCCACTGATGTGGATAGACAAATCGCAAACCTGGGAACTGGCGCAAGATCTCGGCGGCGAAGCACTGGTGGACCTGATCCGCGCAGATACACATACCTGCTACCTTGGCGAGCGCGGCCAGCTGCATGACTGGGGCCATGGCTGCGGCACCTGCCCGGCCTGCGAACTGAGGGCACGCGGCTATCATCAGTTCGTGGCGAAAAAAAGTAACAGCAAGGTCGACAAGGAATAAAAAAACCGGGGCATACAGCGTGTGCCCCGGTTCTATTCACTGGTCTCCGGATTTAGCGTGTGACGGCAATCAGCTCGCGCTTGCCGCTCTTGTAGGTATACAGCGTCAGCGTACCGTCGCGGATATCGCCGTGTTCGTCGAATGCGATGTTGCCGGTGACCCCCTTGTACTGGATATTCGCCAGAGACGGCAGGTATTTCGCGGGTTCAGCCGAGCCTGCCTTCTGCATTGCCGCAACCACCGTCATCACCGCATCATAGGCGTAAGGCGCATTCAGCACGACCGGGTGGCCGAACTTCTTGCTGAAGTCGGTCTTGAACTTCTCCAGCCCACCTTTCATCCCCTCTTCCACGCCGCCGGCCTCGGCACAGACTATCTTGCCTTCGCCGAGCGCCTCGCCGGCCAGTTTCGCCAGGTCGGTCGAGCAGATGCCGTCGCCTCCCATGAACTTGGCGTCTATGCCCAGCTGCTGCATCTGGCGCAGCATGGGGCCGCCTACCGCATCCATGCCGCCAAAGAAGATCAGGTCCGGTTTCTTGCCCTTGATCGTGGTCAGGATAGAGTTGAAATCGGTGGCCTTGTCCGTCGTGTACTGGCGCGGCAGCATCAGCACGGTGCGCGATTTGCCTGTTGCACCCTTGATGAATTCGTCGGCCACGCCCTGACCGTAAGAAGTGCGGTCGTCAATGACGGCAATGGTCTTGGCCTGGGTGACCTGCACTGCATAACGGCCCAGCGTGCCGCCCAACTGGCCGTCGTTGGCGACCACGCGGAACGCCGTGTTGAAACCCTGCTGCGTGTATTTGGGATTGGTGGCAGAAGGCGATATCTGCGGAATACCCGCAATATTGTAGATCTTGGACGCAGGTATCGTGGTGCCGGAATTCATGTGCCCGATGACGGCATTCACCTTGGCATCCACTAGTTTTTGCGCCGCCGTCGTCGCCTGTTTCGGGTCGCTGCCGTCGTCTTCCGCGACCAGTTCGAATTTCGCTTTCTTGCCGCCTATCGAGATGTTTTTCGTGTTCAGCTCGTCGATTGCCATCCTCGCGCCGTCTTCGGTATCTTTGCCCATGTGGGCGGAAGGCCCGGAAAGCGGGCTCACATGGCCGATCTTGACCAGGATGTCTTCGGCAAGCGCACTTCCCTGCCATGCCAGCATGATGGAAGCGACGATAGGTAAAACGCAGATTTTGGCATTCATGGTTCTCTCGGTCACGGTTTGTTATTGAAATAGAAAGCCGCCGGGGCAGCGGTAAGATAATCGGCGTTTGCCTAAGCCCTGCAGGCCCAGCGATGCAAAACGTCGGAGCCCATTTTTCTACCAAGCCTGAAACCGCACAAACCATGTTTTCTATACTGCGGCATTAGAAAATCTAATGCCTAGCCATTCCCGCATCAGGATACCAGCCTGGCCATTCCTGCCAGTGTGGCATCTCTCTGCATTTCAAACTGCCGGCACTCCTCACTGATCCATTCGGTAAAAGCCTGCACCGCGCGGCTATTCCTGGCATTGCTGTTGACTACCAGGCCATAGGCTGCGCTGGCGCAGGTCGCCAGCGGTACCGCTGGCAACAGCTTGCCGTGCGCCAGTTCATCATGGATCAGCGACGTACGCGCCATTGCAATACCCTCGCCATGCACGGCGGCATTGATGGCCAGCTGCGCCAGGTTGTACTGGTGGCCATGCGCGCCGAATTGCTCTACCGCGCCCGACTTGTCCTGCGTCGCAATGCGCAGCCATTCACCCCATTCCGCGCAGGGCGCTGCGCCTTCCCATGGTGCGTCGTCATGCAGCAGACTCAGCCGCCTGAAGTCCGCCGCCTGCGCCACGGGTTTCGTCTGCGCCAGGAAAGCCCCGCTGGCCACCGGCAGCAAGTACTCCTTCATCAGCGGCGTAATATGCTGCTCGCGGCGCTGCTGCAATTGTTCATATAGCACCAGTACATCAACGCCTTCCAGATTCATCCTTGAGGTGCTCATGCCGAACAGCTCTCCGCGCAGCTTGATTTCTATCTGCGGATGCAGGCTGCTGAAACGGCTGAGACGCGGCATCAGCCACATCATCGAAAAAGACGGCGATGAGCGTATGACCAGTGCTTCGGTAGCAGCGCTCGGTTGGATGGCCTGCATGACGGTTTCAATCTCCGTCAGCGCCAGATGTACGACACGGAACAGGCGCTCCCCCTCCGGCGTCAGCGCCAGTCCTCGCGCGAGCCGGTTGAACAGCTTCACGCCCACCTGCTCTTCCAGCCCCTTGATCTGCTGGCTGACAGCACCCTGGGTGACGTGCAATTCTTCCGCTGCGCGCGTAAAGCTGCAGTTCCTCGCTGCCGCCTCAAAATACTGGATGGCATGCAGGACAAGCGGGGTGACGATCTGGTTTTGTGGCATGGCGGATTTCCCGGAGAGTGCTAATGCGAGAGAACAACAGGCAGCCTTATTCTGCACCCGCCGTCACACATTAGCAAATCTAATCATTCCAAATAGAAATCATGGTTTGCCGTTCTGCTGACGTCGGGCAAATAATGGCGCCTTCTCCCACAGCCACAGCCACCGCAGAGCCATGAACAAACCCGTCATCGCCATCACGCCCGACAGGAACAACGGCGCAGAAGACATAGAGTCGCATTTCTTTATTCGCCGCAATTACTGTTCTGCGGTTGCCGAAAGCGGCGGCACCGCGATCGTGCTGCCTTACTGCATGGATGCTGTAGGCGATTACCTGGACCTGGCAGATGGCGTCATCCTCAGCGGCGGCATGTTCGATATCGCACCGGCGCTATATGGCGCGGCCAGTAGCTATCCGGACAAGGTAGCGCTGAAGGATGACCGCACCCGGTTTGAGCAAGCCGTGCTGCGCGGCGCTTTGCAGAGGGGCATGCCGGTGCTGGGCATTTGCGGCGGCATGCAGCTGATCGCTGTCGAACTGGGCGCGCAATTGCACCAGCACCTGCCGTCCGACCTGCAGAATATTGTCGAGCACAAGCAGCAGGCGCCCTGCAATGAATCCACGCACCGCATCCATATCAAGCCCGGTTCGCACCTGCACCGCATCCTGGGTGTCGATGAATGTCTGATCAATAGCCTGCATCACCAGGCCGTCGTTGAAGAAAACAGGCGTTTTATCGCAGGCGCCGTGGCCGACGATGGCGTTATCGAATCCATTGAGGCGGCGGAGTATCCTTTCTGCATAGGCGTGCAATGGCACCCCGAATACTTCGTCAATGATTGCGAACGCCGCCTGTTCACCGAGCTCGTCAGGGCCGCTGCATGCATGCGCCGCTGACAGATCCCAGCCGCCATCCGGCCTACCGCCCGCTCTATGCGGCGGCGGCAGTGCTGGAACGCTTTATTGCGGCCCACGCACGCGAAATCGGGCTCAGGCAGATCATTGCCGGTGTGCGTTTCTCGGAGGCCGACGTCAAAAAAGCCTGCCGCGCCCTGCTGCTGGCTGGACTGATCATGCCCGGCAGTACTGCCAGCCGCTGGGCCCTCGCCGTCGATCCCGGGCAAATCACGCTGGCCGACGTATGGCAGGCCATTGCCGCCGGTGATGGCTCCAGCAAAGCCCTGTCGCCGAACAATTCCCCGCCCGATGGCAAGACCGACCTGCTGGTGTCGCAAGCGCTACTGTCTGTCGAACCACAGTTCATCGCCCACCTGTCGCGCTTCCGGCTGGATACGGCCAGCCATGCGCAAACCGGTTTTCAGTATGTCAATTATCGGGCGCGCCGGAAGATACGCTTTGCTCCCCCGCCGCAGATCACACTGGAAATATCAGCCGTGCAGGTATTGGCGGTAACGGCAAGTGTCGAGGAACTGGAACCGGCATGACTCCATGCGGATAGGGCTACATTTGCCGGAACTGATGCTGGAACGCCTGGGAAACGCTTAGCCATTCGGTATCTCCGCCAAGCCGCAGCACCAGCCCGCCGTCGGCACGTTTTACCGCATCGATCGCGGCGACGCCGACAATCGTGCTGCGCGATATCTGCCAAAATTTCTCGGTATCGAGCGACGCCATCAACTCCTTGATCGGCGTGCGGATGTGCGCTTCGAAGCCGGCGGTTACCACCCTCGTGTATTTTGCATCCGCGCGGAAGCAGCGAACATCATTGATATTGATGAAACGCAGCTGGTTGCCGCTGGAAGCCTGGATCCAGCTCAGGCGTTCCGGCTTGCGCGACTGCAAACCGGACAGGTCGGCCGGCCGGTGGACCAGCCTGGCCTTGATACGCTGTATACAGACGGCAAGCCGCGCCATGTCCAGCGGCTTGAGCAGGTAATCGACGGCGCCATGGTCGAAGGCATTGACAGCATATTCGTCAAACGCCGTCAGGAAGACGACGTGCGTGCGCCCTGCGGCAACATGGGCCGCCTCTATGCCGGACAAGCCCGGCATGCGCACGTCCAGGAAAGCGACATCGGGCTGCAAGTCTGAAATCTGTTTCGCGGCGCTCATGCCGTCCGCGGCTTCGCCGATAATGTCCAGTTCCGGCCATAACTGCGCCAATGACTGCCTCAGCTCGGCACGCAGCACCGCTTCGTCTTCCGCGAGTATGGCGCTGGCCGCCGGCATATTCATTGTACTGATTCTCCCTTGGTAACGGGCAGAACGAAACTGGCCTTGACGCCGCAAGGGTCAAGCGCCTCCAGTCGCAGTTCGGCCGCCGGGCCGAACAATACGTGCAAACGTTCCTGCAGGTTAAGCAAGCCTATGCCGCCGCCGGTTTCACTCTGAAAGCCTACCCCATCATCGGCCACACTGACCGTCAGCCAGCCCGCATTGCAATTGGCGTCAATCCGCAGGCTTCCACCCCGTACGCGCGGCTCTATACCGTGCTTGATCGCATTTTCCACCAGCGTCATCACCGCCAGCGGCGGGATCATGCAGGCGCAGGCCTCCGGCGCGGCGCTGATATGGAAGTTTAGCCGCTCTCCCAGGCGTATCTTGAGAATATCCAGGAAGGCCTGCGCGCGCTGCAGCTCCTGGCCCAGGCTGGTTGTATTTTCGCGCAGATCGGGCATTGCAGCTCTCAGGTAGGCAATCAGATGGTTCAGCATGGTCTCGGCCGCGCCAGCATCCTGCCTGATCAGCGCCCGCGTATTGGCAAGCGTATTGTATAAAAAATGCGGCTCGATCTGTCCCTGCAACGCGGCCAGTCTGGCTTCCAGTATGCGGCGTTCAGCCTGATGCAGCACTTGCGCCTGTGCCAGCGCCAGACCGGCGCGCCGCCGCACTTCGGCATTGATTTCCTCGGGTGCGCGCAGCAGGACGATGAATGCTGCCAGCACTGCCGGCAGCAGCCAGGCCGGATGCCGTGACAGCGTTGCCGGCCAGAATTCCTGTTGTATGACGCAGGAGATGGCAATACCGGCGCCGGTGGCCGCGGCGAGCACAATCCAGCGAGCCGCCGTAGATAACAGCCATTCCGATTTCCTCAGGCAAACCGATGCGCTCTCCACAATGCAAAAGCATGCCAGCAGGGCGATGCCGTCCGCCATCCATGCATGCGGCGTCAAGGCCCGAGATGCAGTCATCAAAAACAGCATGCCACCGGCCGGCCATACGGGCCAGCCAGGTTCCTCTCCGGCCCGCGCGATTGTTGCGGCGGAGGAGATATCTGTCCAGAGAGGGGCCGGAATCATTCGGCCATGCCGAGGTTGACGATGCTTGCGGCGAGCGGCGCCATCGGCACCAGGTCGGTAACAGGACGCCTGTCTTCAACCTCCTTCTGCTGCAGGGCCGGTATCACGCGGAACTGGATATCGCGAATCCAGATCTTGCCCTTGCCTCGTATGCCTGCGCCCAGTTCAAGATGGGTGACCTCCTTGGGGATGATCATGCTTATTTTGGATTTCTTCCAGTCCCTGCTCCTGATCCAGTCAACTCCCACCGATTTGTAGCGGACCGCGCCAGCTTTGACATCGCCGCCGTCAGTGCCGCGAATCCACATCTGAGCATACGCTGTGCCGTCCAGCGATTTCCCGGTCAGTGAAAATTCCACCATCTGCCCTTGCCAAGGTCTGGCGTCAACAGTCTGCGTCAGCGCGACGAACTCCCCCTCCGCTGCATCCTTGCCTTCCAGATAAACACTGGCATGACCTTCGCTTTTCTCCGCCGGATCAAAGCCTGTTTCGGCCTGAGCCGCCGTCTTGAAGCTGGCCGTCCAGCCCTTGGGCACGCCGGTTTGCGCCGCTCCTGCGAATGACAAATTCATTGCAACCGCCACTGCCAGTGCGGCCGCCAGGATTTTTCCATGTTTCATCGTCGTTCCTCATGTAGTTGATACTGATGCACATGCTGCCTGCGGCGGTAGCGGCAGACAACAGGGCTGCGACAGGTGCGGCGATTTTGCGGATTGCGGCAGGATATGCTGCGATAAACCCAGGAAAACCCGGACTGAGGCGGCCGTATTCTCGGGCGCGCACGGCAACCCCTGGCCAAGATATCCGCTCGGCGAGATTGTACACAGGGATGAGGGATTTGAGCTTAGCGCATGGCGCGCGACAGCATGGCCGGCACCAGGAATTGATGAACCGGCACGACGAAAAACAGGTAAGCGCGTCCCAGGAAGTTGTTGATGTGTACAACCGTGCTGACAGTGACCCTGGGGCTTCCATCTGCCGTGAGATCGCGGTAAATCGAAATCCTGGCTTTCAGGTGCTTGTCGAAATCGCCAAGCACCACTTCGCCGTCAGACAGCGACAGAATGGAAAAAATGCCGGCCCGGTCGCCAATCCGGTAAGTAGCGGCCTTGCGCTCCGGATCTATGCTGGTGAAGCGGCCTATGTCCTTGAGGCCGAATGGCGCCACGATACGATTTCTTGCGGCCATCAACGCATCCATCCAGGCCGGCGTGCGCGAAATGACGTCCAGGTATATTTGCAGCGCCGTGCGTCCTTCCCATTCCAGCGGTACTGCATAGGCATCGTAAAAATAGGCTGTCGCCAGTTCCTGCTGTAATTCGCTTTGCTGCGGCACCTGCGTTGCATGCATGGCTGTTTCCGTCCTGTTGTTCGTCGTTGAGCGCGTCCACCTTCTACGCAGGCTTCAGATCAGTCTCCGGTTCGGAATTGCGGGCGCCGGGGCCGGGGGTAACGTCGCCGCGCTTGCGGTACAGCACCAGTGTGGCAATCAGGCCGCATACGGCGGCAAAGGTCATCCACAGTCCCGGTGCGGCCTTGTCCTTGGTCGCTTCAATCAAGGCCGTCGCAATGGCGGGCGTAAATCCGCCGAAGATCGCCGTAGCGAGGCTATACGCCAGCGAGAAGCCGGCTGTGCGCACTTCGACCGGCATCACTTCGGTCAGCGACACCACCATGGCGCCGTTGTAACTGGCATACAGGAAGGACAGCCACAATTCCACGGTCAGCATCTTGTTGAAGGTCGGCAGGTTGGTCAGCCAGCTCATGGCGGGATACGCCGTGGCGATAGTCAGCAGCGTAAAGAATAGCAGGATGGGGCGGCGTCCCATCTTGTCTGACAGCGCACCCATGATGGGCAGCCAGATGAAATTGGAAATGCCGACGCACAGCGTCACGACCAGACTGTCGGTTGTGCTGAGTTTCAGCACGCTCTTGCCGAAGGTCGGTGTATAGACGGTGATCAGGTAGAACGACACCGTCGTCATTGCCACCAGCATCATGCCTGCAATCACCAGGCCCCAGTTGTCCAGCATCGAGCGGAAAATTTCCTTGGCATCGGGACGGTGCTTGCGCTTTATGAATTCTTCGGTTTCCTGCAGCGAGCGGCGGATCATGAACAGCACCGGCACGATCATGCAGCCGATGAAGAAAGGCACGCGCCAGCCCCAGTCGCCGATCTGCAGCGGGGTCAGTGTCACGTTCAGCGCATAGCCCAGTGCTGCCGCCACGATGATGGCAACCTGCTGGCTGGCGGACTGCCAGCTGACATAGAAACCCTTGTTGCCGGGCGTTGCCATTTCAGACAGGTAGACCGATACGCCGCCCAGCTCCACACCGGCGGAAAAACCTTGCAGCAGACGACCCACCAGCACCAGGAAAGGCGCCAGGTAGCCTATCGTCGCAAACCCGGGCACGAAAGCGATCAGCACGGTGCCGAGCGCCATCAGCGCCAGCGTGACGATCAGGCCACGGCGGCGGCCTACGCGGTCCACATAGGCGCCTAGGAAGATCGCGCCCAGCGGCCGCATCAGGAAACCGGCGCCGAAGGTCATGAAGGTCAGCATCAGCGAGGCGAATTCGTCTCCGGCCGGGAAGAAGGTTTTGGAGATGTACTGTGCGTAAAAACCGAACAGGAAAAAATCGAACATCTCCATGAAGTTGCCGCTGGTCACGCGCAGGACGGTACCGAATTTTGACTGGCTGGGTGCTGGAATGGCTGTCATTATGATCTCGCATATATAAGGAGAAAGGCGCCTTGCTCAGGGGCTTGCCGTATATGCCCCGTCACGGCCAATCGGGCATCCGCCCGGGAGCGTGCAGGGGTCTGTCTGGATTATATAGCAAGCCGTTGCGCAGGCTGAAGGCTTGCGCAATCTGTTGCAGGAAGACAGCGCGATAGATGATGACTTAGCGGGCAGACTGGTATGCCGCCCACGCCACCATCGCCCAGGCCGCCAGGAATCCCAGCCCACCCAGCGGCGTGATCGCACCCAGCACGCGCACGCCGGACAGCGCCAACGCATATAGGCTGCCGCTGAACAGGATGATACCGGCCAGCATCGCAATACCGGCCCAGCCTAGCAGCGCCGGATTCAGTCGCGGCATCAGCAGGGCAACGGCAAACAGGCCCAGCGCATGCATCGCCTGGTAGCTGACCGCGGTCTGCCAGATTGCCAGCATCTCGGCACTGAGTACCTGCTTCAGCCCGTGTGCGCCGAATGCACCGGCGCCGACGGCGATGAACATGTTGATGGCGGCGACAATGATGATGGTGCGTTCATTCATGAGCTTGTCCTTTGAGTTGAGCGCTATTATAGTGCGTGCCACTCGGGCAATGCTGCACCCCGAAAAAAATGGCCGACTAGGTCGGCCATTCTTCAGGCATGCACGCAACCAAACTACTACATCAGGCTGCCTTCTTGTCCTGCTTCGGCGCATTGAACTCCGCCAGCAGCGAGGCCTGGCGCGCCTTTGCGACATTCAGGTGACGCTCCTTCACATGGCCGTAGCCACGGATGTCTTCCGGAATGCTGGCGATGGCAACTGCCTTGGACAGGTTGTCTGCGTTCAGCTGCGGCAGCAGGCTGGACAGCAATTGCTTGTACTCGACAGGCAAGGCGCGTTCCATCTTGCGCTCTTCCGTATAGCCGAAAATATCGAGCATGCCGCCGCGCAGGAATTTGCCTTTGGCCAGAAGGCCGAAGGCTTTCATCATCCACGGGCCGAAGGATTGCTTGATCAGGTGTCCCTTGGCATCGCGCTTGGCCAGCAAAGGCGGCGCCAGGTGGAAATTGATCTTGTAATCGCCTTCGAACATGTCGGCAATCTTTTTCTCGAAGCTGCCGGTAGTGTACAGGCGTGCGACTTCATACTCGTCCTTGTAGGCCATCAGCTTGAACAAATAGCGTGCTGCGGCTTCCGTCAGGCGCAGGCTCCTGGCGCCGTCCACGACTTTCTCTTCCGCCGCCTTGACCTGGCCGATGAAGTCCACATACTGCCTGGCGTAGGCTGCGTCCTGGTAATCGGTCAGGAAGGCAGTGCGCTTGGCGATGATGTCATCCAGCGTCGGTGCACGTTTCAGTTCGATGACCAGGGCAGGCGTAATCAGCTTCTCCACCGCAGGCAGGTCATGCGCGGCGATCCGGCCCCAGTTGAAGGCTTTCTTGTTGAAGTCTACCGAGACACCGTTCAATTCGATGGCGCGCATCAATACTGCCTCGGTCAGCGGCACCCAGCCTTTTTGCCATGCATAACCAAGCATGAACATATTGGTGGCGATATTGTCGCCCATCAGCGCAGTGGCGATCCTGCCAGCATCGATCAGCGATACATGGTCGCTGCCGCAGGCTGCACGGATGTCGCTCTCGGCGCCGGCGCCGGGAAACTGCCAGTCCGGGTTCTTGACGAAAGCGGCGGTCGGCGTGCCGGTGGAATTGATTGCAGCGTAAGTACGGCCTTCGCCCATGCGCGACAACGCATCCTTGCCGGCAGTGACGATGACGTCGCAGCCAATCACCAGATCCGCCGCGCCGGTGCCGACACGGGTGGAATGGATGTCTTCCGGCTTGTCTGCCAGGCGCACGTGGGACAGCACAGGACCGCCTTTTTGCGCCAGGCCGCTCATGTCCAGTACCGAACAGCCCTTGCCGGCAACGTGCGCCGCCATCGCCAGGATCTGGCCGACGGTGACCACGCCGGTGCCGCCTATGCCGGTCACCAGGATGCCGAAAGGCTCCGCGGTGGACGGGATGACGGGAACAGGCAGGTTGGCCACGTCCAGCGACGACGTCGTGCCCTCCACCTTGGCCTTTTTCGGTTTCTTCAGGCTGCCGCCTTCCACCGTCACAAAGCTCGGGCAGAAACCGGTAACGCAGGAGAAGTCCTTGTTGCAGGACGACTGGTTGATCTGGCGCTTGCGGCCGAGTTCAGTTTCCAGCGGTTCCACCGACAGACAGTTGGATTGCACACTGCAATCGCCGCAGCCTTCGCAGACTGCCTCGTTGATCACGGCACGCTTGGCCGGATCCGGGTATTCATTACGTTTCCGGCGGCGGCGTTTTTCGCTGGCACAGGTCTGGTCGTAGATCATTGCCGAGACGCCCTTGACTTCGCGCAGCTCGCGCTGCACGGCATCCAGCTCGCTGCGATGGCGCACGGTCACGCCGGGCGCCCATGCGTAGTCGGCGGGATACTTGTCCGGCTCGTCGGTGACGACGATGATAGGGGTCACGCCTTCGGCGGCGATCTGGCGCGAAATCATCGCCGGGTCCAGCGGGCCGTCGAATTCCTGGCCGCCGGTCATCGCTACCGCGTCGTTATACAGAATCTTGTAGGTGATGTTGACCTTGCCCGATACCGCTGCGCGGATTGCCAGCAGGCCGGAATGATAATAGGTGCCGTCGCCCAGGTTGCTGAACACATGCTGTTCGGTCGTAAACGGGGCCTGGCCTATCCAGGTCGTGCCTTCTGCGCCCATGTGCGTGAAGGTGGAGGTTTCCCTGTCCATCCACAGCACCATGTAGTGGCAGCCGATCCCGGCCAGCGCACGACTGCCTTCCGGCACCTTGGTCGACGTATTGTGCGGACAGCCGGAGCAGAAATGCGGAATACGGTCCTTGTTCGGATCCGGTTTGCTGGACATGACTTTCAGCACCGACTCCTTGGCTTCCAGGTAGGCGATGCGCTCCTTGACACGCTGCTCCACCGGGTGGCCGGCGAAATAGCGCGAGATGCGCGATGCCACTGCACGGGCGATCTGCGCCGGTGTCAGCTCATAGGTGGCCGGCAGCAGCCAGTCGCCATGGCCTGCGCCCTGCAGATTGCTCCATTCGCCGGTATCGTCGAACTTGCCGACCACGCGTGGACGCTGGCCGTCCGGCAGGTTGTACAGTTCTTCCTTTATCTGGTATTCGAGAATCTGGCGTTTTTCTTCAACAACCAGGATTTCTTCCAGGCCCTCGGCAAACTGGTGCACGCCCTGCGATTCGAGCGGCCAGGTCATGCCTATTTTGTACAGGCGGATGCCGACGTCATGCGCAACCTGCTCGTCTATGCCCAGATCGGCCAGCGCCTGGCGCGTATCGAGGTAGGATTTGCCGGCGGTGACAATGCCGATGCGCGCCTTGGGGCTGTCCCATACAATCTGGTTCAGTTTGTTGGCGCGCGCATAGGCCAGCGCCGCATACCATTTATAGTTGTTCATCCGCGCTTCCTGATCCAGCACGGCATCCGGCATGCGGATGTTGAGGCCGTCAGGCGGCAGGATCAGGTCGGTCGGGATGACAGGTTGCACGCGGTCCGGATCGATGTCGACGGCAGCGCCGGATTCAACGATGTCGGTCACGCATTTCATCGAGACCCACAGGCCGGTGTAGCGGCTCATTGCAAATGCATGCAGGCCGTAGTCCAGGTATTCCTGCACCGACGATGGATACAGCACGGGAATGCCGCAGGCTTTCAGGATATGTTCGCTCTGATGCGCGGTGGTGGACGATTTGGCCGCATGGTCGTCGCCGGCCAGCACCAGCACGCCGCCGTGCTTGGACGTGCCCGCCATGTTCGCATGCTTGAAGACGTCGCCGCAGCGGTCCACACCGGGGCCCTTGCCGTACCAGATGGAAAACACGCCGTCGTATTTGGCGCCGGGATACAGGTTGACCTGCTGCGTGCCCCACACGGTAGTTGCCGCCAGATCCTCGTTGACGCCGGGATGGAACGTCACATGGTGGGCCGCCAGGTGCTTCTTGGCTTTTTGCGCAGTCATGTCGACGCCGCCCAATGGCGAGCCGCGATAGCCTGTGATGAAGCCGCCGGTGTTCAGGCCTGCCTTCACATCATGCTGGCGCTGCAGCATCGCCAGGCGGATGATGGCCTGCGTGCCGGTCATGAAGGCGCGGCCGCGCTCCAGCGTAAATTTGTCATCCAGGGAAATCTTGTCGTCCACCAGCGGGTTATGCTGATCGACCTTGAGGGGTGCGTTCATGGGGTCTCCGTGCTTTGGTTTCGTTGCGAGGATATCGCTTCAAACAGAATCACCTTGTGGGTAATCATATATGGGATTCGCTAAGATAGTTGCACAATCGGCGCCTATTCCTGCCTCGCGAATCTCCGGTTTGTTCTATGACGGATCGCACATTAACACGCTGTACCGGCCAATTCAATGGACACTGCAACATAAAGAGACCAGTACAGCATTGCTGACACTTTACTAAAGTGTACCGGTTAAATTGACATTAATTCTTGATGGAAATTGCACTTCTCTGGCGCGCCTCCATATCAATATGGGTAAATAGCATTTTGTACTCAGGCTCAGCCAATTCTCCCCGTCCGGCGTCTGCAACAGAGAAAAATTACTTAAATACAACAAATGAGCGATCTGCTGGAGTAAAAATCGACCGGCACTCGGCTGTAATACCCGTTCCCGCCAATTGCGTAAGTGAATAAGTCTATAATGGCAAAATGAAACTTAAATTCACAAAGATGCATGGCGCCGGCAATGATTTTGTCGTCATCGATGCCATCAACCAGCAGATCGCCTTTACCCCGGAACAGTGGAAGCAGTTGGCTGACCGCCGTTTCGGCGTCGGCGCGGACCAGATTCTGGTAGTGGAAAAGCCTGATACCGAGGGCGTGGATTTCCGCTACCGCATTTATAACGCTGACGGCGGCGAAGTGGAACAGTGCGGCAACGGCTCACGCGCCTTTGTCCGCTTTGTGCGCGACAAGGGCCTGACGACCAAGGATGCGATCCGGGTGGAAACCCTGTCCGGCATCATAGAACCGCGGCTGGAAGCAGACGGCAGCGTCACGGTGGACATGGGCGCGCCTGTGCTGGAACCGGCCAAAGTGCCGTTCGACGCCAACGGCCTGACGTCCCGCGCCGAAGGCCGCGATGCACTGTGGCCGCTGGAAGTGAATGGCAAGACCGTATGGATTTCGACGATCTCCATGGGCAATCCGCATGCGGTGCAGGTGGTGGAGGACACCGAAGCCTGGCCGGTATTGGCCGATGGCCCGGTGATAGAACACCATCCGCGCTTTCCGCGCCGGGTGAATGTGGGTTTCATGCAGATTGTGGACAAGCAGCATATACGCCTGCGCGTATATGAACGCGGCGCCGGCGAGACGCTGGCCTGCGGCACCGGCGCCTGCGCGGCAGCCGTGGCCGGCATGCGCCGTGGCCTGCTGGAATCGCCGGTGCGGGTAACAACGCACGGCGGAGAATTATCGATTGCATGGCAGGGCGAAGGCCAGCCGGTATTAATGAGCGGGCCGGCGGTGTCGGTGTACGAAGGCGAAATCAACATTTAATCTATCACTCATGAATTCTAACGACATAGCGGATTACCTGACCCAACACCCCCATTTCTTTGAAGAGCATGCAGAACTGCTGTCCGCCGTCAAACTGACCAGCCCGCTACTCGGCCGCGCCATTTCGCTGCAGGAGCGGCAAATGGAAATCGTCAGGGAAAAATACAAGCTGCTGGAGCTGCGCATGTCAGACCTGATGCGCGTTGCGCAGGAAAATGACGGCATCACAACCAAGTTCCAGACCTGGACCCGTTCGCTGTTGCTGGCGCGCAATGATGTGGACTTGCCCTATGTATTGACGCAAGGCTTGCAGCAGTTCTTCGACTTGCCGCACGCTACGCTGCGGCTGTGGAATACGGCGGAAGACTATTCGCATACCTGGTTCTCGCAGTCGGTGACGGAAGACGTGCGCCTGTTTGCAAAGGGCCTGAATTCGCCTTTCTGCGGCAAGAACATGGATTTTGAAGCCGCCGGCTGGATAGAGTCTGAAGAACCGATACAGTCGCTGGCCATGCTGCCGCTACGCCTGGCGCCGGGCGCATCTACCTTCGGCCTGCTGGTGCTGGGCTCGCCCGACCCTGCCCGCTATACCAAAGAGATGGCCACCGATTTCCTGTCCAGGATAGCCGATACCAGCAGCGCCGCACTGAGCTGCCTCATCGAGTAAGTCCATGGACAACGCAAGGCTCGCCGACTATCTGCAGGTCTTGCGCACACAGCGCAATTTATCTCCGCATACGGTGTCCAGCTACCGGCTAGACCTGGAGGAGTTGGCGTCGCTGGCAGCCGCTGCCGGAGAACCCGACCTTGCCGCTCTCTCCTATTTTCATATCCGCCGCTTCACATCGCAACTGCACGCCAACGGGCAGAGTCCGCGCAGCATTGCGCGCAAGCTGTCCGGCTGGCGCGGCTTTTACCGCTGGCTGGCGGAGCAGCAGCCTTTGCCCGGCAACCCCGTCGACGGCATCAAGGCGCCCAAACGCGGCAAGTCCCTGCCCAAGGCGCTGGGCGCGGACGATGCAGTCCGCCTGGTGTCGCAGGCACGTAGCGACGGCGCCACGCCGGCCGCCAACCGGGCCATGTTTGAGCTGCTGTATTCCAGCGGCCTGCGGGTTTCGGAATTGGTAGGGCTGGATGTCGCCAACGTGGCGGAAAAAGGCCACACTTCGCTGGGCTGGGTGGATATGGAGCAACAGGAGGTCGTCGTCACCGGCAAGGGTAACAAGCAGCGCATCGTACCGGTCGGCAAGCCTGCGCTGGAAGCCATACAGGCCTGGCTGGCATTGCGCCCTGCTTTGCAGAAGCTGGACCCGCATCCGTTGTTCCTGACCGAACGCGGCACCCGCATGTCTGCCCGGCTGGTGCAGCTGCGGTTAAAAGCACATGCGCAATCGCTGGACATCCCGGCCGACGTGCATCCGCACGTGCTGCGCCATTCGTTTGCGTCGCACGTGCTGCAATCCTCCGGCGACTTGCGCGCGGTACAGGAAATGCTGGGCCACAGCTCCATCGCAGCGACACAGGTGTATACGTCGCTGGATTTCCAGCATCTGTCCAAGGTCTACGACCAGGCCCATCCGCGCGCCAAGAAATAAGCGGTTGCCCCTTTTAAAAAAAATTGCCTAGATTCAGTGTTTTGCAACTGAATTGCAATTTGATGCATAATAGGGGCTTCGCCTCCAGGCGTTTTTTCATTTACCGCCTTATCCATGAAAACCAAGCTCGCCAGCAACCCGCCCGCCGATCCGCACCATAGCCACGCCCAGCATGGCAAGGCGCTGGCGGAGAACATGTTGCGCAATTCCTCGGTGCGGGCCACCGAAGCCAGGATCAATGTGCTGGCCGTGCTGCTGGACAACCGCTGTGCGCTGTCCCATCAGGAAGTGCAGGATGCCTTGCAGAGCATGGACAGGGTCACACTGTACCGCGCGCTGGATTGCCTGACCGATGCCGGCCTCACCCATAAGATTGCCGGCGACGACCGCGTGTACCGCTACAGCACCGGCGGCGAACATGGCGACCACCAGCATGCGTCCGGCACCATCCAGCACCAGCACGGCCATTTCAAATGCACGCGCTGCACGCGGGTGTTTTGCCTGGATGATGAGCACAGCGAGCAAGATGCCGATCCTGCGCCACCGTCCTTGAAACAGCAGTTGCAGGCCACGCTGCGCGCGACGTCCAGCCGCGGCTTCCAGAGCCACGACATAGAGCTGACCATCAAGGGCTGGTGCGCAGACTGCGCAAAGTAGGCAAACTCCGGCGCAACAACCACTGAGCGGGTTGCCGCAGGCTGTACACATAATCCCATTAAGTCACAAGCAGAGATACCACCATGGCATTGATCCCCACCACCATCCTGACCGGCTTCCTCGGCGCCGGCAAAACCACCTTGCTGAACCGCATCCTGCAGGAAGACCACGGCCACAAGATTGCCGTGATCGAGAATGAATTCGGCCAGGAAAACATCGACAATGAGATCCTGGTCCAGGACAGCAATGAGCAGATCGTCGAGATGAACAACGGCTGTATCTGCTGCACGGTGCGCGGCGACCTGATCGTTGCGCTCAGCAAGCTGGCTGAGCAGAAACGCGATGGCATCCTGAACTTTGACCGTGTGATCATAGAAACCACAGGGCTGGCCAACCCCGGCCCGGTAGCGCAGACCTTCTTCGTCGATGACGAAGTGGGCATGAACTATATGCTGGATGCGGTAGTCACCGTGGTAGATGCGCGACATGCAATGCAGCAGCTGGATGAACACGAAGAAGCACAGCGGCAGGTAGGCTTTGCCGACAAGATATTGCTGTCCAAGACCGACCTGGTGGATGCGCAGCAAGTGGCGGCACTGCGCACGCGCCTGACCCGCATCAACCCGCGCACCAGTATCGTGCCGGTTGATTTCGGCAAGGTCGCCATCGCCGAAGTGCTGGACCTGCGCGGCTTCAACCTGAATGCAAAACTGGAACTGGATCCCGATTTCCTGCAGGCGGAAGAGGAACATGATCACGCACATGAACATGCGCAAGAGCATGACCACGTGCATGATGAAAATTGCAAGCACGACCATCACGACCACCACCATGCGCACCACAGCGACGACATCGCCGCTTTCGTGTTCAAAAGCCTGCGCCCTTTCGATACGGCCAAGCTGGATGAATTCCTGGGCGGCCTGGTGCAGGTTTTTGGGCCGCGCATGCTGCGCTACAAGGGTGTGCTGTTGATGGATGGCGCCGACCGCAAGGTCATTTTTCAGGGTGTGCACCAGATTATGGGTACCGATGTAGGCGGTAAATGGGCTGACGGGGAGACCAGGGAAAGCAAGATGGTTTTTATTGGCAAAAATCTACCAAAAGATATTTTTATTGAAGGATTAAGCCAATGTTTGGTATAAACTAGCGGGCTACTGAGAGCGGCGATGCCGTTTTAGCTAAATGACCGGTGTCACGCAGAGGTCATTTACTTTGTCAGTAAGGGGAGGATAATGGCCTTGTCCGGATTGCTTTCATGGAAAATAGTGATAATGTGAACCATGAATCGCATCCCGGCTATTACTTGTGTGTTAACCCGTCGTATCGAAAGTTAAGCGAAGTGGCAACTAAATCACCTAAATCGACTGCAACAGTCAATGCGCCTGCAACTCTGCTCACTGAAGAAGAAATTCTGAAGATGGGCGAGAAGGACTATATGAACGATGCACAACTGGCATTTTTCAAGGCCCGTTTGCAACAGCTTGAGAAGGATTTGCTTAAAAACGCCGACGAAACAACGGAACATCTGCGTGAAACCGTGCTGGTGCCTGATCCGGCAGACCGCGCCACGATCGAGGAAGAACATGCGCTGGAACTGCGCACCCGCGACCGTGAACGCAAACTGCTGAAAAAAGTGCAGCAGTCCATCGCCAGCATTGATGATGGCGATTACGGCTGGTGCGAAGAAACAGGCGAACCTATCGGTGTTCCCCGTTTGCTGGCTCGTCCGACAGCAACCCTGTCGCTGGAAGCGCAGCAAAGACGCGAAATGAAGCAAAAGCTGTACGGTGACTGATTGCACGGCAAGCTGTGCGAAACGCTTGACAGAAAGCGTGCAGGAATACTGCACGCTTTTTTAATATCTAAATATGTAACCAAGACAATTACAGATGATCTCCCTGAGCGAAAAGACATGGGCAGATGCTTACTTGTAAATATTTGTAAATGGGAAACAATTTTGCTTGCCCCTGATTCAGAATTAGGCCCCGTACCGGCCCCAGATTCCCGGATTGAAAATCCCTATTTGAGCTTATAGTCTGTCAAAGTGGCACAATACCGACAATAGCTAACGCTAATTGGGGTTTGTGCGAACGCCGGAACCGGCGAGCTTAACAATAATTGAGTGAATGGGACTATACTTTAGTCTCGCGAATAGGTGTCTACCCGGCATCTATGGATCTTTTTGTTCAGAGTCACAGTTAACGGTAGCTCTACCTACCTAACACACAGGATTAACGTGGGGATTTTTTCGCTTTTCGGTAAGAAGAACGAGCAGAAGGAAAATACTTCCACTGCCAGGTCTTCCTCTAAAAACTCACAGCCCAAGGGGGTTGAATCTTCTTCGGAAAACGCTGTTACCGACGATGCATTCGCCCAGTCCGTACTGGCGCAAAAGCATAAGGCGCGCGCCACGGAACGCAAGATAGACGCCATCGAATTCGAAATGTCGCGTGACATTGTCCGGTCGAAACCCGGCAGCATGCGCAATACCACCATCGGCGGCGGCCCGGTGACCCAGACCCAAGCCCAAGCCCACGCCAATACTCAGGCGCATACCCAGGCCAATACCCAAAACCAGGCAGCTGCCGCGCCGGCCAGGCAGCCCGCCAACGCCTCCCTGGGCAGGAAAGCCATACCCGCCGCACAGCTGATCACTGATTTTCAGAGCACGATGCCGCTGGTCGGCCCGAATACCGACTACCTGCTCGGCAGCACAGATACGCTGGGCCGCCATGACACGCTGGTGGCCGCTACGCTGGCGCCGACCGAATCGGTACCGGTGCTGGAAGAAGCCGCGATCCTGTTTGCCAGCGGCCAGTCCGAAGTGGCCGAACAGATGCTGTCCAGCTGGATCCACCAGGACAGCCTGGGACCGGCAGCCCAGCTTGGCTGGTATATGCTGTTCGACCTGTACCAGATCACTGGCAAGCAGGCAAAATTTGAAGCGCTGTCGCTGGAGTACGCCAGCAAGTTTGAAACCTCGCCGCCGGTCTGGGTGGATTCCTCCAAAAAGAGCGCAGATACCGATAGCAGGAGCCACCCTAGCGATATCCCCACGGTATCTTTCCCTAGGCAGCTAGACGGCGACATCGCCAAATTGCTGGAAAAGCTGCAGGAGCTGAGCCAGAAAAGCCGCACGATCAAACTGGAATTTGCCCGTGTGAAGCAGGTAGATCCGGCAGGCGCAGCGCTGCTGCTGGCCGCCATCAAGAAACTGAACAAGTCCGGCCATGACCTGGTGCTGGTCGGCGCGCATGAACTGACGGTGTGCCTGCGCGGCATACTGGAAGTAGGCCGCCGCGACGAAACCGAAGCGCCATGGCTGCTGTTGCTGGAAATCCTGCAGCTGCTGCAGCTGGAGCAGGTGTTTGAAGAAACCAGTATCGATTACTGCATTACCTTTGAAGTGTCTCCTCCGTCTTTCGTGGCGCCAAAAAACAAGGTCACCACATCTGCGCCGGAACTTGAAGTGGAAGCACCGTCCGACCGCTTCATGATGCCCACCGTCATAGAAGGCAAAACCGACGCGCTGATCGGCCAGATCACCGTGCATGCCAAACAGCACAGCACGATCCTGCTGGATTGCTCGCGGCTGGAAAGGGTGGAATTCGGTGCATCGGCCCAGTTGCTAAGCGGCCTGGTTCCACTGGCGACACAGAAAGATACGACGATACAGTTTCACGAAGTGAATTACCTGGTGATGGCGCTGTTCAATGCGATGGGCCTGAAAAACGTTGCGGCGATCTTTCCCCGCAAACAGTAACACGCACTAACGGCATTAAACTTCCTGCTGCCGCACTCACTGCTACCAGGCATTGCCAAATTGAAAACAGGCCGGGCTTCGCAAACGCCCGCGCCATCCCCTTCGGCCAGACCTTGCAAACGCCAGCGCCTGCCCCCATTTCCTTAGCACTGGTGTCATGCACCATGCAACACCGACAATAGCTTTATCCCGCTCCTGCAACCCTTCTTCCCGGATGAAGAGATGCATGTCCTTTTGCCATGCACATTTTGTGCGGGCAGGGGAAACGGGAATTGCATCATCATTCATTTTGAGGCTCCTATGGAACAATTTCACGGCACCACCATCCTGTCCGTGCGGCGCGGCAACCTGGTTGCGCTAGGCGGCGACGGCCAGGTTACGCTGGGCAATATCGTCATGAAAGGCACGGCGCGCAAAGTGCGCAAGCTGTACCACAACAAAGTGCTGGCGGGATTTGCCGGCGGCACCGCCGATGCCTTCACGCTGATAGAGCGCTTTGAAGCAAAACTGGAAAAACACCAGGGACACCTGATGCGCGCCTCGGTAGAGCTGGCCAAGGACTGGCGCACCGACCGCATGCTGCGCCGGCTGGAAGCCATGCTGCTGGTCGCCGACAAGGAAACCACGCTGGTCATCACCGGCAACGGCGACGTGCTGGAACCGAGCGACGGCATAGGCGCCATCGGTTCGGGCGGTACCTTTGCGCAATCTGCGGCCAAGGCGCTGCAGGAAAACACTGACCTGTCCCCGATAGAAATCGTCAAGAAGTCCCTGACGATTGCCGGCGAATTGTGCATCTACACCAATTTGTCGCACACCATAGAAACGCTGGATTAAGCTGGAAAACACCATGAACATGACTCCCCAAGAGATAGTCTCCGAACTGGACAAGCACGTTGTCGGCCAGGGAAAGGCAAAACGCGCGGTCGCGATCGCCCTGCGCAACCGCTGGCGCCGGCAGCAGGTGGCAGAACCGCTGCGCCATGAAATCACGCCGAAAAATATCCTGATGATAGGGCCTACGGGCGTGGGCAAGACCGAGATCGCGCGCCGCCTGGCCAAGCTGGCCGACGCCCCTTTCATCAAGATAGAAGCGACCAAGTTTACCGAGGTAGGCTATGTGGGCCGCGACGTGGACACCATCATCCGCGACCTGATCGACATCGGCATCAAGCAGACCCGCGAAACGGCTACCCGCAAGGTGCGTGAGCAGGCGGAAGATGCCGCGGAAGACCGCGTATTGGACATCCTGCTGCCGCCGGCGCGCGATTTTGGCTTCAACGCGTCCAGCACGACGGCAACGGCAGAAGCCGATAGCAGCGGCAACACAACCCGCCAGACCTTCCGCAAACGCCTGCGCGAAGGCGCGCTGGACGACAAGGAAATCGAGATCGAGGTGGCTGAGGCCGGCCCGCAGATGGAAATCATGGCGCCGCCCGGCATGGAAGAAATGACCGAGCAGATCAAGACCATGTTTTCAGGCATAGGCAACGGCCGCAAGAAATCGCGCAAGCTGAAGATCAAGGATGCGATGAAGCTGCTGGTCGAGGAAGAAGCCGGCAAGCTGGTCAATGAGGACGAATTGAAGCAGGCGGCAATTACCAATGTCGAACAGAACGGCATCGTGTTCCTGGATGAGATCGACAAGATTGCCAACCGCTCTGAAATGGGCGGCGCCGACGTGTCGCGCGCCGGCGTACAGCGCGACCTGCTGCCGCTGGTGGAAGGCACGACCGTCAACACCAAGTACGGCATGATCAAGACCGACCACATCCTGTTCATCGCCTCCGGCGCTTTCCACCTGGCCAAGCCATCGGACCTGATACCTGAACTGCAGGGCCGCTTCCCTATCCGCGTGGAGCTGGAGTCCTTGTCGATTGCCGATTTTGAACGCATCCTGACCAGCACCGATGCCTGCCTGACCAAGCAATACGAAGCCTTGCTGGCAACCGAGGATGTGAAGGTGGACTTTACGAAAGACGGGGTGGAAAGACTCGCCGGCATCGCCTACTCCGTCAATGAAACCACCGAAAACATCGGCGCCCGCCGACTGTATACGGTAATGGAGAAGCTGCTGGAAGAAGTGTCTTTCGATGCGCACCAGAAGAGCGGGCAGACCATCGTCATCGATGCCGCCTACGTCGAAGAAAAGCTGGGCGCGCTGTCCGTGAACGAGGACCTGTCGCGCTACGTGCTGTAAGCCAAATGCAGTAGAATAAAAAGCCCGGTTTGCCTGACCAGCATGCCGGGCTTTTTCATTGGAGGATATTCATGGCAAACAAAACGCTGGGCACGCGCCAGAAGCTGAGTTTTCGCATCGAACCGGCGCAATCCAGGCCACGCAATCTGGTAGCGGTAGCAGCCAGGCAGCGCGCGGCAGGTCCGCACAGAAAATCCGCATCGGCTGTGAGGCAGGCACAGAAGCTGGCTGTCAAAAAAGACGACACCGAGCCCTAGGCCCGGCGCTCGTTAAAAAGCTAATTCAGGAGCTAATTCAGTTCCTGCTTCGCATCGCGCGCCAGCAGCCGCCCTATCATCTGCTGCACCGGCACGTCATCAAACAGCACACCCGCCACCGCATCGGCAATCGGCATTTCCACCTTCAGCTTCGCCGCCAGCGTCTTGACTGCCTGCGCGCAGCGCACGCCTTCTGCCACGTGGCCCAGCTCCGCAACGATCACCGGCAGCGACTTGCCCTGCGCCAGCGCCAGCCCTACCTTGCGGTTGCGCGACAGGTCGCCGGTACAGGTCAGGATCAGGTCGCCGACGCCGGTCAGGCCCATCAGTGTTTCCACGCGCCCGCCCAATGCCGAGCTGAGGCGGCTGATTTCCGCCAGCCCGCGCGTAATCAGTGCGGCGCGCGCATTCAGGCCCAGGCCCAGGCCATCGGCGATGCCGGTCGCAATAGCGAGGATATTCTTGACCGCGCCGCCCACTTCCACGCCTACCAGGTCGTCGCTGGAATAGACGCGCAGCGCATTGCCATGCGCGGCGCTCACTACCTGCAGGCATAGCTCGGCAGAAGAGGAAGCGATCGTCAGCGCGCAAGGCATGCCTTTAGCGACTTCCTGCGCAAACGAGGGGCCGGACAGGGCACCGGCGGCGATATCGCTGCCCAGCACCTGCTGCACGACCTGGTGCGGCAGCAGCAGGCTGCCTTCTTCAAACCCCTTGCACAGCCAGATCACACGCCTTGGCCGGTAAGGCAGGCATTGCTGCAGCGCCGGGCGCAGGCCGGCCACCGACGTCGCCAGGATCAGCAGATCTGCGGGATCGGCAACGTGCTTCAGCGCCGCGTCGAAATCCGCCGTCACCTGCAAGCTGGCGGGCAACGCAAAACCCGGTAAATAGGCGCTGTTCTCGCGCGCAGCTTCTATCTGCTGCATCAGCGCGGCATTACGGCCCCACAGCAGGACCTCATTGCGTCCGGCCAGCGACATCGCCAGCGCAGTACCCCAGGCGCCGGCGCCTAATATGGTAATTTTCATTGTGTATTAACCTGGCATGCCATCGCAGCGGTCTCTCTTGCTATCGTGATCGATATAAAAAAAGGACAGCAGGCTGTCCTTTTCATGTTGGCTGCGGCAGCTTTTAAACGCCCCAGACTTCGGATGCCCTGATATATCCCAGCTGCCCATCCTTGTGCTTGACCTTCAGCCAGCCGCTGGCGGCAGGCTCGGCCAGTTCCAGTAACACGTTTTTATCGGCGCTGAAAACGACCGCAGCCGCATCGTCGGCCGTGGCGCGGACCTTGGCATTGGCAACACGTACAACCACATTGCGCCGCGCAACCAGTTCCTTGGACTCGACCCAGCTCAGATCGCCGGCCATATCGCGCACCTTGCTCCAGGTGCCATAGGTCAGGATCACTTCCACCGGCATGCCGCGCGGCGCCACATACAACTTGCCGCCCTTGCTGGAAGGAGCGTCATACAGGATGACAGGCGAAGCGCCTATCGATTTGAATTCCAGCGCATGAGCTGCACCCGCCAGCAGGCTGAGGCCGGCCAGCAAAGGCAAAAGCAGTAAACGACGCATATCACGCATAAAATCAGGACTCCACGATGAAAAGCCGGGCGAGGCTCCGGCTTGCGGCAGCCGGACGCGGGAACAGTGCAATCCATTCCCGGCCGACCGCAATCTTCAAGCTAACTAGCGCGATCAGTGTGTTGTCGTGCCTTCAGGAGCGGCGCCATCGGCTGGCGCTGCGACTGCCTGCTGCTCTGCCAGGTTTTGCAGGCGTTGAGCGTAGAAAGCTTCGAAATTGATTTCCGCCAGATGCACGGGAGGGAAGCCTGCGCGAGTGATCGCATCGGCAATGTTGGCGCGCAGATACGGGTAGACAATGTTGGGGCAGCCAATGCCGAGCAGCGGATCCAGCTGTTCCGCCGGGATGTTGCGCGCTTCGAATATACCTGCCTGTTTACCCTCTACCAGGAAAGCGACCTTGTCTTTGACTTTTGCCGTCACGGTGATCGTGACTGTGGATTCGACGATGCCTTCGGCCAGTTGCTCTGCGCCCACGTCTACTGCAACTTCTATGCTTGGCGCCTCTTGTTCCAGGAAAATTCCTGGGGAATTAGGCTGTTCAAGCGACAAATCCTTCAGATAAACGCGTTGAATTTGAAATACGGGCTGCAGGTTTTCGTCAGACATGTGAGGCTTTCTAAAATACTAAAAGATTAATAATGAACAGCGAGGGTGCAAAACGCTTATTTTGCACCGGTTCCATCCGGATGCCTGCTGCGGACAGCATCTCCCGGACTCATGTAAGCCCGCAACTCGCTATTCTAACAAGCAGAACGCCCTAACAGCAATCAAGCTTGCTGTAATAAAGGATCGAGCTTGCCAGCCCTGTCCAGCGCGGACAGGTCATCAAAGCCGCCGACGTGGGTTTCCCCTATGTAGATTTGCGGCACAGTGCGGCGCCCGGTCTTCTGCATCATGTTTTCCCTGATGGCAGGATCGAGGTCCACACGTATCTTTTCTATATTGTCCACGCCCTTGGATTTCAACAGGCGTTCCGCCATGACGCAATAGGGACAAACGGCGGTGCTATACATTACTACGTGGGATGTCATGATTTCCTCCAGCATTATTACCGTACGTATTATCCCGCATTCCTCACTTTACCGTCGGCAAGCCCTGCGCTTTCCATGCCGACAAGCCGCCTTCCAGACTGAACGCCTGTTCAAAACCGGCATTTTTCAGCACCGATACGGCACTGGATGAGCGAATACCGCGGTCACACACGGCAATGGTGGTAGCATTTTTCGATTTTTCAATTTCCTTGATGCGGTTCGGCAGCTCAGCCAGAGGAATATTTTTGGCATTTTGCAGGTGTCCCGACGCAAATTCCTCGGCATCGCGCACATCCAGCACCAGGGTTTTGCCCTGGTTCATGAATTGTGTAGCTTGCAATAGGGAAACTTTGGCGCCGCGCCTTTGCAATACCGGCACCAGCAAAGCGATGCCGGAAGCGATGATCAGGGCCAGCAACAGGAGGTTAAAAAGATTGTCAGTAAAGAATTTCACAGTATTCCAATGGGTATAAATGGTTTTAGGTAACCCTATCATTATAAAATAGAAGGCAAGGCTACACTCTATCTTCTCATTTCTTAGTATCAACCTTAGTATCGATCCTAGTTACAACCCTACTATCAACCCTTACCGTCTCCCTTATTTCCACCATGTATAAAATCGTTTTAATGCGCCATGGCGAGTCTACCTGGAACCTGGACAACCGCTTTACAGGCTGGACCGACGTCGACCTGACTGAAAAAGGCGCGGCGGAAGCCCGCCAGGCCGGCAAGCTGCTGAAGGAAGCCGGACTCAGCTTCGACCTCGCCTATACGTCCGTATTGAAACGCGCGATCCGCACGCTGTGGATCACCATGGATGAAATGGACATGATGTGGCTGCCCGTCCTCAACGACTGGCGCCTGAATGAGCGCCACTACGGTGCGCTGCAAGGCCTGAACAAGGCCGAAACCGCCGCCCAGTACGGCGACGAGCAGGTATTGGTATGGCGCCGCAGCTACGACACGCCACCCAATCCGCTGGCAGAAAACGACCCGCGCACCTCCTTTGCCGACCCGCGCTACGCCGGCCTGCAGCGTTCGCAGATTCCGCTGACGGAATGCCTGAAAGATACGGTGGAACGCGTAATGCCTGCCTGGGACGACAGCATTGCGCCAGCCATACGCGCCGGCAAGCGCATCATCATTTCCGCGCACGGCAACAGCCTGCGCGCGCTGATCAAGATGCTGGACGGCATCAGCGACGCCGACATCGTCGGCCTCAACATCCCCAACGGCCAGCCGCTGGTGTATGAACTGGATGCCGACCTGAAGCCGATCCGCCACTACTACCTGGGCGACCAGTCGGCGATTGACGCCGCGCTGAAAGCCGTGGCCAGCCAGGGAAAGGCCAAGTAATCGCTGCTGTCGCTCCCATTTTCGCGATGCTTTCCATGAAGCAGCGGTATGTTCGCGCATTCCGTTTGGTATTGCCGGTGTGTGGCCTGCTGCTATGGGCCGGGCTGCAGGGCCCGGCGCTTGCCGCCAGCACCCGCGCGGCCCAGAAGACTGCGGCTGAAGCAGAACGGGCCGAATTGCGGCAAAAACTGAATGCACTGAAAAACGACATCAGCAAGACCGAAACCGCCAAGGACCAGGCCAGCGATGCGCTCGCCGTATCGGAACAGGCGATCTCGGAAGCCAACCGCTCGCTGCGCGACCTGCAGGGCGAGCAGGCGGAAACCCAGACCAAGCTGACCAGGCTGACGGAAGAACAGAACCGGCTGCAGCTGCAAGTGGAAACCCAGAAGAAACAGCTGTCCGAATTCCTGCGCCGCCAGTATATGCGCGGCAGCAGCGACCGTATCAAACTGCTACTGTCAGGCGACAACCCCAACCGCATCAATCGCGACCTGCAATACATGGGCTACGTGTCGCAAACCCAGGCCAAGATGATAGACAGCCTGCATGCCAGCCTGCAGGCCGTTACCAAGAATACCGAAGAAGCGCAGGACGCCAAGGAAGAGCTGGACGAGATAGCGCAGGAAGAGCGCCAGCATAAAACTGCGCTGGAAACCGAGAAGAAGCGCCGTGCTACGCTGCTGGCCCAATTGGCAGACAAGCTGCACAACCAGAAAAAGCAGGCCGACGACCTGCAAAAGGACGAGCAGCGGCTGGGCACGCTGGTCACCCGGCTGAATAAATTAATCGAAGAGCAAATCAAGGCCGAGCAGGCCCGCGCCGCCATGCTGGAAAAACAGCGCCAGGAAAAACTGGCGCAGCAAAAAGCAGCCCGTGAAAAAGCCCTGGCCAACCAGGGCAAGAAACCCGGCAAGGCGCCCAACCCTGCTGATGCCATCGACGCCGACGAGCCGCCAGCCAAACCGATTGCCAGAAATGAACTGACGCCGGTGCCCGGCACCAATAACGGCGAGTTCAGCCGTTTGAAAGGCCAGCTGAGGCTACCGGTCAAGGGCGAGCTGATCGCCCGTTTCGGCAGCCGGCGTGCCGACGGGCCCAGCTGGAAAGGACTCTTCATCCGCGCAGCGGAAGGTGCAGAAGTAAAAGCCATCGCCACCGGCAAGGTCGTGTTTGCGCAGTGGCTGAAAGGCTTCGGCAACATGATCATCGTTGACCACGGTAGTGAATATATTAGTATTTATGGCAATAACCAGGCGGTGCTGAAACATGTCGGCGACATTGTAAAGACCGGCGATACAATTGCCAGTGCAGGTAATAGCGGCGGTAATGAAGAATCGGGTTTATACTTTGAAATAAGGTATAGAGGCCAGGTTCAAGACCCAATGACATGGGTAGGCAAGTAGCAATCGCCGATGGGCGCTGCAGCAGCAAGACCGCTCAATCAATTTCACATATCGGCAATATCGGAATCAGGTGACACATGGGTAAGCGACTGAAGAATATAGGCTTGATCAGCCTGGGCATGGTGGCCGGCGTGGCTGCATCGATGCAGTTTTCCGCAATGGCGCAAAAAAGCACGACCGCGCCGCTGCCGGTCGAAGAGCTGCGGCAACTGGCCGATGTATTCGGCCTGATCAAGTCAGACTATGTCGAGCCGGTCGAAGACAACAAGCTGCTCACTGAAGCGATTTCCGGCATGGTGGCCTCGCTGGACCCGCACTCCGCCTATCTGGACAAGAAATCCTTCAAGGAACTGCGCGAGGGCACGCAGGGCAAATTCGTCGGCCTGGGCATAGAAGTCGGCATGGAAGACGGTTACGTCAAAATCATTTCGCCGATTGAAGATTCCCCCGCCTACCGCGCCAACCTGAAGCCGGGCGACCTGATTACCCGGCTGGATTCGACGCCCGTCAAAGGCTTGTCTCTGGATGACGCCGTCAAGAAGATGCGCGGTGAGCCGAATACCAAGATCACGCTGACCATCTCGCGCAAGAATGAAGACAAGCCGATCGTCGTGACTATCGTGCGCGAAACCATCAAGGTGCAAAGTGTCAAGGCCAAGATGATAGAACCCGGTTACGCCTGGCTGCGCATCTCGCAGTTCCAGGAACCGACCGTGGAAGACATGGCCAAGAAAATCCAGGGCCTGTACGCGCAAGATCCCAACATCAAGGGCCTGGTGCTGGACCTGAGGAATGATCCGGGCGGCGTGCTGCCGGGCGCCATCGGCGTGTCCGCAGCCTTCCTGCCGAAAGATGTACCGGTCGTTTCCACCAACGGCCAGTTGCCGGATTCCAAGGCAATCTTCTACGCCAAGCGCGAATTTTATGCGTCCCGCGCAGTCGGCGATCCGCTGGCCAAGCTGCCGGAAGCGGTCAAGAACGTGCCGATGGTGGTGCTGGTCAACACCGGTTCCGCATCGGCATCTGAAATCGTTGCCGGCGCCTTGCAGGATTACAAGCGCGCGACCATCATCGGCACGCAGAGCTTCGGCAAGGGTTCGGTGCAGACGATACGCCAGATTTCCGCTGATACCGCAGTCAAGCTGACTACGGCGCGCTACTACACGCCGAACGGCCGCTCCATCCAGGCCAAAGGCATAGTGCCTGACCTGAACGTCGAAGAAACCGCCGATGGCGACGGTTTCAACGTACTGCGCACGCGTGAATCGGATCTGCAGAAGCATCTGGTCAACGACAAGGACAAGGAAGCCGAGGCAGGCAAGGGCAAGGTCGTTGACGAACTGGAAGAAGAGAACCGCCTGGTGGCGCTGGCCAAGAAAGCCAAGCCGCTGGAGTACGGCACCAAGGACGACTACCAGCTGGCGCAGGCGCTGAACCACCTCAAAGGCCTGCCGGTCAAAACCACGGTTGCCAAGATCGAAGACAAGGAAGAAGGCAAGGAAAGCAAATCCGACTCCAAGCCGGATGTGGTAAAGCCTGACAGCGTGAAGCCGGACGCCAAGCCGGAAGTAAAAAAGAAATAAGCCGGCATTGATGCAGGCATGACGTCCGGCTTATGGCCGGACGTTTTCGTTTCTACACCATGCTTTCGGCCTGCCGCCGCTATATCTTATCGGCCCAAGCCTGTATCTGTCGCCGTGAGGGCCAACTGTATGCGCAGCTTCCCACGCCATGGCCTTATCATCAGCCATCCCTGTTGAACAATCCTGCACTAAAGGTGACCAAGCCATGACCGGACCAGCCTTCCTTACCGCGGACCTGCTGCTTGCGTATTCAGCCTATTTCGTCGGCACCGCCAGCCCCGGGCCGAGCAACCTCGCGATCATGTCGGTAGCAACCAGTGCCGGGCGCAAGGCCGCCTTCATTTTTGCCGCAGGCGTCATGTCAGGTTCGTTTTTCTGGGCCATGCTTGCAACGCTGGGCTTATCCACCGCGCTGCTGATGTACCAGAACTTTATTGTCACCGTAAAGCTGCTGGGCGGCATCTATTTGCTGTGGCTGGCTTTCAAATCAGGCCGTTCTGCGTTTACGCCAGACAAAACCATGGCGCCCGCAAGCCCGCTTCCGCAATCTCACCGGCAGTTGTACGTGCGCGGCGCGCTGCTGCACCTGACCAACCCCAAAGCGATACTGGTATGGATTTCCGTGGTCGCGCTGGCGTCTCCCGTAGGCGGCGAGGCACAGGCGGCGTCGCACCGCATGCAGCCCCATATGCTGGCCGTGGTTGCCGGCTGCCTGTGCATAGGCGTGTTCGTCTTCGGCAGCTATGCCGCGCTGTTTTCAACGGCGTCTGCGCGCCGGCTGTATATGCGGCTGAGGCGCTGGATGGATGGTTGCCTGGCCATCGTCTTCGCACTGGCCGGCATCAGGCTGCTGAACTCGCGGGCCTAGGGCTTGTTATCCGCCGCCGGCGTGAACAGGCTAAGATAGAGCCTGGCTTTCTCAGGAAAACGGCTTCACGATGGAAGATCACCAATTACTGCGCTACTCGCGCCATATCCTGCTGGAGCAGATAGGCATAGAAGGTCAGCAGAGAATCTCCGCTGCGCATGCGCTGATCATAGGCGCAGGCGGCCTCGGCTCGCCTGCAGCGTTCTATCTTGCCAGCGCAGGCGTCGGCACGCTGACGCTGGTCGATGACGATGAGGTGGACCTGACCAACCTGCAAAGGCAGATACTGCATACGACCGAGCGCGTGGGCCAGGCCAAGGTTGCCTCCGGTAAGCAGGCGCTGAACCAGATCAACCCGGATGTGCAAGTGATTGCATTGAAAGAACGCGCAGAAGGCGCGCGGCTGGATGCGCTGGTGCAGGCGGCCAATGTCGTACTGGATTGCAGCGACAACTTTGCCACCCGTCACGCCGTCAACCGGGCCTGCGTGCGTCTGAAAAAGCCGCTGGTATCGGGCGCCGCCATTTCCTTCGACGGCCAGATCAGCGTCTTCGACAGCCGCGATGCGATATCGCCCTGCTACGCCTGCCTGTTCCCGCCCGACCAGCCGTTCGAAGAAGCGCTGTGCTCGACCATGGGGGTATTTGCACCGCTGGTAGGCATCATCGGCACGATGCAGGCAGCCGAGGCATTGAAGCTGCTGACAGGCTTGGGTAAGACGCTGGTAGGCAGGCTGCTGCTGCTGGATGCGCAGGACATGGAGTGGACGCAGATTAAAATCGCGCGCAATGCGGCTTGCCCTGTATGTGGCCAGGCACATACAGCGTAACGCTGACAGGGGTTCAGCCAGGAAACAACACGCTATTCACCAAAGCCCGGGCAGGCTGTACAATCTTAGTAACAAAAAGAAATAGAATTTGAGCAACAAGCTCATTATCTTTTTCTGTCGTTCACCAATGATTGGACCCGGGGCCGCATGACTTCCAGCGATATAGAAAACGACCTGTTCGCCTTCCTGATCTGCGCAATTGTCGTCAGCGGCGGCGTGCTGGGCATTTTGCTGTTCCGCGTCAAGGAAAAGCGCCGCGCCAGCAAGGAAAGGCGCCGTTATCGGCTAGCCGTCAGGGAAGAACGCCGGCTTGCAGACGAGGACCGCCGCAAAAACCCTGGGGGCTAGCGCCTCGATCCAATTTATCCCGATCCGGTTCCGCCACTTTTATTGTGTGACGAATGAATGTGGCAGGCGCTAAGCCGTCTTTTTCGCCAGGCCCAGATAAGTATCGATGACCCGCTGGTCATGCGCCAGTTCATCTGCAGGCCCCTGCAAGGCCAGTTCACCGGTCTCCAGCACATACGCGTAGTCCGCTACCTGCAGCGCCGCGCGCGCATTCTGTTCCACCAGCAAAATTGCCACGCCGGTCTGCTTCAGGCGCTGGATGATATGGAAAATTTCCTTGACGATCAGCGGCGCCAGGCCCAGGCTAGGCTCATCCAGCATCAGCAATTGCGGTTTGGCCATCAGCGCGCGACCCAGCGCCAGCATCTGGCGCTCGCCGCCCGATAATGTGCCGGCCTCTTGATTGCGACGTTCTTTCAGGCGGGGAAACAAGTCGTAGACCACCTGCAGCTGGTCGGCATAATTTTTCTCGCCGGCCTGGTAGCGGCGGTAGCTGCCCAGCATCAGGTTGTCTTCCACCCGCATGCTGGAAAACAGCTCGCGCTTTTCCGGCACCAGGCACATGCCGCGCGCAACCCGTTTTTCTATCGCCATGCCGCTCAGCTCATGGCCGTCCAGCAAAACCTTGCCCTGAATCGCACCGCTGGCCGGCAGGGCGCCGGCGATGGCATTCAGCATCGTCGATTTGCCGGCTCCGTTGGGGCCGATCACGGTGACGATCTGGCCTGCGCCGACCTGGATGCTGGCCTTGTGCAAGGCTTCCACCTTGCCGTAGAAGACATGCAGTTCGCTGACTTGAAGTAGTGGTGTCGTCATTATATTTTTTCCGAATTGCCAGGCTTAGTCTATGCCGCCCAGGTAGGCTTCCAGCACCGCGGGATTCTGCTGCACCTGCTGCGGCAAGCCTTCCGCGATCTTGGTGCCGAATTCCATCACCACCAGGTGGTCGGTCAGGTTCATCACGAAGTCCATGTCGTGCTCCACCAGCAGCACGCTCATGCCTTCTGCCTTCAGCTTGTTCAGCAGGCTCGCCAGCTCCTGCTTTTCCTTGTAGCGCAAACCCGCCGCCGGCTCATCCAGCAGCAACAGGCTGGGGTCGCAGCACAACGCGCGCGCAATTTCCAGGATACGCTGCTGTCCCAGCGCCAGGCTGCCCGCCTCTTCATGCAGCATATTGCCCAGGCCTACACGCTCCAGCTGGCGCTTCGCTTCCAGCATCAGCGAATCCTCCATCTTCTGGTTGCGGCACAGCACGCTGGAGATCACCTCGCTGATATCGCCATGCTTGGCGCGCAGATGCGCACCGATTGCCACATTTTCCAGCACAGTCATGGTTGGCAGCAGACGCACATGCTGGAAGGTGCGCCCTATTCCCAGCCTGACGATTTCACGCGAAGGCAGGCCGCTGATAGGCTGCAGGCTGCCGTCGCGCAGGAAGCGTATCGCGCCCGACGTCAGCGGCAACACGCCGGTCACGAGGTTGAACATAGTCGACTTGCCGGCGCCGTTAGGACCGATCAGGCCGACGATCTGGCCGGCACTCACCTGGAACTGCATGTCATTGACGGCCACCAGTCCGCCGAACTGCTTGCGGGCTTGCGCGACTTCCAGTATCACCTTGCCGCTGGCCGGTTTTTCACGGTGCGGCAGCGGCTGCGCGTTGTCCGGCACAGCGATTTTGCGCGGTGCGGGCAACCAGCGGGCAAACAGCTTGACCAGGTAAGGCCAGACACCGTCCCTTGCCCTTTGCAGCAGCAGGATCAGCAGGATACCGAACACGATGATCTCAAAATTGCCGTTGGCGCCCAGCAGCACCGGCAGGATGGATTGCAGCTTGTCCTTCAGCAGCGTCAGCAGCGCAGAACCGAGCAGCGCACCCCATACGTGACCGGCGCCGCCGACCACCGCCATGAACAGGTATTCAATGCCGGCATTCAGGCCGAAAGGCGTAGGATTGACCGCGCGCTGCAAGTGCGCATACAGCCAGCCGGAGACACTGGCCAGCATCGCGGCAATGACGAAAATGATGACCTTCATGCGTGCAGTATTGACACCCATGGCTTCGGCCATTACACCGCCGCCACGCAGTGCGCGTATCGCGCGGCCGGGACGCGACTGCAACAGGTTTTGCACCGCAATCACGCCCAGCAGCAGGATCAGCCAGATCAGCCCGTACATGCGACGTCCGCTGTCCAGCTTCAGGCCGAAGATATCTACCGGCGGAATGCCGTTCAGGCCGTCATACTTGCCCAGAAACTCCAGGTTGCCGAACAGGAAAAATAGTGACAGCCCCCACGCGATCGTGCCCAGCGGCAGGTAATGACCGGACAGGCGCATCGTGATCACACCTATCGCGTAGGCAGCCAGCATCGTCAGCGCCAGGCCGGCCAGCAGGCCCAGCCATGGAGATACGCCGAAGCCGGTGGACAGGTAAGCCGTGGAATACGCGCCCAGGCCGACAAAGGCAGCCTGGCCGAAAGAAGTCAGGCCGCCGACGCCGGTCAGCAGGACCAGGCCCAGCGCGACAATCGCATACAGGCCAATGTAATTGGCCAGCGTGATCCAGAACTCCGGAGTGGGCAGCAGCGGCAGCAGGATGACAGCCGCCAGGAAGACCAGGTAGATACGGTTGATGCCTTGCTTCATCACTCTTCATCCTCATCGCTATGCTTGCTGCTGAGCGAACGCCACAGCAAGACTGGAATAATCAGCGTAAATACGATCACCTCCTTGTAGGCGCTGGCCCAGAACGACGAATACGATTCCAGCAGACCCACCAGGATTGCGCCGGCAGCTGCCACCGGATAGCTGACCAGGCCGCCGACGATGGCGCCGACAAAGCCCTTGAGGCCGATCAGGAAGCCGCCGTCGTAGTACACCGTTGTCAGCGGTGCGATCAGTACGCCGCAGAACGCGCCCATTGCCGCCGCCAGCGTGAAGGCCAGGCGGCCGGCCTGCGTAGTGCCGATGCCCACCAGCTGCGCGCCCAGGCGGTTCACCGCCGTCGCCCGCAAGGCCTTGCCGGACAGCGTGCGTTCAAAATAGAAATATAGGCCGGCGATCAGCGCTGCCGACACGCCGATAATCACCAGGCTCTGCCCGGAAATCGCCAGTGCGCCCAGTTCAAAGCGCGCGTCGGAAAACGGCGTGGTGCGCGAGCCTTCGGCGCCGAACATCACGAGGCCTATGCCCGTCAAGGCATAATGTACGCCGACCGAGACGATCAGCAGCACCAGCGTGCTGGCTTCGGCCAATGCCTGGTAGGCCAGCCGGTAGATCATCGGCCCCATCGGAATCACGGTCACTAGCGCCAGTATCACCTGCGCGTACAGCGGCCAGTTCTGTACCGCCAGGTTGCGGGTAGCAAACCACAGGCCGGCAGGCAGCACGATGAACTTCAGCGCGGAGATGCCGGCTTCGGCGGCAAAGCGCTGGCTGCGCTGCCTGGCCCTCAGCATGGAAACAATTTCCTGCACAAAGCTGAGCACGCCCAGAGCGACCAGCAATGTGATCGAATGCGGAAATTTGCCGGACTGAATTGCCGCCAGCGTCAGCGCACCGAAAGCGACAAATTCACCCTGCGGTATAAAAATGACGCGGGTGACTGAAAACACCAGCACCAGCGCCAGCGCCAGCAGCGCATAGATCGCCCCGCTGGTGATGCCGTCCTGGGCCAGGATGGCGGCGATTGATAAGTCCATACTAGTAGCGTCCTGTCCTGCAATATCGTTGCATGGTGTTGATGATGAGTTAGTGCAATAAGCCGCCGGATGGCTGCTTAAAAAAGGGGAGCCTGCGCTCCCCTCTTTCTACCTGAACCAGCAAAGGCACTATCAGTTGGCCTTACCCAGCAGCTTCCATTTGCCGTTGACGATTTCCACCATCACGCGCGAGCGCTGGTCCAGGCCGAGGTGGTCGGTGGCGCTCATGTTGACGATACCGTGCGAAGTCGGCAGATTGCTGATGTTTTCCAGTGCGGTGCGCAATGCTGCCCTGAATTCCTTGGTGCCCGGTTCGCCTTTTTTCAGTGCAACAGGAATCGCCGCTTCCAGAAGCAGGCCGGAATCCCACGCGTGACCGCCGAAGGTGGAGATGGAACCTGCGCCGTAGGCTTTTTCATAGGCGGCCAGGTAGCGCATAGACGATTTTTTCACCGGATTGTCGGCAGGCAGCTGCTCAGCGACCAGCAGCGGGCCGGCAGGCAGGAAAGTGCCTTCGCAATCCTTGCCGCACACGCGCAGGAAGTCGTTATTGGCAATGCCGTGCGTCTGGTAGATCTTGCCTTTGTAGCCGCGCTCTTTCAGCGTTTTTTGCGGCAGCGCGGCAGGCGTGCCGGAACCGGCGATCAGCACCGCATCTGGATTGGAGGACATGATCTTCAGGATCTGGCCGGTGACCGAAGTGTCGGTGCGGGCAAAGCGTTCATTGGCAACGATCTTCAGCTTGCGCAGGTCGGCCAGCTTGGAAAATTCCTTGTACCAGCCTTCGCCGTACGCATCGTTGAAGCCGATGAACGCAATGGTCTTGATGCCGGCGTCACTCATGTGGCCGGTAATTGCCGTCGCCATGTGGGAATCGTTCTGCGGCGTCTTGAATACCCAGAACCGCTTGGAATCGACAGGCAGCACGATAGATGAAGAAGCCGCCATGGAAATCATCGGCACTTCATTCTCAGCGGCAACGTCTATCATCGCCAGCGAGTTTGGCGTTACCGTGGAACCGATCAGCGCGTCGATCTTGTCTTCCGCGATCATCTTGCGGGCATTCTTCACCGCGGTCGTTGTGTCGGAAGCGTCATCGAGGACGATGTATTCGACTTTCTTGCCGGCGATTTCCTTGGGCAGCAGCGCAAAAGTGTTTTTCTCGGGAATGCCCAGCGAAGCGGCGGGGCCGGTGGCCGATACGTTGACGCCTATCTTGATCTGGGCCGACGCATTTGCCGCCATCACCAGAGATAGCAGCGCGGGTAGCAAAGCCAACACAAACTTCTTCTTCATCGATGTCTCCTCGTTTTTGAATATTGTTATTGTGCATTTTCCGACCGCTTGGTCGGTTAATTACCCAAGTGTAGCCTTTCCTATCGGATGACACAACTGAAGGCCGAATTTTTGCCGCTATTTTGCACAGCAAGCCGAATTACCGGATAGACATAGCCGCCTGCATGTACTTAACCGGGCCGTCCGGCATTTTTTGCATATCCTTAAAAAATTTTGTTCTATGCTGTAAGTTATCCTGAATTGGCGCGACAGATGCATAAGTCGATGCAGCAGGATATAAAAGACGAGATCCACTGCAACGCACTTATGACGCATGTCCATCCGACGAGACACACTTTTTATTACTGGAGAATACAATGAAACAAGCTATCCAAACTGGCGCCATGATCGCCGTCGCCGCAGCTGCAATGGCCCTGTCCGGCGCTTCCTTTGCTGCCGACAGCGCTGCCAGCACAGCCAAAGTACACTGCTCGGGTATCAATAGCTGCAAGGGCACTGCCGAATGCAAAACCGCAGAGAACGCCTGCAAAGGCCAGAACTCCTGCAAAGGCCATGGCTTTGTCAGCACAACAGCGGCAGAATGCAAAGCCCAGAACGGCAAGATCATCGACGCCAAGTAATATTTACCCGGTAGCACTCTCCTTGTCGCCGGTGCCTGGCAGCTTTGCCGGGCAGCCACGGACAAGCGAGACGGCATTCGGTGCGCCGGCGTTATTGCCGGCGCACCTTTTTTCATTCAGGCGACCCCTTGCATGCATACTCCTACCGCCCCTGCCCCATCACCCGGTTTCGGCCTGGGCCTGCGCACCGCGCACTACCATGAAATCCTGGCAGCGCCGCATCCGATAGACTGGTTTGAAATCCTGTCCGAAAATTATATGGTGCCGGGTGGCAAGCCGCTGGCGATGCTGGACAGCATACGGCAGGATTATCCCATGGTGATGCATGGTGTATCGATGTCGATAGGCACACCGGAAGGCCCGGACGACAGCTATCTGCGCGACCTGAAAAAACTGATGCAGCGCGTGCAGCCGCTGTGGGTGTCCGATCACCTGTGCTGGACGGGCGTACACGGCAGGAATATGCACGACCTGCTTCCGCTGCCCTACACGGAAGAGACGGTACGGCAGGTTGCCGGCAACATCCGCCGCGTGCAGGACTATCTGGAGCGGCCCCTGGTGCTGGAAAATGTTTCAAGCTACCTGTCCTTCAACAGTGACAGCATGCAGGAATGGGAATTCGTCGCTGCGGTGGCGGAAGAGTCCGATAGCCTGATCCTGCTGGACGTGAACAATATCTACGTCAGCAGCTTCAATCACGGCTTCGATCCGCTGGCCTACCTGGAAGGCATACCGCAAGGACGGGTGCAGCAGATCCATCTGGCCGGGCACAGCCACCACGGCACGCACATTATCGATACGCACGACCATGCCGTCGCCGATCCGGTGTGGCAACTGTATGCCGCCGCGTTGCGCCGCTTCGGCCAGGTCGCCAGCATGATAGAACGCGACGACCATATCCCGCCGCTGCCGGAACTGGTGGCGGAGCTCGGCGTCGCGCGTGGCATCGCTGCCGGCGTGCTGGCGGAGCAGCAGGCGCAGCGCACGGAGGCATACGCATGAGTTCCGCAACCACAGGCGTGCAACAGATACAGGACCGATTCCAGCAATACCTGCTGGGCACAGGCACGACGCACCCCGCCGGACAGCCGGCGATACTGGATGACGTCCGGGAGCAATTCGGCCTGCCGGCGGCAGACAGGCTGGCGATCTATTACGACGCCTACCGGCTGCGCATACGCGATGCGCTGGCCGATGCCTTCGGCAACACGCACGGCTACCTGGGTGACGACATGTTCTACGCGTTCTGCTACGACTATATCGATGCCCACCCATCGCAGTTGCGCAACCTGCGCTGGTACGGCGCGCAATTTCCCGCCTTCCTGGCCGGGCAGCTGCCGGCGCATCCGGTGGTAGCTGAACTGGCGGCCTTTGAATGGACGCTGGGCCTGGCCTTTGACGCCGAAGACCGGTCCGTGCTGGCGCTGGACGATCTGCGCGCGCTGGCGCCGGAAGACTGGGAAGGGCTGGGCTTTGAATGCCACCCTTCGCTGCACTTCCTGGACATGCAGTGGAACGCCGTGGCAATCTGGCTGGCGCTGAGCGAAGGGCAGGATCCGCCCGCTGCCGAACAGGGAGGAAGCGCGTCATGGCTGGTGTGGCGCAAGGACTTGCAGGCGCATTTCCGCTCGCTGGCGGACGAAGAACGCGATGCATTGCGCGGACTGGATGCCGGCAGCAGTTTTTCCGACGTCTGCGCTTTGGCGGCAGACCGCAATCCGGCAATCACGCCGCAGCTTGCCGGCTGGCTGCAAACCTGGCTGAACGGCGAAATGCTGAGCAGCATCCGGCGGCCATGCGCAGCAACGGCATGTTAGCGCGCGCTACCGAAAACGACTTCCACCTCGAACGCGCCGCGCAGCGCATTGCACAGCATTACACGATCGGCGTTGCGCAGGTCTTCCAGCGTTGACTGCCGTTCGCTTAACCCGAATGCCGCATCTTCCAGCATTGCGCTACGCATCACCCCGGGCAATACGCCGTCGCTCAGCGGCGGCGTTGTCCAGCGACCGTCCTTTTGCAGCAGCACATTGGTGCGCCCGCCTTCCGTCAGGTAGCCGCGTTCGTTGAAGAACAGCATGTCGAAAGCACCCTGCTGTTCTGCTGCCCGCCAGGCGCGGTCGTAGCGGTTGCGCACCGTGGTCTTGTGGCGCAGGAAGAGATCATGGCCAGCGGTCGTCTCCGCGGCCAGCAAAACCCTGGCGGGAGTTTGCAGTGCTTGCAGCTTGCCGCTGCTGACGTCGATTTCGCCCGAAGCCTGCAAGGCCAAGCGCACGCGGTAAGCGCCTGCATTTTCCGATCTGCCGCCCGGCCCGCTTTTCAGTTCACCTCTCAGTTCGTTCCATAGTTTTTCCAGCCTGGCGCGGATGGCTGCATCGTCATAGGCAAAACCGAAATACGCCGCCGACGCGCGCAGCCGCTGCAAGTGCCGCTCCAGGTGGCGGAAGCCTTCCCCCATACTCGCATGCATGGTTTCAAACAGGCTGAATTCCGCCGGCAGGCCGGTGAGAAATCCCGCCTTCAGCCGGCATTCTGCATATTCATCTTCGGCCACGCTGTCGTACACGATGCCCGCGCCCACGCCCAGCACGCCGCGGCGTATATTCACCGTGTCAACCGCATCGGCAGCATCAGCGGCATCGGTAGAAGGCGCCAGCAGATGCAGGGTGCGTATCGGCACCGACAGGCAAAAATCCCCTATGGCGCTGCCGTCTGCGGGCGGGTCGAACCAGCCTATGGCTCCGGTGTACAGGCCGCGCGGCTCGGTTTCCAGCTCGCGGATGATCTGCATGGTCCTGCGCTTGGGTGCGCCGGTGATGGAACCGCAGGGATACAGCGCCGATAGTACGTCGTGCAAATCCAGCTCCGGCCGCAAGCTGGCCTCCACCGTAGAAGTCATTTGCAGCACGCTGGAAAAACGCGTGACATCAAACAGCCGCGGCACACGCACACTGCCCGTTTTTGCTATGCGGCCCAAGTCGTTCCTCAGCAGATCCACGATCATCAGGTTTTCCGCGCGGTTCTTGCCGTCCGCGGCGAGCGCGTCGGCACGGCGCCGGTCTTCTTCTGCATCTCCGCTGGCCGCGGCTGTCCCCTTCATCGGCCTCGCAGTCAGCGTGCCGGCGGTATGCTGCACGAACAGCTCGGGCGATAGCGACAGCACGGCCTCTCCATCCGGCAATACAATCAATGCGCCGTACGGCACCGGCTGGCGCTGCCGCAGACGGCGGTACAGGGCCGGTGGCGAACCATAGGCATCGAAATGCAGGCGGTAGGTATAGTTGACCTGATAGGTGTCGCCGGCTGCGATATACGCCTGCACCTGTGCGATGGCCTCCGCAAAGGCGGTTTCATCGACGCTGGCGCGCACCCCGGCAATACCAGCAACGCCGGCTGGCATGGAATTGCACGCATCGGTCTGCGCATCCAGCCAAGCCTGCACTTGCTGCGCCGTCATCTGTTCGCAGCGTGCAAACAGCAGCATCCTGGAAGGCTGTTCCCCCAAAGCGCCGGCGGCAACATCGGGGAATGGCACGGCATGCAAGCTGGCGCCGGTGTCGTACGACAATAAAGCGACTGCATACGCGCCCTGCAGCAACGCCGTCTGCGTCTGCGCCAGCATGCCTTTCCACGAAACGGCATCGCGGCACTCCAGCACGCTGATCAGGCGCGTATACAGGCGCGAGCCGGCCACCATTGGCCCGGACTGCGCATCATCCAGCAATGCAAAACAATCTGCGGGAACGCGGGAGCTATCAGAAAAACCAGGGAAAACGGATAAGGAAGGCACGGAGGGCACGGAGGGCATGATGAGCGGAGCGTCACTACAAACGTCAAATACGAATGCCGAGCAGTGTAACCGCAGAAAGTCTGCACTGCACAGCGGGATTGTCAACCGTCCTGCGCACAATGTGGCGGCGAAGGATCATTTGCCTGGGCAAACTTTCATATCTGCCAATATTCATTGATAATGGGTGCACACATTCAATGAGGATGACATGCAAAGGCTTGTGCCCAATTTGCCGCTGGCAAGGAAATTTTCAGGCTATAACTTCGCCACCATCCTGGCCAGCCTGTTGGCGACGCTGGCCTGCCTGCTGACAATCAGCCTTTTTATTGCTGAACGGCATGTACGCAACGAAGTCATTTCCGAAGCCGGCATGCTGGCGGCCAGCTTGGCCCCCTCCGTTTCCATCCAGGATGCCGCAGCTGCGCGCAACCAGATCCTGCAGTCCAGCAGCCGCCCCGGCCTGCAATCCGTCAATGTCTATGATGTTCAGGGGCGCAGCTTCGCCAACTGGAGTGTGCTCAGCCAGTTCAATGGCCCGGCCGGCGCGGACATGCTGGTCATGGACAAATCCGTACATACCAGCTGGAGCATCAGCCAGCTGAGTGTGGCGACCCCTATCATTCTGGAAGACGAGATTGTCGGCAGGCTGCAGCTGCATACCAGTATTTTTTCCATTTACCAGGAATTGCTGGTTTTGCTGCTGTCCGGCCTGGTGTTGAGCGCCGTGGCCGCGCTGTTAGCCTGCTACCGGCTCACCAGGCTGCAGATACAAGCGCTGGAACCTGTGCATGAATTGGTTACCGTGTCGGAACAGGTGGTGAACCTGAACGATTACAGCATGCGCATCTGGAATGACGGCGAGCATGAATTCGCACCGCTGATCCAGCATTTCAACCAGATGCTGGCGCGCATCGACAACTGGGAATCCAGCGAGGACATCGCGATCCGGCAGCAGCGCGAGGAAGAGCAAAAGACCGATATCCTGGACAACCACGACAGCCTGACCCGGCTGCCCAATCGCCATTACTTTCACCGCGTGCTGGTGCACCATGTGGACGAGGCGGCGGAAACCGGAGAACTCGCCGCACTGATGTTCATCGACCTGGATAACTTCAAATTCATCAATGACGAATTCGGCTATGAAGCCGGCGATTTCGTGCTGACCACGATAGCCGGTCGGCTGGCGACCACCTTGCGCGGCACCGACACGCTATGCCGCATCGGCGGCGACGAGTTTGCCGCGATCTTGCCGCAGGTAGGCAGTATCCAGCTGGCGGAATCACTGGCGGACAGGCTGCTGGCGGGAATACGGCAGCCCATCCTCCTGTATGGCCAGAAGCTGGCAGTCAGCGCCAGCATAGGCCTGACCTGCGCGCCGCTGCATGCACAGGAACAGCGGCAGTTGCTGCGCAACGGCGACCTCGCGCTGGCGGCTGCCAAGGCGGCGGGCAAGGATATCTACCGCACCCACAAAACAATCTGAAATGCCGTAAGTACAAACCAGTACAAACTAGTGCGGGCTAGCGCAGCAGCAGCGCAAGCTGCATCGCGCCGTACTCGGTAGGGACCTGCTTGAATCCGGTCTTGGCGTAGCGATGCCAGCGGCCGACGACAAAGCTGGACAGCATGTTGGCACGGCCAGCCACTTCGCCCTCCACCGCATTGCCCTGCGTGACAGCCAGCCGCAGCGCCTGCCTGAACGCCAGCTCCACGCGCTCCACAAACTGGTTCATCCGCACTTGCAGGCGCTCGTCTTCATTGACCAGCGCGTCGCCTGTCATTACCTTGGTCATGCCGGGATTACGTTCGGAAAAATTCAGCAGCATCAATGCGATCGCCTGCGCCTGCAGCAGGCCGTCCTCATGCTGTTCGCTGATCTGGTTGATCAGGCCGAACACCGTGCTTTCGATGAACTCGATCAAACCCTCGAACATTTGCGCCTTGCTGGCGAAATGGCGGTACAGCGCCGCTTCCGATACCTCTATCTTTGCCGCGAGCGCCGCCGTGGTGATTTTCTCGCCCTTGGGATTTTCCAGCATCGCGGCCAGGGTCTGGAGTATCTGTAGCTTGCGTTCGCCCGGTTTGGAGGTTGCCATGTTTATTTTTTTAAATAGTGGATGCAATGAACTTTCAGCAGCGACCGGGCTGCCGGATCACAGCGCCAGGCCGGGCAGCTAACTCCAGCGGCGGCCGGGTAGTTGTTGTACGGATTTTACTGTTACATCTATGCAAGCGGCAGATTTTTTTGATTTTCCTGCCCTTGGCTGCTGCGGCAGGTACTGGGTCACCAATACGGTGCGCATGCCCAGCTGCTTTGCCGCGCGCAGGTTGGCGACAGTGTCTTCCACCAGGATACAGCGTGCAGCAGCAACACCGAGCCCGGCCAGCAGCTTGCGCAGGTAGCGGCGCGAAGGCTTGGGGCTCAGGCGGCGAAACACCCGCATGTCTTCAATGGGGATATGCTCGGCAAAATGCCGGTGCAGGCCGATGTGGCGTACCACATCGCGCGCATACTTGCGCGGCGCATTGGTCAGCAGTATCTTGCGCCCCGGCAGGCGGCGGAACAGGCCGGCCAGCCCGCGCTCGGCCCGTATCATTGCCGGCAGGTCTTCAAAGGTGTGCGCTTCATGCAGGAAGTCGTCGGCGTCCACGCCGTGGTGCTTGATCAGGCCCATCAGCGTGGCGCCATAGCGTTGCCAATATAGCAGCCGGGCTGCGTCCACGGTGGCCGGATCGGCCGGATTATCGCCGTCCCCCAGCACCCTGGCCATGTAAGCATTCATGTTGACGTTGACCGCCGGGAAGATGGCATGCGACGCATTATGCAGCGTATTGTCGAGGTCAAACAGCCAGACCGGGCCGGAACGCTTGGATTTCATCGGATCATGGAGTGTGGGCAGCGGGCGGCACAGGCCGCCCGTATTCCCGGGCGAGTAAGGCACGGTGAACTGTAACAGCTGAAACGAGCGTGCTTGTCACGTGCCCTTTACTCCCCTTTCAACTGTTGCACTCCACTAGTGGCTGCGTATCATCGTGCCGAAAGCCTGCTCGGTCAGCACTTCCAGCAGCAGCGAATGTTCAATGCGGCCATCAATAATATGCACCGTGTTGACGCCCGACTTGGCGGCATCCAACGCCGATGAGATCTTCGGCAGCATGCCGCCGGAGATGGTGCCGTCTGCAAACATCTCGTCAATCTCGCGCGCCGACAAATCAGTGACCAGGTTGCCCTGCTTGTCCAGCACGCCGGGGATATTCGTCATCATGATCAGCTTTTCAGCCTTCAGGATTTCAGCGATCTTGCCCGCCACCAGATCGGCATTGATGTTATACGCCTGGCCGTCTTCACCGAAACCGATAGGCGAAATGATGGGGATGAACGCATCGTCCTGCAACGCCTTGACCACGGCCGGGTTGATCGCGTCGATCTCGCCGACAAAGCCGATATCGAGGAAGTTGCCCGGATTTTCGCGGTCGGCCATTTTCAGCTTGCGCGCGCGGATCAGGCCGCCGTCCTTGCCCGTCAGGCCGACTGCCTGGCCGCCGTAATGGTTGATCAGCATGACGATATCCTGCTGCACTTCGCCGCCAAGCACCCACTCCACCACTTCCATGGTTTCTTCGTCGGTAATCCGCATGCCTTGCACGAAAGTGCCCTGCTTGCCTATTTTTTTCAGCGCATTATCGATCTGCGGGCCGCCGCCATGCACGACAACCGGGTTCATGCCGACCAGTTTCAGCAAGATCACGTCGCGTGCGAAACCGTGTTTCAGCCGTTCTTCGGTCATGGCATTGCCGCCGTATTTGACGACGATGGTTTTTCCGTGAAATTTACGGATATACGGCAGCGCTTCAGCTAGAATCTCTGCCTTGATCTCCGGAGCGACCGAAGCCAGTCTGTCTATCGGCGCCGTTTCGGTATCGGTTGCATTGCTCATAAGGTATCCTGATGTCCTGATAAAAGGTCTTAAATTCGTTTCTTCAATTCGATTTTCAGGATTTTACAGGGAAACAGTGCAAGTTTCTTTGCCGAACATGGGTATTTCAGATCGCAAATTTTGAATATTTTGCTCAAATGACATCTAGCGAAACACTTTACCTGCAACTGGAGGCAATGCGCCCTGCGCTACTGCGCTTTGCCCTACTGCAATTACGCAACGATACGCTGGCGGAAGATGCGGTGCAGGACGCCTTGCTGGCCATTCTGGAGAAACCGGACAGTTTTGCCGGCCAGTCATCGCTGCGGACTTATGTAATAGGCATCCTGAAATACAAGATCATCGACTGCCTGCGCGCGTCCAGCAAGGAAAAGCAATTGCAGACCACCGACGATGAGTCCGAGGCCGATCTGATCGACAGCCTGTTTGCGGCTGACGGCCACACGATAGAAATGCCGAAGGCCTGGGGCGACCCGGACGCGACGCTGGAACAGAAGGATTTTTTCCGTGTCATGGAAATATGCCTGGAAAAGCTGCCGGCCAAGACCGCCCGGGTTTTCATGATGCGCGAATGGCTGGATCTGGATACCGAAGAAATTTGTAAGGAATTGCAGCTGACTACGTCTAACGTATGGGTAGTTCTATATCGCGCACGGCTGCGCCTAAGGGAGTGCCTGGATTTGAACTGGTTCGGCAAACAAGCCTAATAATATAAATTGCAGGAAAGATATGCTGATTCGACTCACATGCAAGGAAGCGCACAAGATAGTCTCCGAAGGCCTGGACCGGGACCTGGGAACTTTCGAGCGCACCCGGCTACGCCTGCACCTCAGCGTGTGCGATGCCTGCACCAATTTTAACGGGCAGATGCAGACCATACGCCAGGCGATGCAAAAAATGAAATTCCAGGATCCGTTTTCCCCGGAGCCCTGATTCCCACGACAAACGCACTATCATCGCACCATGAGCAATTGCCCGCGCTGCAACGCGCAATTCACCTGTTGCATGGCCGACCAGACCGGCAAAGATTGCTGGTGCGGCGCCATGCCCAGGCTGCGCCTGGAAGACCTGCCGGCCAGCAGCAGTATCGCCATCCCCCAGGACGCCAGCTGCTATTGTCCTGATTGCCTGCGCGCCTGGAAAGCTGAAAATGACGCCGCAGCACAAAAGAGTTAGCCCGCGCTTACGCTGGCGAAGCAATGATGCCGGCGGGACAGCCTGCGCGCATTTCAGTTACCATAAGCATGTTTACCTAAAATAGTATCCATTCCATCACTGCGTGAGACGCGCCTGAAGGGAAATGGATACACACCACCGGAAGCAAGCATGCCTACCACCCTGACCCCAGTCGATACGCCCATCCCTGTTTCCCAGCGCATACGCGAACGCATACAGGCGAAAAAAACCCGCTTCCATGCAAACGATAATATTGCGCAGTTCATCCAGCCGGGCGAACTCGACCAGCTGCTTGACGAGGTTGAAGAGAAGCTGAAGGGGGTGCTGCAAAGCCTGGTCATCGATACCGACAGCGACCACAATACGCAGGACACCGGCCGCCGCGTGGCCAGGATGTTTATCAACGAAGTCTTCAAGGGCCGCTATGTACCTATGCCGGCGGTCACTGAATTCCCGAATGCATCTCGCCTCAACGAGCTGATGATCATCGGCCCGATCACGGTGCGCAGCGCCTGCTCGCACCATCTGTGCCCGATTATCGGCAAGGTGTGGATAGGCGTAATGCCGAATGAACATTCCAACCTGATAGGCTTGTCCAAATACGCGCGGATCGCCGAATGGGTCATGAGCCGCCCGCAGATACAGGAAGAGGCCGTCGTGCAACTGGCCGACACGCTGCAGGAGAAGATGCATCCGGATGGGCTGGCCGTGGTCATGGAAGCCGACCACTTCTGCATGCACTGGCGCGGCGTGAAGGACATGGATGCCAAGATGATCAACAGCGTGATGCACGGATCCTTCCTGAAGGATCCCAACCTGCGCCGTGAATTCCTGTCCCTGATTAAACGATAGCCCGCGTCCGCGCCGGCAGATAAAGGCGCAACGCGATAGTGCGCAACAGTACAAGGAGAGCAGCATGCTAGTCAGATTACTTTATGCCAGCCGGGCCGCAGACAAGAAGCTCTGCGATATCATTGCCGACATCATGCAGCAGTCGCGCACCCATAACCCGAAGAACGGCATTACCGGCATCCTGTGCCACAGCGACAACGTGTTCATGCAGGTGCTGGAAGGCGGCCGCGAAGCGGTCAACAAACTGTATGCGCAGATTTTGAAGGATCCGCGCCATACCGATGTGATATTGCTGCACTATGAAGAAATCATGGAGCGGCGCTATAGCGGCTGGACCATGGGCCAGGCCAACCTGGGCAAGATCAACCCATCCATCCTGTTGAAATATTCGGATCTGCCGGAACTGAACCCGCATGCAATGTCGGGCAAGATGTCGCTGGCGCTGGTGGAAGAGCTGATCGCCACGGCCTCCATCGTCGGACGCACCTGAACGCTTCATTCATCGGTGGCCGACACAAGAGACAGACCACGGCTTATTCCGCAAGCTTGCGCCTGGACGTTTCTATCGCCTCGTCCAGATACGCTCCATAAAAATCTTCCAGCAAGGCGCCGACGATGGGCGGCGCCAGCGCATTTCCATCCCTATCCAGGAACAGCACCGTAGGCGCGGCCTTGACCGCATAGGCGGCCGCCACTTGCCGCTCGCTGATGAGCTTGCCGTCGAACCCGCTGACGATGATTTCGCTGTTGATATATACCTGGCGCACGATGACTCCCTGCTTGCTCAGCGGAACCAGATGCTGGCGCCGCACCTGCTCGCAGTAGGGGCAATCCGGCAGGCTGACGATCAGGATCAGCGGCATGCCCTGCTTCGCTGCGGCAATGGCCTCCTGCCGCAGGTTGACCGCCGCAGGCAGCGGCGTTTCCTTTGCCATGACGGGAGTTGCCTGTAACAGGCAGATCGCAAGCAGTGTCAGCAGCAAGCCGACGAGATGATGGATACGATAGACGCGATAGCCCCGATAGACACGCCAGCCTCGCATGCTCAGCTCCCCTGGCCCGGCGCAATGCCGGGATTGCCGCGTACGCCCTTGATCTTTGGCTGGTTCAGCGTGCGCGTGCCGACCTGCTTCTGCGATTTCAGATAACGCGCCATGACGTCCCATATAGGCTCGCCGCTGGCGCCTTCGGCCACCGGCGCCCAACCTGCCACCTTGTACTGCTTGCCTGCTTCTATCGTCTTGCCGGCCAACCGCATGTCGCTGATGCGCCCGCCCATGGGAGCCACCGGGTCAATCGCATACTGCAAGCCGCCGACACGCACCATGTCGCCGCCTTGCTGGTAGTAGGGATCTGGATTGAACAGGTTGTCAGCCACGTCTTCCAGGATGGTCTTGATGGTGTCGCCACTCATCATGGTCACAGTCGTATACGGATAGGTGATCGCGGTCTGGTCCATCAGGTGTTCCATCGTGATGGTCTGTCCGGGCAGCAGCGAGGTGCCCCAGCGGAAGCCCGGCGAAAAAGCGATCTCTGCATTTTTTTCCGCCATCAGGCCATCCAGGATCAGCTGGTCGAAACTGCCGTTGAAATTCCCGCGCCGGTACAGCAGACCCTCGCTGACGGCAAGTTCCTCCGCCAGTTGTTGCGCATACGGCGCCCGCAGCTTTGTAATCAGCGCCTGCATTTCCCGGTCGGGCGGCAGCATATTGGCGAATACCGGCAGCAGCTTGTAGCGGAAATCGCTGACTTTGCCGTGCATCACATCGAAATCCAGCACGCCGAGGAATTTACCGTTGGAGCCGGCATTGGTCACCAGCGTCTTGCCGCTGGCATTGCTGACGATGACGGGTGCGGGCACGCCGTCATGCGTATGTCCGCCCATGATGGCGTCAATGCCGGTGACGCGGCTGGCCATCTTCAGGTCCACATCCATGCCGTTATGGCTGAGCACCACGACCACCTGCGCACCCTTGGCACGTGCATCGTTGACGGTAGCCTGCATTTCCTTTTCCTGGATGCCAAAGGTCCAGTCCGCCACCATATAGCGCGGGTTGGCAATCGGCGTATAAGGAAAGGCCTGGCCTATGATGGCCATCGGCACGCCGTTGAGCTGCCTGATGACATAGGGCATAAATACCGGGTCGCCGAAATCATTGGTCTTGACATTCTGCGCGACAAAATCGATCTTGCCGGCCAGGTCCTTGCTGATAATTTCCTGCACCCTTTTATCGCCAAGCGTGAACTCCCAGTGCGCGGTCATTATATCCACGCCCAGTAGTTTGCAGGCCTCGACCATGTCCTGGCCCTTGGTCCATAGCGCAGTCGCCGAACCCTGCCAACTGTCGCCTCCGTCCAATAACAGCGCCTGCGGCCGGCTCGCCCTCAATTGCCGGACCAGCGTAGCGATGTGCGCAAATCCGCCGACCTTGCCATAAGTCTTGGCTGCCTGCGCATAATCTAGATAAGTAAAAGCATGCGCTTCCACCGTACCGGGCCGTATGCCGTAGGCCTTCAGCAAGGCTTCGCCAACCAGGTGCGGCGGTTTGCCGAACTGGCCGTCAAAACCGAGGTTGACATCAGGTTCGCGGAAATACAGGGGATTGAGCTGCGCATGGCAATCGGTAAAGTGCAGCAGATGCACATTACCAAAAGCGGGCAGATGATACATGCCGCCATCCGCGGCACTGGCGTCCGCAGCATCGGCAGCATTGGCCGCGGATGCATACCTGGCCAAAGGCAAACCGGCAGCGGCGCCCGCTGCCAGCATTTGTAGAAATTCTCGCCTGTACATGACTGCTCCGAAGGAGTGGAACGAACCGGCCGGCCTTATTGGTTGACCGGCGACTTCGGATCCAGCAGCAGCGCGACCAGGTCCATGATCTGCGCCTGCGTCAATATCTTCTGGTGGCCGAAGCGCGGCATGTTCGAGCATGCTGAAAATGCCTGCGCATTGTAGATTTTCTTGTACGTATAATCGGCGATTTCCTTACCCTGGCCGCGCAGCTTGCCGTAGTTGTACAGCGAAGGGCCGATATTGCCATAGGAAATCTCCTGCGGCGCAATCTGGTGGCAGGCATAGCAGTTGCCGCCGCCGACATCACCGGCCTTGTCGCTGAACGTCAGGCCTCGTCCGTTCTGCGCAATTTTTTCGCCTTCCTGCCAGCTACCGTTCGGCGTATCCGTTGCCGGCATGACGATGGCGGATAGCTGTGCTTTTTCTATTTTTCCTGCAATGTCCTTCGGCACCTCCTTGCCCGCATACTCGGTGCAGATGCGTTGCAGCTCATCCTGGGTCAGCCTGTCGATGGATGCAATGCCGCTGGTCACGAAAGAAGCCTTCATCGACTCCTGCGCCAGCCTGGCCGCTTCTGCGTCGGAAATACCATTGCTGCCACTGCTGCCCATGCCGGCGCAGCCGGCCAGGGCGACCGCCAGCGCTATCAGCGCCGCGCCTGCCATCGATATGTTTTTCTTGTTCATCATGATCTCGCTTCAGGCTTAACGTTTAAGAGCGGGCGCATTATAGGTCGCGCCTTCGGCATTCTTCGCCAGGAACATCGTCAACGCGGTAATCGCATCGGAGGTGTACAAGGGCTCGGGAAAACGCTGCTGGCGGAAGCAGTCGTTCAGCCTGTGCTGCATCGTACGTACCTCGCCCTGCGAAACGCGGTAGGCAGGCCAGGTCGCATAGGCTTCGCGGGCGTCCTTGGAATTGGTCAGGTCCGGCAGATACTGCAGCCGTATGCGCTTGTCCGGCGCACCGTGGCAGGTAGCGCAGGAGAAATCGTAAGGTCCGGCGCGGTAATAAAATATCTGGCGGCCTATCGCATAGGCTTCTTTTTCCTTGGGATGAGACAGCGGCGTCGCCATCTTCATGCCGCGCGACTGTTCGGTGATGTAGGCTGCCAGCGCCTCCATGTCGGAGGGCTTGCCCGGTGAAGAGAAAGGATTTTTCTTGGCGTCCGCAGCACTCATGCCCTGCAAGGTCACCATGCAGGTCACCAGCCGCGATTCCAGGTCCTGGACCGTTTTGGTGTCTTCAAAATAACGCGGCAGCTTTACGTAGGCGCCCGCCACCACGCCCGGGCCGACACCGAGATCGCACTTTTCCAGGCTGACCTTGTTGGGGCCGCGCGGCGTCTTCCACAGCACTTCGCCCTTCATTTCCGACAGCTCCGCCGGATTGTCGCCTGCCAGCATGTCGCGGTATTTGGTCAGCGGATCATCCTTGCCCTGTTGGGCAAGGGCGATATGTGCCGTGCTTGCCAGCGCCAGCGCGCCTGCCGCCAGGATCAGCCTGTTCAACGTTTTCATCTTGTCTCCATGATCTTGCTGCCTGCCGCAACCATGCGTGACAGGGGAAATGCAGGGAAAAACAACACTTCGTCAGATGACGGTGCCTTCGTCGTGCCGCTTGTCGCCATGGTTATCGACCCAGTCTACGGTGATCTTGTCGCCTTTTTCCGCACCCTTGAAACGGAAGGACAATAAAGGGTTCTTGGAAATGGACGTGCCGAACTGCGCAGTAAACACTTCCTTGTCCTTATGCTTGAACGACACGTTCTGGATGAACCAGGCCGGCACGATCTTGCCGCTGCCGTCCTTGCGCTGACCGGTTTCCATTTCGTGGCTCATCAATACCTTGACTTCGGTGACGCCTGCTTTTTCTGTTGCGCGTATGCGCATCGGGTCTGCCATGCTGCTCTCCTGATTATTTATTCGTGCCCGGTATGCCCTATGCTTGTTGCACCGGGCCTTCCGGGTCGCCTGCTAGCCGCCGCAGCCGCCCAGAGTGACTTTGATCTCTTTGCTTGCGACGAACCATTTGCCATCGGCCTTGACCAGTGCATGCACATTGGATGTCTGCGCCATCTTGACGCGGGTCGCGACATAGGGCTCCGTACCGGCAGGGATCGCAAAGGTCCCGGACAACGCCGCCGGATTTTTTTCCACGACGATGGCCATCTGCTGCACATTGGGCAGCGTGGACGATATCGCGATAGGCACCACGGCGCCGTTTTCGGCGATATCCGGCGCATCGATCACCACTGCTGTCGAAGCGCTGGCAGTGCTGCCACCCAATGCCTTTACGGTGTCGCCCAGGCTCTTGGCATCAAACGCAGACTTGTTCCAGTCCTGCGCCTGCGCCCAGGCCTCGCCCGGCTTGATCAGTCCCGCAGCGACCGCCATACCCATGATGCTGGCGATGCGCAATACATCACGACGATTTTGTTCCATTGACGTCTCTCCTGTTTATACAAACCTATTTTAATAGTTTTTCAGCCGGATTTATTATTTCCATGGAAACAAGAGTAAATTGCCGGCTTTCTCCATTCCGTGCCCCGGCTTTTTTATTGGGCGCCGCCCATGATCCATCTGACAATCATTTTGATATCGGCATCGGGCACTTGCGCGTTGGAAGGCATGGGAACACTGCCCCAGACGCCTTGCCCGCCCGCTTTTATCTTGGCGACCAGCGTGTCTTCAGCGCCGGATACACCCGCATACTTTTTCTGCACGTCGCGCAAGGCCGGACCTACTATCTTGTTGCTGATGCCATGGCAGGCCATGCACGCATATTTTTTTGCCAGCGCTGCCGCGTCAATGACGGGCGCAACATTGTTTTTCGGCGGTTCAGCAGAGGCCGAAGGCGCCGCGGGCACGGTCTTTCCTTTCAGCGGCTCAGTCGGCGCGGCGGCCAGCGTGTCCGCACCGCGCACCGGGCCGATGAGACGATTTTGTTCGGCGATATCGCCGTGGGCATTCCGGGCGTAATCAGGCAGGCGGGATGAGATGCTGACGCTTGCAGCGCAATCCGTCATGCAGGCAATATTCCTGACGTCAGGCTTGCCTTTGATATCCCACATGCCGTGGCGGGTTTGCAGGCCATTGCGGTTCGGCAGGCGTTTCTGCACATCGGCGATGTTATGGTTGCTGAGCACATAGTCGTCCGGCACCACTTCAGCCATGTTCAGGATATACGCAGTTACCGCGTAGACTTCGTCGGTCGTCAGTGATTTGGGCACATTCCAGGGCATTGCACGGTTGATATAGTCCCACAGCGTGGAGACCTGCGACAGTTTCATCATCGTCGTGCGTTGCGGCTGCGTGTTGCCGCTTAGCGCGGCCACGCGGCCAATTTCTATATCCTGCTTTGTTGTACCGCCGATGATGGGCGTGAACACCTGGTTGGACTCGCCGAAACTGCCGTGGCACATCGCGCATTTTCCTTCCCACACCAGCATGCCTTTTTCCACACTGCCGGAACCGGGCGGCAAACCCTTGAAGTCCGGACGCACGTCGATATCCCATGCGGCGATTTCCTTCGCCGTGGCAGTACGGCCCACGCCGGGATAGCTGTCTGCAGCAAGCGCTTGCATCGACACAAAGCACAGCAGCAGAACGGTGAATACTGCGCGAACTGCTCGGCTCACAGCGAAGCTACACATTTCAGGAAACGTGGACATTGCCTACCTCACCGGTTTCCGCCACTTGCCAAGACTGTATCGCGTTGTTGTGATAGATCGATTTTGCGCCACGTACTTCGCGCAACTGCCGCATCTGCGGCTGCACGTAGCCGGTTTCATCGATGGCCCGCGATTGCAGTATCGCCGCACCACCATTCCATACCCAGTCGATATTGAAGCGCGTCAGACATTTGCTGAGCACCGGTGTTTCCAGCCTTGCCGTACGCCAGTTCTTGCCGCCATCCACGGAAACATCTACCCGTTTGACCTTGCCTCGTCCCGACCAGGCAATGCCGGAAATATTGAAATAGCCTTTGTCGATCAGTTGCTGCCCGCCGGATGGCGTCGTGATGACGGATTTGCATTCCTGTATCGACGTATATTGCCGGTGCGTGCCGTCCGGCATCAGGTCGATATAGTGGACGGTCTCGTCCTTGGTCGCATACGGCATGTCGCCGACCTCTATCCTGCGCAGCCACTTGACCCAGGAAACACCCTGCACGCCCGGCACCACCAGCCGTAACGGATAGCCGTTTTCCGGCCGCAGCATTTCGCCGTTCATGCCATACGCCACCATGACATCATCCATGGCCCTTTCCAGCGAAATAGTGCGTGTCATCGAAGAGCCATCAGCCCCTTCCGCCAGGATGAACCGCGCGCGTTTGCGATCGATGCCGCAGGCATCCAGTATTGTCGATAGCGGCACACCGGTGAATTCGCAGCAGCTCAGCATGCCGTGCGTGTACTGTACGGTAGGCACGGCGACATTGCCCCACTCCATGCCGGTATTGGCGCCGCACTCGATGAAATGCATGCGCGACACCGACGGCAGCCGCATGATGTCGTCCATCGTAAAAACGCTGGGATTGCTCACCAGGCCGTTAACCATCAGCCGGTGCTGTTGCGGATCGATGTCGTGCCAGCCTTGGTGGTGTCGTTCGAAATGCAGGCCGTTGGCGGTGATGATGCCAAACATGCCTTGCAGCGGGCAGAATGATACCGAAGCCGCGCCCACTCTTGTCAGGCCCGGGCTTTCGCGCCGCTGCAGATTTTTTTCGTATTTGGAAGGCTGGCCATAGGGGCTGGTTGCCACCGGCAAACCCAGGGTTCTGGAATATTCGGGCAGGTTCAGGATCGCCGGATCACCCTCGAAGACGTCCGCAGCCATCGCCTTTGAGGAGGCCAGGCCAGCGGCCGTGCCCAGTGTGGCGGCAAAGCTCCTGCGCAGGAAGGAGCGGCGCTGCTCGTTCAGCCCCTGTGTCGTGATTTCCTGGATCAGGTCCTGGCCGAGGAAATTTTCTGGGGCTTTCTGCAAACGTCCTGGCGGTTTTTGCTGGGTCATCTTGTCCGTCTTTTGCACAATGCTACAAGGCCGTCGTGCAGACAAACCGGCTACAACCCGGATATCTTACGAAACGGCTATCCCAATGGCATGAAATCCCTGACCGCTCGCCTGGAAATATTTTGCTCTTCCATGCTGCTGGCAATCTGCGTGCATACCGACCGGCATAGTTCGACACAGGCTTCGTCGGAAATGACGTAGTACACCATATTGCCTTCCTTGCGGCGGCCCAGGACTCCGGCGCGGTACATCGTATTCAGGTGCCGGGACACATTGGCCTGCGTGGACTCCACCGACGCGACCACATCCGTTACCGATTTCTCCCCATCGCACAAGGCGTGCAGGATCTTCAGCCTGGTAGGCTCGGACAACAGGGCAAAATATCCCGATACTTTTTCAAACAACTGGTTCAGTTCATTCATCGCTGCTCCATCAACTATATGCGCAATAAAGCATATAGTTATATGCATTATCAATTAATAAGTTGAATATACAAGACATTTTGATCTTGCATTGCAGCAGATGCGTCCGCTGCAATGCCTGCCCAAAGGCCACTCAGGCCAGGGTATCGGCCCAGATATTCTGCGCCCAGCTTTCAGCGAACTTCATTTCGGCTTCATTTGCCGCCGCCGACAGGCCGCCGGCGCCGGGCACGCTGAGGAAGGTCTTTTTCTCGGCGCTGTAGGCATGCACCGAAGCGATGTGCACGACCTCTTTCTCCGACACATAGCTGTAACAGGTATTGTTGAGCATGGGCGCCTGGTTGGGTGTGTCGCCGTTCAGCAGATCAATGACTGCGGCAGCGCAGACCTTTGCATGCTGGTTCGCCATGTGCCCGGACTTGGGCATCAGCGGCGCGACCTGGATCGCATCGCCGAGTATGTGGATATTCTTTGCCTGGGTCGATTCAAACGTGAGGAAGTCCACTTCGCACCAGCGCTTGTTCATGTTGGCAACGCCTGCCTGCACGGCAATGGCGCCGGCGCGCTGCGGCGGAATCACATTGACTACCGCACCCTGCACCCTGTCGCCGAAGTCGGAAATGACAGTATTGGCGGCGGCATCGACATCGGCACTTGTAAATTTTGGCGTATATTCAACGATGCCCTTGTACTGCTCGGCCCAGACCTTTTTGAACAGCGGCCCTTTGGACAATACGTCGTCATTGGCGTCCAGGATCAGCACCTTGGATTTCTTTTTGTAGCGGGCAAAATAGGCCGCCACCTGGCAGGCCCGTTCATACGGGCCTGGTGGGCAGCGGAAGGGCGCCGGCGGAATGGAAATGACAAACGTGCCGCCGTCCGGCATCGCTTCCAGCTGCTTGCGCAAGGTCAGCGTCTGCGGCCCGGCCTTCCATGCATGCATGATTTTTTGCTGGGCTTCCGGCGTAGCCATGCCGGGCAGCTGGTCCCACAGGAAATCAACGCCGGGGCTCAAGATCAGCCTGTCATAAGCCAGGCTCTGGCCGCTGGCCAGTGTGAGCATGCGCTGCTCCTTGTCTACCGACTGCGCATAATCCCGGACCAGCTTTACACCATGCCGCTGCACCAGGTTATCGTAACCGAGCGTGATGTCAGACATCTGGCGGAACCCTGCCAACACCAGATTGGACAAGGGGCAGGAAACGAACTGCGGATTCGGCTCCACCAGCGTGACATCGATTTTTCCCTCGCCCCATAGGCGCAGGTATTTAGCGGCCGTAGCGCCGCCATAACCGCCGCCGACGACAACCACCCTTGCGCGAGGTGCAGCCTGCGTGCGCGCCAGCGGGCTAGCCAGCAACGCGCCGGCCGGCACCAGGCTGCCCAGCGCCTGCATGAATTGACGGCGTTTCATTTTTCACCTCTTGCCGGAACCGGTTTCAGTGCAGAAAAATAGGCGGCTATCTGCGCCACCTGTTCATCGGTATATCCCTTGGCCAGCTGTTGCATCACCGTCGAAGGCCGGGCGCCGGATTTAAACGCCTGCATGCTGGTAATGATGCCGGCGCTGGACTGCCCCGCCAGCGGCGGCAAACTGTTGCCCACAGCCACCCCTGTCGTGCCATGGCAGCCGGCACAGCTGGCGGCAAGGCGTTGCGCCGCTTTGCGGGTATCCATTGTGGTATCCGCTGCTGCCTGCGCCAGCGCAGGCAGCGCGCAGCTAAACAGCATCCATGCAATCATGCGAGCCATAGGGCCTCCTTATTATCTGTGTCTGTCTTGTCGTCTGTATTGCTGTCCATCTTGCCGCTTCAGGCCCCGCCGTAAGCCCAATGGTGCTGCGTGTACGTTGCCGCGACTGCATCGGGCACCGGGCTATCAATAGCAGCGCAAATGCAACGCACCAGATCCGCAACCTGCACGTTCATGGCAGAGCCGGCGGCGGCCAACAGCATGCGCGCCAGAAAAGGCTTGGCCAGTGGGGCCAGTTGATTAAGCCTGTCCAGTGCCTGCTTGACAGCAGCAAAATCCAGCTTTGCCACGGCCACCATGTCCTTGCCTTCTATGCCTAGCTCCGGCACGGCAGATGCGCCGCGCATGAACGCCTGACTGACTGAACCGGTCTCTCCCGCAGCAAAAGCAGCCAGCGATAGCAATAGTATAGTCTCAGCCCGCAACTCCGTCAGACGCCGGTACCGGACCTCCGCGGCGCGCGCGGAACGGGGCCCCAGGCGCCGGCTGAGCACAGTCTGCAACACGAATTCTGCCAGCGTGATTCGCTGGTCAGCCACGATCAACTGGTCTGCGATCGCCAGCAGGCTGATGCGCTGCTCATCAGATAGCATGCGCAGCGCCGGCATTGCCAGGTCCAGTAGCGGCAGGCGCGCACTGAGAGGCAGTTTCTCGATACCTTCCCATAATTGCGTCGCCAGCGCGCATTGCTGCTGCGCGCCGCGGTCCAGTATGGCGAGTTGCTCCACATAGGCTTGCGGATCCGACTTGTCCAGCAATAACGCATATACCAGTGCGCCCGCGCCGAACGGGTCGCGCGCGGCATTCATCAATGCCGGCGCCAGTGCCGTTCGGGGCCGCCCGTCAGCCGCCTGGGACACTCCTGCCGCTGCCTGCGCCTTGGCTTTTGCGGCCTGCACCAGTTCTATGTTCCTGGAGCCGAAACCGTATACACCCTCGGGCAGTGGCGCGATATCCAGCGCTTCATGCAGCTCGCCTGCGTCCAGGAAATCCACATGCCGGCCATACACGCGGCGCAGCCGCTCTTGCAACGGCGGATGGGTAGCGAACAGGCCGGACAACAGGCTGGGCCGCGCCGCGCCGAGAAACAGGTGGGACAACTGTTCTGCCTTGGGGCTGTCTATGCGCGAACCGCATTGGTTGATACGGCCGAGGCCGCCTATCTTGCGCAAGGCGCCGCCTATGCCGTCCGGATTACGCGTAAACTGCACCGAACTGGCATCGGCCAGGAATTCGCGCTGGCGGGACACGGCGGACTTGATCAGGCGCCCGAAAAAGATACCAACGTAGCCAACCACAAAAAATACCGCGCCCACCACCAGCAGCACCAGTTGCAAAGGCGGCCCCTTGTCGTCGCGGCCGCGCGATGAGCCCAGCTGCGAACCCCAATACATCAGCTCCTGCCCAAAGCCGGCCAGCATCTGTATGCCGAACAGCACGCCGATCAGCTTGATGTTCATGCGCATGTCACCATTCATGATGTGGCTGAACTCATGCCCCACTACGCCTTGCAGTTCGTCCCGCGTGAGGCGTGCCAGCGCGCCGCGCGTGACGGCCACCACCGCTTCGTTCTGGTGGTAGCCGGCGGCAAAGGCGTTAATCGCATCCTCCTTGTCCAGCACATATACGCGGGGGCAGGCAATGCCGGATGCCAGCGCCATTTCCTCGACAACGTTCAGCAGGCGACGCTCCTGCGTATCTTTTGAAGACGGCATCACGAGGCGGCCGCCGGCCATCTGCGCTACCGCATCGCCACCGCTGCCTAGCCTGACAGTTTCCAGCAAGGTGCCGCCGCCGATAAACAGCAGTGTCAGCAGCGTATTGGTCAGGAAGAATCCATGCGGATAAGGATGGGCCGGCGACAGCGGGCCGCCATGCGCCCATATCCAGATCAGCGCAAGGCTGCCATTGACGGCCAGCACAATGGCCAGCACCGCGAGCAAGAACAGCAGCAGCAATTTCCTGCTCTGGCGATGCGCCTGGTCTTGTTGCTCAAAGAAATCCATCAGGATCTGGAGGCTTTAAATACTACGTGGTATGCGAAGGCAGCGGCGCGCCGCTTGTTGCCGCTTATTGCCGCTTTTGTGTGTTTTGCCGTATTGTGCCAAGCCATATTGCCGAAACTTGGCTTTCGCCTAGAACGACACCTTGATGGCCTTACGCTCTTCAGCCGACTCGGTTGCCTGCAAGAGTTCACCGGCGCGGAAACCCGATATGCCGGCAATGACCGAACCCGGGAATTGCTCTATCGACGTGTTGTACTGCATGACGCTATCGTTATACGCCTGGCGCGAAAAAGCGATCTTGTTTTCGGTGCTGGTCAGCTCTTCGGTGAGCTGCATCATGTTCTGATTGGCCTTCAGGTCGGGATAGGCTTCCGACAGCGCAAACATGCGGCCCAGCGACGCGGTCAGCGCGCCTTCCGCTGCGGATAACTGCTGCACCGCTGCCGCATCGGCGGGATCACCGGCGGCTTTGGCGCTGGAGGTAACCGCCTGGTTGCGCGCGGCGATCACCGCCTCCAGCGTTTCCCTTTCGTGCTTCATATAGCCCTTGGCGGTTTCAACCAGGTTGGGAATCAGGTCGTAGCGGCGTTTAAGCTGCACATCGATCTGTGCAAACGCATTCTTGAAACGATTACGCAGGCTGACCAGCCTGTTGTAGGCGCCGACCGCCCAGAAAACCAATACCAGAATAATGACCACCAGAATGATCAGTGCCGCCATGATTGCTCCCGTAGAGTATGGTAAGGAAACCCGGGGCAACTGGTGCCGCGGGCGTCTTCTGTGCAGTATTGCGAATTGCGGCTAAGCGTGATGAAGAGTAAAAACCCGGCTTGGCGGCTGCCGCCAGATTATTTGTCTTTGCTGCCGTCTTTATCCTTGCTGGAAGTATCTGGTGTCGCCATCATTTCCTTCAGCTCGCCTTCGCTGATGTAGTCAAACACCTTGACCACTTTGCGCACGCCGCTGACGCCGCGCGCCACTTCGCCGGCAAGGTTGCCTTCACGCTGGGTCACTCGGCCCATCAGGTAAACAACGTTGGATTCGGTGACGACCTTGAAGGCGCTGGCGTACAGGTCCTTGGTATCCACAAACGACGCCTTCACCTTGCCGGTGATCAGCGCGTCATTGGAACGGCTGGTGTAGTTGGACACGCCGGCCACCTGCAATTCATTGGCGACCGAGGCCACGCCTTCTATGCCGCGCATTTCACGGTCAGCCGTTGCCTTGGCCTGCTCGTCGGCGACTTCGCCGGTCAGCAGTACCTTGCGGTTGAAGCTGTTGACATTGACATGCGCAGAATCGCCGAGCACGCGGTTCAGGCGGGTATCGCCCTTGACGGCAATGGTCTTGTCTTCGGTCTGTGCGCCCAGCGTCCTGCGGTCGGTGGCAGCGAGCGTACCCATTACTGCGCCGCCCACCATCACGCCTACGCAGCCTTGCAGGCTTACCAGTGCAGCACAGCACAGGGTTATTGCAGCCAGCGGCTTGGCCGTCTTTTGCCAGACAGTAGAACGGTCAGTCATTTGCGTCTCCTCCGAATAGTGCGGCGTCGATGCCGTCGCACAGACAGTGTATGGTTAATAAATGGACTTCCTGGATACGGCAGGTACGGTCATGCGGAACACAGATATTGACGTCGGCGTCGGTCAGTATCTTGCCGATTTCTCCGCCGCCCTTGCCGGTCAGCGCCACGACGCGCATTTCGCGCTCCAGCGCTACCTTGATCGCATTGACCACGCTGGCAGAATTCCCCGACGTGGACAAGGCCAGCAATACGTCGCCGGCCTGGCCGAAAGCCTGCACCTGCTTGGAAAACACTTCCTGGAAACTGTAGTCGTTGGCAACCGCAGTCAGGATAGAGGTATCGGTCGTCAGCGCCATCGCCGGCAGCGGCAGGCGTTCACGCTCGAAGCGGCCGACCAGTTCTGCCGCAAAATGCTGGCAATCCGCTGCCGAGCCGCCATTGCCGCACGCCAGGATCTTGTTCCCGTTAGACAATGCAGAAAACATAAGTTCCACAGCATATTCGATAGGCTGGGCCAGCAGTTCGGCGGACTGCATTTTTAATTCGGCACTTTCTTGGAAGTGCGCCAGGATACGTTGATTTGTCATGATGCGCGATTATAAAGCGGCAAACAGCCCTAAATTTGAAGGAAATAACTATTTTGTAATGGAACCGGGCGCTAAGACCCCGTTATTACATCCTGTAACCACTCCAGCTCGCCATCCTGTATGCAGACCAGGTCAAAACGGCAGGCTGGAACCCTGCTGTAACGCTGTAAAAAAACTTGTGCGGCAACTACCATGCGCCTTTGCTTGGCCGGCGTCACGCTGGCCAACGCTCCACCGAATTGCGACGAGGCGCGGCTGCGGACTTCGACAAACACCAGGCTGGCCCGGTCCTGCATGACCATATCGATCTCGCCGCCCTTGCACAGGAAATTGCGCTCCACCAGCACCAGGCCGGCTTTCTGCAAATACAGCAAGGCGCGCTGCTCACCCTCGTCGCCGGCCTGCTGGCGGCTGGTGCGCGCGCCGCTTTGCCGGCTTCCCGGTTTATGCTTCAGAGTGGGCGATTCAGGCAAGTCCGGTGATTTTTGCGCCTGTTTCTGCCCGGTCAGCCATTCCCATACCGGCATGTCGTACAATCCTGTTTAGTTCACATCCCGGAATATAGCATGAGCACGTCCGACATCCACACGCTGGTCAATTCTCCTGTCATGGAAACCCTGGCCAGGCAAAGCTACCCGGCCGGCACCTTATACGTGGTTGCCACGCCGATAGGAAATGTCTGCGACATCTCGCTGCGCGCGCTGCACCTGCTGTCGCTGGCAGACGCTATCGCCTGCGAGGACACGCGCAATACCGCGCAACTGCTGACACGCTATGGCATCAGCAAGCCGCTGCTTGCCGCCCATCAGCATAATGAGCGGGAAGTAGCGGACAAGCTGGTTGCACGCCTGCAGGCCGGCGAGCGCATTGCGCTGGTATCGGATGCAGGCACCCCCGGGGTGTCCGACCCTGGTGCCAAGATCGTGGATGCAGTGCGCGCGGCGGGCCTGAGCGTGATGCCGATGCCAGGTGCTTCCGCCGCCATCACCGCGCTGTCCGCCAGCGGCCTGATCAATGACCAGTTTTATTTTGCCGGCTTCCTGCCTGCCAAGGCCGGCCAGCGCGACACCGTGCTGCGCTCGCTGGAGCAGCTTCCCGCAACGCTGATCTTTTATGAAGCGCCGCACCGTATCGTCGAGTCGGTACAGGCTCTGGCCGGCGTATTCGGCGCAAGCCGCCAGATTGTGTTCGCGCGCGAGCTGACCAAGCTGTTTGAACAGATCCATCGCTGCCCCCTGGCGGACGCGGCAGAATGGCTGAAGAATAATGCGCACGGAGAAAAAGGTGAATATGTGCTGCTGGTCGAAGGCGCCCCCGCCGACAACGACGACGACCTGCACGAGGCGCGGCGCATCCTTGGTATTTTGCTGGAAGAATGCTCAGTAAAACAGGCTGCGTCTCTGGCTGCACAGATCACCGGACAAAAGAAAAATGCACTCTATCAGCTGGCGCTGGAAATGAAGGAAGCCGCGGAAGAATAGCCCGGCTGCGGCCTTTCAACGCCACCCTCAGGGCCAGGCTAGCGCTGCACGATCAGCGGTTTCGCTATTCCCAGGCTGCCGGCCTGCGCCAAGGCTGCGCTCGCTTCCGCGCGGCTGGCAAACGGCCCGCTGACCAGCCGGTACAAACTACCCTGCTGCACGATGTCGAACGCGGGCAAACGGTTTTCCAGTCTGGCCTGCAAATGGGTCTGGATGCTTTCCGCATTGGCCTTGATCGCATAGGCGCCGAACTGCAGGTAGTAGCCGGACGCGGCAGACGTGCTGGGCACGGCCGCCACTTTCTCCACAGGTTTGCTTTCCTGCATGGCCAGCAAGTCTTCCATCGTGATCTGGTCCGTCGGGCCGGTATCCGCCACCAGCGTTTTGTCTGAGGTCTTTTTATTGTCCGGCACAGGTGCTACCGCAGGCACTGCATTGGTCGTCGCCAGCGTGGCCGACGCCGCTGCCAGCGCCGGCGGCTGGTTCTTGCGATTCTCGGCCATTTTCTCTATGTCTGCTGGCAGCAGACGCTCCACTTCGATCTGGCTGCTACCGCTGCCCAAATAACCCAGCTTCAGCGCGGCGGTATAGGACAGGTCGATGATGCGCGTCGAATGGAAGGGACCGCGGTCGTTGATCCTGACGATGATCTGTTTGCCGTTGGCGAGGTTGGTGACCCTGGCGTATGAAGGAATGGGCAGCGTGGGATGGGCTGCGGTGATCTTGTACATATCGTACAGCTCGCCGGAAGACGTCTTCTGATTATGAAATTTCTTGCCGTACCAGCTGCCAATGCCGCGCTGGATGAAAGGCGTGGTGGTGTCGGTGATGGGAGTGTAGGTCTTGCCGAATACAGAGTACGGCTTGTTGCCGGACTTGGAAAAGGCTTCCACGACCGGAATCGGATCAACCGTGAATTCCAGCCCTTCCGGCGGATTATCGCCAGGGCCGTCATCCTTGTAATAGCCGCCCTTGCCGGAATTGGCCTTGGGCAGCTGCGGCGTGCCCGGCGCGGGCCTGGCAACGGCGCCTGCCTGGCGCGGAGTCTCGGATGTGGGTAGCTTGGGTGTGCTGCCGCAGCCGGCCAGCAGCACCGCTGGCACAAGCAAGGCCGCGCATTGCAAGGCCGCGTATCGCAAGGCCGTTCGGCCCTGTTGCGGCCATTGAAAACGCCGGATCATGACTGCACCAGTTTGCGGTTACGCTGCACACTCATCAGAATGCCCGCTCCCATGCCCAGCGTGACCAGCGCGGTGCCGCCGTAGCTCATGAAAGGCAGCGGCACGCCCACTACCGGCAGGATTCCGCTGACCATGCCCATGTTGACAAAGGCATAGGTGAAAAAAATCATCGTCACCGACCCGGCCATCAGCCGGGCAAACAGAGTGGGCGCATTCGCAGCGATCATGAGCCCGCGTATCACCAGCAGGAAATACAGCACGACCAGAACGCAGTTGCCGACAAAGCCGAACTCTTCAGAAAAGACCGAGAAGATAAAGTCCGTCGTCTGCTCCGGCACAAAACCCAGCCTGGCCTGGGTACTATGCTGCCATCCCTTGCCGCTGATGCCGCCGGACCCTACTGCGATCGTGGACTGGATAATATGAAAGCCCTTGCCTAGCGGATCGGTCGTCGGGTCTATCATCGTCATCACGCGGTCGCGCTGGTAGCCATGCAGGCGCGGCCAGATCACCGGCACGCTGGCGGCCACCAGCAGCACCAGCGTAATCAGCACGCGCCAGGATAGCCCCGCCAGGAAGATCACCGCAAACCCGGCGGCGACGACCAGCAGCGCGGTGCCGAGATCAGGCTGCTTGGCGATCAGGCCTACCGGCACACCGAGGATGACAGCGGCAATGATGAAATCTTTCCAGCGCAAGCCTCCTTCGCGCTTCTGGAAGTACCAGGCCAGCATCAGCGGCGTGGCAATCTTCATGATTTCCGAGGGTTGCACGTCGGTGCCTATATTGATCCAGCGGCGCGCTCCCTTTTTGACCGTGCCGACTACCGCTACGGCGATCAGCAGCGCCACGCCGAAGGTATAAATGGGAATGGCAAAGCGCATCAGCGTCTGCGGCGGGATATTGGCCACGATCCACATCACGCAGAAGGCGATCAAGATGTTGCGCATCTGGCCCTCGACACGGCCGGGGAAGTCCATGCCGGCGGAATACAGCGTGACAATGCCTATCGACATAATCAGGAACATGATCATGGCCAGCGTCGCATCAAACACCATGACGCGGGACCGGATCGCCTGCCAGTTGACGAATTTACCTTGCATACCGCTTAGTCCTTGTTTCCAGTGGTTTCACCGCCGGGCTTGGGCCCGCCTTCGGATTCTGCATCCGCCTTCACTTCTGCCTCCGGCCTGGTCTGCGAGATATCCACTTTTTGCGCCGGCGTCTTGTCCTTGTCCTGCGGACGCTTGCCCAGCAGATAATAATCGAGCGCCTTGCGCACGATAGGCGCCGCGGCCTCCGCGCCGAAGCCGCCGTTTTCCACGATGATGGCCAGCGCTATCCTGGGATGGTCGGCCGGTGCAAAGGCGGTGAACAGCGAGTGATCATGCAAATTCTTTGCCATGCGCTTGGAGTCGTATTTTTCGTTCTTCTTGATGCTGACGACTTGTGCGGTGCCGGTCTTGCCCGCAGCAACGTACTCGGCGCCGGCAAAGGCGCGGTAGCCGGTGCCGAAGGTTTCCTGCGTAACGCCTATCATCGCGTGTTTGATGATGTCGATATTTTCCTGCTTCAGCGGAATACGGAAACTCTCCGACGGCACTGTCAGCGTGCGTTTTTTGGTCTTGGGATCTTCCACGATCTTGACCAGATGCGGCTTCATGACCACGCCATTATTGGCCAGCGTGGCAATCGCGTGCGCCATCTGCAGCGGCGTAAACGTGTTGTAGCCCTGGCCTATTCCCAGCGAGATTGTTTCGCCGGCATACCATCGCTGCTGCGCGGGCTTTTTATATGCCGCCCTCTTCCATGAGGTGGACGGCAGCACGCCCTGCTTCTCGTGTTCCAGGTCGATACCGGTCTTCTGGCCGAAGCCGAAGGGCTTCATGAAATCATGGATCGCGTCCACGCCGAGATCATTGGCCAGCATGTAGTAATAGGTGTCGCAGGACATGACGATGGAACGGTACATGTCGATCAGCCCGTGCCCGCCCGGCTTGTCATCGTTGAAGCGGTGGCCGCCGAACATGAAGAAGCCGGCATCTGAAATTGCCTGGGATGGCGTACGCTTGCCCAGTTCCAGCGCAGCCAGTGCCATGAAAGGCTTGTAGGTGGAGCCCGGCGGATAGGAGCCCGTCAGCGGCCGGTTCACCAGCGGCTTTTCTTCCGAAGTATTAAGCTCGTTCCAGCTCTGCTGGTCTATGCCTTCGACGAACAGGTTGGGGTCATAGGTAGGCTTGGATACAAAGGCCAGCACGTCGCCGGTTTCGGGTTCGATGGCGACCAGCGCGCCGCGCCTGTCGCCGAAAGCTTCTTCCACGACTTTTTGCAGTTCTATATCGACCGACAGGATCAGGTTGCTGCCGGAAGTGGGCGCGCTGCGGGACAGCGTGCGCAGCGCCTTGCCGCCAGCCGAGACTTCCACCTCCTCAAAACCTGTATTGCCATGCAAGAGCTTCTCATAGCTTTTTTCCAGGCCTTCCTTGCCGATGTAGTCGGTGCCGTTGTAGTTGGAGGCGTCTTCCAGGTCGTCGATAATGTCGGCGTCTTTCTGGCTGATGCGGCCGATGTAGCCAATGACATGCGAAGCAACATCGCCCAGCGGATACTGGCGGAACAGGCGCGCCTGGATATCCACGCCGGGAAAGCGGAAACGCTGTGCAGTGAACCGGGCCACTTCCTCATCCGTCAGCCGGGTGCGAATGGGCAGGCTCTCAAAGCTCTTGGAATCTTCCATCAGCTTGCGGAAACGCTTGCGGTGCTTGGGCTGGATATCCACCAGCTGGGACAGGTCGTCGATCAGCACATCCAGGTCGGTGGTGATCTTGGACGGCGTGATTTCCAGCGTATAGGCGGAATAGTTCTGCGCCAGTACAACACCATTGCGGTCCATGATGAGGCCGCGATTGGGTACGACGGGCACGATGGAAATGCGGTTCTCATCCGCCTGCAGCGCATACTGATCGTGCTTGACGATCTGCAGCCAGACAAAGCGGGATACCAGCAGGCAAAAACAGATGAACACGAAGACGCCTATGAATAACAGGCGCATCCTGAATAAATGCAGTTCGCGTTCCGTGTTCTTGAGTTCTGTCATACCTTTGAAGATTAATATGCCTGCCGATGGCAATGCCATCCGCTTGAATCAGATCAGATAGGACGCGTGTCGTCCCTGTCCACTGCACGCCGCTGCGGCGCCAGCAGCAGCCAGCTTGCAATCGGCCACAGCGCGGTGGTCACCAGGCTTTCGACAAAATACAGCCAGCCGGGAAAGATGGAATCTTGCGCAACGATCAGCCGCACGGCGATCTGCACGGCCTGCGCAAACAGGAACAGCGGCAGCACGTACAAGGATTGCGTCAACGGCTTGAACCACAGCACGCGGCGATGGATGGTGATGGCGAAATAGGACAGCAGCGTGTAGGTCAGCGCGTTTTCGCCCAGATGCGTTGCATCGTGCACATCCATCAATAGGCCCATCATGAAGGCCACGCCTATGCCAACCTTGCGCGGCTGATGGATGCTCCAGAACACCAGCACCAGCGCCACGAAGTCAGGCACTCCGACGGCCCTGCCCCAGGGCAGGAAATTGAGAAAAAAGGCCAGCGCCAGGCTGACGGCGATGAAGAAGGAGCTGACCGGCAGCAGGATGTAGTGCGGGCTGTTCATTTCTGTGCCTCCTTGGCCTTGTCTTTCACATCCTCTTGCACGGCTTCCCTGGCGAGTTCCTTAGTGGGTTCTTTGGTTGCATCGCCTTCCTTGCCCGGCTCCTTCACTGAATCGCGGGTGACCTTGCGATTCAGTTTTTCTTTCTTGTTGCGCACTTCTTCCGGATCGGGGCGCGGCAGGTCGTTGGACGATACCAGCAGGATCAGCAGCTGCTTGTTGCGGTCTATGCCGGCAGCGGGCGTGCACAGGATGACCTCAAAGGTTTCTACGGCCTTGTTCTCTACCTGCACCACCTTGCCAACGGCCAGGCCAGGCGGATAGATGCCGTCCAGCCCCGACGTGACCAGCTCATCGCCGGCCTTGACGTCGGCATTGGCTGTCATGCGCATGTCCAGGTAGGTCGATTGCCCGCGGCCATTGACGACGCTGCGCAAACCATTGCGCGCGATCTGTACGGGAATGGCCTGATTCTTGTCTGTCAGCAGCGTGACTTCGGAAGTCATCGGAAAAATGCGCGTCACTTGGCCGACCACGCCCAGGTCGTCGATAACCGGCTGACCCAATTCCACGCCATGCTGTGAGCCGCGGTCCAGGATGATCTTGTGCGAAGACTGGTCGCGCGCATCGTAGAGGATTTCACTCATGATGGATTTGACTGTCAGGCGCTCACGCGCATCCAGCAGTTTGCGCAAATGGAGATTTTCCGCGGCCAGCTGCGAATTCTGCTGCAGCTTGTCGGCATTGGACGTCTGCTGGCGCTTGAGACGGATATTTTCTTTTTCCAGCGTATTGGTCGACGTGAAGTAGTCGGACATATTGAGCACCGCGTCCCGCGGCATCACCGCAACCATCTGTACCGGATACAGCACGGTGCCCAGCACTTGCCGGACCAGCTTCAGGGATTTGAGACGCGCGTCGACCACCAGCAAGAAAATTGCCAATATAGCGAAGAACACCACTTTAGCCCGGGCGGAAGCGCCTTGCTTGAAAAGTGGTGGTGGACTGTATTCCATTGATGTACCTGCTATCGGTCCAGCGCCGTGCCATTATTTCGGGGAGCGTTGGACATGGACGATGGATTACTGTTATTCGTAGGAGAAGATGGAACCCAGTTTGTCCATGCGCTCCAACGCCATGCCGGAGCCGCGCACAACGCAGGTCAGCGGGTCTTCTGCAACGATGACGGGCAGGCCGGTTTCTTCCATCAGCAGGCGGTCCAGATCGCGCAGCAAGGCGCCGCCGCCAGTCAGCATCATGCCTTTTTCGGCAATGTCGGCGCCCAGTTCCGGCGGCGTCTGTTCCAGCGCGTTCTTCACAGCGGAGACGATGTTGTTCAGCGGATCGGTCAGCGCTTCCAGGATTTCATTGCTGGAGATGGTGAAAGAACGTGGGATGCCTTCGGAGAGGTTACGGCCCTTGACTTCCATTTCCTTGACTTCGGAACCCGGGAAAGCAGAACCGATGGCTTTCTTGATCGCTTCCGCGGTCTGTTCGCCGATCAGCATGCCGTAGTTGCGGCGGATGTAGTTGACGATGGCTTCGTCGAACTTGTCTCCGCCGACGCGGACCGAGCCCTTGTACACCATGCCGCCCAGCGAGATAATGCCGACTTCGGTCGTACCGCCGCCGATATCGACCACCATGGAACCGGTTGCTTCCGAAACCGGCAGGCCGGCGCCGATTGCGGCTGCCATCGGCTCTTCAATCAGGTAGACCTGGGAAGCGCCTGCGCCCAGGGCGGATTCGCGGATCGCGCGGCGTTCTACCTGGGTAGAACCGCAAGGTACGCAGATGATAATGCGCGGGGAGGGCTTGAAGAACTTGGTGTCATGCACCATGCGGATGAACTGCTTCAGCATCTGCTCGGTAACGGTGAAGTCGGCGATCACGCCGTCTTTCATCGGGCGTATCGCCTCGATATTGCCAGGGACCTTGCCCAGCATCTGCTTGGCTTCCTTGCCTACCGCCTGAATTGTCTTTTTACCATTAGGTCCGCCTTCCTGCCGTATCGCCACTACCGAAGGCTCGTCCAGAACGATGCCCAAGCCGCGTACATAAATCAGTGTGTTGGCGGTGCCCAGATCAATCGCCAGGTCGTTCGAAAAATAGCTACGTAAAAAACCAAACATGTATTGTCCTGTGATGTACTCACCTGCAGCAATGCTGCAGGCATTGAATTTTTAGAAATAGGGTCTTGCAATCGCCCCAAACACCCGCCATCTCTCAATGAAGAACTTGAATTGATCAGCGCATGAAAGGGAGTGAAGAAGCGTAGCGAGCGTCTTGAGCTTGGGTCAAGAAGCGCAGTCGTACTCAAGTACGACGAGCATCGCAGGCCCAAGATCATGGCGCGCAGTAGCTTATTCACCCCTTTAAGGGCATTAACCCGACATTCTACCTTATAATCTATATAAATTTAGCTGATCAAAACACCTAAAATGCAGGATCGATCCGCGATTTTTCAGCAATTTTGCCTGCATTACCCGCTTTTTAGCATTTACTTACAAAAAGATCTCATCATGTCACTTGACCTTTCCGAAGTGAAACGAATCGCCAATCTGGCCAGACTCGAACTTTCCGAAGCTGAAGCAAGCTCCACGCTGGACAAGCTCAATGGTATTTTTTCACTGGTAGAGCAAATGAAGGCCGTGGACACGACCGGCATCTCACCGCTGAGCCACCCTATCGCCGCCATCAGGGAGCACCTGTCGCTGCGCCTGCGCGAAGATGTGGTCACGGAAAGCAATCACCGCGAAGACTACCAAAAACCGGCGCCCGCCACACAGGACGGCCTGTACCTGGTGCCGCAAGTCATAGAATAAACCGCCGCGGCGCCACGCGCCGACCCGGCAGAAACAGCGTCAGCCAAGACGCAGATCGCAAGGATATACCCCGGTATGCACACCAAGACCTTAAAAGAATTGTCCGTCCTGCTGCACAGCAAACAGATTTCCGCCACTGAGCTGGCCCAGCATTTCCTCGACCGCATCCAGGCCAGCGGCCTGAACGCATTTACGCACGTGGATGCAGCGCTGACGCTGAAACAGGCAGCCGCAGCCGACCTGCGCCTGGCAGACGGCACTGCGACGCCTCTGACAGGCATCCCCATTGCGCACAAGGATATTTTCGTCACACGCGACTGGCGCTCTACCGCCGGCTCGCGGATGCTGGAGAATTACACCAGCCCTTTTGATGCGACCGTAGTCGAGCATTTCAACAATGCCGGCATGGTGACGCTGGGCAAGCTGAACTGCGATGAATTTGCGATGGGTTCCAGCAACGAGAATTCCTATTTCGGCCCTGTTAAAAATCCCTGGGACCTGAACGCCGTTCCCGGCGGATCTTCTGGCGGCTCCGCAGCCGCCATCGCCGCAGGCCTTGCGCCGGCGGCGACCGCGACCGATACCGGCGGCTCCATTCGCCAACCGGCATCGTTCTGCGGCGTGACGGGTATCAAACCAACCTATGGCAGTGTGTCGCGCTACGGCATGATCGCGTTTGCATCATCGCTGGATCAGGGCGGCCCTATCGCCAAGACCGCGGAAGACTGCGCGATGCTGCTCAATGCAATGACCAGCTTCGACCCGAAAGACTCCACCAGCCTGGAGCGCCCCAAGGAAGATTTCACGCAAGACCTGAACAAAGACATCAAGGGTCTGCGCATAGGCGTGCCGCGCGAATTCTTCAGCGAAGGCCTGGCCAAGGATGTGGAACAGGCCGTACGCGCCGCGCTGGCCGAATACGAAAAGCTGGGCGCAATCCTGGTCGACATCTCCTTGCCAAAGACCGAGCTGTCCATCCCCGTGTATTACGTCATCGCCCCAGCCGAGGCATCGTCCAACCTGAGCCGCTTTGACGGCGTGCGTTACGGCCACCGCGCGGCCAACTACAAAGACCTGAACGACATGTACAGCAAGTCGCGCGCGGAAGGCTTCGGCGATGAAGTTAAACGCCGCATCCTGGTCGGCGCTTACGTACTGTCGCACGGCTACTATGACGCCTACTACTTGCAGGCGCAAAAGATACGCCGCCTGATCGCGCAGGATTTCCAGGCAGCCTTCCAGCAATGCGACGTGATCATGGGGCCGGTGGCGCCGACCGTGGCATGGGACCTGGGCGACAAATCGGATGATCCGGTGGCCAACTACCTCGCGGATATTTTCACCTTGTCCACCAGCCTGGCGGGCTTGCCGGGCATGTCCATCCCCTGCGGTTTCGGCCAGGGTGAAAAAAATGCGAAACGCCCGGTCGGCCTGCAATTGATAGGCAACTATTATGAGGAAGCCAAATTGCTGAATGCCGCCCACCAGTTCCAGCAGGCGACCGGCTGGCACCTGAAATCGCCCGTATGAAAAAAATCACTTCCCACCTGATGCTGGCCTGCTTCCTGGCGGCCACGGCCGCGCCGGTGCTGGCGCAGACGCTCGACACGCATTTCATCTGCAGCGACATCCGCAAGGAAGACGGCGACGGCGAGCGCGTCAATTACGCGGACCAGGGCCGGTTCAGCCTGGACAAGGACAAGATCAAAACCTTCCAATGGGAATCTTCGCTGTTCCGTACCACGCATGGCTTTGATTGCAGCATTGATGAAAGCGACGGCGTGCAGGCGGAAGTGACAGAAAAAGGATGGCGGGTGACACTGAAGGACGCACTGGCAGCACGCGCCGCGCGCGGCTATGACACCGAGCGCGGCAATAATTGCAGCATCCGGCTGGAACGCGACGGCGACGAAGTCCACATCAAGCCCACGTGCGCGGTGATGTGCGGATCGCGCAACAATTTCACAGCGCTGACGGTGAATGCCAAGACCGGCGCCTGCCACTACGACGAATAAGAGCACGCACGCGCAGATCGATGGATTGCGCGGCCAACAGACAAGAAGGAAACGTATTATGCAATGGGAAGTAGTTATCGGTTTCGAGACGCACGCGCAGCTCTCCACCAAATCAAAAATTTTTAGCGGTTCATCCACGCAGTTCGGCGCAGAGCCGAACACCCAGGCCAGCCCGGTGGACCTGGCGCTGCCCGGCGTGCTGCCGGTGATGAATAAAGGTGCGGTAGAAAAAGCCATCCAGTTCGGCCTGGCCGTAGGCGCCACGATCACGCCGGAATCCATCTTCGCGCGCAAGAATTATTTCTACCCCGACCTGCCTAAAGGCTACCAGATCAGCCAGTTTGAAATCCCGGTGGTGCAAGGCGGCTTCGTCTCCTGCGTGGTGGAAAAAGACGGCAAATCCGAAGTGAAACGCATAGAGCTGACGCGCGCCCATCTGGAAGAAGATGCCGGCAAATCCCTGCATGAAGACTACCAGGGCATGACAGGCATCGACCTGAACCGCGCCGGCACGCCGCTGCTGGAAATCGTGACAGAACCAGTGATGCGCAGCGCCGCTGAAGCGGTAGCCTATGCCAAGGCCTTGCACTCGCTGGTGGTATGGCTGGGTATCTGCGACGGCAACATGCAAGAAGGCTCCTTCCGCTGCGACGCCAACGTTTCCGTGCGACCGTTCGGCCAGAAAGAATTCGGCACCCGCTGCGAGATCAAGAACCTGAATTCCTTCCGCTTCCTGGAAGAAGCAATCAACATCGAAGTGCGCCGCCAAATCGAACTGATCGAAGACGGCGGCAAGGTCATACAGGAAACCCGCCTGTACGACCCGGACCGCAAGGAAACGCGCTCGATGCGCAGCAAGGAAGATTCGCAGGATTACCGCTACTTCCCCGACCCCGACCTGCCGCCGCTGGCCATCAGCCAGGAGTGGATAGAGCAAGTACGCGCCACCATGCCAGAACTTCCGGCCGCCATGCGCGAACGCTTCATCAGCCAGTATGGCATCTCCGAATACGATGCGATGATCATGACCCAGTCCAAGGCCATGGCGGGCTACTTTGAGGCCGTCACAATCGCCGCAGGCGCCGCGCAAGCCAAGCAAGCCGCCAACTGGCTGATGGGCGACGTCTCCTCTACGCTGAACCGCGAAGGCATCGACATCGCCGCCATCCCAGTCACCGCCGCGCAGCTGGCGCTGCTGCTGCAACGCATCGCCGACGGCACCATCTCCAACAAGATCGCCAAGGAAGTCTTCGCCGCCATGTGGCAGGCCCCCTCCACCGATGCCGCACTGGCGGACCAGGTCATCGAAGCCAAAGGTCTTAAGCAGATTTCCGACGTAGGCGCGCTGGAAAAAATCATCGATGAAGTAATGGCCGCCAACCAGCAGTCAGTCGACGAATATCGCGCCGGCAAGGAAAAAGCCTTCAATTCGCTGGTAGGGCAGGCGATGAAGGCGACCAGGGGTAAGGGAAATCCTGCGCAGGTGAATGAGTTGTTGAAGAGGAAGTTGGCGGGGTAGTTACATTGTGCCAAAGCAGAAGAGTCATCTATCGAAAAATTAATGAATGATATCGGTTAAGTTCGTGGCAACTTAAGACAATAAAAATTTGCTTGTCACTCATTTTAATTGATTAATTTGGGCTCGCGCTCCTGATTTCGTAGAATGGTCCCCTTCGCTCATTGCAGCGGAGCAAACCAGCGTTCTGTCCGCTTTTATAATTAACTGAGCTAGGCCAGAAAGCAAAAAACAGAATCAGCTGATTTTTAACTTCAAGAGAAGTCTCTGCTTAGTTATTTAAAATCGTTACCTTCCGATTAGTACTAATTCGCTAATAAGGACAACTGTTGATTTACATTGAAAACTGATTCACTTTTGGACTGAATCCCCTGGGCTGGACCAGGGTAGCGAGAAGAAGTGATACGCTTGTCGCGCCTTCATAAGATGAGCGACACCACATCAGTAAGAGGATCCCACTGGCGACATAGCCTGCAATTTAAATCAGGTCCGCGGCGATATTCGTAGTGGCAAAGTTGGACGCCGGGAGGGCGTTGAAGATGCGCGACTTATCGGCCAATCTCATGCAGATATGGCTGGCACAATTTTATCGCGGCGAGCGTGATCTAGAAGAAGCCGCCGCTGCGACTGCGGACGAATACGAAGCCCATATTGTTACGCTGGAGCGTAAGGTCGGGCAACTAACCATAGAACTGGACCTTCGTAAAAAACGCCCGGCTGCGACTTGTGAGCGACAACGAGACCTCATCGATTGTCCGTGGCCCGAAGCCTGCTCCGTTCGGCGGGGATGCCAAGTGATCGCCCCTCCTCGAAGCACCTATTATTACCGGCCTAGCGCGGCCGAACGGCAAATTGATGACCTGGTGGTTTCGGTCGGCCTGATCGACGACCTCGACGGTGAATTCCACGATGGCTATTGTCGAGTCACGCTGGAACTCAAGCGAGGCTATGTAGTCAACCGCAAGCGCGTCGCCAAAATTATGGAAGCTCATGATTTGGATGCTCACCGAACGCGCCGTTTCAAACCAGCAAAAGGTTTCGAGGCCGATTTGCGTGCGTATCCGAACCTTTATCTAAACAATATCCCGACGGAGCCAGACCGCGTTTGGGTGGCCGATATTACGTATATCCACACGCAGCCGGGTTTGTTTATCTAACCGTTATCTCGAAGCCTGTAGCCATAAAGTCATTGGCTATGCCTTGTCGCAGCAGACCGATACGCAGCAGGCACTTGCATCCATCATGGATAGAGGATGCCAATACGCCAGCACGCTGTATCGTGATGCGTTGGCGCAGTTTGGTTTGATCGGTTCGATAAGTGCGCCGGAGAATCCTTACAATAACACGCAAGCGGAGAGCTTTATGAAGACCTTGAAAGTAGTTTATCTGGCCGGCTTTAAGACGTTCCGTGATGTTGCTAACGGATCGCCGTATTTCATCGAACAGATTTGGATGTACTCGGCGCTAGGCTCACAATCATCCAATAAATTCGAGGCACAACTCGCTAGGCAAGCGGCCTGCATCTCGAGACCTGATTGGTCCAGCCCAAACGTCTCAGTCCAACGCCGGGTCATTGGCCAGCGCGAACTAACAGGTGTAAGTCGAGATGGAGCTGCTTGAAAAATTAAAACATACGTCTAGACATCCCAAACGGCGCTACGGTGTAAAGCCTTACAAATTGGAGACCGTGTAAAATTATACGCATGATATCCGTTATGCTATTGGCATTCCTGACCATGGCGTAGAGTAGCAGCGCCCCATTCCCAATTCACCCTTCTATTTACAGCAATAGAGAGATTTTAAGCATGTCGAATTCCGAAATTCTTGTGACAAACTATGCACTACAAAGTGCAATCGAGCACCATCAGGCGGGGCGACTAAAGGAGGCGGAAGACTTATATAAAGCAATATTGCATGCTGACCCCAATCACGCTTTTGCTTTGCAAGCATATGGCAACCTAGCCCTTTACGTTGGGCATTTTCAAGTCGCTCAAGACTTGATAAGTCAGAGCCTACAAATCGAGGCAAAAAATGCTAACGCCCTCAATAATTTGGGCTTAGCTCTACAGGGTCTGCGAAAAACTGATGACGCGATGAGTTGCTTTCAGCAAGCAATAGCCATTAATGAGAATCTGGCAGCAGCGCATTTAAATGCTGGGTTAATCGATTTTGAGAGGGGTGAAATCGAAAGAGCCATTGATCGAATCGAAAAGGCGCTGCGTATTCACCCAGGTTCCGTCGAATACCTCAAGGCCTTAGGGAAATCATATCAGGCACTTCTTGAATCGGCGCGAGCTATTGCCGCGTTTCAAAGCGAGCCCTCCATAAATTCTGACATTGGGTTGGTTTCCGAGTGTGCCTTGGGCTCTGCACTTTCGCATTATTTGAATAACGACCGTATTTCGGCCATGAAGATGCTGTCGAAAGCCGCGCCACTTAAGCAGATGACACATCCGCAATATGCCCACTCCTTAGGCTATCTACTATTCTTGGAAAAATTGCTGGGCGACGGTGAAAATACCGAAGAAAGTTCCCCCCGCGTCGCGACAAAAAGAACGCTATATGTAATTGGCGATAGCCATAGCCTTTCTTTGCATGGAAACGGCGTGTCAATTAGAGGGCAAGAGCATGTTTGCTCAGCCATTTGGATTGAAAATATCAAGCAGTGGGACTTGGGAAACGCCGAACAAAATCATTTCAAGAAGACTTTCGACATTGCAATTAGCCGTGTGCCTAGCGGATCAAAGTTAGTGCTGGCAATTGGTCAGATTGACTGCTTGCTGAAAAATGGAGTCTTTTCAGCTTGGAGCAAAAATCGATCCAAAACATTAGATCAAGTAATCTGTAGCACCATCGAAAATTATCTGGCTTATGTGGAGCGCGTCTGCCAGAAAAAATATTTTCAATTCGTCATATGTGGCGTGCCTGCGCTTACCTCCTCGTGGTTGCTTCCCGCAGGGAGCGATGCTGAAGAGTTTTTTTCCACAGTAAAAATATTCAATTTGCGGTTGAAAGAATATGCTCTGCTTCGCGGGATGAATTTTCTAGATACTTATGCGATGACCGATTCTGGAAATGGCTTGTCAAACGATTTTTGGCATATTGACTATGTCCACCTGCGCACCGAAGCCTACACCGAAGCATTTACAAAACATCTATACTGAATCGTAATGGCTCCAATTCCTCCTTACCTTCCCCGCGTTCCGCACTGCTGTGTGCGTTACCTGCGCTTGCGCGGACGTGAATCGTGCCCAAGTCGACAACGTCTGCCCCCTTGTTCATTTCCCTCATAAATCGATCCGCCGTTGTAAATTGCAATGCCCGGTTTCGATATCAAGGACGGTTTCCTGTTCTTGTTTGTCAGAATAGCAGCAGTCAACGTCTGCCGTAAAAAAATCGTCATAAACAGAGGGCGTTTAATTTTTATGGCCAATTTCATTTCCATGAAGTCTGCCTAATTTCGAGCAACTCACGATGCTGATCCAGGATCAGAAACTTTGCCTCAACCATCCATTTCAGTTCCCTGGCTTTGTCCTGGGCGCATCGGCAGTATTTCCTTACATCGGCAACCGTCAACTTAAGCCGTCCAGCCTCGTACTCCCCGATCAGTTCTTTGACCAGGTTGTCCAACTTCGACAATGGTGGAGTAAGGGGGGTGCGGACAATAACTTGGACTACTTGGAGGTAGTTCATGTACTAATACGAAGACCGCATTCGAGCAGTCAAGCTTTATATCAAGCTCGGGAAGCGCATTCGCCCGACCATTCGGCAGTTGGGCTATCCAACAAAGAATGCACTCAAGAGCTGTATCGAGAATACCAACAAAGTCGCGATTTGCAGGTGGGCTATATGCGCTCAAGGCAGAGATATTCTGACAAACAAAAACAGGCGGCGGTTCAACATTACCTAGAGCACGATCGCTGTATTGCTTCAACTATGAAGACACTGGGATACCCCGGCCGTGCAACGCTCACTATGTGGATTGATGAACTGCACCCCGAAGTTCGCCATCGCGTTATCGGCAGAGCTGCAAACGTACAGCACTGCCCTGAGTTCAAGAATGCGGCAGTCATTGATCTGTGTACCAGGAAGACAAGTGCACAAGCAATTGCTCAAAAACTGGCAGTGTGCAGGCCGACGTTGTATAACTGGAAGAATCAATTACTCGGTCGTGAGGCATCCCCATCCATGAAACGCCAGAACGATTCAAAGCCAGTTCCTGAACAGACGGAGCTGCAGCGGCAAGTCGATTCGCTTCAACGGGACATCCGGCGATTACAGCTTGAACACGACCTATTGAAGAAGGCCAATGAACTGTTAAAAAAAGGCCTGGGCGTCGATCTGCAGATCCTGAGCAACCGGGAGAAGACGCTGCTGGTTGACGCCCTGAAGCAAACCTATTCGCTGTCAGAACTCTTGGTCGAACTTGATCTCGCCCGCAGCTCCTACTTTTATCATCGGGTCCAACTCCGTGGCGCTGACAAGTATGCTGATGTGCGTCTTGCCATCACCGAAGTCTTCGAGTGCAATCATCGTTGCTACGGTTATCGGCGGATGCGTGCGGCACTTGGCAGGCGCCAGGTGTTTATCTCGGAGAAAGTCGTACAACGTTTGATGAAGCAGGAACGTTTGGTCGTCACCGCTAACAGAAGGCGTCGGTATGGATCCTATCTGGGCGAAATCAGCCCAGCGCCAGAGAATCTCATCAACCGGGACTTCCAGGCTGCTACCCCAAATGAGAAATGGCTTACCGACATCACGGAGTTCCAGATCCCGGCTGGGAAAGTGTATCTATCGCCCATGATTGATTGCTTTGATGGCTTGGTTATCAGCTGGTCTATCGGCACACGTCCAGATGCCGATCTGGTGAACACGATGTTGGATGCAGCCATTGAGACGGTCGCCAACGGCGGAGACAGGCCTGTCGTTCACTCTGATCGTGGAGCCCACTATCGCTGGCCTGGGTGGCTCTCAAGGATACACAACGCAAAGCTGATTCGTTCAATGTCGCGCAAAGGATGCTCACCCGACAATGCCGCCTGTGAGGGCTTCTTCGGACGGCTGAAGACGGAGTTGTTCTACCCTCGGGACTGGCAAACTACAACCGTTGAGCAATTCATTCAGGTAGTTGATTCTTACATTCGCTGGTATAACGAAAAGCGCATTAAGATATCCCTTGGCTCACTCAGTCCCCTCGAATACCGAGAAAGCCTCGGATTTACGGCATAAATCAGTCCAAGTTTTACGCCGCACCCCCACTTTGCCGCATAATTTGCACACGAAACTGACCCACGCTTAAGACACAATCCTACTCATGACATTGAGTGGGGAATTGGAGTGATCGACGTGGCACTACTAGGCATTATTCGACGCTGGCACATTCGCGACCAGGTCCCACTAAGAGAAATCGCCAGACGCCTTGGCATCTCAAGAAACACCGTCCGGCGTTACCTGCGCTCGGAAACCATAGAGTCGTCTTACCCGGACAGGCGCACAACCAGCGCAATCGACAAGTATGCTTTCCAGCTATCGGCGTTGCTGAAGACCGAGGCGGCCAAATCACGCAAGCAGCGGCGCACTTTGAAGCAGCGTCATGAGGATCTAAAGGGATTGGGCTTTGAGGGGTCTTACGACCGGGTTGCGGCGTTCGCGAGGGTATGGCGGGCGGGTCAAACTGACCGGGTCAATTCAGCTAGCAAACGCACAGTCAGCGGACGGCAAGCTGCGGGCCATCCCGGTCCGGCTGCTGTTCAATCAGCCGGACCTGAACCTGCGCGCGCAGTACAGTTTGTTTGATTGATTGTCAGACTGGTCGTCCGGACTGCGTGGGGAATGGCGAGACCTGCCGGCGCCGGATCGAAATGGGGATGCAGACCTTACCCTGCCCGTCGCCGGATGGCTGCGAGCTGGCGAAGTCGGGCTGCAGGCCCTTTGGACGTTTGAACCTCCAGATCGGTGACGACGATGAACTTGGCACGTTCATATTCAGGACCACCGGATTCAACAGCATTCGCACACTAGCGGCACGACTCAGTTATTACCAGGCGGTGTCGGGGAATTTGCTGGCCTGCCTGCCGCTGGAGCTGCGACTTAGGGGCAAGAGCACGATGATGAGTTATCGGACGGCGATCTATTACGTGGATCTGACGATTCGGGAAGGGATGACGCTGGAGGGGGCGATTGCGGAGGCCAGGCAGACGGATGAGCAGCGCAAAGCGGGAGGCTATGACCAGCGGCGCTGGATGCGGTTTGTCGGGCGGGATTGGGGAATGCAGCTTTTGAGGAGAGCGAGGAGGATGTTTCTTCGATTGCTAAGGCGTTTCTTTCAACCGAAGGAGATGGGGGAAGCGCTGAGTATGGAATCAAGCAATTCCGGCGCGAAGATCGTGCAACAAAGCCCAAGGCTGAAGGATAAGCTCGAAAAGAAAGCGGTACTCTTGGCCCGCAATTAGCTAAAATTCAAACTTCTCAACGATGCCTGCATCACTTACGCATTCTTATTCGCCAGTGCCACAGTTACGCGGTTATGGCCTCTCCGGACGATCCCCCTGCAACCACCGGCTGCGCGATTCGGCTTTGCTTATCGCGTAGCGCAATACCGTAAGCGAACAAAAGAACATGAATTGCTCATCCTTTCGTCTCTAGCAGAATATTAATTTGACCCGCTTCATACTCCAAGTCATCCAATACTGCCTTAACGGTCAGTTGCCCCGGTCCAACGATGTTAAATGGAGCGATAAACGACTGAATGTTGTAATAGCACTGAGTTCCTTTTCCAGTTTGTGCTCGGCTTATAGCGAAGAGATTATGTGTTCTGTCTAAAAAATCTCTTGGTGCGACAAACTCTTGTAAGGTACTGTATTGGAAACCAACTTCGATTTTTAGACTTAGCACTGGACTGCCAACGTCACAGTGAACTGTGGTAGTGATGCAAAGTTTGTCCAAGATTGCGGGGAATTTGGAAAAAATAATATTCGGCCCGTAGATTCCCATAATGGACGATTTGTTACCTACTTCGTGGCGAACGTCGTCACTGAAAATACTAAATGCGAAGCGAGTGAGCATATAAATAGCCTTAATGCATTGATTGAACCACCTAGTACCGCCAGCGATCATTTCCCGCACTGGCCATTCAATCATACGCCTCGTCTCTGTGTATAGATACCATGAATTAAAAGCGGTAGCTTTTAATCCGACTCCGCCGTCGGTTGCGATTCTCGTCTGCATCTAATTTCAGCCGCAACCAAACAAAAAAGTATTTATTGATGGCACTAGCAGTTTGCTGCTCTACCTATACTAGCCCTATAAACTTTAGCGTATAAACAGCAGGACTATGGACTATGATCCTTGAGACGTCCAACTATTTAAGGCCCAATGAGAAACTGGAGGACATATACATCAAGCATTTTCTAGTAATGCCATGGCCCCTCCTCTACCGGGTTAAATAGAATTGATATTCAATCCAGGGAGTTTAAAAGAGAATCAGTATTCGTTAAACTCAAAAATAGATTGAACGTAGAAAAATCGATCTGTCAGGGTCATCCTTACGAAATTAAGGAGTACTGGCGAAATAGTGCGAAATATCAACCAAGTCGGCACCGTTCAAAGTTCCAGCAGCGTTGCGCAAACGTAAATATGCAAGAAGATAGTTGTATCTCGTCTGAACCAAATCACGCTTTGAAGTAACTAATTGTTGCTGCGCATTCAGCACATCCAGATTGATCCTTACGCCGCCTTTCACGCTTTGATTCGTGGCCTCGACCAGTAAAGTCGCTGAACTAACAGACTTCACTAGGGCGTCAATCTTAGCTGAACTACTCATAACAGCGCTGTATTGCTTACGGAGTTCCAACAAAATTTTCTTAGTCGTGAAATCAAGGTCAGATTTCGCTTTTTCGCGGTTTGCAACGGCTTGCCGTGTCAATGCGCTTACTGAGCCACCGGAATATAAGGGAATAACTAACTGCAATCCAATACTCTTGGTTGTTTGATCTTGATCTAACGTGGTAAGACTGTCCGATTTGGCCCTGCTGTAGCTAGCCTGCAAATCCAATCGAGGAGTATGCCCAGCCCAATTTTTCTTAACTTCCTGCTCAGCTACTTCTATATTATATTTGCCGGCAAGTATCTCAGCGTTATTCTCAATAGCGAGAGCGACCCATTCATCAAAAGTTGAAACCGTCGAGGGCAACAGGCGAAAGTTATCTGTTAAGCCATCTAGTTGTTCAACGCTCTGACCCAACATCGATGCGAGGGTATTTCGCGCGGTAAGCAAGTTATCCTGTGCTTCAATAAGTTGTGACTCAGATAAATCCAACTTCGCCTGAGTCTCTAACATGTCCGTTTTAGTACCTTCACCCCTTTCAAACATACGATCATTAATATGCCTTTGCTCAGCAAACGCGTTTCGCTGCGCAGAAATTAACGCAACTTGATCGTTCGCGTACTGAGCCTCGGCATAAGCAGTCACCAGCCGAATTATCAAATCTTGCCGCCGTGCCGTGAATTGTGCATCGCTAAAATTGGTCTGGGCGATACCTTGTTTATATTTTGCGTACGCATCAAGACTAAACAAAACTTGGCGAACTGTCACACTACTAGACGTACTTGTATAGTCAGGATGCGTGGTGTAAGGAATCACCACCCCCGCAAAATTTTCCGGTTGGGTCAAATCCGCCTTATTTTTAGCGGTCGAATAGTTCAACTGAGCATTTGGAAGCAAATTGGATCTTCCGAGAATTTTATTTTCCTGCCCGGCTTGATTATCAAAAATCGCAGACCGGTAAGTGGCATCATTCTGCAAGGCAGCCTCATATGCTTGCAATAGCCCCATTGCTGAAGCCTGCCCTACTTGTAAAGATATAACAATTCCGGCTACAAAGATAAAGCCCTGGCGTGCTGTTCTTCTGGGCATTATCACTCCTCCGTCATTGATGTTTTTGCACGATCAAATATGGGCTTCAGCAAGTAACTCATCATCGTTCGCTCACCTGTCTTTACAAAAATCTCTGCTGGCATACCAGGACGTATTTGAAGATTCGCGATCATTTTCATACCTTCGGGGGCGACCTTGGCTCGCAACTTATAATATGGCTGCCCAGTACGCTCGTTGACCAATCTATCTGCAGATACCTGAGTGATCTCTCCTGGAATATGCGGGGTCTGATTTTGATTGAAAGCAGAAAATATCAATTCTGCCTTTAGACCAACATGGATCTTGTCAATCAAATTTACAGGCACTTCGCCTTCCACAATTAACGCATCCTCACTCGGTACCACCTCCATCATTTTAAAACCAGGGCTAATAACAGTTCCCTTACCAAATACACTCAACGCAACCACTGTGCCGTCTACGGGCGCCTTCACAAGGACGTTATTTAAATCATAATTTAGTGCGGCCATCCGGTTACTCAGCGCTTCCGCCTCTTTCTGTACATCAGAAAGTTGTCCTCGCACTTCTTTTTGATAGTCCTGCTGCCTTTGTGCCTTATGCAAAATCAGTTCCGCAATTTGACTGTGCCCCCTCCCTATATTTCCTAGATCTTCAGATATGCCAGAACTTAGCTGAGCATATGTACGCTCCAATTCCAATAATCGGTTACGCGCTACATACCCGTCCCTTGCCAGATCGCGCATGCCATCCAATTGCTCCTTCAAAAACCCCAGTTGCTGCTTCTTCCCGCTCATCGACTCCTCTAACCCATGCAACTGGCTTTTAAGCCCGAGAATATTCTCATCAATCGCGCCCAACTCACTTTGCAATGAACTTTGACGCGCAGTGAATAATTGGCGTTGAAGAGAAATATTGTTAGCGATGCGTGGATCATTCTTATTATTTTCCAACTTAGCAGGAAAATTAACGCTGTGAACTCCATCACGCTCAGCCAATAACCGGGCTTCAGTGGCGCGTGCCGTATCAAGTTGGACATTTGCTATTTCGGCAGCAGACTTAGCTGCGACATTGTTCATCTTCACCAGTACCTGATCAGCTTTAACGACATCGCCTTCTTTAACGAGAATCTCTTCAATAGTACCTCCCGCAAGATTTTGTACTGCCTTCCTGTTCGTGGCCACCTCCACAGTTCCATTTACAGGTACACCCTTATCAAGAGGTGCGAACATGGCCCATAATAAAAATCCACCCACGCCCAAAATAATGATGATCCAGCCCAAACGTGAATGAGCACTCGCATCCGTGTCCAATTCCAATACAGTGACGTCGTGAGACGCCACATCTTGGACCTCCGCTTGATTGCCAAATAATTTTTTCATCGTTACTCCGGTTCTATCACAGTCGCTTTAACATTCCTGGACGCATCCTCTACGCGCTCCTGCGTATATTCAGGTGCTGTGGCGCTTTCGGACATGGACGCAGTTGCATGCGAGTGTTGAGCTGCTTGTTGCTGAGCTGCTTGTTGCTGAGCCGCCTGCTGTAGCTGGGCTTGTTGTTGATTGGCGTTCGTAAGCGCCTTCAACACCTCATCCCTCGGACCAAAAAATTGGCCCATACCGTCTCGAATTACCAATAGCTTACTAGTCACACTAATGATGCTTGTGCGATGCGTAATCAATATGATAGTTTTTCCTCGCTGACGTAGATCCTGGATTGCCACTAGCAGGGCGTGCTCGCCAACATCATCAAGATTTGAATTTGGCTCATCCAACACCAACAACGATGGGTCACCATACATCGCTCGCGCCAGCCCCAAACGTTGCTTCTGACCTCCCGATAAGCCGGCGCCTCCATCTCCAAGCCTAGTGTCATAACCATCCGGAAGATGTAATATCATTTCATGAACACCGGCTCGGCGAGCTGCGAGAATTACCTTTTCCGAGTCTATTAAACCGAAACGAGCGATATTTTCAGATACGGTTCCACCGAACAATTCAATATCCTGTGGCAGATAGCCAATATGAGGGCCAAGCTCATCTTTATTCCATGCATAAATATCGGAGCCGTCCAAACGCACTTTACCAACCGCCGAAGGCCAGATTCCAACGAGCAGGCGAGCTAAAGTCGACTTACCGGAGCCACTCGGCCCCACAATGCCCAGCACGTCTCCAGGATTTATGCCGAAGCTCAGACCTTTGATGATCGCAGTTTTTGAACCTGGAGGTGCGGCGGTAACAGTTTCTACCGCTATCGCGCCTAGTGGTTTAGGGAGTGACATTCCTGCATCACGAACTGGGTTTTCTTGCAACAACTCATTCAGACGCTGATATGAAGCTTTGGCGCCGCTCCATTGCTTCCACACACCAATAAGTTGCTCGATTGGTCCTGTTGCCTTACCGATTAAAATTGAGCCGGCAATCATCATTCCCGGAGAAATTTTTCCTTCCACTGCCAGCAAAGCTCCATATCCCAAAATAAGCGATTGTATGGAGATACGCACAAATTTTGTGATGGCATTAACGATCCCAGCCTTTTCGCTAGCTTCGCTTTGTAATTGTAAAAAACGTCCATGCAATTTGTACCAACGTGACATCAGATGAGGCAGCATGCCCATAGCCTCTATAACTTCGGCATTGCGCAAATTATTGTTTGCGAGATTTCCTGAGACTATCGCCATCGTATTAGCTTCAAGCAAAGGCTTCTTTGAAACAACCTCATTAGCATATGCAAGAATAACAAGTAAAGCTACACCAACCAGAGCAAAAATACCAAGTGAGGGCTCGAACATGAAAATGACGATGATATAAATAGGAAACCAAGGCGCATCAAAAAACGCGAACAATGCATTTCCGGTCAGAAATTGCCGGATTGCGGTAAAGTCCGACAATGATTGTGCTGCGTTGCCTCCGCCCTTTTTAAGGTTTCGCTCAAAAGCAGCGGTATAAATTCGCTTATTCAGCTTCACATCCAATTGAGCGCCTAGCCGTATTAATACAAAACTGCGTACAAACTCTAATGCACTTACAAAAACATAGGCACCAAGCATTATCAGCGTTAACATTAGCAAGGTCAGTTCATTTCGACTGGGCAGCACCCGATCGTAAACCTGCAGCATATATAAAGATGGCGTCAGCATCAGCAAATTGATCACTGCACTGAACATGCCTACTGTCCTGAACGCGTTCTTAAATGAATAAAGCGCTTGCGCAATTTCATTTTGCGGCAACTTGATTTTGGGTATCATTTGGGGAGCTCGATGCACTATCAGTGCAATAAAATCATTGACGACACTCGTATCGCCTAAGCTAATTTGAGTATGAGAAATAAAGAATTTAATAGTGCGATATTATCAGCGGGCAGAATTCCAAAAAATGTGACATGCATCACAATTTTCAGAGATTACCACAAGGAAGACTCACTGCAAAGATTTTTCGAAAATCTAAAACTTGCCATACGTTGATAAACGTCATAATTAAAGATTCGATTAATAAGAAAACTATATCTCATGGTCCGGTGGACCTCCCTCTTTTACCCGAAGTCTAGCAGAGATGCTTAGAACTAGAAGGCACAAAGATGTGCGTCAGGTTTCGATACCGCATTCGATTTGATCAACAATTATTCAAGCCCCACCAGGAAAAGCGCTGCCTTTGCATTTGCATACTGTCAAACTTCGCCAGGGGTCAATGCGTGGTTACAGCAAGCGAAATTGCCACCGATGCTCGATAGTTACGCTAATAGCAATTGCTATGCTGCGCAGACGATTCGGGAACTCGTAGGGTAAATCACCTACGTCAAGCTAAAGCGATAAATTCCGCTATCATCCGACATTACAAGATTGAATCAAGATTCCAATGCAGAATATCATCATCATAGGCGCCGGATTTAGCGGAACACTGACGGCAGTGCAACTTATTAGAAATTCGTCAGGGCAATCCATCAATGTCACGTTAGTAGATCGAAACTGCGACATGGGACGCGGAGTCGCTTACAAGTCAGACAGTAAGAACTATTTTTTAAATGTGCCCGCTGGAAATATGAGCGCTTTAGAAGAGGATCCAAATCATTTTATTGAATACTGCAAAAAATACAATAAAAAAATAGTCCCTAGCAGCTTTGTCAGCCGAGCAATCTACGGTGATTATTTGGAGCAACTATTATCAGACAATGAACGGTCTCTTGATGGGCAAGTTGTTATCACGCGCGTCTTCGGTGAAGTCATTAGCTTAAGTGCAGGGAATGGGACAACACCGCCATCAGTGACGTTTAAAGACGGAAAAAAATTGACGGGAAACAGTATTGTTTTAGCGACCGGAAATTATCCCCCGCAAAATATACAAATTTTTGACCGTACATTCTATTTGAACGAAAAGTATGCAAACGATCCTTGGCAATTGAAGACAACAACGATATTCGACAGAACCGTGCCCACCTTACTTATCGGCAGTGGATTAACAGCAATTGATATATGTACAAGCTTGCTGCACAAGCCTGGAAACGAAAAGATTTACCTAGTATCAAGACATGGATTACTTCCTCAATCTCATCGTGTTTCTCTTCCGACATATAAAACGGACCAATTTACCAAACCGATACTAGATGGGTTGAAAACTTTACGAGCTCAGCTTCGCGCAACGCGGCGGCAAATTCATATCGCATCTTCTGGCGGCGCGGATTGGCGCGAGATTATCAATTCAATATGACCGCACTCTCAGAAAATATGGAAATATTTGCAAGTTAAAGATAAGTTACGGTTTTTAAGGCACCTACGTCCCTACTGGGAGGTTTATCGTCATCGCCTCGCGCCAGAGCCCCATAAAAATTTTCAGCGAGCCTTTGAAGAAGGGAAGGTGGAAATCATCGCCGGAAGAATTATCGATTTTATGCAAATAGATACCGAGAATATTAAAGCTATCATTCGATTCAGGCATAGTAGCGAGAATGTACAGCTCAGGATTGGCCAGGTTATTAATTGCACCGGCCCATCTAGTAACCTGACTCAAATCGACGACGAATTGATAAAGAACCTGTTACAGAAAAATATCATTCTTCCAGACCCGCTGGGTCTAGGCCTGCAAGTAAGTGATCAACTGGCAGTAATGGATCGTTTCGGCAATCCCTCAAACAATATTTTCTATATTGGACCTTTGTTAAGAGCTAAATACTGGGAGGCAACTGCCGTTCCTGAGCTACGCGTTTTTGCACGTCAACTTGCAATTCACATCTTAAATCTAGGGCTCGGCTCCGCTACAAAAACCTAAGAAGGCGAGCAAAAAAATGTCGATATTCGAAATTAGATGTTGAGTCAATATTGAAAGCCTCCGTGATCAGGGAAGGGAAGTATGGAAATCAACGGCAAAGTTACCTCAGTCAACGAAGCAATACAAATTGCCTTAGCTCATCATCAGACGGGAGATTTTTCAGCCGCAGAGAATATTTATAAACACATCCTGGATGTTGATGGGACTAACTCCGCTGCTTTGCATTTGTACGGCGCACTTGCTTTACAAAGCGGCAATGTAGAATTTGCATACGAATTAATGAGCCAGAGTTTGCAAATTAATCCTGACCACGCTGAGTTACATTGCAATTTTGGCGTGGCTTTGAAAATGAAAGGCCGCCTTGCGGAAGCAAAAGCAAGTTTTATCCGGGCGCTGGACCTGAAGCCAGACTACGCTCAAGCTCATAGTAATCTTGGAACGATTTTCCATGAACAAAGAGAATTTGATAAGGCACTTGCAAGCTTTAAAGCGGCGATTGCACTGGACCCAGAAAATGGAGATTCGTATTTTAACCAAGGGCTCACTTTACACAGTCTGCAGAAATTACCTGAGTCCGTCATAGCGTACCAGCGTGCATTAGCGCTCAAGCCTGACAGCGCCTTAGTCCACACCCAGTTGGGTACGGTCTTCCGAGAACTACGACAGTTCGACAATGCAGAAGCGGATTTTCGTAAGGCCCTTCAAATTGATCCCAATTTCGCAGGCGCGCATAACAATTTAGGCGAACTTCTTCGGGACAAGGGGCAACTGGAATTGGCGCTAGAGAGTTACCGCCGGGCTCTAGATATACAGCCTGATTTTTTTGTCGCGAGGAGTAACTTTCTTTTTACCAGCAACTATTTGCCAAAAGCACTTGCTGAAATACAGCTAAGTGAGGCCAGGAATTTCGGCGAATTAGTAAGGTTTTATGCTCACCCCTTTGATCAATGGCCTAACTCTCCCAACCCTCACCGAAAATTGCGAATAGGGCTAGTATCGGGAGACCTCCGAAGCCATCCAGTTGGCTTTTTCATAGAAAGTATCCTGGCCTCACACAAGCAAGACGGATCGGGTACCGTAGAGTACATTGCCTATTCAAACCACTATTTGGATGACGATATTTCCAGGCGAATTCAGGGATATTGCCATGACTGGAGGCTAGTTGAAGGAATATCGGATGCGCGCTTGGCGAGACAAATTCATCATGACCGAATTGACATACTAATCGATCTTTCTGGCCATACTGCACGGAATCGTTTACCCATGTTTGCCTGGAAGCCGGCCCCGATTCAAGTTACCTGGCTCGGCTATTTCGCAACAACTGGAGTTCAAGAAATAGACTATATACTCGCAGATCGCTGGAGCCTTCCGAATGACGAGGAGCATCATTTCACCGAAAAAGTGTGGCATTTGCCGGAAACACGTTTATGTTTTTCTGTACCAAATGAAGAAGTACCAGTATCTGCGCTGCCTGCTTTGGTAAATAATCACATTACTTTTGGTTGTTTCAGCAACCTAAGCAAAGTGAATGATATGACCATTGCACTGTGGGCGGGATTGCTGGCCGCAATTCCCTATAGCCGGCTACTCCTCAAGTCAAGACAACTTGACGATCTTGGCATGCGACAGAAAACGGTAGGGCTATTCGCCAGCTATGGCATCACCGCAGACAGGCTACTCTTAGAAGGGGCAGTACCTCGCAAAGCCTATTTTGCGGCCTATCATCGCGTCGATATCATGTTAGATACCCTCCCTTTTCCGGGTGGAACCACTACGATCGAGGCCTTATGGATGGGAGTGCCCGTATTAACTTTGGCTGGAGAGAGCTTTCTAGAACGCCAAGGAGTAAGCCTTTTAATAAATGCCAACTTACCTGATTGGATCGCAATAACGCCGGATGACTATATAGCTCGCGCAATTTCTCATGCTAGCAATCTACAACAACTAGCAAATTTGCGAGGCAATTTGCGACAACAGCTCCTGACTTCAACGTTGTTTAACTCGACGCGCCTTGCCTTCAAGCTTGAAGTTGCCCTGCGGGGTATGTGGGTACGTTGGTGTGACCAGCCTAGCCAGCAGGCATAAGCCACTATTAGTTATCTGCTCATTTTGCAGCAATTAAGAAATGCATTGCAATTTAATCTAAACAAGCTTTTTTAAAAGTACAGTTTTCCAACTATACATATATTTTATATTTGGTTGCCGAGTAAGTTCATCAGCGGTCCAACGTGTTTCTCATAATGACGCCACCGCTCGACAGAAGATTTACTCATTTTCTGCCTAACCTGCCAGATGCTTGCCGTATTTACTGTGCGCTCACTCTTGTGAAATTCCATACAGCGTTCCTCCCAAGGCAAATCTACAAACTCTAGCATCTTGCGCGTCCAAATTTCCTGATCGGAAACCAGTTCCTCATAAGGAACCTGAAGCAACACATTGTCAGGCAGCACCATTTCCCAATGAGCCATCATCCGTCTATATTCAGAATAGTAATGCGCTATATCGTCTAAATCATTGGAGTATGTATGCGAACTGTCGAAGTGTTGAAAATAAATCGATAGGCAAGTATCTATTGGATTGCGCTGCATATGAATAAACCGGGCCTGAGGAAATACGGTATGAATAAGACCGAGAAACAAAAAATTATGCGGCATTTTGTCAATTACCCGCAATGCACTACTAGAGAAACTCTGCAAAAGTTGCAAATAATCCGAACCCAGAATTTTCACAATTTCTTTATTTAATTGCCCCTTTAATACAAAAGGGTCAAAATTAGATAATGCAGTTTTCCAGTATGTCAGTTCGCCAGCACCAAAGGCAGCGGTGTGAGACGACAGTATTTGTTCAGCGAGAGAAGTTCCTGACCTCGGCATACCTATAATCAAAACTGGCCTGTTTGATTGACTGGCCCCTTCTTTCTTTACTTCCACCCAATTTTTGTCATAAACCCGCGACAGTAACCGAACAAGACCCTCTTGATACTTGCGGTCATATTTCTGTCCATACTGAGCCGTCAGGACATTGGCCCGGCTGAAATTTTCGAATGCCGCATCGTAAGTTTTTGTGTCATCAAAATATTTTCCCAATGCGTAGCGCAGATAGACCTCCTTTTCGGGCGGCAAATGACTATCAACCAAACCTTCGACGGTTTCCAACCAGTTCGCATCCTTATCGCCCATCTTTCGCATACGGGCTATTGCAGCCCAGGCTTCAGGCATAGCGGGATGAACCGCGATAGCTTTTCGAAAGAAAATTTCAGCCTCGACGAAATCTCCTTTTGCCGCCACTACTTCACCCATCCGTACGAGCGCGTCGGCATGGTCAGGCACAATTTCCAAAGCTTTCCGGTAACTTGCCTCTGCCTCTGCATTGCGCAGTTGCTCTTTTAGTACAATACCCAGGTGGATGTGCGCGTTCAAATGTCCAGGGGAAGCGGATAATACTTGTCGAAAACAAATTTCCGCATCCACCACCCTGCCTTGCCTATGTATTGCACATCCTAGATTAAAGCGGATCTCCACGACGCTAGGGGCCAATAAGACAGCCCTTCTCAAGTCGCTCTCAGCCTCGCTAAACCGTCCGAGTGCAATAAGCGTAATACCGAGGTTGTTGAGAACTTCGGGGAAATCCGATTCGCGTGCCAATATGCCATTATAAATATTTGCTGCCTCATCCCATTTTCTCTGCGCATGCAAAATTGTGCCGAGCTCATTGTTATAGGGTATCGAGTGCGGGTTGGAACTTAGCGCGTTTCGGACATAAATTTCCGCCTCTTGATAACGACTAAGCTCTTTCAACGTACAACCGAGATTAAATTGAATCTCCGCTCGATCTGGCTGCACTGCCATCGCTCTACGAAAACTACGCTCTGCCTCCGCAAGTTGTCCGTGTGCCTTAAAAGAAATCGCCAAATTGTTATGTGACTCCTCATCAGATGGGTCGATTTCCACCGCGCGCCTCAAACTTATAATTGCCTCAGCCAATCTACCCTGCTGATATTCTAGTGACCCTAATATTTTCCAGGCAGTGCCATATGCAGGAAAGTCGGACACTAGCGCCCTCGCAAGTCTTTCAGCAACCGCATATTGGCCCGCGTTAAACAACGCTATCAATTTTTCAATATGAGTTTTCTGCTGAATAAGTGAATCCAATCTCTTATTTGCTTCTACATCTTCTGGTCTAACGCAAACAACGTCGCGATAGAGGCGCTCCGCCTCCTGAAGCTTCCCCGCTTGCTGCAACGCAATTGCTCGTTGGAGAATTTCTTCCAGGTTAATTTTCAACGGAGGTGCATTCATAAATGAGCGTGCTAGGCAGAAAAAAAGAAGAACAAATTAAACCGGGCTGATACTGAATACTGATCAAATTATTCCGAGTTGCCGCCAGACAGGGACGACATCAACCAAGACCTTTTCAACGGTAGCGACTAACTCTGCCATATGTTCATTTTCAGTCGCTATCGCCTCCCCATTTCGGGTTAGTCGACGTCCCTGCTCGCTAAGCAAACGTGAAATTCGTAAAGCTATGGATGTAGCGTCGATTTCGTTCCCGGACCTCTGTAGCGATAAATATACCAAGCGCTCAACAAAAGTGGCGTGTATTCCATTTGCCAATAGCGGAGAGACCAGTACTTGAAACTCGTCATTGAAGGATGCTTGCTCAGCCAAAGCGCGATTCATTGAATTCGCCACGTCCGACGCAGATGCTTGGTCCAAAAAGTATGGAGAGGCGTGGCCGGAAGCAGTCAGGATAACCGCTACTTCAGCGAGGCTGGTCAGGGTTTGGTCAGCCAAAGTTGGCAAAGCAAGTAGATCGAGCAATGAATGTGGCCGCTGTGCCAATGCCTCAAGTATCGGCAAATACATTTCCTCCTTGGCGCTCACTTCTCCAATTGATAATTTCATTTTCAAACTTATCCGATGACGTGGCGCAGTCAAGGCCAAGCCTACGCGGCGAAGGCAATTCTCACGCCGAGCTACTGTCATTGTCCTAGCGCCGCGAACGAATACATCTTTACGGAATGCGGTGTTCATGAAATAGTCTTTCATGGTTTCACGCAGCGCCGCATCAGAGATCTCTCCAAGCAATTGCTGTTTTTCCGGCGTAAGATATAAAATCGGGAATGCTAGAGGCAACTCTGCAGATCCAACATAGTTAAGCTTAGCACCCGCCATTTCGCGAGCAACATCTATGTAATACATGGGTTGCCAATGCCTGTGCATATATTCGTGGACGAGATAATTCGTATTGCCTGTTCTTAAAGTTTCCAGTCTTTTGTCTAAATTAGGGTTTTGTACAAAATATCCTGCGTTTAACTTCATCATGCGATCTACAAATTTTTTTGCCTGATCCATTTGTAGATCACTACGATTGGGGTGAAGATCAGCATGCTCGACTAATAATCTCTGCAACGGCTGTGCCGCAGACCAGCCAGGCAAGGCGTTGTAACTGAGATAAACGATACCACCTGGCTTCAAATAGCGCCCAACAAAATCGACTATATGCTGCCGATTTTCAGCCGTAACCCAGGTATAAATGCCGTGCATAGTAATGAAGTCGAATTGCGGTAAATCCGCGACCTTGCCTTGAGCCAGATCAGCAAAGCTGTTCTCCAGTAAGGTTAGATTCGTCAATTGCGCAGCTTCGGCCAATGACCTTGCCCCACATACGTGGGCAGGATTAAAATCTGCAGCGTAAAAATGCCCCTTGGGATTCGCAGCCGCTTGCACATTCGCGGTCAGACCGCGCCCAAACCCAAGTTCAAAATAGGTAAACGGTTTATCAAGAGGAATGGCCTCAAACCCATTTAACAAGCAAACGAAATTTAAATAACCTGGACTTTGTTCTCTGTAAAATCCCGCCGTGTACTCAATATCTGACGCATATCCTGCTGTCCAGTCCATATCTCTCTTCCGATTATCGCAATTAGTCTACGTTTCAAATACCGCGTAGGTTAGCACTATCCCCTACGTGTTTTTATTAAAATACTTTGTAACATCAGTACATATTTGCTTCACATTCAAAGGATGCCGCGTGTCCGCAATAGCTGCAGTACTAACTCTACGGAGGAGTCAAGACTCAAAGTCCCGGTATCGATCACCAATTCAGCCTCTACAGGCTCTTCGTAAGGGGAAGATACTCCGGTAAAATCTTTAACCACGCCGCTCCGAGCCCGTTTGTACAAACCCTTTACGTCTCTAGCCTCACATACGGCAACGGAACAACTACAATGAATTTCCAAAAAATCGTCTTTAGCGACCAGGCTGCGAACACGCTCTCGATCCCTTTTATAAGGGGAGATAAAGGCAGCAAGAATAATTATTCCGGCATCGAGAAACAGTTTTGCGACTTCGCCAATCCGCCGGATATTTTCACTCCGGTCACTTTCTGAGAATCCCAAATCGCTGCAAAGTCCGTGCCTTACATTGTCCCCGTCCAAGACATAGCTACTGGCACGAAGTTCGTATAATCGTTGCTCAACCGCGCGGGCTAAGGTCGACTTACCAGCCCCCGACAAACCCGTAAACCATAATATGATGCTACGGCGTCCATACAAACGCTCACGATCGGCTCGAAGTACCAGGCCATCATGCCACACTAGATTGGATGAACTATCCATTATTAAGCTCGGCCCAATATTGGTGTTCGATGTCTTGAATTTCGGCGAGCAAAGGCTGGATATACGGGGTCCATTTTTTCCACCTGCCTACTGATGTCTGATACATCGGTTCACGCACTTGCGCGACGCTGGCCGTCATGACTGGACGCTCTGTTTCATGGAATTTCAATACGCCTGGATCCCATTCAAGTCCACACCACGCCAGCAATTTTCGCGCTGTTTGCTCCGGGTCAAGAACAACCTGTTCGTAACGAACCTCCATAATACGGCCCGGAAGCACACTGCGCCAATGCTGCATTAAGCTCCAATAGCGTTGATATGTTCGGCCCAAGACTCCCAAATCATAGCTCCAATATTGCCTAGCCGAAAATAAAGTCGTATAGCACGAAATACATGTATCGATAGGGTCGCGCCTACAATGAATAATGTAGGCATTGGGAAAAAGCGCCAAAATAAGCCCTATGTTCAAATAGTTTGCAGGCATTTTGTCGGTAAAGCGTTTTCCCTTAGCCAGGGGAGAAAATTCATCTACTTTCTTCAAATAAGCCTCGGCACGCTCTCTAAACGTAGCGCTTGCAGGTAACTTATTAGCTGTTTCAAATTCCAGCAGCCATCCACCCGGTATGACAGCGCCATCAAGTACTTCATTAATAAAAGTCAACTCACCCATGGCTGCAACTTCCGGGTGGCTAGCAAGCATCTGCTCAATGAGTGTCGTACCTGACCTCGGCATGCCCAGAATAAATATGGGCCTGTCGGACTCCATGCCTGCGCACTTGAGCGTTTTCAAACAATCTTCCGTCATACATTCCTGAATTGCTGATTCGCGCGCAATATCATCAGCTTCATTGTATTGAAAGATCATCGCATGATTAAAAGCGCCTACTGCATAGCTGCCTGCTGCCGCAGCAATATCGCCGGTATCCTGATATGCTTTTCCGAGCGCATAAAATAGTTGAGTACGTGCATTCCCATGTATCCGATCAGCTTGGTCCTCAATTTGTAGCAAATGTTTAAAAAATGGTTCCTCTTTTTGCACTTTGCGCAATTCAACTCTACTGAGTAGTAAATGCGCGGAAGTAGGCTCTTTCTCCAGCGCGCTATCGTAGCAATGAATAGCTTCATCTATTCGACCCAAAGCGCTTAAGGCCACCCCTTTGATCTGCATTGCCTTGTCAGTGAAGGCCCCAAGTTCCATTACTTGTTCTATCAGTACAATTGCGGCCTTAGGCTGTTGAAGATTATTCATGCAAATGGCCATGCCCATTAACGCCACCGCGCTTGAGGGATTAACTTTAATGACATCCTGGTATATTTCCAACGCTTCTTGAGACCTCCCCAGTCCTACATGTGCCCAGGCCAAATTACACATGATGCCGTCATGACCCGGAACAAGGCCATTCGCTTTTAGCAACACGGTCCGCGCTTCGCCAAACCTCAGTCCGCTAATTAATATACTGCCAAGATTTTCCCACCCCCTCGCATCTTTCGGTGATATCTCTGCCGCACGCCTAAAACATAATTCAGCTGCTATATGTTCATTTTTTTCTAAATAGCAAGTACCTAAACTACTATAAAAAATAGCTTGTTCAGGGTTTATCGAAATGGCGGTATCAATACTGGCGATAGCACTATTCAAATTGTGCTCAAGCCCATAAATACACCCTAGTAAATGATGGGCATCTGCATTGCGAGGTTGAGTCTGCAACACGCACCGATATAGATTTTTTGCAGTCTCAATATCACCTGCCTGTTGCTTACTAAGTGCATCTTTCAATAAATCTGTGATATTTACAGTACTCAAAATTGATCCGATGGGGTGCTTGTAGTAAAAAACAGATTATATCGAGATAGATGAGCAAAATATAGAATGATTCGACGTATTAAAATCGACTACAAATCAAATAAAGTGGGAGCTCACTGAAAAATTCATAAATTATATGAATAACAGATTAGTACAGGATATTGAAGATAAAAAAGCCAGGCTTACGCCTGGCTTTTTTATTGGAACACTAATCGAATATCAAACTTCGACATTCAACACTACATCGTCAAATGGCTTTTATAAGACAAAGCTACTCGACAACATTGATGATTAGCCGTGCAGAGTCAGAACACCTGCAGCTGCTGAAGTCGCAGAAGTGAAGGTATGATTACCCACCAATTCAACGATTGTGTCGCCAGCTGCATAAGCGGAACCTGTTGCGCCCGCTTGTTCCACGAAATACGTGTTACCTTGGAAAGTGAACTCACCAATAGAGTGTTGTGCCAAGTTGCCACCACCAGCAGCCAATACACCCGCAATTGCACTCGCCAATGTCGTTGGATTGGCACCGAATGTGTTGATCTGAGCAACGGTGTAAGCAACGATCGATCCAGTAGCGCCTGCATCGCCGCTAAAGGTGATAGTGTCGACGCCAACATCATTGAAGCCAGTGATAACCGCTGTCGGCGCAACAGTAGCAGTTGTAGACGCGCCAACTGTCACGTTATCCACAATCGTAGTAGCGCTATGAGCACCAAAAGTTACAGCTACGTTACCACCAGCGGCTTCGATTACCGAGTTGTGGCCCGTACCCAGAACAACTGTATTAGTTGCAGTAGCACCAACAGTTACTACGTTGTTACCATTACCCAAAGTGATGTTGACAGCTCCGGCTGCGGCCGTATCAGTTACCACGTTATTACCGTTACCCAGAGTGACACTATCGGCATGAGTCGCGCCAGTGACGCCAGCCAATGCCAAGCTGATGTTGGCATTATCAGACGCGCCAGCAACAACGATACCATTTGTGCCGTGGGTGATTGTACCGAAGCTGATGTTATCAGTTCCGCTCAGAGTCAAAGAAGTCAAGCTCGTATCAGTAATACCGCCACCGAAAGTAACTGTACCTACACCACCTGCTGCAGTACCGCTTGTAGCATTTACTGTCAGGCTTGCACCTGTCAGAGCAACGTTACCAGCGAATGTCAAACCACCTGTACCAGCTACGTTCAATGTCGACAAACCAGCATCTTGGAATGCTGTAATCGTATTGGCACCGGTAGCATTGGTAGTAACACTCAGAGTACCGATACCAAAGTGAGCATTATCTTGCAAAGTCAACTGATTGACAGTGAAACCAGCGGTATTGGAAGCAGCACCTAATGTCAGTGCCAGCTTATCAGTCAGGCCAGCAGAGTCAGCTGTTGAGTAGACAAGCGTGCCAGCGAAAGCACCATCAATCGTCAATGGGCTACCTGCGGCGACGTTCAACAGTTGAACTGTGTTAGTTGTTGAGTTCGCCAGCACGTCAAAGCCAGTGAAGCCTGTCAGCTTTGTCATATCAAACGCTACAGAAGTAGTAGCAGCAACACCCGAACCGATACCCAACACCTTAAAGCCAGTTACAGTACCCAGATAAGCTGTGGCTGTAGGAGCCACAGCACCATTCCAGATGATTTCTTCGTTTGCAGAGCCGTTACCAGTTACTGTCTTTGTTGTTGCAGCACTGATTTCAACAACGTCAGTGCCAGTACCGGTGGATGTGAAACTAGTATTTGCGCCAAGAGCAATATTAACACCAGCAGCACCGCTCACGGCAACTGAAGTAAGGCTTGCTGGGGTAGTTCCCAAGATCAGTTGTTGAGTACCAGCAACGTTCAGAGTTTTCAGGCCAGTGTCGGTAATTACGCCGATCGACGATGCCGTCGTGCCACTAGTAACCACGTTCAGAGTTGTGATCTCATTGTGAGTATCAACAAAGCTTGTCGCGGTCAAATTATTGGCATTCAGCGCCAATGTCGTTACCGTTGGTGTGGTCAGGTTGTTGGAAACTGTTGTAACACCACCAGTACCAGACAGGTTCAACGTAGTCAGCGCATTGTCATTAACAGTCAGCGTGCCATAATTAGCCACGGATACGCTAGTGATTGTGCCTGCTTTAGTTGCGCTTGCGGCATTGACATCCGAAATAATAACGTTGCCATCGACAACACCGGCAACTTTGGCACCGGCCGTTGCTGCGGCTGTTTGGTTCACTGTCACGGAAGTAGTTGCCGCCGTACCTACTACGGTAACGTTACCGCCACTGATAGTATTGTTGACGGCGCCCGCCAGATTTGCGTTGATCGTTACTGATGAACCACCAGTTACGTTAATCGCATCAGCAGTATTATTAGTTGTGGTAACGGCTTCATTTACAGTGACTTTTACAACACCTGTTGGCGCTGTTGTCGTACCTACGTTGATTGTGCCACCGGCAGTGACGTTATTGGCGACCAGCGTAACATCGGAACCACCCTGGATGGCTTCAGTCGCACCAGCTGCTGCAACGTCTGTCACAACGACAGCTGTTGTATTTGCTGCTGTAACAGAGGTGCCACCAACGTCAGTCACAGTCAACGAAGTCAAGCCAGAAAAACCTTGGATGCTTGCAGCAGTATTGACGGCAGTAGGCTCGCCAGAAACCAGAACCAGATTTTGGATGTTAGAGACAGTAATACCTGCAACACCGCCAGCAGTCCATGTACCACCTGTGCTCAGATCCACTAATTTCAATGTATTGCCTGTAGCGCCTACTGTGCCGTTAATTGTATCACCAGGATTAAATGTAGTAGTCACGCCTGCAGCACCGTGAGTAGTACCGGTGATTACATTGTTGTTACCCACTACGGAAATGGTGTCAATATCAGCCGTCAACACAGTAGTTGTACCGACAGCTACGTTAGCTGCAACGATTGCATTGATCGTTGCCGGAGCTGAAGTTGTCGCAGCTGTCGCTGTCGTAGCATCAACCACTGGGCTCAACCAAGCTTTAGCTGTAGCAAAAGCGGCTGCACCGTTGTAAGCAACAACTTGTGCGCCGGTAGTCATGTCAGCAGTAAACGCCGCAGCAGCAGCTTCTTTGGAAACTACCGCAGTCGCATCAGGACCAGTTGCACCGGCCAAAATAGCGATAGCCAGCTTGCCCATGGTCATTGCACCAGACTGAACTTGGCTTACCCAGTATTGCAGGCCAGCCAGATCCGGACCATGGTTAAACAAATTTAAATAAATTTGGTTAACGACTTGTGTTGTATTCAATCCAGTGAAATTGGATGCGTATTCTGTTTGCAGCGCAAAATTGTTTGCAACACTTGTAATTGATTGACCTTTGTTGTCAATCTGATCGACCCAGTATGCCAGACCGATTTGGTCTGCTGGGCGATTAAAATAAGCGATGTAGAGCGATTGTACGGTGTTAGCAGTAGTCATTTAAGAACTCCTAGTTACGATTAATAATATGCGAAGCTTGCCATAGACATCATCTACTCGCATTTGGCAGGCAGATGATGTCAGATGTACCGATGTTGAAGATGTGACGGAAATCACATTCCTCAAAAAAACCACAGTCTTTACGATTTGGCCAAGTTTAAAATTTGCCAACTTGAGATTATAAGGTCTGCGGATAAAAGTTCTCAAACATTTTCACGGGCTAAGCAAGCAAAAGGGGAGCAAGGCATAATCTAGACGATAAGTGAGTTGTGAATTATTTATTTACCCTCGAATGTGGCATAAAAAAAGATCCCAGAGGGATCTTTTTTTATGCCACACATACTTCAGGATTGTTACTTCTGCTTAATCCAATAAGTAGCGCCAGACGCCAAATTATTATCATCTAGCCTCGTCTGAAAAAGATATGAGGCAGCGCCACCCTTCTCCGAACTCAGCACACCATTTACCAACATGGTATTGGGTATAAAATTCAAAGCTCCGAATTGACCGTCACCGTAAACTTTTCCTTGGGCATGCTGATTATAGTGCTGCCCGCCATTCACCAAATCGAAACTTGTACTAAACGTAGTTTTTGCGAAGTCTATTGTTAAAACAGCATTTTCGAGACTGGCTGTGTTGATTGTATTTGTTTTCGAATTATTTACGTATACCTCACTATTTTGCAACGCAAAGCCAGCCGTACCTGTAGTAGGAAGTTGCCATTCTGTATTTTTTATCTGAAACAAAGCAAAGTAATCGTTACGTGCTATGAATTTGGATTGGTTGAATTGTTTATTAAAGTCCACATTCGAAGCCTGCCCCAATACACTCACCCATCGCCCCCAAATGATGTTGGCAGGAACGTTCGTATCTGATGGGGAAACGGGCGGCAAGACAGGAGTTACAGGCGTAACTGGCCCAACGGGAACAGCACTAATCTCGGCAGCTATCGCCGCAACCTTTTGAGGATCCAGATAAACTTCAGGTGCTGCAGCATTCACTCCGCTGACACTATTTGAAGCGCCCCCTGCCTTGCCCCCAGTTGGCTCGTCCGACCTTGGCGGGGCGATCACATCAGGCGCAGCACCAGTACTTTGCAGCAGTTGCGGCTTATTCTGGCCGCGGCTGATCTGCACCAACTGGTCGCGCTGGCGGGCAAACAACTCCACGCTGGCGCCACCTTCGCAAGGGCCGGTGCCTTGCGGCGCGCAGGCGCCGCCAAAACCACTGACAATGACGCCACCATAGCTTACTGCCACGCGGGAGGTTTCCTGCGTAGTGAATACGGTGAAATCGGTACCGCGCACGCCAATTGCCGCTACAGGCGTATTAAACCGGAAATTTTGCCTGGCCTGCTTGACAGCCTCGCCAGAAATGCTGCGGGCCACGCCATTGAGCAGTTCCAGCTTGATATGGGTGTTGGAAGGGTCTTTCTGGTCTACATGGTAGCTGACGATGCGCGCACGGCTGTTGGGGCGCAAGATAAAGAAGCCGTTATCGACCGTCTTCAAATAAAGATAGCCGTCAGCGCCGGTGCTCAGTTCGGCCCCTTCATTGACCGCAGCATTCAGCGCAACCTTCTGCCCACCGATTTCCGCCTTGCCGGCGACGAAAACGATATGCCCCGCCTCGTCAGCATGCGCCATGGAAGCAGCACTGCATAACAGCAGGGCGAAGAGTTTGATTAAATAGTTCAGCTTGCGCTTCATTGCGGGTCCTTTGCAGCCTTACTCCAGCTATTCTTATGGAACACGCGGGGAGCAAGCAACACGTAAGAGGGTCTTGCAAAATCCACTTGCCGATAGCCGGAATAACGGACAGGCGATATAGGGGATTTAGAATGCCGACGAAACAGCAACTGATATATAAAGTCCCCGCCTCTGCGATTATCCGCTTATCAGCACAACAAAATGTGACAACAGTCACATTTTTACATATTTATTGTAATATACCATGCTGTGCCAATTGGTTTTGTGCTTGAAAAATTTTAGTGCATCATTCGTTTTCTTCCCAGCAAATACTTTACACTTGCAAACATTTGCATAATTAATAATTTTATTGTGACTCACCTTCTTAAGGCAGCACTTAAGTCATGCCTGCAAGTCAATAATTGCACTGCAATGCTGGCGACGCTCCATGAACTTGCTGCCTAAGCTACGCACCTTATCCATATCTGCCGCGCCGATCTGGCTATTGATGGCCGTCTGCGCAGTGTTAATTTCTGCCATTTTTCAGTGGCAGCCGCCCTCCGTGGGCGTTTATCCCGGCGACGAATGGCTGAGAGACAGGTTCGTCAGTTGGCATGCGAGCGACGAACCGGAAACCCGCTTGACACTGGTTGATATCGATGAAGCCAGCCTTGTCAAAATCGGCCCATGGCCTTGGCCGCGGGAACGCATTGCAGAACTGATAGAAAAATTACTCTCCGATTATGGCGCGCGCGCTGTCGCACTGGATTTATATTTCCCCGAATCGGCAGATGCCGAAGGCGACATGCGCCTCGCTCTGCTGGCACAGCATGGGCCAGTGGTGCTGGCCCAGGCATTCGACTATGGCAATGCTCCTCTGCGCAACGGCAATCTGATTACCGGGCAAGCAGTTAACGTCAAGACTTCCCCCGCAAGCGGACAAGCCAGCCCGGCTGCCAGCGGCTACATGGGCAATCACGCCGGCTTGGCGGCAGCGCAGTTTGCCGGCAATATCGGCTTTGTCCACGACGCAGACGGCGTGCTGCGCCATATTCCGCCGCTTACACAATTTGAAGGTATGCTTTATCCCACCCTATCAAAGGCTATTTTCGACTGCTGCGCAGCGAAAAATCCCACTTCCTTACCCGGTAGCGCTACGCTCAAGGCATCCCCTCTGAATAAGGACGGGTATATTCGCATTCCGTATAGCCGCAGTATGGCTGCCTACACCGTCATCAAGGCGGCCAGAATACTGGACCAGACTGCGCCTGCAGAATTTTTGCAGGGCACGCTAGTACTGGTGGGTTCATCCTCACTCAGTCTGTCGGACAGGGTAACCACACCTTTCGGGCCCAATACCAGCGGCTTCCTGGTGCACGCCCAGGCACTATCAACACTACTGGACGGGCAGGTGGGCTTGCTGCCAAAAGCCTTGCCCGGCCGCTGGCTGGCGCTGCTGTTTTCTCTGCTGGTCGCGGGACTGGCGGTGTATACCTTTCCCCGTCTATCGGCGCTGTCCAACGCACTCATCCTAGGCGGTGCGTCTATAGCGTGGCTCGGCATTGCCTATGCACTTAGCCCTCACGACCCTTTCTTTTCCCCAAGCGGCCCGGTATTGTCCAATCTATTTTTGCTGGCATTTGCCGTGCCGTTTGGCTGGCAGGTATCTCAAGGGAAATCGCGCAGGCTGCTGGGGACCTTGCAACAATACGTTGCCCGGGCGGTGGTGGATGAGCTGTTACGCAGCGACTTGAAAGACCCACTGGCGCCGCGCCAATCCCATGTCACCACGCTGATTGCTGATATGGAGGCCTATACCACTCATGTTGAAAGCTTGCCGGTGGCAGACGCGGCCAAGCTGACGCGCGACTTCCTGGAGTGCCTTACAGGACCGGTGCTGGACAAGGGAGGCACGCTGGACAAATACACCGGCGACGGCCTGGTGGCATTCTGGGGAGCGCCGCTACCGATCACAGACCATGCCGATCTGGCGCTGGATGCCGCCATCGCCATTGTCGACAATGTGCGCAAGCTGAATGCGGATCAGCACAGGCAAGGCTCCGCACGTCTGCGGGTCAGGATAGGTATAGAAAGCGGTATCGCCATGGCGGGCGATTTCGGCACTTCCTCCCGCAGCATTTACACTGCAGTAGGAGACAGCGTCAACGTCGCCTCGCGCCTGGAAGACATCGCCCGCGATTTGCCGCATGACATTATCATTGGGCAGGGCACTGTCGATAATGCGCGCAGGCATACATTCCAATTATTAGGGGACAGAATGTTGAGGGGCAAGGAAAATCCAACCACGCTGTTCACGGTGGAGATACCTGGATGAGGGGATTAGCTGGCGGATGGCTGCGCGCATGTCTGCTGATGGTGCTGCTCGTTGCCGGAGCCAATCTGCCTGCCCACGCGCAAGGCGATGCGGGCAATGCAGATTTTGAAAACCTTTATCTGGATGCGCTGCAGGCACTGAGCGAAAGGCGCCTGGACGATGCCAAGGCATTATTTACACAATTGATAGAAAAAGTACCCCAGCACGCGGGCGCCTGGATGGAACTGGCCGTCATGCAATGCGACCTCGGCAACAAGGCAGAGGCAGAGCGCCTGTTTCAGGGCTTGATAGACCGCTATGCGCCGCCGCCGGCCATTCTGGAAATCATCAACCAGCACCGCGCCAGCGGTTGCAATGCCGCGCCACCCGCCAGCCACTATTCATTTACGCTGGACAGGGGCATAGACAGCAATGTCAACCAAGGTGCCAGCAATCCTAATTTCACGTTGGGGGCGGGCACGCCGAACGCGATTGATCTTCAACTTCTGCCTGAATTTTTGCCCAGGCAAGACCAGTACACCACTATTTCTGCCGATTATATGCGTGAAGTATCCTCTAACGGCAGCGTAGGCTTTGCACAACTGCGCGTACGACAGTACGATACGCTTTCGCAATACAACACCATCGCGCTTGCTGCTGGATTTGAACGTCCATGGAGATTGGGGAACTGGGGTCTGCGTACCACCGGCATGCTAGGCCTTCTGACGCTGGACGGCCACCTATACCAGAAGCAGGAATTGCTGCAGGCCAGGGTGACGCCGCCGCTGAACCTGCCTGCTGCCATGCAATTCAGTGTCGTGGGAGGCTTGACCCATTTGCAGTATCCGACGCAGATCAACTACGACTCCAATATCTGGGAATTAAGAGGCCTGTTGTCGTATCAGAGCGATAAATATAATCTCCAAACCAGCCTGGCGTATATGTCGGACCTTGCCACCGGCCCACGCCAGGGGGGTGACCGCAATGGCTGGTTTGCCAGCGCGCAAGGCCGTACTCAACTGTATGGAGATATCATCGGCGAACTGGGTTGGACGCGCCAGATATGGCAAAATGAATTGGTCTACTCACCCGGTTTGATCAACCAAGAAAGGCACCAGGATACGCAAATTTTCCGGGCGGCGGCTATCTTCCCTGTCAGGCAGCGCCAGTCGGTACAGATAGAATTGCGTAATGTCAGCAACAAAGAAAATATTTCGCTGTTTCAATACAATAGCAAATCATTGCAGGTAAGCTGGCGCTGGCAAAGCCTTTAACCATAATGCAATTTGCATAATTCATACGCATCACGCAAGGCGAAATCATGTATCCGGAGTTATTACTATTTATCTTGGCGTCTACGGCAATCTGTGTCGGATGCCTGATTCCCGCGCGGTGGCTGCCGCCATTGCGTCACGATAAGTGGATGCACTTCTTTGCGTTCGCAGGTTTGTCTGTACTGGCCAAACTCGTCGCGGGTACGCCGAAAGAACTGGCATTGTGGTTTTTTGGTTTATTATTGGCAGGGCTGACAATAGAGATCTTGCAAAACTGGGTCCCTGGCCGCAAGTTTTGCTGGAGAGACATGGCTGCCAATACCGCAGGAATTTCCTTGATCGCAGTGGCCTCCTGTTTTTGAACTTGTCTCCCTCCGCGAGATATAACCGGATTTTATGTAATTAATGACAGCAACCAACAACGAAGTCGCTCTGATCACACATGCCCCTGCACTATTGGAACAAGTGCAGACTGCGCCTGAGCAACTCCAAATCAAGCTCCATATTCAGGGAAAGGTTCAGATCAAAATCAATCAGATTACAATCAATCTGAGAAAAATTCCATTACTGGAGAACCTGACCGACGAGGAAATGACGAGGGTCAAGGCAGAGTTACGAGTCAGGCAATTTAACAAGCGCGACGTCGTATTGCAAAAAGGAGGCCTGGGAGATAGCCTGCTGTTTCTGCTGTCAGGGCAACTACAGGTAGTGGACGTGACCGAGGATGGACGTGCGATAGGTTTGCGCATGCTGAATGAAGGAGATTTTTTCGGTGAAATCGCCATCATTAATGGATCGACCCGCTCCGCTTCGGTGGTCGCATTAAGTAATGTGCTCGTCGGTTTTTTGCCTAGCGCCACTGCCTTGCACCTGTTCTCGCATTCTCCCAATGTCGCCAATATGATGCTGCGCCACCTGGCAGATAAAATCCAGAGAGACTCAGAATTCCGCGCTCTACTCAGCATCAACAACACCTCACGGCGAATCTATGCGTTCATAGAACTATTTAAAAAAGTCGCACCTGGCAACCTGGAGGTTGTGGAAAACCTGCCAACGCACCAGGACATTGCGATGATGATCAACACCAGCCGGGAAACCGTCACGCGTGCTTTGCTCAGCCTAACTCAGCAGGGCATTATAGAAAAAGATTTGCATCGGCTGATCATCCGCAAACCCGAGGAACTACAGAAGCTGGCTTTGGGTAACACTTAAAATATATACGGATAGTACGACGCGGACGTTCTTCCACCGACCATCAAAAATGCAAATTTTGACTCTTGATTTCCATCAGAAGAGGAAAATTCGCTCCACCCAAAAATTAAATTTGGCAGTCCGGTTAAAGCATACCAATGCCATCGTCTATCGCATTGGCTATGCCATCAATTATATTCAACAAGCGTGCCGATAGAGCCGGCCACTGCCGGGTTTCGCGCCAGGATTTTGCCTGCCTCGCCTTTTCGGACAGAACTTGCTGATTCTTGAGCAAATCCGATATCCCGTCCATCAAGGAATCAGCATCGGTTCCAGGCAAGACGTGCACAGCATCAGCAACATCATGGAAGATATTTAGCGGAGTAACTGCAACCGGACGTCCGGAGGCCAGTCCCATGCGAACAGCAGCGCTGGACGACTCCTGCGTCAACTGGTATGGATAAACGATCAGGGCGGCACGCTGCAACAAAGCCTGACTCTGTTCATCCTCCAGATAATCCGAAATGATCGTGACACGGTCGCCTAAGCGAAATTCATCGACCAGCCGCTTGCAGTCATTCAGTTCATGTTCGGACTGCGGAATCGGATATAAGGAAGTCACCAGCAATAAATGCAAGTCGGAATCGCCTTCAGCAAGCTTGCTGAAAGCCTGGATGAGCGGCTGCATACCTTTGTGAGGCAACAAGAATCCGTAGGCCGCTATCAATTTTTTATCCTGCAGACGCAACTGCATATCTCGATGCAGGATGGAATTTTGCAAGGTGGGCATCAAGCCTTGCGGAAAGAACACAACATTGTCGATAAGGCCAATCTCTTTCAACCGGTTCAGGTCATCTACGCCATGGACATATAAACGATTCGCCACCGCGAGATCTGAGGCAATACTGGAAAGCGATATTGTGTAGCCGGGCCTGATAACATCAGCGGTCGCATGAAAGAAAATATGCACGGCAATGCCGGACTGTTTCAATCTGCGGATCAGTCTAGCCAGTACATCCAGTGTGAAGAAACCAAAATTGTATTGGATCACTACCGCCCCGACACCCTGCTCAATAATATTGTCATAGGCATAGTCGAGATTGTCATCCGAACCCTCGTCCCAGCAACGGAAAATATTCTCACAGTCGCTGGCGGTACGTTCCGGCTTATGTGCCGCCAATACGACAAGGCGGTCTTGCGGGACGCCACAGGTTAGGAAGGAAGAGTATGAGGCCACACCGCAGCGGGCGTTCCATGTGCTGATCCAGCCTATGCGAGGCTCGTTGCGAAGCAAGGGTTGACGCGCTAGCGCATTGACTGCGGCTGCAGTGCGCGTGGCAACATGTTCCCATTTAAAATTTTCCAGTACACGCTTTTTCGCGGGAACCGTGCGCGCCAGTCTTTGCTCTTCGGAACTGTCATGTACTTCGGCAAGCAGGGAAGCCAGATGACAGACATCGGGATCAGCCCATACGGAGTGGGTGTTGCCAAAATGAGAGTCGGACTTGGCGAAACGGTAGTCGCACATCCATGCGGTAGTATCGTCACAAAAATCGTTCTGACCGCTCCAGGCAGTAGTAATCACCGGCAGGTTCAGCAACATTGCTTCTGCCATCGGCAGTCCGAAACCTTCACCGCGACTGGGAGCCGCGAGGGCGTCGCAAGCCTGGTACAAGCCAGTCAGTTGCGCTTGAGAGAAATCGTCGCTGATAAGCTGCACATGCGGAAATGAAGGGTCTTGCAAGCGCAGCTTATGTAACTGCTGTTCTACGTCATTATGCGGATTAGGGAAGGTCTTGATAACCAGCGACACGTCATCGGTATCGCGGAACGCCCTGCCATACGCTGCCAGCAACGCATCGACTCCCTTGCGGGGAAAGCACGAAGATACATGCAAGAATCGGAAGCTGCGCCAGCCTGCCGTGACCTGATGCGAAAGAGGCTCGGCAGGCGCATCCAGTAAATGATCAATCCCATTGCCGACCACCGCTATCGGTACTCGTACACCATTGTCTCGCAGAACCTTGCCGACAAATCGCGAGACCACCGTGATCAAATCCAGCTTGCGATTGAAGGCATTGACATACTCTACAGGGAAACCACTCTCTTCCCATCCATAGGAATGAACGACACGTATTCTGCCGTGCATGTCGTCCAGATACGGCGGGTAACAGTTGCGCAATACAACGTCAGGAAGAAAGCCGGCTTTTTCTGAAGGTGTCAGCATCAGGGCAACGTCAGGATTTTTTTGCAGAAAGGCGTGGTCGGGAACAAAATCGCCTCCGCCTTCTCTGCTCCTCAGCATCATAGGGAACCCCAGGCCACGCAGCGAGCGAGCTAATTCTCGATTCACAATGGCCAGACTGTAACTGGAATCAAACGGCCCTTCCATCTGCCATCCGGGACCGGTTTTAGCGTGTTCATCCAACGAGTGAATGACAGGCATGTTCACACCGATATGGCGTAGAAAATCGCTTAGCTGTTGCAGCACCCGCTCTCTTGAAAAGCGCTGGACATTGCGCCGCTGGCCTTCCAGCATGCGGCGGCGCAATCCAGGCTCGCTCAACACCAGGTGAACCGCCGCTGCACATTGTGCAGGAGAATCACCTTCGTCCAGCAGCATGCCACTACTACCCATGGTGGCGCTGACACCGGACCCTGCACGCGCGATCACAGGCACGTCATACAGCATCGCTTCTATCAGCGGCATGCCAAAGCCTTCATGCTCGCTCAGGCTCACGTAGGCATCGGCACAGCGGTATAAGGAAGCAAGGCATCCGTCAGAGACCTTACCTGTCAATACAACCTGTGCATCCATTTGCCAATCGTGAATGCGTTTGCGCACCAATTCCAGATAGGGTTCACTGGTCACGCCGCCAACCAGGATCAGACGTACCGGATGAGATGAAAGCTGTCTTAACTCCAGCAGCATTTCTATCAATTGCATTTGGTGCTTATGCTCACAAATGCGGCCGACGAACAAAATATTATAGGCATCGCCGGGAAGTGAACATGCCTGTTTTTCAGGCGTGACGGCGAGCATGCGGTCGATATCGACCAATAGCGGAATAGACTCCACATTACTGTAACCAGCCTGACGTAATTCAGCACTATTCAAATCAGAATCGCCTATCGCGCCCAGATATTCAGGGGCCCACTGAACAAGTTGTTCACGGCCCAGCACGCTCAACCCCGGCAATTCATTGTCAGGCAAAAAACGGGGTGGAGTGATGTTGTGGTACACCATGACTTTACGTGTACCCAGTTGCTCAAGCCACGCGCAATTTTGGTAACCCAGGCTATGATGCGCAAGCAGTAGATCATCGCCCTGCAATTGCAGCACACTCAGATGTTTAACCTCATGACGAAGGTCGTCTGGAATTAGCTCGCAATAGATTTCCGACAAAAAACCTAGTCCTCTCAGCAGGCTACGAGTAAAAAACATCCCGTTACTGACACCGTCCCCCTTGCCACACGAAGGACTGAATTGATGTATCGCCTTCGTTTCCATCACTTCCATCCAATCACGGCATAATCCTGGGGGCCGAACAGCGCCTTGTTAACCGCAGCCTCTACATCTGTACCTCCATGTAATTGATGGTCTTCGGGAAAAGGGTGCAGGCGCAGGATTTCCGCTTTTGAAAAACCGCGCTGCCTTGCCATGAACTGCGCCACTTGAGGCACGATAGGATGCAGGTGCGTAGGATCGTAATAGAAGTTACACGCGCCCACCATCAGATTTTCAGGATTGGGGGTTTCAAAAATAATGACTCCTCCAGGCGCCAGCGCATGAAGTGCTGCATCAAAAAGAGCAATCAGTATTTCAAACGGCAAATGTTCTATGATGTGAAAGCCTGTCACTGCGGCGATACTGCCTGCAGGAAGCTCTCTCAGATAGGCGATGGCATCGTCGCAACGCGCGGCAAATCCGCGGGCCAGGCATGCATCCACCATCGCAGCATTCATATCGACACCAGTGGCAGGAATATGCTGCTCATCCATCAACTCCAGCCACTCTCCGCGCCCACAGCCAACATCGACCACTGCTAAACGTTCGTTTTTGGGCTGATTCGAGATATGCTCCAGATAGGGGAGGTAAACCTTCAGGCGCTCTTTGATATCTTCTCGCGTACCACGAAACAGAGCTTCAAATTCAACATAGAAGCGATCATGGTCAAAGTCTTTGGATGTTGCATGCACTAAAGAACTTTGGCCGGAGCTTGCATTTTCAGCTCGGGCCTGCCAAGCCTTTAGCTGATCTGGTGTTAATTCGGTATGCTGGCTGTGCAAAGCCTGTTCCAGAGCGCTTATCCTGGCCAGCAAGGCGATCTCCCTGGTCTGTTTTCTCGTGTCGGCCGCTTCGTTTTCGCGCATAAGCTGGTTAACGGATTTCAGCTGCCTGCCAATCTGGAGGCGATCAAGCTTCATCAACCGATCACCAACATCAAGTGCATCGTAGCGCTGCAATCGCAGGCCTATTTTTAATGCATTTAATTCATTAACCTGGTCTGCCACTACTTGGTGGAGGTGCATTAGCTGATCATGCTTTTGCGTCAGTTGACGCAAAAGCGTATCAAGAACATCGGCTTGGCGATGCAAAGAAATGATCTCCTGTCTCATCCTAGGTAAGCGTAGCAATGCATTGCACCATGCCAGAAAATATCCCAGCCCTGGGAATAAACGGACACGCTGCTTAAGACTTAATCCCGATTGCGCAAAAAGAAGGTAACGCGATGCGGTATGGTGCGAATCGGCGATACCTGGTTTTTCTGCGACAGACTGCGGCACGGAATGCGACGGCACATTTTCAACCGGCTTATTTTCCAGCGTCAGATTTGTATTACCAGTAGCATTGCTATCTTGATCGACAGAAACGAGAGTGGCGGCATATTCACTATGAAAGCCCGTTTTTTTCGGGAGCTGAAATTCGGCGCGGCGCCGATGAAAACTTAAGTGTTCAGCTTTTTTGGAAAGCTCTGCAGCATCAAAGTCGGAATTATTTTTAATCGCCATATTATTGTGTTTGTATTCGCATCACAGCCCAAGGGTTTACGCAGAGACAAATTCTGTGAAGGGAAAGAGTATGTATGTGAACTTTGGCGTCACTGTGAATCAGCTTGCAAAGCAATTAGTATAAATGAACTCACGCTGTACTGTGGAATCGCTTCCAAGTACCGCTAGAGCAGCAGGTTTGCCTGTATCGCCGGCATTATGCATATGAATCCTGTTATTGTAAAATATATACCACTCGGTAAGCGGCTTGCTTGCAATGCCCCAAACCGGTACTATTTTGTTCAATTTTTACAGATACCGGTTTTAGATTCTGTATTCAGCACAAACTAACCATTGCTGATTTACTGAGCTGGTTCATGCAGTTCAACGGCAAATGAAGTACGTCTTTCACCGACGAACAATAAAAACCTTCACAGACTCATAGAAAGACCCCCCCATGTTACTCCAAGCAGTGATTTTATCGGGCGGTTCCGGCACGCGCCTGTGGCCCCTGTCCCGGGAAAAGCATCCAAAGCAGCTGCTGGCGCTAGTCGGCGAAGAAACAATGCTGCAAGCCACTGCCACCCGC
>NZ_JBMPPM010000010.1:0-244001 GCF_049339885.1 Undibacterium sp. TJN25 | reverse complement strand
GGTGATGAGGCTACGCCCCATTACATTTTGCGCACTGCCAAAAATGGGAAATGGGCGAAACTCGCCTTCGGCTCAGACAACACCCATTTCTGATCCATTTTCGGCAGAGCGCAAAATGCTACGTCCCCAGCGGGGGGACGTCAAAAGCAAGGTCAACAACAAATTCAACAACAACCCCAACTGCCACACCAGACCAACACAGCTTTAGAAAATTAGATTCTTTCGAAAATGAAGAATCTAGTTGCTGCTGCTTTTGACTTAGTAGTTGTTTTTGAAGTACCCCGCTCGGGACGCTGCATTTTGCTGCATTACAGAAAATGGATCAGAAACAGGTGTGTTTGAGCGCAGCGAGTTTCGCCTGTTTCCCATTTTTTGTAATGCAGCAAAATGTGATGACGCGAAGCGGCATCACCCGTAGGGCAAGTCTGCGGTCGCCTTTTGTTTGCTTACTTTATTTTGGCGAAGCAAAATAAAGTGAGTGGCTGTCGGGCCACCCCCGACCTGTATCCACGAAGTGAAAACAGATTCATTAAGCCAATAGTCTTATAGGCAAAGCCACCAGGCTCACCCATTTATCCTCACCAGCGTAGATTTCCCAAACAAACTCTCAATCAAATCCACCGCCAGCACCGCTGTCTGATTCCGTATATCCAAAGCCGGATTCAACTCCACCACATCCAGTGACGCCAGCAAACCCGTATCAGCCACCATCTCCATGCACAACTGCGCCTCGCGGTACGTAGGTCCGCCCAGTACCGCAGTGCCGACTCCTGGGGCGATGGCGGGGTCCAGACAGTCCATGTCGAAGCTGACGTGCAGGTGCGTGTTTTCGTCAACGCCTTCCAGCGCGGCGTTCATTGCCGCGCGCATGCCGTGTTCGTCGATGTAGCGCATGTCATAGACCTGCATGCCCAACTCGTGGATGAAACGCTTTTCGCCTTCGTCCACGCTGCGAATGCCGATCAGGCGTATTTCATCCGGGTTCACGGCAGGCGTGTGGCCGGCGTAGTGGATCAGCTGTTCCGGGCCGTGGCCCATTAGGCAGGCTACCGGCATGCCGTGAATGTTGCCGGTCGGGCTGATGGTGGACAGGTTGCTGTCCGCGTGGGCGTCGAACCACAGCACACGCAGCTTCTTGCCGGTTTTCCTGCAATGCTTGGCGACGGCGCTGATGGAGCCTATCGCCAGGCAGTGGTCGCCGCCCATCATCATCGGTATATGGCCTTGGCTCAGGGCCTTATCCACTGCATCGAACAGGCCCTGGTTCCACGCAACCGCTTCCTCCAGGTGGCGCAGGCCGTTGACCGGCTGCTGCCACGGATTGGCCGGCCCGTGCAAGTTGCCGTGGTCGATGACGGCCAGCTGGCGCGCTTCCAGCGCCTCCACCAGTCCTGCCACGCGCAAGGCATCCGGGCCCATGCCCGCGCCTCTGACACTAGCCCCTACATCGGTAGGTGCGCCAATCAAGGAAATTGTCTTCATTCGTTTCGGTAATCTCAAAAGTGTGCCAGATGCTTCAATAGTTGCGTATCGCCGCTCAGGCGTTGATCGGGATGGCGTAAGCGGTACTGCTGCGGGGAGCCGCGTTTGCCGGTGCCTCGTCTGCGGTTCCGGAACCCACGCCCATGCCGAACAGGTCTTTCGGATTCAGCAATTCCGGGATCAAGTCCAGGATGCGCGAATCTTTTTGCACCACGTATTTTTCCAGGTAGCGCATCGCCGAGAAATCTTCCAGCGCGAAACCCACGGAGTCGAACACCGTGACCTGCTGCAGATGGGAGCGGCCGGCAACCTTGCCTTCCAGTACCTGCCAGAATTCCGTCACCGCGAATTCCGCCGGCATCTGCTGCAATTCGCCCTCGATGCGTGATTGCGGTTCATATTCTACGACGACATGCGCGTTTTCCAATATTGCAGCATGTAACTCGGTCTTGCCGGGGCAATCGCCGCCTACCGCATTGATGTGCATGCCGGGTTCTATCATCTCCGGCAGCAGGATCAGTGCATTGGTTTTGTCTGCGGTTACGGTGGTGATAATGTCGGCGCCCTTGACGGCCTCTGCGGTAGATGCGGCCCTGACGATACGTAATTTGGGATAAGCCCGCAGGTTATGCACCAGTTTGTCGGTGGCGGCCGGGTCGACGTCGTATACGCGCAATTCTTCTATGCCCAGCAGGCAGTGGAAGGCAATGGCCTGGAACTCGCTTTGCGCGCCGTTGCCGATCAAAGCCATGCGGCGGCTGTCCTGCCTTGCCATGTATTGGGCGACCAGTACGGAGGTGGCGGCAGTGCGCAGCGCTGTTGTCAGGGTCAGCTCCGACAGCAGGCGCGGATAACCGGTATCGACATCGGACAGCACGCCGAAAGCGGTTACCGTCAGCAGGCCGGCCTGGGTGTTCTTGGGATGGCCGTTCACGTATTTAAAGGAATATTGCTTGCCGTCGGAAATCGGCATCAGCTCAATGACGCCAACATCGGAATGGCTGGCAACCCTGGCGCTCTTGTCGAATAGAGACCAGCGCAGATAGTCTTCGCGGATCATGCCGGCCAGCCGCGCAATCGCGTCTTCCAGCTTTGTTTTCCTCAAATGCGCCTGCATTTCCTGCGTGCCGATAAAGGTCACCATGATGTTCTCCGAAATATTGATGGAATACCGCGGTAGGCACCTCAACGGGGACTTCTATAAATCTACTGTGCCGGTGTCCGGTGGGGAAGGGCAGGGAAATGCAGCGATTTGTAGAAAGCTCCAACAGGGATGCATCGCCGGCGGCGATGGATTACAGGATCATTGTATCCAGTATGGCTGGAAATAAGATTGCCAAATTACGGCGGTATCTGGTATTTTATGAAATTAAATTACTTATATTTGAAAAATATGGATTTTAATTTCTATTAAAAAGTAATTTATAAAATATATGATATTTCCTGGAGAGGGCGGCATGGACAATTACGACCGCAGCATACTGAAGCATTTGCAGGACGACGGCCGCATGACGAACCTGCAACTGGCCGAGCGCATCCACCTGTCTGCGCCGCAAACCCTGCGCCGGGTGCGTATGCTGGAAGAAAAGAAAATCATCCGCGGCTATGTGGCGCAGGTGGCGGCGGAATCGATAGGCCTGGGCGTGACGGCCTTTGTAAACCTGTCACTGGACCGTGAGCAGTTCCGTAATGTGCGCGAAGTGGAGCGCAAGATTATGTCCTTTCCGGACATCATAGAATGCCACACTATTTCCGGCGATTTCGACTACATCCTGAAAGTGGTCGCCCCCGACCTCAAAAGCCTGTCGCAATTCCTGACCGACCGCCTGATGCAGGTGCCCGGCGTTGCATCGTTGCGTTCCATGATCTGCATGGAAGAGATCAAGCCCGTCAGCAGCCTGCCAATTGAATAAAGCGGTTTGGACAGCATGCCCATGTAGTATTTTTGACTATTGCTCTATCACACTGTCATTGTTGATAGACAGAAATGAAAGACAGCCATTAGAATGAATCACCCCTTGATGCTTTCATTTTTTATCATCCTCTGAATAAATTGATAGCCCAGACAGCAATATCCATAGCGGGCTACCCTGGCAAACAATGCCTGAGTCTGTTGAGTGTGCCTCCCAGATTGAAAATGTTGTCGTGGTGCAAGCCATGCAATGTGCTGGTCAAGGTGTATCTGCTGTTCTCCCTGCTGTTATCCATAATGCTGCCGTCCTCCGCATTTGCTGCACCGCTGGATATCCAGGGGAACTGGTACCAGGCTACTCCGGCATGGCAATACCATGGCCAGAGCCAGTTGCAGGGCAGCGGTCTGCAACCAGTGGCAAAGCTGAGTCCCACGGGCGGGCGCTTTCTGTTTCAGTCCGATTTCACCATTACCGGCACAAAGTCCGACGCGGCTCGCTACGTGCTGGACTTCAAGAGTTCCAGTACCGTCGGCCATTTCCGGCATCATGTGTTCGATGCGCAGGGCCATCTGCTGGCACAGATGGAAGGCGGCATACAGAGCGAGGCGGCCAATCCTTTTTTTCTACGGCACGGACGAGAACTATTGTTACCGCCAGGCGATTACCGGTTGGTGACCGAACTGGATTCGCCTTTCTTTCTGGCGCAGCCGCAACCCTACCTGGATACGCTGGACGACTACCGCGAAGCCATCAAGGCCGGCAATGCGCTGGTGCTGGTATGCCTGGGTGTGTTCCTCGGCCTGGGGTTTTACTATGCGACGCTGGCAGTGGTCAGGCGCCGCACGGCAGAGCGCATGTATGCGATCTTTATCCTCGGCAACCTGCTGTATAACGGCACTGCGCTGCTGGTCTATCCGGATCTGTTCGGCCTGCACTGGTTTTACATGGTCAGCGTGCCGGTGCTGTTTTCCAATTGCGCGTATATCGTGTTTGTCATGGCGCTGCTGGAAATACGGCCCGGCAGCCACCCACGCCTGTATCGCGCCGGCCTGCTGCTGCTGGGGCTGTTCATGGTGTTCATCATCCTGGCGGGTTTCTTCCCCAACTGGTCGCTGGAACTGGACCGTTACGGGGTGGGGCTGTTCATGTTTTATGGACTGGCCGCTGGTATTTCGGGCGTGCGTGGCGGGAATCCCAGCGCCCGCTTTTATCTCGTCGCCATCGCCGCATTCTTCATCCTGGGGCTGACATCGATTTCGCTGAACCGCATGGACGCGCACACGCTGTATGTGGAACACATAGGCCTGCTGGCGGTGGCGGTGGAGGTGTTCCTGCTGGCGCTGGTGCTGTCCTGGCAGTTTGCCCTGCTGAACAAGGAAAGGCAGACTGCGATTGACGACGCCAAGCGCAGCATCCTGATCGCCCATACCGATGCGCTGACCGGCCTGCCGAACCGTTTCAACCTGGAGATCGAAATCGTGCAGTTGCCGCCCGAGGGTAGCCTGACCATCATCGACCTGGACGGGCTCAAGCATTACAACGACACCTACGGCCATTTGCGCGGCGATGAACTGCTATGCAGTTTTTCCTATCACCTGAAAAAACGCCTGGGCCCACGTGCGATCCTGCACCGCATGGGCGGCGACGAATTTGCGATTACCTGCCGCAGCGGCGATACCGGCTATGTCGAAGACATGCTGGTCGCGACCATGGAAGCACTGCATAAGGACAATTTCGCCATCGCCGGCGCCAGCTTCGGCTCCGCGCTGGTCAAGGAAGATCCCGGCAAGGCAAACCTGAAACAAATGGCCGATGCACGCATGTACCAGCAAAAGCAGCTGCACCGGCGGCGCGCTTCAGACCAGGCCTGAACCCGCACAGTAAGGCGATGCCTTGGCGGCGGCAGAAATTCCTGCGTTGACAGATCCGATTCAGACGTATTTTGACTTTCAGATTCACTGACCGTTGTTCGCTGTTATTACTTGGAGAAACTATGCGTCGTATCGTGGGATTGATCTGGCCTATGATTGCCAGCCTGCTGTTGCCTCTTGCCGTGGCGTGGTTTGTGTACCCCGCCACCCATCTGCCGCCGGGCTTTGGCGTCTTCCCGCCTGAATTGGTCGCACCGGCGCCGCCGTTCTGGCTGCTGGCCTTTATCGTGGTGCTGCTGCTGGAACTGGTGATCGCCGCTTTCCTGATCAAGCCGACCTGGTTCGGTTTCAAGCCGGTTGCACCCCAGCCGCCCTTGCCGCTGGTGAGCCTGCCCTACTGGTTCTGGATAGGCCTGGTGCTGACGGTGTTTTTCCTGTGGTTGATGTGGTCCAGGGTGACCGTATTCGGCAGCCTGGTGTACTACGCGTTTACGCCTTTGTGGTGGGGATTTATCCTGGTGCTGGATGGCCTTGCCTACCGCCGCAACGGCGGCCAGTCGCTGCTGTCCAGCCGCTCTACGACATTGTTTATTTCCGCGCTGGTCTCCATCGCCGGCTGGGGCGTATTTGAATATTTTGATTATTTCGCGCTGGGTAACTGGTACTACCCGAATGTGCATATTCCCGGCCTCAGCCATGCGACGATCGTGCTGCTGTTTATCATCGCCTACACCACGGTATGGCCGGCAGTGTTTGAATGGTACTCGCTGCTGAATACCTTCCCTTCCATGGTGGCACGCTATTCGCAGGGCCCTAAACTGGCGCTGCCGGGGCCGGCAATGATGTGGCTGGGACTGCTCCTGATAGGCGCGATGGTCGTGCTTCCTTATCCGCTGTTCTGGGTGTTGTGGGTCGGCCCCCTGTTCGTGCTGAGCGGCACGCTGATACACAAAAATATCTGGACGCCTTTTACTGCCATGGCGCAGGGCAACTGGACGCCGATGATATTGATGGCGCTCAGTTCGCTGTTCAACGGTTTTTTCTGGGAGCTGTGGAATTTCGGCAGCGCCAATCCTAACCCCATGCCGGAAACCAATCCCAACTACTGGATCTACAACATCCCCTACGTCAACGTCATTCACATCTTTGCCGAGATGCCGATAGAGGGCTATGCCGGCTACCTGCCTTTCGGCATCCTAGTGTGGATAGTCTTCATCTGGGCAGGGCAGGTATTGGGCTTTAATACCGACCTGGGCGTGGCGGGAGAAAATCGCCGCTGAAGCAGAACGTGCCGGCGCGAGAACGATCCCGCTCCGGCATTCAAGCAGATGCCGGGCGGTTTTTGCGCATCGTGTAGACCAGGCTGGGCTCCCAGCCTGGTACATCGTCAATCGTGCCTTCTCTTTGCATGCCTATGCGTTCCAGTACTGCAATCGACGCCAGGTTGGCAGGGCGCACCTTGGCATGCACAATCGAAAATTCCAGCCGCTGGAACGCCAGTTCCAGCGCCTTGCCCGCCATTTCGCTCGCATATCCTTTGCCCCAGGCCTCGGTGGCAAAGCGGAAGCCCAGATTGATGCGTGGCTGATCCAGGTAGTTCAGCACGGCCAGACCGCCAAATCCCAGTATCCGTTCCGGCTGGTCGCGGCTGGCGATGGCCCATTGGCCGAAGCCGCGCTGCTGCCAGTGCGAGATCCATGCCGCCATTACCGCTTCGGCCTTCTGGACATCGGGGTAAGGGCCGGCAGGATTGTAGAGGTTGGTTTGCGGATCGCTGCAAATCGCATAGAGCCTGGCGATGTTGGCATTGCCGGGCCTGCGCAGCAGCAGGCGGCCGGTTTCCGTACGGTCGTCCAGCGACGGCCTGCGGCTGAGTTGAGGTTGATCAGGCAAGGCTCCTCCCGGGGCATCTGCTAAATGACTTGTTGGGTTGGTTGAACTTGCCAGGACTGCGTGCAAGGTATCCGTACTTATTTTATCCCATGGGCAATAGGGTGACGCGTTGCTTGCCGTTTTCCTGTGTCTAGACGACGCTTCATCTATCTCCAGCCAAACATCATCTGTTCCGCCAGCAGCTTCTTGGCGGGCCTGACCAGGTCCAGCGCGCCCAGGCCGGCAGCCAGCAGCGTTTGCGGCAGCGAGCCGTCGGCGGAACCGGCAAAGGCGCGTGCCATGCTGTCCGTTATGCGGATGGTGGCGGCGCGGTCGCTGCCGCGCTGCCGGATAAACTCTTGCAATCGAGCGGCAATGGCTTCCGGCGCGGCCAGCGACAGCGGTGTTTCCGTTAGCAGCCTGGACAGCACCGCAGCGTCGCGCAGACCCAGGTTCAGGCCCTGGCCTGCGACCGGGTGCAGCGTTTGCGCGGCATTGCCAATGGTGACAATTCTGGCGCCGGCCTGCGCCTGTGCATTCAGGCCCAGCGGATAGGTGAAGCGTCTGCCTGCCGTCAATATCTGGCCCAGGCGTTCTCCGAAGGCATTTTGCAAAGCGTTACGAAATGCTTCATCGTCCAGAGCGAGTAATTCTGCGGCGGTATCCGGCCGCACACACCATACCAAAGCGTAGCCGTCTTCCTGCGGCAGCAGCGCCAGCGGTCCCTGTTCGGTAAAGCGTTCGAAGGCACGCTGGAGAATGGGGGTGCTGACGGTGACGTGAGCGATCACCGCGGTCTGCTGGTAATCGTGGCGCCGCGATTTTTCTGCCTGGTCGTTGAAGGTGCCGCCCTCAGCCTGCACAACGACGGCTGCACTCAGGGATGAGCCATCCGCCAGACTGAGCGTCGCCATATCGGCGCTTTCATTCACTGCCGCCACCTGCAGCGGCCGCCTGACATCAACGCCGGCGCGCTGCAAGGCCGCATGCAGCGGCTCCACCAGCTTGCCGTAACGCGCCACATAACCGAGCGCCGGCAGGCCGTATTCCTTGCAGTCGATCAATGTGCGGCCGAAGTGGCCGCGCCGCGATACGTGGATCTGGTGGATTTCCGTCGCCGTCACCGGCCAGGCGCCGGCGCTTTCCAATAATTGCCGGCTGCCATAGGACAGCGCGATGGAGCGGGCATCCTGCATCGCCTGCTCTATGCTTTTGGCATCGATCAGGGCAATGCGACGGGCGTCCATGCCGCGCCTGGCCAGCAGCAGCGCCAGCATCTGGCCAACCGGGCCGGCGCCGCAGATGGCGACGTCCACATCGGTAGCAATCCTGGAGGCGATGGTTTCCGTATTCACCGTAGTGGTACTAGTGGCGTCCGTCATTGCCGTTCCGTTCGCTGTACTGCATTTCCGCTTCAATTTCTGCGACGGTCTTGGGTGTATCGCGGCTCAGGTTCAGATGGCCGTCAGCGGTGATCAGCACGTCGTCTTCTATGCGTATGCCGGTATGCCAATACTGCTCCGGCACGCCTTCTGCCGGGCGCACATAAATGCCGGGTTCTATCGTGATGACCATGCCGGCTTCCAGTGTGCGCCAGGGTTTTTCGTCGCCGATTTTTACCGTCTCGCGGTAGCTGCCGGCGTCGTGCACGTCCAGCCCCAGCCAATGGCCGGTGCCATGCATGTAGAACTGGCGAAATGCGCTATCGGCGATAGCGTCCTCGACGCTGCCGACCTTGTCCTTATGCAGCAGGCCGGTGTCCAGCATGCCCTGTGTCAGTACGCGCACGGCCGCATTGTGGCCATCCATGTAGCGCGAGCCGGGGCGCGCGCATTCCAGGGCTGCCTGCTGTGCCGCCAGCACCAGCTCATACAATGTCTTTTGCGGACCGCTGAATTTGCCGTTGGCCGGAAAGGTGCGCGTGATGTCGGACGCATAGCTGTCCAGCTCGCAGCCGGCATCGATCAGCACCAGGTCGCCATCCTTGATCGCGGCGTCGTTGGCCTGATAGTGCAGCACGCAGGCGTTGGCGCCGGCCGCGACGATGGAGCCGTAGGCGGGAGCCTGCGCGCCCCGGCGGCGGAATTCATGCAGCAGTTCCGCTTCCAGTTCGTATTCATGGCGTCCCGGCTGGGTAAATCGCATGGCGCGCGCATGGGCTGCGCCGGAGATAACGGCGGCATGCTGCATCGCCGAGATTTCGCTATCGTCCTTGAACAGCCGCATTTCATCCAGCAGGCAGCGCACGTCGACGGTTTTGTCCGGCGCGGAGATGCCGCTGCGCGCCTTGCTGCGTACAATCTGCAGCCAGTTCTGCAGCGGCGCATCCAGGTTATTGTCGGCGCCGGTGCTGTAGAACAGCGTGCCGGCATCTGCCAGGTAATTCGGCATTTCGGCGTCCAGCGCGCCGAATGCATGCGCCTCGTCAAAACCGAACTGCTCGCGCGCAGCCTCGGGGCCGTAACGGTAGCCATCCCAGATCTCGCGCTCCAGGTTTTTCTCGCGGCAGAACAGCACGGCGCGGTTGCCGGTCTTGCCGGCGACCAGCACGATGACCGCTTCCGGCTCCGTAAAGCCGGACAGGTAATAGAAATAGCTGTCATGCCGGAATGGAAAATGATTGTCGCTATTGCGCGTCATTTCGCGTGCGGTCGGCAGGATGGCGACGCCGCCGCCTTGTTCCTGCATCAGCGCGAACAGCCTGTTGCGCCGGGAAATAAAAGAGTCTCGCTTCATGCCGGTTTCCTTGTTCGTGTGCTGCCGGAGTGAGGGTATTCAGGCCCTGGCCGGGGCGGGCAGCGGTGCGTTCAGTTCCGCCAGTTGCTCTGGAGTGCCGATGTTGTACCAGAGCCCATTGTACATTTCTCCGCCAAGCTGGCCGCGGTCGGCATACTGGCGCAGCAGTGTGCCCAGCCGCATGTGCTCGCCGGGTTGGACGGCGTGGAACATTTCCGGGCGATACACGCCGATATTGGCGAACGTGAATTTCGGTTCGCCCTGGTTGGACAGGCCCATCAGGTTGACCGCGAAATCGCCTGCCAGGTGGTAAGGCGGATTTTTTACCATGTATATCCAGGCGATATCGCGTTTTTCCACGGGGTGCGGGTTGCCCCACATGTCCTTGTCTTCCAGCGTATTCCTGCATTCCTCAAAATTGAAGTGCGGTGTATAGATGTCGGCCGACACGACGATGAAGGGTTCGTCGCCCAGCAGGTGCAGCGCGTTGGCGATGCCGCCGCCGGTTTCCAGCGCCGTTTTTTCCGGGGAATACTGCAGCCTGGCGCCGAACTGGGCGCCGTCGCCCAGTGCTTCTTCTATCATGTGGCCCAGGTGCGCGTGATTGATCACGATGTCGGTGATGCCGGCTTTCACAAGGTTCAGGATATGCCAGACGATCAGCGGTCGGCCACGCACTTTCAGCAACGGCTTGGGGCAGGTGTCGGTCAGCGGACGCATTCTTTCGCCGCGGCCGGCGGCGAGTAACATGGCTTTCATCAGGATGTTCTTTGCAATTTCAATTGACAGTGATAGCGGCAGGGTACTTGCCCGAAGCTTCGCTGCAGCGGACTCCAAGCAAGGGACTCAGGCAGCGGTTCAGAAGGTATAGCCTACCTGTGGTTTCTTGTCTTCCAGCACATCCAGCAGGCGCAGCAGCGGAATCAGCACGTTATAGCGCTGCGCCGTCTTGCGTACGTATTCCATGACCAGCGGCATGTCCGCCAGGAAGGCATCCTTGCCGTCACGATGATACAGGCGGGCGAAGATGCCCAGTATCTTCAAGTGGCGCTGCAGGCCCATGAATTCGAAATCGCGGTAGAAGCTGTCAACGTCGGCGCTGACGGGCAGGCCTGCGCGTTTGGCTTTTTCCCAATAGCGTATGGCCCAGTCCAGCACCATTTCCTCATCCCACTGCACATAGGCGTCGCGCAGCAGGCCCACCAGGTCATAGGTGATGGGGCCGTAGACGGCATCCTGGAAATCCAGCACGCCGGGATTGCCCTTGTCCAGCAGCATCAGGTTGCGAGAATGGTAGTCGCGGTGCACGAACACCTGCGGCTGCGCCAGGTTGTTGGCCAGCAGTGCTTCGAATACCTTGTCCAGGCTGGCAGTCTGCTCGGCCGTCAGCGTCACGCCCAGATGCTTGCCGATATACCATTCCGGGAAGATCATCAGTTCCTTCAGCAGCAGCGCACGGTCGTATTCCGGCAACACATCCGGCTGGCTTTGGGTTTGCAGCAGGATCAGCGAATCGATCGCGTCCATATATAGCTTGTGGGCGCTGTCATTATTGAGGACGTGGAAATAGGTGGTCGTGCCCAGGTCCGTCAGCAGCAGGAAGCCCGATTCATTGTCGGCGGCCAGCACCTGCGGCACCGTCAGGCCGACTTTGCCGAAAATGTCGGCGACATTGGCAAAACGCTGCACGCTTTCCATCGGCGGCGGTGCATCCATGACAATATAGGTCTGGCCGTCTGCCGCATCGACGCGGTAATAGCTGCGGAAGCTGGCATCCTCCGATGCGCGGCGGATGGTGTCCAGATGCAGTGAAGGAGTGCTGATGCCTGCCAGCCAGTTGCGCATGGCGGTCTGGCGTTCGTTTTCTGTTGATTGTATAGATGACATGACCGAATTTCTTTGTTTATTTGCCGGCTTGCAGCCAATTGCCGGAATTTTCCGGCAATTGTTACAAGTCCTAAGATGTTCTAATGCGGATGGCGATGCCAACTTGTCCGTGTTATCGCCAAGTTCACCTATAATAGGCGATTAATTTAAAATCAAGCGCCGATGCTGGCGTGATGTTGGCTATTTGTTGGCCTTTATTAAGCAACACTAAGCACCACTTACACCTACCTAGACGTCTACATGCGCTGGAAACCCGTATTATCTCATCCACAGCAGTTGTTTCCTATTTTCTCTGCGATAGTCGTCGCCGCGATCGCTCCTTCCATCCCGGCCCAGGCACAGACTGCGGCAAGCGAGCAGTCGTCGCCTGATGCTGCACCGGTAGTGCCGGCACCGGTGAAAGCAGCCGCGCCGACGGTGGCGGATACGGCGGATACGGCGGATACCTCAGCAAGCACTGCCGGCGTAACGGCACCCTCCGTTGTCATCCCCGCGGATGTTTCAAATACCGCAAATACTGCCACTGCCGGAAATACCACCGGGACCACGGAAGCGCCAAAAGCGGCGACAGCCGTATCCCCTGCAAACGGCACCCCGAAAATACCTGAAGTAAGGCTGGTCGGCTCCAACCGGGCCGACGACAGGACAATCGACAAGACTGCGCCAACGGTGCTGCAGGCCGAGAGCATGCATGGACGTCCCGAGCGCTTTGTCGCTTTCGATAGCGGCGTGGAAATCGACAAGGGCACCACCCATATCAAGGCGGACCGCGGTTCCTACGACAACCTGGATGACCAGGTCGATGCGGCCGGCAACCTGAGCATGCAGCGCTTCGGCGACTGCTACAAGGGCGACTCAATGAGCATGCAGATGGATACGGGCGTCGGCTTTATTGAAAACCCTATCTACAAGCTGGTCAAGAATAATGCGCAGGGCCATGCACAGCGCATGGATTTCGAGAGCGAAGAGCATTCCGTCATCAGCAACGGCACCTATAGCACCTGCGAAGGCTTGAGTCCCGACTGGTACCTGAGGTCCGAAACCCTGACGCTGGATACCAGCCTGGACAGCGGCGTTGCCAAAAAAGCCACCGTGTACTTCAAGGATGTACCTATCCTGGTAGCGCCCAGCCTGAGCTTCCCACTGTCCGGCGCGCGCCAGTCCGGCCTGCTGCCGCCTACCTTCGGCGCCACGTCCAAGGGCGGCGTCGAGTTCGGCTTGCCTTACTACTACAATATCGCACCGAACCGCGATATGACCTTTTTCCCTAAAATGATCGCCCGCCGCGGTTTGCAGATGGGCGTCGAAGGCCGCTATCTGGGTGACACCTACTCCGGTGAAACGAGCCTGGAAGGCTTGCTGGACGACCAGCAGACCAAGACCAACCGCTGGTCGATTGCGTCGGTACACAAGCAGAAACTGTTACCCAACCTGGATTTTTCCTGGGACATCAACGCTGCCTCCGACGACGACTACCCCAGCGATTTTTCGCGCTCCATCACCAAGACGGCGCAGCGCCTGTTGCTGCGCGAGATGGACCTGACGTATTACGGCAGTATCTGGAGCCTGAACGTGCGGGCGTCTAATTACCAGGTGCTGCAGGATCCGGCCGCACCTATCGCCCGCCCTTATGACCGCCTGCCGCAGCTGAACTTCCATGCGGAACAGCGTGACCTGGTGGGTTTCGACTGGGCGCTGGATTCCTCGGTGACCCGCTTCTGGCACCCGTCCATGGTGCGTGGCGACCGCGAAGTGTTTAACCCGCAGATTTCCTACCCCATCATTCATCCGGGCTGGTTTATCACGCCCAAGCTGTCGCTGCATGCGACCAGCTACCAGCTGACGAATCCCGATCCGGGACAGCCGACCCAGTTGAGCCGGGTGTTGCCGACCATGTCCATCGACAGCGGCATGGTATTCGAGCGCAAGACCAATTTTTTCGGCCAGGAAATCACGCAGACGCTGGAACCGCGCCTGTTCTATGTGCGCACGCCGTACAAGGACCAGAGCCTGTTCCCGAATTTCGACAGCGCGACCGCCGACTTTAACTTTGCGCAGATCTTCAGTGAGAACCGTTTCACCGGCAGCGACCGTATCGGCGATTCCAACCAGATCACCGCAGCGCTGATTTCCCGCTATATAGAAGGTTCGGGCGAAGAGCGCCTGCGCCTGGCAATCGGCCAGCGTTTCTATTTCAACACGCAGCGAGTGTCCCTGCCGGATGCCCCTGTCAGCCAGAGCCGTTCCGACTTGCTGCTGGCGGCAGACGGCAAGATATCCAAGACGCTGAGCGCCGATGCGGCGCTGCAGATCAGCCAGACGGACCGGCAGTCAGTGCGCTCCAATTACGGCGTGCGCTGGGAACCGGAAACCGGCAAGGTCATCAATGCGGAATACCGCTATCAGAGGGATACGCTGGAACAGGTTGACCTGTCCGGCCAATGGCCGTTGGCCAAGCGCTGGTATGGCGTGGTCAGGAGCAATTATTCGCTGCAAGACAAGAAATTGATTGAGGGCGTGGCCGGTTTTGAATACAGGCAAGATTGCTGGGCCTTCCGGTTTATTATCCAGCGTTTCGCCACGGCAACTTTGCAATCGACCAAGGCGTTTTCCTTCCAGCTGGAGCTGAGCGGGCTGGGCCGGTTTGGCCTGGGATCGAACCCTATTGATGTCCTGAAAAAGAATATTTCGGGTTATCAGTCATCCAATTAGCGTGTATATTTCAGCTTTTGCTGAGAACGAGTGACAGCCAAGCCTAGAACTCCAGCGTCAAAAAGCGGTCAGATAGATGGCAGCTTCGCTGAATTTGCAATACCGGCTCTGTTTTTATATGAATTTTGGATCACTATGCGAAACATCTTGCACATGAAACAACGTAATTTTTTTTCCGTCCTGGCAATATCCGCTTCACTGGTGCTGAGCAGTTCCGCATGGTCACAGGTTAATTTCGCCAATAGCGCCGCGCAACCCGTTGTGCCTTTCGGGTCTCCCGTTACGGCTCCCGTGGTCGCTCCCGCTGCAACTGCCGCACCGGCGGCGCCCGCCGCCAAATCCGGAAAACCGCAACAGGTTAACAGTATTGTGGTTGTGGTCAATGACGAGGTCATTACCAAGCAGGAAATGGAAGAGCGTATCCGCACAGTGGAGCGCCGTCTGGCAGCACAAGGTACGCCGCTGCCGAGCAAGGCCGAGTTGCAAAAGCAATTGCTGGAACGCATGATCATCGACCGTGCGCAGATACAGCTGGCGAAAGAAGACGGTTTCCGCGTGGATGACACCAACCTGGACCGTGCGATTGTCCGCATGGCAGAGCAGAACAAGATGCCTCTGCAAGATTTCCGCAACCAGATAGAACGCGAAGGTACGCCTTTTGCCAAGTTCCGTGAAGAAATCCGCGATGAGATCCTGATGCAGCGCGTGCGTGAGCGCGAAGTCGATAACAAGATACAGGTGACTGAATCCGAAGTGGATAATTACCTCGCCGCCGTCAGCACGCCTACCAATACTGCGCAGGAACTGAACCTGGCGCAGATATTGATCCGCATACCTGAAAATGCATCGGCGGAGCAGATAGCGCTGCGCCGCACCCGTGCTGAAGAAGTGATGCAGAAACTGAAAGTCGGCGGCGATTTCGGCAAGCTGGCCGTGACCTATTCCGATTCCAGCGAAGCGCTGAAAGGTGGCGACCTGGGCTGGCGCGAACAGGACAGGCTGCCGCAGCTGTTCGTGGATGCCGTGGCCAAGCTGAAAGAAGGTGAAGTGTCCGACATCATCAAGAGCCCGAATGGCTTCCACATCCTGAAGCTCAACGGCAAGCGCGCGATCAATGGCGCCAAGACCGCCGCGGCGACCGCAGTACAGCAGACCCATGCGCGCCATATCCTGATCAAGGTGAGTTCGCTGGTAACGTCGGCCGAAGCCAAGCGCAAGCTGATCGAAATCAAGGAACGCCTGGATAACAATGCTGCCAAATTCGAAGATCTGGCGAAAAGCTTTTCCAATGACCTGTCCGCAGCCAAGGGCGGCGACCTGGGCTGGATCTATCCCGGCGATACCGTTCCCGAATTTGAGCAGGCAATGAACAAACTGGCCGTCAATGAAGTCAGCGAACCGATAGAAACCCAGTTCGGTTTCCATCTGATCCAGGTGCTGGAACGCAAGACGGATGACCTGTCGCAAGACCGCCAGCGCGCCGCTGCCCGCCAGGCCGTGCGCGACCGCAAAGCCGATGAAGCGTTGCAGGACTGGCTGCGTCAGCTGCGTGACCGTGCTTACGTAGAATTCCGCACAGAAGACAAATAATGAAGCTGCCGGTCATTGCGCTGACCGTTGGCGAGCCAGCGGGCATAGGACCGGAAATCGCTATCAGGGCAGCCTGGCAGCTGCGCAATGAAATACGGCCGGTACTGATAGGCGATGCTGCTTTTCTGTCCATGCTGGCCGCCGATATCTCGGACGACATCAGCCTGATGGGCGTCTCGCTGGAAGCACTGCGTTATACCGGCCTGCCCAATTGCAGCGAGCGCCAGATCACCGTCATCGACTGCCCATTGGCGGCCCACGTCGTGCCGGGAAAACTGGATGCGCGCAACGGCCGTTCCGTGCTGCATACGCTGGATGTGGCGATAGAAAGCGTGGCGGCGGGCGTTGCCTGGTGCGATGCAATCGTTACCGCGCCGCTGCAAAAAAGCACGATCAACGATGCCGGCGTCGCGTTCAGCGGCCATACCGAATACCTGGCGGAAAAAACCGGCACGGATCAGGTCGTCATGATGCTGGCTTGCGAGGCATCGGCCACCTTGCCGCAGCCGCTGCGGGTCGCGCTGGCCACCACGCACTTGCCGCTAAAAGACGTCTCCGCGGCAATCACATTCGACAGCCTGCTGAAAACCCTGCAGATCGTCGACCATGACTTGCGGCAGAAATTTGGCATCGCCCGGCCGCGTATCCTGGTCACCGGCCTGAATCCGCATGCCGGAGAAAACGGCTACCTTGGCCGTGAGGAAATCGACGTCATCACACCGGTGCTGCAGCATGCGCAGTCTTTAGGTATTGCCGCATCCGGCCCTTATCCGGCTGACACGCTGTTCCAGCAGAAGTACCTGGCGCAGGCCGATTGCGTATTGGCGATGTACCATGACCAGGGTTTGCCGGTGCTGAAACATGCGAGTTTTGGCAATGGCGTGAATATTACGCTGGGCTTGCCGCTGATACGGACGTCGGTCGATCATGGGACGGCGCTGGATCTGGCGGGGCAGGGACTGGGGTTGGCGGACGTGGGGAGTATGCTGGTGGCTGTCAGGGTTGCGGCTGGTATGGTGCGCGCACGTGCCGCGTCTTTCGGATAAGGTTTATCTGCATCGGGCAGCATTGTTTTTGCTTTGCCAAAAAAGCTAAGCCAAAAAAGGCGACCGCAAGCCTCGCCTTCGGGGTGCCCGATTATGCGGTACAAAAAATGGGAAACAGGCGAAACTCGCTGCGCTCAGACACACCTGTTTCTGATCCATTTTCTGTATCGCACAATCGGCGAGGCTCCGAGCGATTGAAGGTCAAAGACAGCGGCAACCAGGTTCTCTCAATTCAAATAGAAACTGCTCGTAAAATATAATTGGCTTGAGTGGCCCCGGTTTACCTCCAGCTTGCATCTACGAAATGCACTTTAATATCTAGGGTTAGACAGGTGAGAGTGAAAAATATTCTCTTGCCTGACATAACTGGTTACAAAAATAGAAAACATATGAAACACATCGCACGTAAACGTTTTGGTCAAAACTTCCTGACTGACCAGCTCGTCCTGGGCAATATTATCCGCTCCATCGACCCCAAACCGGATCAGTCTATGGTAGAGATTGGGCCTGGCCTGGCTGCGATGACCAGTTTGCTGCTGGAGTCGCTGACGACCATGCATGTAGTGGAACTGGATCGCGATCTGGTTGCGCGGTTGAAGAAGAATTTTGATCAGACAAAACTGATCGTGCATGAAGGCGATGCGCTGAAATTTGATTTCGGCGCGCTGCCGGTGGCGGAAGGCAAAAAACTCCGTGTGGTAGGTAATTTACCCTACAACATCTCCAGCCCTTTACTGTTCCATCTGGCGGATTATGTAGACCAGATCGAAGACCAGCATTTCATGCTGCAAAAAGAAGTTGTCGAGCGCATGGTCGCGGAGCCGGGCAGCAAGGCTTATGGGCGGCTGTCGGTGATGCTGCAATGGCGCTACCACATGGAACTGCTGTTCGTCGTGCCGCCGACTGCCTTCGATCCGCCTCCCCGTGTGGATTCTGCCATCGTCAGGATGATACCGAAGGCAGAACGCCTGGCGTGCGACGTGAAGAAGCTGGAAGAGGTTGTCACCAAGGCGTTTTCGCAACGCCGCAAAGTGGTGCGCAATTGCGTGGCCGGCATGTTCAGCGAGCAGGAGCTGGTGGCTGCGGGCGTTAATCCTCAGGACAGGCCAGAGACTATCCCGCTGGAGCAATACGTTACGCTGGCGCAGATGCTGTCTGCGCGCTGAGTCCTCGGCCGTTTGCATATCACTGATGCCCCTATATACCCTGTAGGGCGGCCGGAAACGCCGCTCTTTCTTCCTGCCTTTATTTCCTGCCTTACTCTTCCTGTCACCCCGGTGCTGCCATAGGGCACCGCGGCCTAGAATACTTCACATACAAATTCTGCCTGATTGCGCTTGTTTGTCACCGGATTGCAACCCGCGTTACGGAAATGACAAACTTTCCCCTATAATCACCGGGACGATTTTCTCCCGACTGGATTGTTTGCCGCCGGATTCACCAGGACTACCATGAATATTACCAACACTCCCGAATGGCAAGCGCTGCTGGCCCATAAAGACAGGCTTGAACATACGCACCTGCGCGACCTGTTTGCCGCCGATGCAGAACGCTTCGCCAATTTTTCTGTCGAGCTGGACGATCTGCTGGTCGATTACTCCAAGCAGAGGATCGATGCCGCCACGCTGGCCAGTCTGATAGAGCTGGCGCGCACGACCGACGTGACCGGCTGGCGCGACCGGATGTTTGCCGGTGAGAAGATCAATTTCAGCGAGGACCGCGCGGTACTGCACACGGCCTTGCGTCATCAGGAGTTCACGCCTTTTCCTAGCGCGGAAAACGACGTCATGCCACTGGTGAGGGGGGTGCGCAAGCAGATGCGCGATATCGTGGAGCGTGTGCGCAGTGGTCTGTGGCGCGGCTTCAAGGGTGATGCAATACAGAATATCGTCAATATCGGCATAGGTGGTTCCGATCTGGGCCCCAAGCTGGCGACGCGCGCGCTGTCGGCGCTGGAGCATCCCGGCCTGACTTTTTACTATGTCTCCAACCTGGACAGCGCGCATCTCGCGCCGCTGCTGGAACAGCTGGACCCGCGTACGACGCTGTTCATCGTCGCTTCCAAGACCTTTACCACGCAAGAAACTTCCATCAATGCCCAGACCGCGCGCAACTGGCTGCTGGCGGCGGCGACAGAAGAATGGGCGATCGGCAAGCATTTCATCGCAGTCACGTCCAGCCCCGGCAAGGCGCATGAGTTCGGCATCCCTGACAGCAATATCCTGGAGATATGGGACTGGGTCGGCGGCCGTTATTCGCTGTGGTCGGCGGTCGGCCTGTCGGTGGCGCTGGCGATAGGGATGAACAGCTTTGAGCGCCTGCTGAAAGGCGCCGAAACCATGGACCACCATTTCCAGCAGGTGCCGCTGGAAAAAAACCTGCCTGTGCTGCTGGCGCTGATCTCGGTCTGGAATACCAATTTCCTCGGCGCCGAGACCACGGCAATCCTGCCTTACAACGAATCAATACGCCATTTGCCGGCCTTCCTGCAGCAGCTGGAGATGGAATCCAATGGCAAGACCGTCAGCCGCGATGGCGAGCCGCTGAGCTGCCGCGCCAACCCCATCGTCTGGGGCGAGATCGGCGTCAACGGCCAGCATGCATTCTTCCAGCTGCTGCACCAGGGCGGCTGGCTGATTCCCTGCGACTTTGTCGTCGCAGCTTCCAGCGATTATCCGTTGCCGGGCCACCAGGCGCCTTTGCTGGCCAACTGCCTGGCACAAAGTTCGGCGCTGGCCTTTGGCAAGACCGAGGCGCAGGCGCGCGAAGAACTGTCCGCCTCCGGCCTGAGCGACGCCAACATCGCCAAGCTGCTGCCGCACAAGGTATTCGCCGGCAACCAGCCTTCCACGACGATACTGATGCCCAGCCTGGATCCTTTCCAGCTGGGCATGCTGCTGGCACTGTATGAGCACAAGGTATTCGTGCAGGGCGTGATCTGGGGCATCAACTCCTTCGACCAGTGGGGCGTGGAACTGGGCAAGCAGCTCGCCAACCGCCTGCTGCCCGCCATTACTGGCGACCAGGCCTATGACGTCAACCTGGATACGTCCACCAGCGGCCTGATTGCCTACTTCCGGCGGCATGGGCATGTGTGAGGCGCTTTCGGGCAAGTGTTTGTATTAACCTCGAGGGCCTGCCTGCGAGACCTTAGTGCATATCCAGGAACCGGCCGGCGGAAGAAATCCGCACTGGATACATTGCGGCAGACTCACGCATAGTCAACAATGCGAATAAAATAGCGCATTCGCCAAATACCATGAAAGGAATGCCATGCGCCTGCTTCACACGATGTTAAGGGTAGGAGACTTGCAAAGGTCCATCGATTTTTATACCCACGTTCTCGGCATGAAACTGCTGCGCACCTCCGATAATCCCGAATACAAATACACCTTGGCCTTCGTCGGTTACGGAAACAACCCGGACCACGCCGAGCTGGAACTGACCTACAACTACGGTGTCGATAAGTATGAGATGGGCACTGCCTACGGCCATATCGCGCTGTCGGTAGATGATGCGTACACGGCTTGCGATACGGTGAAGGCTGCCGGTGGTAATGTGACACGCGAAGCGGGACCGGTCAAAGGCGGCAAGACCGTGATTGCTTTTGTCACCGACCCCGACGGCTATAAAATAGAATTAATCGAAAGAAAACCCTAAGCCATTATTTTCCATTCCACGACCGCCGCACTGCGCGGACGCTGTCTGCAGTGGCTGGCCTCGCATCTGGCCTTGCATCGCCTGGCGAGGCGATAAAGCACTATCGCTTCGCGACTTCTGACGCACGCCGACCGCCGAACTCTTTTGGCAGGTTCGGCAGCCGTCGCATTATTCAACAATCAAGCAGTAGTATTGATTCGGCTACCTACCACGCTACCCGGAATGGGCTGGTTTTCGCCAGGTTTGGGGCTTTGCACCTGATTATCCTGGTGTTGTGCTGCTTGCGCACGATCAGTATTGGCCTTTAGTTGCTGAGTTTGCTGAGTTTGCTGAGCTTGCTGACTGGCGGCAATATTTGTTACGCTTTTTGCCTGATAAGACGACTGGCTACTTATTTCCATATTGACCCCTAAGGAAGATGAAAGACGTTTCTTGAGCAATCAGTTGAATTTGCCCAAGTGCAAATTGGTCGCACGAAAGCACCGTTCCTTACACCGTCGGTCGTTCTATGAAAAACACAGCATGGCTACCGTATGAAGTTCGTTCTCCAGCAGCTGGCCAAATCTCCTGCAGATCGGAATAGCTGGTTTGTGGCATTCCAAACGCAGCATTCGAAAAAACACATTCGCTGGACAAAAAATCTCTGCGCTAATCGGCGACTACACCAGAATTCTGGGTTTGAGTCGTCAATTTTCCCTGTTCATCGTATTGTGCGGGCTGGCAACAACGACATCGCCTACCATCCCGGACAATGATACTTACCGGAGAACTGTGTGAAAATTCTATCGTCTGCCCTGTTGATCGCATGCTGGCTGGCATGTCCCACCTCCTTCGCCCAAGATCCCAAAAGCGAGTCACAGACCAAAGAAGCGGGAGCATCAGTTCGCGACAACATCTCGCCTGGTTCATCTAAATCAACTCCTTGTGAGACGGGTATTTTCCGAAAGGATGAGGCGACATTCGTCGCTGTTACCAAAACGGACAAAGGATTTAACTATACCTTTAGCGACGGGATGGTCGGCAACACGCAGGATGCCAACGCATTGGTTGAATGCGGAAAAAATGCTGTTCTTGTCAGGGCGAAGGAGAGCTGGCCCAGGGTTGCCGTTTCCGAAACGAACACCCGATTCGAATCAGGCGGCGTCATGCTCGCAGGCCGTTTGATGGAGCCCCCAGGTGCGGGGAAGAATACGCCGCTCGTGGTATATGCGCATGGTTCTGAGGGTAGCGGCTGGATCGATCGCGCACGCGATCCTTACCAAATGGTCGGGCGGGGTGTATCGGTTTTTGTCTATGACAAGCGCGGCACAGGACTTTCCAAGGGTGAATACACGCAGAACTTTCCTCGTCTAGCCGATGACCTGGTAGCGGCGTCGCGCGAAGCCAAACGGCTGGAGGAAGGCCGCTTCGGTCGTTTCGGCCTATTCGGCTTGAGCCAGGGCGGCTGGATCGCCCCACTCGCGTCGAATCGTGCAAAGGCAGAATTTATTGGCATAGGCTACGGCTTAGTCGTCGACATCGCAGAGCAAGACGAAGCCCAAGTCACTAAGGAATTACGGGATCGTAACTATGGCAACGACATCATCGCCAAGGGCAAGACCGTGACAGATATCACGGCAAGATTGGTAAAATCCGGATACCAGGATGGCCTGGACGATCTCGCTGCTGTCCAAAGTCAGTTTGGCAAAGAATCATGGTTTTTTCGTATAAAGGGCGGCTATACGGGCGTGTTCCTGGGTATGTCAGTGGATGACCTGCGTAAGAATGGCATACCGCAATTTGCTCATCTGGATATCGACTGGTCGCTGAATCCCATGCAGGTCCTAAGCAAGGTAGATGCCCCGCAGATGTGGGTATTCGCGGATGAGGACCGCCAGGCCCCAGGCGCGCTGACTTTGGAGCGGCTCTCGAATCTACGCAACCAGGGCCAGGATCTGATGATTTACCGCTTTCCTGATACCGACCACGGCATGTGGGAATACGATGAGGCAAAGGACGGCGCGCGCAAGCGCACTCGCATTGCGTCAGGGTTTTATGATTTGATGGCGGACTGGGCCAAGGGCAAACTCGACGGAAAGTACGGAAAGGCATATCGCGGCTAGCAGGTATAAGCGGGCGTCCAGGAACGGCTGCTCGGTGGCAAGGCGGCGCTGCAGTCTGTGTGTTGGCGTACGGACAAATTTTGAGCCGGGGTGCAAGCTGAAACCGCTTACACAAACAGGAGACTGCGGTGAAGCGATTCAGTCCTATCATTTTGGCATATCTGATATGCCTGCCCGGCGCTGTAGTACTGCCTATTGCCGGGCATGCACAAGCACAAGCAGCCCCTCTCATATACAGCCAGCAGGAGCTTGACCAGCTGCTGGCGCCGATTGCGCTTTATCCTGATCCCTTGCTGAGCCAGGTGCTGATGGCGGCGACGTATCCGATTGAAACCGTGCAGGCGTCACGCTTTGTCAGGCAAAATCCTTCGCTGCGCGGAAATGCGCTGGCACAGGCGGTGGCAAACCAGCCCTGGGATCCCAGCGTCAAATCGCTGACGCAATTTCCCGCTGTGCTGGCGATGATGGACGACCAGCTTGCCTGGACCCAGAAGCTGGGTGACGCCTTCCTGGCGCAGCAGGGTTCGGTCATGGATACCGTGCAATCACTGCGCGCCCGGGCACAAGCGACTGGCAGCCTGCGCAGCAACCAGCAGCAGCGCGTGCTTGTGCAGGATGGCGACATCGACATTGAGCCCTACGCGCAGGATGTGATCTATGTCCCTTACTATAATCCTACCGTCGTCTACGGCAACTGGTGGTGGCCGGACAGGCGGCCCATGGTGTGGCAGCCGCCGGTTGCATACCAGTCGCCTTCTTATGGTAGCGCGATTGCAACCGGGATTGCGTTTGGCATAGGAGTGGGTATCGTGGCTTCTATTTTCGACGATGCGCGGCCGGACTGGCGCAGGCACAACTTTGTCACTAATCGCGGACCGTCCGGAAACCGTTTGCCCGCCGGCGGCGCCGTGTGGGCGCATAACCCCGAGCACCGGCACGGTGTTGCTTATCGGGATGCTCCGACGCGAGAGCGCTTCCAGCCTCAGGCAGGTAGTAACGCCAATCGCGATGCTTATCGGGGGAGATTATCTGCCGGCGGCGCGCCGCGCCCTCCGGGAGCAGGTTCTACGGGTGTTCCGCAGGCGCACACCGCCCCCAATGTGGGAAATGTCAGGAATGCTCCCAATACGCTTCCGCCGCCAGGGACTCCGTCCCGTGGACGTCCCGGAAACTTCACTGAAAGACAGGTACAAGCGTCACCTGCTACGCCCGCACCAGCGGCGGTAGGGCCGACAACCGAAGTATCACAGCGCGTGCCGCATGCTGGTCGTCCGCAGCGAGGTGAAAACGAGCAGCAGCGCGCGGTACAGGCCAACCCGCCATCAAGTATGCAGCCAAACCCGCAGCAAACCATGCAGCCAAGAGCACAGCCGAATCTCCCGCCGCGTGAAATCCAGCGTCCCGCCATGGAGAGAAGTCATCCGCTGATGCCGGCAGGTCCGGCAAACGCGGCGCAGTCCAACGCTGACCGTGGCCGGGCCAGCAGGGAAGCGCATGGTTTCAACCCGGGAGCACGTGCTGCACCGCCGCCGCGGCCAGCTCAGGCGCCGCAGGCACCCGCGCCGCGACAACCGCAGGCTCAACAGCAGCACGGTCCCGCAGCGCCGCAGGGGCCGCACCCCAGGTCACATTAGGAGAACCCGCATGGACATGAAATTCAAGGCCTTGCCCGTCCTGTTTTCCCTGCTGATCGTGGCAGGTATCGCCGGCCAGGCCCACGCAGCGCCGAAACACGGCCATGCCGCAGTCGCGTATTCCGCACAGGCAAACTTTGCATCGCCCGATGAAGCCGTTGTCGGCCTGATTGCCGCAATGCGCAGCAATAATCACAAACTGATGCACGAGGTGCTGGGCGCGCAGGCTGACCGTTATATCCGTTCGCCGGATGCAGAATTCGACAACGCGGCGCGCAGCAAATTCCTGGCGGCCTACGATGAAAAATTCCGTATCGAACAGAAGGGCAGATCAATGGCCGTGCTGCATATCGGCGATGAAGACTGGCCTGTGCCTTTTCCGCTGGTGCAGGCCGGCGGCCGCTGGCATTTCGACACCAGGGCTGGCATACGGGAATGGCAGGACCGCCGCATAGGCGAAAACGAATTATCGGCAATTCAGGTGGCGCTGGCCTATGTCGATGCACAGCGTGAGTATGTGCTCAGGGACCATAACCAGGATGGTTTGCTGGAGTACGCGCAGCGTATTGTCAGCACCGGAGGCCAGCATGACGGCCTGTATTGGCCAAACGCAGACGGCGAGCCGGAGTCGCCGATGGGCCAGGCTTTTGCCGATGCCGATCATCCGCTGCGCGGGGCAGGGCGGCTGCAAGGCAAGCCCTACCATGGCTACTATTTCCGTATCCTCACAGCGCAGGGACAGTCCGCGCCGGGGGGCGCACTGGACTACCTGGTCAGGAACAAGCTGATAGGCGGCTTCGCGCTGATTGCCTATCCGGCAAACTACAGCGAATCCGGCATCAAAACCTTTATCGTCAACCATAATGGCGTTGTCTACAGCAAGGATCTTGGACCGCGCACGGCGGCGTCGGCGCAGGCAGTCAAGCGCTTCGATCCCGATTCTTCATGGACGAAAGAACAGGAAGAAAAAAAGCAATAAAGACTATTGGCTCGTTGCCTTGATGAGCGCGTCTTCAAAAGCCTGGAAGATACGCGACACATGGACGTTTTTGTGCGCCAGCGGCCCGGCCTGCGCTTCCGGGTGTGCCAGCATGGTAGGATTGGCTTCAAATACCAGGATGCTGCCGTCGGGCAAAATGGAAAAGTCGATTCCCGCGTAGTCCAGGTCCATCCTGATGCCGATATCGCGGATAGCCTGCATGCCGGCTAAGCCCAGCACCGTTTCCGGATGTTCCAGATATTCTTTTTCCTCTTGCAGCTTCCAGGGGTGCGCTTCCATCTCTGCGTTGAAATAGTGCACCATCCAGTGCTTCGATATGGCCAGATGATAGGGGTAGGGCCGCCGATCGACGAAAATCATCCGGTACTTGCGGTAAAAGGAATCGGCGGAACGATAGTCCACATACTGTGATACATACACGGGCTCGGCCGGTCCGGCGCAGCATTGTTGCAACGCATCTTGCGTATCGATCTTCACCAGGCCGGCACCGCCATGCGAGTCCACCGGGCGCATGATTACAGGTAGCTGCGCCGCTATCTTATCCCGGCCGGAATCTGCGCCGCCGGAGATCCGCTGCACTCCCGGTACGACGATATTGGCGATGCCTTGCAGCAGCCCCGGCAGCACATGGCGTGCGGTGCGAGCGACTTTGTCTGGAGGATTGAACACCGGCTTGCTGCATGCCTGTAAAAAGTCGCAGATGGCCGACCCGGATGCTCGCGTCGCATCGGGATCCCCCATAGCATTGAAGACGAGGTCATAATGCGGCAATTTTTCTGCCTGGCTTTCGCCGGCATATTCAATCATCCAATCAAGCAGGTTATTTGTGCTGCCGTTGAACAGGTAGCTAAGATTGAGGTTGCCTTTTCCTGCATCAAACAATATCAGCACTGTCCTTGCTGCGCCACGCGTGTAGCGTGCGAACAGGTTTTGCCGGGTGTAGGCGCTATCGATATGGTGTTTCGCTTCGTCCTTGCGCCCGTCTTCCATCAGCAGCGCAGACAGGTTGATATGCGCGCCGACATGCAGGGAATCCAGGCTTAGCGCCTGCCGGTACCAGTGCTCTGCTTCCGCAAGCTGCCGCAGGTGGCCATGAACCACCCCCAGGTTGTAGATTGCATCCACGTAGCCTGGGCGGAAATGCAGCGCCTGCATGAAACAGGTAATGGCGGCTTGCGGGTCGTTCAGCCTGTCCCTGGCTACCCCAAGGTGAAAATATGCGTCCGCCATGCCTGGAGCGATTGCGATGGTTTGCTGGTAGCGGAGTATCGCTTCCTGAATGCGGCCTGCCTCCACTAGCAGATCGCCGAGATTGAGGCTGGCAGCCGCATATCCGGGTGAGAGGCTCAACGCCTTTTCAAAAGCGGTGGCCGCTTCGTCGTATTTGCCCATCTGCCGCAAGCTGTTCCCTAGATTGTTGTAGGGCTCCGCATACTCCGGTTTTATCGCAATCGCCTGCCGGTAAGATGCCGATGCCTGTTCCGGCAAGCCTTGGTCGAAGTAGATATTGCCTATGCTATTGTGCGTTTCCGGCAGGTTCAGCCGCAGCGCCTGCCGGTAGGCGGCCAGCGCTTCATCCAGTTCTCCTAGTGCATACAGCGCGCCACCCATGTTATGCGCCGCGTCTGCAAAATCCGGCTGCACGGCCAGTGCCTTGCGGTAGAGGCTTACCGCCTGAGTATGAGCGCCGCGCGCTTTTTCCAGGTTGGCGAGGTTGTAGTAAGCTTCCGAAAAAGCCGGATTCAGCTCGATCGCAATCGAAAAATATTCTGCCGCGTCGTCCAGCTTGCCGTTGTGCTGTGCGGTATTGCCCATGCCGAAAAATGCCGATGCGGAGCGGGGTTCTATCTGCAATACAAACGCATAGCAGACCATGGACTGCGCGCAGGAATTTCTCGCGCGGTACGCCATGCCCAGCGACAACAGGTAATTGGTGTTTTGCGGGAAGAGCGCATTGGCCCTGGAAATCAGCGCGATGGATAAATCTGCATCCCCCAGTTCGCACGCGGCAACGCCCATCAAATGCAGGGCATCTGCATTCTCCGGTTCATCCTTCAGGATGTGCTGATAAATTTCGACAGCATCTACCAGACGGCCGGACCGGTGGTGCTGCAACGCGGCCTGAATACTCATATCTTTTAGCTGATTTCTTTTAAGCTGACGCGAAAAAGATAATGGAAAGCAGCAGGCTTGTCGAACTTCCGCGCCCGTGAAAATTAGGCGAACTGTTAAGCGTTTTAAGACAGTGCAACGTAACGTAACGCAGGTTTTCCGGCAGTTAAGACAGTGGCCATGTGCGCCGGCAGGTTTGCCTGCTTTTAATGAAAAATGCGAGTTTTTGTGTGTGCTCGAAGGCCAAATTATCAGATGCAATGCCTCTACGAGCAGTCAATAGGCAACGATGACGTTTACAAGCCGGATACAAGACGTTACCAAAGAATGTTCGCCGCAATCCCGGAAATGCACAGCTGCATAAATGCATAAAACAGGCTGAAAATTCCCCTAAGAGCGCAAATCCCACCGGAAACGGCCTATTCCACTGTTTCGGTGAAAAAGCCGGCAATGCTGCGCCAAAGCAAATGTGCGCTGGCGAACGGAAGCCCTTCTGTGCGGGCAGTACCCTTTGCTGCATAGCAATCGCCGTCTATCCCCTGCATGCCTGCATGTCCGTATGCCGTTCCCTGTCGCTTCCGGTTTGGCGGGAGCATTTGCCGATATTGCATCGGCTTCTGGATTATGCTTGAACTGCGCGGCGTTTTCATGCCGGCTATTTCAAATCACATGCGTAGCCTGCCTGAAGAGACGGGTGCGATTGCATGAGGTCTTACTAAGGAGAATTACAATGAAGCTGGGGATGATAGGGCTGGGGCGCATGGGCGCCAACATGGTCAAGCGCCTGAGCAAGGGCGGCCACGAATGCGTCGCCTACGATGTAAACCAGGAATCGGTAAAGGCATTGCTGCAGCCGGGCGTGACCGGCGCTTCTTCGCTGAAAGAATTGATAGAGAAACTGCCCAAGCCCGCCATTGTCTGGCTGATGGTCCCTGCCGCCTTTGTAGATCAAAGCCTGGCGTCGCTGGAGCCGCTGTTGAGCCCCGGCGACATCATCATCGACGGCGGCAACTCCTACTACCATGACGATGTGCGGCGCGGCAATGAACTGGGCGCGCGCCAGATCCATTATGTGGATGTCGGCACCAGCGGCGGCGTCGCCGGCTTTGACCGCGGCTATTGCCTGATGATAGGCGGTGAAGCCGAGATTGTGCGCCATCTCGATCCTATCTTCGCCACGCTTGCGCCGGGCAACGGTTCGGCTACACCCACCATTGGCCGCACTGCCGGCAGCAGTACCGCTGAACAGGGCTACCTGCATTGCGGCCCGCAAGGCGCGGGCCACTTCGTCAAGATGATCCATAACGGCATCGAATACGGCATCATGGGCGCGTATGCGGAAGGGCTGAACATCCTGCATAACGCCAATATAGGCAAACAGGAACATGAAGCGGATGCAGAGACCACGCCGCTACGCAATCCCGAACACTACCAGTATGAATTTGACCTGCCGGAAATTACCGAATTGTGGCGGCGCGGCAGCGTCATCGGTTCCTGGTTGCTGGACCTGACCGCAGGCGCGTTGCTCAGCGACCCTAAGCTGGAAAAATATGCGGGCCGCGTGTCCGACTCGGGCGAAGGCCGGTGGACGATTAATGCCGCCATCGACGAAGGCGTACCTGCGCCCATACTCAGTGCGGCATTGTATGCACGCTTCAGCTCTCGCGGCAATGCGGGCTTCGGCGACAAGGTTTTGTCGGCAATGCGGCACGGCTTCGGCGGCCACGTCGAAAAAGATGCGAAGCCCAAGGGAGAATGACGATGGAAAAACCTCATTCCGACGCACTGGTATTTTTCGGCGTTACCGGCGACCTGGCCTACAAGCAGATTTTCCCGGCGCTGCAGGCGCTGGCCAGGCGCGGCGAGCTGGAGATGCCGGTGATCGGCGTGGCGCGCTCGGACTGGAGCCCTGAACAGTTCCGTGAGCGCGTCCGCGATAGCCTGGAAAAACATGGCGGCGTGGATGAGGAGGCATTTAAAAAACTATCGGCGCGCTTGCAGTTTCTCAGCGGAAATTACGCCGACGACGATACCTACCGGCGCCTGCGCGAACTGCTGGGCGCGTCGAAACATCCGCTGCATTACCTGGCGATACCGCCCAGCACGTTCGAGCTGGTGGCGCAGGGGCTGGCGAAATCCGGCTGCGGCGACGGCGCCCGCATCATCGTCGAAAAACCTTTCGGCCGCGATCTCGAATCGGCGCAGTCGTTGAACCTGACCTTACACAAGTTTTTTGCCGAGGATGCGATCTTCCGCATGGACCATTACCTGGGCAAGGAAGCGGTTGAAAACCTGCATTACTTCCGCTTTGCCAATACCTTCGTCGAGCCGGTATGGAACAGCAATTACATTGCCAGCGTGCAGATCACAATGGCAGAGCAATTCGGCGTGCAGGGGCGCGGCGCATTTTATGAAGAAGTGGGCGCTCTGCGCGACGTGGTGCAGAACCATCTGCTGCAGGTACTCGCCCTGCTGACGATGGAGCCGCCGCAAGGCAGCGATGTGGATTCGATGCGCGATGAAAAACTGCGTGTACTGGAGGCAATGCGGCCGCTGAGTCCGGCGGAACTGGTCAGGGGCCAGTTTGAAGGCTACCGGGACGAAGAAGGCGTGGCGCCAGGCTCTGTCGTGGAAACCTTCGCCGCATTGCGCCTGCATATCGATAACGAGCGCTGGAAAGGCGTGCCTTTCTATATACGCGCTGGCAAGCAATTGCCGGTGACCGGTACCGAGGTGCTCGTCAGACTCAAGCAGCCCGCCCATCCGGTATTCAGCGCCGACCGTTCCTGCTGTGAAAATCATTTCCGCTTTCGCCTCAGTCCCGACGTGATGATTGCCATAGGCGCGCGCACCAAGTTGCCGGGCCAGTCCATGGTGGGCGAGGCGACAGAGCTGGTCGCGCAGCGCCATGCGCATGAAGAAATGACGCCGTATGAAAGGCTGCTGGGTGACGCCATGCACGGTGATACCGCACTGTTCACCCGTGGCGATACGGTAGAAGCGGCGTGGCGCATCGTCGATCCTGTACTTGGCAATGCTGCGCCTGCCCTGCCTTATGCCCCCAATACCTGGGGACCCGCCGCTGCCTCGGACATCATTGCCGGTGATGGCGGATGGAATGAGTTGTCGATAGAAGGAAAAAAAGATGATCCGAAGTGACGCCGGCGCCGACACTCCAGCCGGCGTAGTTTTTCTGCTGGACTGCGATAACACGCTGCTCGACAACGACGGTGTGCAGGCGGATTTGCGCCGGCACCTGGAACAGGAATTCGGCGCCGAATGCAGCGGCCAGTACTGGACCATCCTGGAGCAGCTGCGTACCGAGCTCGGCTACGTGGATTACCTTGGTGCGCTGCAACGCTACCGTACCAGCACGATGAACGATCCGCGGTTGCTGCACATGTCCGGATTCCTGCTTGATTACCCGTTTGAAAATCGCCTGTATCCCGGCGCATTAAGCGTGCTTGCCACACTGGGGACAGTAGGCAAGACGGTCATCCTGTCGGACGGCGACGTTGTCTTCCAGCCGCGCAAGATACAGCGTTCCGGCCTGTGGGATGCGGTGGAAGGGCGCGTGCTGATCTACATCCACAAGGAACAGATGTTGGATGACATGCAGCGCCGTTTTCCTGCTACCCACTATGTGATGGTAGACGACAAGCTAAGCATCCTCACTGCAATGAAAAATATCATGCGGGAAAAACTGACCACGGTTTTCCCACGCCAGGGCCACTATGCGCTGGACCCGCACAACCTCGCCGCTTATCCCTCTGCCGATGTGGCAGTCGGGCATATCGCCGATCTGATCAACTACGACTTCTCCGCGCTGCTGACGGGCGGGATGCAAGCCGTACCGGAACAAGGACAATGACATCATGAACGCCAACGACCATTTGCACGAACTGGGCCAGAGCCTGTGGCTGGACAACATCACGCGCAGCATGCTGGCAGACGGCACGCTGCAGCGCTACATAAACGATTTCGCCGTCACCGGTCTGACATCCAACCCGACAATTTTCTACCAGGCCATCAAGGGCAGCACTTCCTACGATGCCGCTATCGGCGACAAGGCTGGCAGCGGACAATCCGGTGAGAGCCTGTTCCTGGAGCTGGCGCTGGAAGACCTGGCGCAGGCCGCAGACCTGTTCAGGAAAATCCATGAGGACACCGGCAGCGTGGACGGCTGGGTGTCGCTGGAAGTATCGCCGCTACTGGCAAACGATACTCCTGGCACTGTGGAAGAAGCAAAACGGCTGCATGCGCGAGCACAAAAATCTAACCTGTTCATCAAGATTCCCGGCACCCCCGCCGGCATTCCGGCGATTGAAGAAGCCATTTTTGCAGGTGTGCCAGTCAATGTCACGCTGCTGTTTTCCCGCGAGCAGTACCTGGCTGCGGCAGAAGCCTATTTGCGCGGCATAGAGCGCCGGATTGCCGCAGGCCTCGATCCCAAGGTGGGATCGGTGGCCTCTCTCTTCATCAGCCGCTGGGATGTGGCGATCAAGGGCAAGGTGCCTGCAGAGCTGGAAAACCGCCTCGGCATCGCCATTGCGCAGCAGGCTTACATTGCCTACCGCGAGCTGATGGCGTCACCACGCTGGCGCAAGCTGGCGGAAGCTGGCGCGCAGCCGCAGCGCCTGCTGTGGGCCAGCACCGGCGTCAAGGACCCTGCCGCGTCCGACACCTTGTATATACAGGCGCTGGCCGCGCCAAATACCGTCAACACCATGCCCGAGAAGACGCTGCTGGCATTTGCCGACCACGGCAAGGTCAACGGCAGCATGGCGGCGGAAGGCGGCGACGCAGAAAAAACATTGGCCGCCTTTTCCAAGGCCGGCATCGATGCTGACGCACTGGCGCAGCAATTGCAGCTGGAAGGCGCAGAGTCCTTTGTCAAGTCCTGGAATGAACTGATGGAAGTCATCGCAGACAAGGTCCGCACGCTGGCAAAACCGGCCGCAGGCACAAAGACCGGTGGACAACAATCATGAGCGGAAAAACAGTTTCACCTGAATCCCGCCGGCCAGTGGCTACGCTGACCACGCTGCCGGCCTGGAAGGCGCTGGTAGAACATCACCGCCAGGCGGGCAGCTTGCACCTGAGACAAATATTTGACGATGACCCGCAACGCGGCGAGCGGCTGGTTGCCGAAGCTGATGGCCTGTACCTCGATTATTCGAAGAACCGGGTTACCGATGACACGATGCGGCTGTTGTTGCAACTGGCAAAGGATTGCGGGCTGGCGGAGCGCATAGAAGCGATGTTCAGCGGCAAGAAGATCAATGCCAGCGAACAGAGGGCCGTGCTGCATGTAGCGCTGAACGCGCCTGAAAACGAGCACATCATCGTTGATGGCGTGGACGTGGTGCCGGAAGTGCATGCGGTGCTGGATCACATGTCCCGCTTTTCGGACGAGGTGCGCAGCGGACGCTGGCGCGGCCATACCGGCAAGGCAATACGCAATGTCGTCAATATCGGCATTGGCGGTTCCGACCTTGGCCCGGTAATGGCGTATGAGGCACTGCGGCATTACAGCCGGCGCGATATGAACTTCCGTTTCCTGTCCAATATCGACGGCACCGATTTTGAAGAAGTCACGCGCGACCTGGACCCGGAAGAGACGCTGTTCATCATCGTCTCCAAGACCTTCACGACGCTGGAAACCTTGACGAACGCCCATACCGCGCGCGACTGGAGCCTGAAAAAGCTCAAGGATGAAACCGCAGTCCAGAAGCATTTTGTTGCGGTCTCCACCAACGGCGAAGGGGTTGCCAAATTCGGCATCGACACCGCCAACATGTTCGGCTTCTGGGACTGGGTAGGCGGACGTTACTCCATGGATTCGGCGGTGGGCCTGTCCACGATGATCGCCATCGGGCCGGACAATTTTCGCGCGATGCTGGCCGGCTTTCATGCGATGGATGAGCATTTCCACAGCACGCCTTTTGCCGGCAACCTGCCGGTGCTGATGGGTTTGCTATCCATCTGGAACAATAATTTCCTGGGCGCCAATACCGCTGCCGTGCTGCCGTATGAGCATTACCTGAAGCGCTTTCCTGCCTACCTGCAGCAGCTGGCGATGGAGAGCAATGGCAAGCACGTCACGCTGGACGGTTCGCCGGTGGATGTCTCGACCGGGCCGGTCTACTGGGGTGAGCCGGGCACCAATGGCCAGCACTCGTTTTACCAGCTTATCCATCAGGGAACACAAATCGTGCCTTGCGATTTCATCGGTTTTTGCCAGCCTTTGAACGACGTGGGCCGTCATCATGACCTGTTGCTGGCCAACCTGTTTGCACAGGCTGAGGCGCTGGCCTTCGGCAAGACAGAACAACAAATCCGCGCAGAAGGCAGTGAAGACTGGCTGGTGCCGCATCTGGTGTGCGAGGGCAACCGCCCGACCAATACGCTGCTTGCGCAAAAGCTGACGCCGTTTACGCTGGGTCAGCTGGTCGCGCTGTATGAGCACAGCGTATTCACGCAAGGCGTGATCTGGAATATCGATTCCTTCGACCAGTGGGGCGTTGAGCTAGGCAAGGTACTGGCCCAACGCATTGTCCCTGAACTGGAAAACAAGGAAGAACCCGAACTGGGGCACGACAGCTCCACCAATGCGCTGATACGGCGCTACCGTCAATTGCGGACGAAGCCGGCGCAAAACCAGGCTGGCCAGGCGCGATGACGAAGACAGTACGCGTAGCAAGGCGAATAGGAGCACAGCGCCAGCGTAATTTTGCAACTGCCTGTAAGGAATAATCATGAACCCCGGATACAACAAACCTCTTTATCTGCTGCCTTTTGATCACCGTGAGTCCTACCTGAGCGGCATGTTTCATTTTGAAACGCCGCTGACACAAGAACAGCACGACACAGTGACGGACAGCAAGCGCGTCATCTACGACGGCTTTCGCGAGGCGGTGGCGGCCGGCGTTGCCGCATCCAGCGCCGGCATCCTGGTAGACGAGGAATTCGGCGACCAGATATTGCGTGACGCCGCCAGGAGCGGCTACGTCACCGCGGTGTCTGTAGAAAAAAGCGGCCAGCAGGAATTTGAATTTGAATATGGAGACGGCTTTGCCGCGCACCTGGATGCGGTCAAGCCTACCTTTGCCAAAGTGCTGGTTCATTACAACCCGGAAGGCGATGCCGCGATGAACCAGCGCCAGGCGGCGCGCCTGAGGCGCGTATCCGACTATTGTCGGCAGAGCGGACGGCGCTTCATGTTTGAGCTGCTGGTCTCGGCGACCGAGGAGCAGCTGAAGTATTTACACGGCAACAAGGACAACTATGACAGCCAGCTGCGTCCACCGCTGATGCGCCGCGCGATCCGTGATTTGCAGGACGCCGGCGTGGAGCCGGACGTGTGGAAGATAGAAGGCCTGGACAGCCGCGAGGATTGCGAGATGGTTGTCGATACCGTGCAGCGCGACGGGCGGCGCCAGGTTAGCTGCATCGTACTGGGACGGGGCGCCGACGAGAACAAGGTAGTGCAATGGCTGAAGACAGCGGCTGCCGTACCGGGATTTACCGGCTTTGCTGTCGGCCGCACCAGTTTCTGGGATGCGGTTGCCAACTATGAGGCAAAGAAAATTACGCGTGAAGAAGCCGTGTCCCGCATTGCGCGGCGTTATCGAGAGTGGGTGGGCATTTTTGAACAGGCTCATGAGGGTAACCATGAAGGTAATGCAAATAAACCAAATATGGACACTGCAGCAAAGGCAAATACATGAATATCAGTCCCCTCGCCGGCAAGCCGGCTCCCGCGTCATTGCTGGTCAATGTGCCGGCGCTGGTCTCTGCCTACTATACTGAGATTCCCGATCCATCCGTGCCCGCGCAGCGGGTCGCCTTCGGCACCTCGGGCCACCGCGGTTCTTCGCTGGAGCTGGGTTTTAATGAATGGCATGTGCTGGCCATCAGCCAGGCGATCTGCGACTACCGCACGAAAGAGGGTATTACCGGTCCGCTGTTCATGGGCATAGATACGCATGCACTGTCGGCGCCGGCTTGCGGCAGCGCGCTGGAAGTGCTGGCAGCCAACGGCGTGCAGGTGATGCTGGCGGAAAAAGATGAATACACGCCGACACCGGCAGTATCGCTGGCCATCCTCATGCATAATAAAGGACGCAGCAGCGGCCTTGCGGATGGCATCGTCATTACGCCGTCGCACAATCCGCCGGACAGCGGCGGCTTCAAATACAATCCGCCGAACGGCGGCCCTGCCAATACCGATATCACCGGATGGATAGAGGCAAGGGCCAATGAATTCCTGAAAAACGGGCTGAAGGATGTCCGCAGGATGCCTGCGGCAAAAGCCCGCAGCGACGCGAACACGCATCGTTATGACTATATCGGCGCCTATGTCACGGAGGTGGGTAAAGTCATCGACGTGGATGCCATTGCCGGTTCCGGCATCCGTCTCGGCGTCGATCCTCTCGGCGGCGCGGGCGTCCATTACTGGGCAAGGATAGGCGAACGCTACAAGCTGAACCTGAGCGTCATCAGCGAAGAAGTCGATCCTACCTTCCGCTTCATGACAGTGGACTGGGATGGCCGCATTCGCATGGATCCTTCGTCATCGTATGCGATGCAGCGCCTGATCGGCCTGAAAGACAAATACGACATCGCATTTGCCTGCGATACCGATCATGACCGGCACGGCATCGTCACGCCCAAGGCGGGTTTGCTGTCGCCTAACCAGTATTTTCCGGTAGCGATCGACTACTTGTTCCGAAACCGCCCGCAATGGTCGAAAGAAGCGGGCGTTGGCAAGACACTGGTCAGCAGCCGTATGATAGACCTGGTCTGCGCCAAGGCAGGACGCAAGCTGGTGGAGGTGCCGGTCGGCTTCAAGTGGTTCACCGACGGGCTATGTGATGGGTCGCTGGGATTCTGCGGCGAAGAGAGCGCAGGCGCCTCCTTCCTGCGCCTGGACGGTTCAGTATGGACAACCGACAAGGACGGCCTGACGCCTGCGCTGCTATCCGCTGAAATCACCGCCCGCAGCGGCCGTGACCTGGGTGACATTTATCAGCAACTCGCCGCTGAAATGGGCAACCCGGTGTCTGACAGGGTAGAGGCGCCCGCGACGCCGGAGCAAAAGAAAAAGCTGTCGCAGTTGTCTGCAAAGCAGGTGCAGTCCACTGATCTGGCGGGAGAAAAAATCGACAACATCCTGACCAAGGCGCCGGGTAACGGTGCCGATATCGGCGGCCTGAAGGTGGTGACGAAAAGCGGCTGGTTTGCCGCGCGCCCCTCCGGCACCGAGGATATTTACAAGATCTATGCTGAGAGCTTCAAGGGAGAAGCGCATCTGAAGCTGATCGTGAAAGATGCGCAGGCTCTGGTGGATGCGGCTCTGGCAGGCGGTTAAGCATAAGAGGAGGAAGGCGGTGCAATGGGCTTTACCTATTGCACCGCCTTCCTCCGGGCTTGCCTGAATTTATTTCTGTTGCAGGCTATTTTGACCCATCCAGCAAAGCCAATGTACGCTTGCAGACATTTTCCACCGTAAATCCATACTCCCTCATGACGACGTCGCCGGCTGCAGAAGCGCCGAATTTGTCGACGGACAGGATGTCGCCACGGTCGCCGACGAAACGGTGCCAGCCTTGTGCGATGCCGGCCTCCACCGATAGCCTTGCCGTCACTGCGGGAGGCAGCACGGAGTCGCGGTATGCTTGTGGCTGCGCATCGAACAGCTCCCAGCTTGGCATCGATACGATGCGCACTTTAACGCCTTGTTTTTGCAACTGCTCGCGAGCCGATACCGCCAGCCCTACCTCTGAACCGGTGGCGATCAGGATCAATTCCGGCTTGCCGTCATCGGCATCGGCCAGCACATAAGCGCCTTGTGACAATCCTTTGGCCGCCGCGAAGGTATGGCGGTCCAGCGTAGGCACGCCCTGGCGGGTCAGCACCAGCGCTACCGGATGTCCGTACGATTGCACTGCGGTGCGCCATGCCTCTGCGGTTTCATTGGCATCACCTGGGCGGATGACAACCAGATCGGGTATTGCGCGCAAGCTGGCAAGCTGCTCCACGGCCTGGTGGGTAGGGCCGTCTTCGCCCAGCGCCAGACTGTCATGTGTATATATATAGATGACATGCAGGCCCATCAGCGCGGCCAGCCGGATGGCAGGGCGCATGTAATCGGAAAACACCAGGAAGGTCGCGCCGAACGGCAGCGCGCCGCCATGCGCCGCCATGCCGTTCATGATAGAACCCATCGCGTGTTCGCGCACGCCGAAGTGCAGGTTGCGCCCGGCGTAGTTCCACGCACCGCTGTCGGCGCCTTGTTTGTCAATGCCGTCGTCACCGGACGGCTGGAAGTCGCCGGTTCCTTTCAAGGATGTGAAGGTGGATGGGTCCAGATCGGCGGAGCCGCCTATCAGCGCAGGCAGCTTTTGCGCAATCGCATTCATGACCTTGCCTGCAGCCACACGGGTGGCGATACCTTTGGCATCTGCCGGAAATTCGGGTATGTCGGCATCCCAGCCCGGTGGCAGCATGCCGGCGCCGCCGCTGATCAGCTGCTTCAGTTCCGCAGCGAGTTCCGGGAATTGCTTTTCATACGCAGAGAATTTATCGTTCCAGTCAGCTTCGCTTTGCCGGCCCCTGGTTTCCGCTTCGCGGTATTGCTGCAAGGCTTCCTCGGGTATATGGAAAGCAGGTTCTTCCGGCCAGCCCAGCTTTTGTTTGGTCAGCCTCACTTCATCGGCGCCGAGCGGAGAGCCATGTGCCTCAAAGCTGTCCTGTTTATGGGGTGAGCCGTAGCCCAGGTGGGTGCGCACCAGGATCAGCGAAGGGCGTGTCGTTTCCGCGCGGGCCGCAGCCAGCGCCTGGTCGATAGCTGCCAGGTCGTTGCCGTCGTCCACGGTCTGCGTGTGCCAGCCGTAGGCATCGAAGCGTTTTGCCCTGTCTTCGGTAAAGCTCATGTCGGTACCGGCCGATAGCGTGACCGAATTATCATCGTAGAGATAGATCAGCTTGCCCAGTTGCAGGTGGCCTGCCAGCGATGCGGCTTCCGCGGCAACGCCTTCCATCAGGTCGCCGTCGCTGACGATACCGTAGGTGTAGTGGTTGATGACATCGAAACCATCGCGGTTATAGCGTGCCGCCAGGTTGGTTTCTGCCATTGCCATGCCGACACCGTTGGCGAAGCCCTGGCCCAGCGGGCCGGTGGTCACCTCGACGCCGGGCGTGATGCCGCGCTCAGGGTGGCCGGGAGCAATACTGCCCCACTGGCGGAACTGTTTCAGCTGTTCCATCGGCAGCGCATAGCCGGTCAGATGCAGCAATCCGTATAGCAGCGCTGAACCGTGTCCTGCCGATAGCACGAAACGGTCGCGGTCAAACCAGTTAGGGTTGGCTGGGTGGTGCTTCAGGAAACGCGTCCACAATCCGAACGCCATCGGCGCGGCGCCCAGCGGCAAACCGGGGTGGCCGCTATTAGCCTTTTGCACCATATCCACCGCGAGGAAGCGCAATGTATTGACACATAGATTATCCAGTTCAGAAGGGGAAAGTGACAGGTTGGGTGTCGAGACCGGTATCGAACTCGATGTTGAACCAAGAGATGAACTCATAGGGGGACTCCTTGAATGCTGCGGGCTTGCCGGGGCGGGAAATTGGAAGGTGCGGCCTCGCCCAATGGACAAAACCGATGAAGCCAGAGTGCAACAATATGCCTGCCGTGGCTGGAATACCGTTCGGCAGCGAACATACGGCCAGTGTGTTCGCAGGGCGATAGATTCCGCCCGCCAATTACCCCGTTGCGCTCTCCTACACGACGCAGTGGCCGGTGCTGATCCGTTGCGGAGGGCAATGGGATTATGGTATTCAATGATGCTGGGCTGAGCGGCAGTATCGATGAATAGCAACTGCCAATCCGGAGATGAAGATGCCCACCACCATACCAAGGCCGCAGGATGCGATCGGCCTGTTGAAATCCGACCATCGCGAAGCGGAAAAACTGTTCCGCGAGTTTGAGGACGCTAGTGACGGCGGGGACCCGACAGAAAAATTGAGAATTGCGCGCAAACTGTGCACAGCGCTGCTGGTCCATATGGAAGCGAAGGAGTGCGTTTTTTATCCGGCGGTACGCACGGCCCCGGGCGCACAGGATATGCTGAACGAAGCGTTGGCCGAGCATAGCGGCACGAAGCTGCTGATTGCCCAGCTGGGCAAGTTGGCGGCGGACGATCCCCTGTTTGACGCCCGGATCAGGTTGCTGGGCGAACAGATGGAACGCCATGCAGGGGAAGAAGAGCACAAGCTGTTTGCCAAGGTGAAAAAAACCGGTCTGGACCTGGATGCACTGGGAAAGGAGCTGGAAGAGGCCAAGGCCAAAATACGGGTGAGGTATACCGGATAGCGTGTTAATCGCAGGCATGCGCAGGAAGAAAAAAGGGAAGGCGAAATGCCTTCCCTTTCTGTTGCCGGGCTTGCTGAATATTTTGCAGCAGGAGTGCGCTAGAACACCGGTAATTCTTCCGCTGCGTGATGGCGCAGGGCCTGTTTGGCTTGCTCGAAATCGGGGAAGATGGATTGCACGGTCGCCCAGAATTGCGGGCTGTGGTTCATTTCACGCAGGTGCGACAATTCATGTGCGATCACGTAGTCGATCAGCGTCAGCGAAAAATGGATCAGCCTCCAGTTCAGCCTGATCTTTCCCTGCGACGTGCAGGAGCCCCAGCGCGTCGTGGCGGCAGACAGCGACATCGAGTGGAAGCTGACGCCCAGCTTCTCGGCATACACCGGCAGCCGTTCATTGAAGATACGCTTCGCTTCCTGCTGCAGCCAGGATTGCACGCGGTCTTTCAACTGCTGTTCGGACGCTTGGCCCGGCAGGCATATCGTCAGCTCGCGGCTGTCGGCGTCGTAGCGCACGCCGGCGGCTTGCGTGGCCTGTATGCGCAGCGTGATGTCGCCGCCCAGGTAAGGCAGGCGGGCGCCGTCGTTCCAGATCATCTGCGGCTGCATGCGCTTGTTCGTGCGTTCGCGGCGCTCATTCAGCTTGGCGGTGATCCAGCGTTGTTTTTCGCGTATCGCCTGCTCGATGTCGGCAATCGTCACCCAGCGCGGCGCTGTCATTCGCAGGCCGTCCTCATTGATCAGGAAGCCTATCGTGCGGCGCTTGGAGCGTTGCAGGCTGTATTCCAGCCAGTAATCCTGGATCAGGATCTGGCGCTTGCTGGAGTTGGCGGGCGGACGGGGAGGGTGTGAAGGCGGAACCGGGGGCACCGTTTGTACGGCCGGCCCCAGAGGGTTTTCCTGCAAGGGTTCGCAGGAAGGCGCTTGCTGCTGCTGCAGCGGCGTGGGCGGAGCCGCCGGCGGTTCGGAAAAAAGGTCCAGTTGCAGCGCAAGCTGCATAGGGTGATTCAATAAAGGCAATCTGGATTTCAAGTACGGTTTCTCTGCTTGGTGATGGCTGACAGCGCCTGGGCAGAGGCTTTCTTGCCTTTTTGCTTCTGCCCTATTTGTAAATGTTCGGCGAAATCACGCGCATTTCCGCCTCTATCCAGGTTTCCACTTTCTGCATCAGTTCCTGCGAACTGAGGCCTTCCGGAGAAATCGGCTTGCCTATCGACACGGTGATCAGACCCGGTTTCTTGACAAAGGAATTCTTCGGCCAGCATTCGCCTGAATTCATTGCAATTGGCACCACAGGGGTGGCTGTCTCGATGGCGAGGCGCGTTCCGCCGCCTTTATAATACCCCTTTTCGCCAACCGGGATGCGCGTGCCTTCCGGGAACATGATGATCCATTGCCCGTCTGCCAGCCGCTTGCGGCCATGCGCCACTACCTGAGCAAACGCGTCCTTGCCCTTGCGGCGGTCGATGGGGATCATGCGCAGCAGCGCGATGCCCCAGCCGAAGAACGGGATATACGTCAGTTCCTTCTTGAAGACATACACCAGCGGGCGCGGCATCTTCATCAGATAGAAAATGGTTTCCCACGCGGACTGGTGCTTGGACAGCAGGATCACCGGTGCATCGGGCAGGTTTTCCATACCCTTGACTTCATAGCGTATGCCGCAGATGACCTTGGCAGTCCAGATGACGAACACGTTCCAGCGCGATGTCCAGTAATATCGCTTGTTGTACGGCAGCGGCGCGAACAGGAAGCAGGCCATCGCCCAGATCACGGTGGCAACCGTCATCAGCAGCATAAACAGCACGGAACGTAAAATCTGTGTAAAACGGGTCATCGTGTCTCCAGAGGGTGGCAGCGGCGCAGTGCTTTCAAGCTGTTGCGATATTGTTGGATGAGTGTTGCAATAGTTTTTCTACCATCGCAGCCAAGTCGGCGTGGACAATGGTTCCGGGCGGCAGGCCGCCGGTGGCCTGGGTTTTCTTGCCCTTGCCGGTCAGCACCAGATGCGGTGCGCAGCCGACAACGAAGCCTGCCTGCAGGTCGCGCAGCGAATCGCCCACTGTGGGCACGCCTTTCAGGCCAATGTCGTAGCGGCGCGCAATTTCTTGCAGCATGCCGGGCCGGGGTTTGCGGCAATCGCAGCTCTCATCCGCGGCATGCGGGCAAAAGAACACGGAATCGATTTCAGCGCCTACCTGTTGTGCGGCGATATGCATTTTCTGGTGAATCGCATTCAGCGTTGCCATATCGAAATACTTGCGCGCCACACCGGACTGGTTGGTCGCAACCACCACGAGGTAGCCGGCCTGATTCAACCGGGCAATCGCCTGCAGCGAACCGGGGATGGGCACCCACTCTTCCGGCGATTTGATGAACTCGTCCGAATCGTGGTTGATGACGCCATCGCGATCAAGAATAATCAGTTTCATGGCTGGTCCTGTATGGGAAGTCTTGCGATAAGGCGCTTGGCTTTGGCAAGCGTCGCGCCCGGATTCGATTTTAATCGCATCCGGGCCTAACATCTGTTGCTTACGCAGCGAGCTTGGAAATATCCGCTACCTGGTTCAGCATGCCGTGCAGCTCGGACAGCAGCGCCAGCCGGTTGTTGCGTAACGCAGGATCTTCCGCATTGACCATCACGTCGTTAAAGAAGGTATCCACTTCCGCACGCAGCGCGGCCAGGGTCTTCAGCGCGCCGGTGAAGTCGCCTTTGGCGAACGCAGCATCCACCTTCGGCTTGACGTCGCCCATGGCCTGGTACAGGCCTTTTTCCGCGGCTTCCTGCAATAGCGCCGGCTGAACTGCGCCCGGCGTGCCTTCGGCTTTTTTCAGGATATTGGTGATGCGCTTGTTGGCCGCCGCCAGCGATGCCGATTCCGGCAACGCCGCAAAAGCCTGCACGGCCTCCAGGCGTTCGACAATGGTATCGAGCGTGTCCGGATTTTGCGCAACAACGGCTTCTACTTCATTTTGTGCAAAACCGCGCTCGCGCAACTGGCCGCGCAGCCTGTCTTGCAGGAAGGTCAGCACATCTGCGCCGGGGTCCTTGAAGTTGGCATTGCCTGCAAACAGTTTGGCCGTGTCGGCCAGCAGCCGGCTCAGCGACAGCGTCAGGCGTTTTTCCACCAGCATGCGCAGGATGCCCAGTGCGTGGCGGCGCAGCGCAAACGGGTCCTTGTCGCCGGTAGGTTGCAGACCTATGCCCCAGATGCCCACGAGGGTTTCCAGCTTGTCCGCCAGTGCGACAGCGGTGCCGGTTGCAGTGGACGGCAAGGCATCGCCGGCAAAGCGCGGCTGGTAATGTTCGGATGCCGCCAGTGCGACCTCGTCATGCTCGCCGTCGTGGCGCGCGTAGTAGGTGCCCATGATGCCTTGCAGCTCAGGGAATTCACCGACCATGTCGGTCAGCAAATCGGCCTTGGCCAGCATCGCGCCGCGTTCGGCCAGTGCTGCATCGGCGCCCATTGCCGCGGCGATGCTGCCGGCCAGCGACTTGACGCGTTCCATGCGCTCTGCCTGACTGCCCAGCTTGTTGTGATACACCACATTGGCCAGACCCGGCAGACGGTCTGCCAGCGATTTTTTCTTGTCCTGCTCAAAAAAGAATTTGGCGTCCGACAGGCGCGGGCGCACGACGCGCTCATTGCCCTGGATGATATGACGCGGGTCGGCGGTTTCCAGGTTGGAAACGATCAGGAAGCGCGAACGCAACTTGCCGGCGGCATCGGTCAGCGCAAAATATTTCTGGTTGGTCTGCATTGTCAAAATCAGGCATTCCTGCGGCACGGCCAGGAATTCTGTTTCAAAGTTACATTCATAGACGACCGGCCATTCCACCAGCGCGCTGACTTCATCGAGCAGCGATTCCGGCATCAGCACCTTGTCGCCGCCGGCTTTGGCCAACAGGTCGGCGCGAATTTTTTCCTTGCGAGCGGTGACGCTGGCGATGACCTTGCCCTGGTTTTGCAGTGCCGCTGCATAGTCGTCCGCATGCGCGATGCTGACTTCACCGGCTGATAGAAAACGGTGGCCCAGCGTGATGCGGCCGGTGCGCAGGCCCAGCAGCGCCAGCGGTACGACGTCGCTGCCGTGCAATGCAATCAGCTTGTGCACCGGGCGCACGAACTGCACGGTGGAGCCGTCTGGGCGCTGATAGCTCATGACCTTGGGAATAGGCAGCTTGTTGATGGAGTCTTCCAGTGCCGCCTGCAGGCTGGGTGCCAGCGCGGTGCCGGGTGCGGTATAGCTGTAGAAGAAACTGTCGGCTTTGCCGTCTGCTGCGCATTCCAGCTGGCTGACCTGCAGATCGGGGAAGCCGAGAGCGGCCAGTTTTTTTGCCAGCGGTGCAGTGGGTTTGCCTTCCGCATCCAGCGCTACCGATACCGGCAGCACTTTTTCCCGCATCAGCTTGTCCGGCGATGTGCCACGCACCCTGGTGATGGACACCGCCAGGCGGCGCGGCGATGCATACGAAGTAGCGACGGAATCGCTTTCCAGGAAGTCACGGCTTTTGAGCCCACTGACGATGCCCGCGGCAAATGCTTCGCCCAGTTTGGCCAGCGCTTTCGGCGGCAGTTCTTCGGTAAAAAGTTCGACTAACAGTGTTTGGTTCATATTTTTATTCAATCAGGCTGATGCCGCAATCCAGTATTGTTCAACTATTTTTTCCAACGCCGTTTTCAGGCAACGACCGGGGCAGCAACAGGTGCGGCAGGTGCAGCAGGTGAGGCGGACGCCGGCAGCATGGGGAAGCCCAGTTTCTCGCGCGATTCGTAGTAGGCGCTCGCCACTGCGCGCGACAGGTTGCGGATGCGGCCGATGTAGGCTGCGCGTTCTGTTACCGAGATCGCGCCGCGCGCATCCAGCAGGTTGAAGGTATGGCCGGCTTTCAATATCTGTTCGTAGGCGGGCAGCGCCAGCGGTATCTCCAGCAGGCGCTTGGCTTCGGCTTCGTAGTTGCCGAACAGCGAAAACAGGAAATCGGTATTGGCGTATTCGAAGTTGAAGGTGGATTGTTCGACTTCATTCTGATGGAACACGTCGCCGTAGCTGATGCGGGTCACGACGCCGTTCTCTTCGCGCTCCGTCCATACCAGGTCATAGACGTTTTCCACGCCTTGCAGGTACATCGCCAGCCTTTCCAGGCCGTAGGTGATTTCGCCCAGCACGGGTTTGCAATCCAGTCCGCCGACTTGCTGGAAGTAAGTGAATTGCGTTACTTCCATGCCGTTCAGCCACACTTCCCAGCCCAGGCCCCAGGCGCCCAGCGTCGGATTTTCCCAGTCGTCTTCGACAAAGCGCACATCATTCTGTTTCAGGTCCAGGCCCAATGCTTCCAGCGAGCCCAGGTACAGGTCCAGAATGTTTTCCGGCGCAGGCTTCAATACCACCTGGTACTGGTAGTAATGCTGCAGGCGGTTGGGATTTTCGCCATAACGGCCATCCTTGGGGCGGCGCGAAGGCTGCACGTAGGCGGCACGCCAGGGTTCGGGGCCGATAGCGCGCAGGAAAGTACCGGTGTGAGAGGTGCCCGCGCCGACTTCCATGTCATACGGCTGCAGCAAGGCGCAACCCTGCGCGTCCCAGTATTCCTGGAGTTTCAGGATGATTTGTTGAAAAGTAAGCATCGTATCTTTCGGGCTAGTATTCGCTCGCATTTGCCGCCTGCAGAAAATGTGCAGCAAATGCAATTCTAAACCGAAGATTTTAGCGGTTTTTTGCTAACACAGGCGAATATCCGGCCTATATCTGCCTGAAAAATGGACGAAAAGTGGCCAAAAATTGGTCGAAAAACGCTGATTGATCCGGTGCACAGCCAAACGTATGCAAAGTGCCCGGAAACCGAGGCGTATCGCGGCTAATTAAGCTCTTCATTGCGTAAGCCCTGGCGCCACAGGCCGGCGGCTTGCTCAAACAGGCTGGAAGCAGGTTCGAAATGGCCGCGGTCCTGCGCCAGCTTCACCCAGGCCAGAGTATCGTGGCTGCTGCCCGGCAGCGAAGGGTCGCTGCGCTGTGCCTGTAGCCACGCATACACTTGCGGATATTGCTCAGGGTGAAAGTGCAGGATCCAGGCCAGGCCGAACAGGTCGGCAAAGGCTTCCTCATGGCGCTCTTCCCGTATGGCCGGTGATTTGGCCTGGGCGGTGTTTGCAGCCACAGGCTTGTCGCGGGCCTTATCGAAGCCGGCGGGCAGCGTATGCCATTTGCCTTGCGCGTAACGCCAGCAGTGGCCCACTTCGTGGGCGGCCATGGTTTCTATCAGCAGCCGGTGGCGGGATGCATCGACGCCGGCCAGCGTGGCCTCTGCCTGGGGATTGTCGCGTAGCGACAGCACCAGCTTGCAGCGCCCGTTGTCGTAGCCCATTGCCAGCGGCACGTCATTGGCCTTCATCTCGGGTTGCACGATGATGTCCAGCGGCAGTTGCAGCGCTTTGGCATAGACAATCACTGGCCAGGCCGCGGTCAGCCATTTCTGCTCCAGTTCCGTCAGATCCGCGGCCTGGGCAGCTGGCGGGAAAAAGGCGCCGCCAATTCCACAAAGTCCGATTACAACACTTAGCACATGCTTCAACACGGGAGCCTCCTTGCCGACATCATGGCTTGATTATCGGCAATTTTCCCCTAAAGAAACAGGCACTTAACAATATTTAAGATTTATTTTGTTTATTCGATTAAGCCTTTTTATATCCGCCCAAGAATCGATAGCCGCAGCCTGAACGAAGTCTTGCCAGCATTCTAATTTGATTGTTTTTCCGCCAAATGACGTTTGAAAAAAGCTTCGATCGTACGGTACACATGCTTCTGGTTTGCTGCGCCGGAAATGCCGTGCTTGGCGCCTGGATACGTCATCAGGTCAAACAGGATGCCGCGCGCGGCCAGTGCATCGATCAGTTGCGTGGAATTGGTGAACAGCACATTGTCGTCCGCCATGCCGTGCACCAGCAGCAACGGGGAATGCAGGCCGTCCAGATGTGCAAACACATGGCTCTTTTTATAGCCGTCCACGTTGTCTTTTGGATGGCCGATGAATTGCTCGGTGTAGTGGGTGTCGTATAGCGCCCAGTCGGTGACCGGGGCCACCGATACGCCTGCGGCGATCTTGTCCGATGCCGCCGACAGCAGGCGCAGGCTCATGAAACCGCCATAGCTCCAGCCGAATACACCTATGCGTCTGGCGTCGACAAAGCCCTGCTTTGCGAGCCAGTCTATGCCTGCCACCTGGTCGGCCACTTCATGCGGGCCAAATTCGCCGTAGATGGCATCGGTGAAGCGGCGCTCGCGCCGCGCGGAGCCCCGGTTGTCCAGTCGGAACACGATGTATCCCTGCTGCGCCATGTACTGGTCGAACAGGTTGCTCCATTTGCGTTCCACCGTTTGCGCACCGGGACCGCCGTACACAACCAGGAATACCGGATAGCGCTTGCCTGCGTCGAAGTTCAGCGGCTTGCGCAGAGAGTAATGCAGCGTCTGGCCATCCGCCGATTGCAGTGTGCCGAATTCAGTCGGCACATGCGCATCGCGGTAACGCGCATACGGATGGCTGGCGTTCAGTTCATTGTGTTCTATCCACGTCAGCATGCTGCCGTCGGCCTGGCGCAGGCTGACCTGCGGCGGCGTATCGGGATCGGACCAGGTATCGATGAAGATATTGCCCTGTCTGGCAAACTGGATGTCGTGCCAGCCGTCGGCCTGCGTGATGCGCCTTGGTTGGGTGGCGCCGCTGCCGTCCAGCGGCAGTGCATAGACCTGCTTGTCGGTCACCGCATCGCGGTTGGAGGCCACATAGACCCGGCCGGCTTTTTCATCGACGGCGAGCAGGTTGTCTATGCCCCATTCGCCGGCGGTTACCGGATGCAGCAGCCTGGCGTCCAGGCCGTCCGCACCGTCAAGGCCATATAAATACAGATGCTTGCGACCGCTGCGCTCGGAGGTCCACAGGAAAGACTTGCCGTGGCCGAGGAAATATGGCTTGTCCGGGATGCCGGTCCAGGTTTGGGAGGTTTCGCTCACCAGGATATGCTGATGCATGCTGGCCACATCCACGGCGACCAGGTCCAGGCGTTTCTGGTCTCTCGACTGGCGCTGGTAGCTCAGGCGTTTTCCATCGCCCATCCAGTCGGCGCGCACCAGGTAGATATCTTTTTCACTACCCAGATCCACAGTTCGGATCGCGCCGCCTTCCGGGCTGACCAGCGCCAGGCTGACCTGTACATTGGCTGCGCCCGCATAGGGGTAGCGCTGCTCGATGACATCGGTGTGGTTGGCATAGATTTCAAAGCGCTTGACCTTGGGCACCATGCTCTCGTCAAAGTGCTTGAAGGCGATGGCGCTGTCGTCCGGCGCCCACCAGTAGCCGCTAGTCTGTGCCATTTCTTCCTGTGCGACGAATTCGGCTTCGGCGTTATGGATGTCGCCGCCGCCGTCAGTGGTCAGCTGCACTTCCTTGCCTGAAGCGACATTGAACACGAACAGATTCTGATCGCGCACGAAGGAAACATATTTCCCCAGTGGCGATATCTTGGCGTCCAGCACGCTGCCGGAGGCGATCTTGCGGGCTTTGCCGACATGCGCCAGGTCTACCAGGAACAGGTCGCCCGCCAGCGGTACCAGTATCTGTTTTCCATCCGGCGACCAGCTGTAGTCGATGATGCCACGCAGGCCGGCGACCCGCTCGCGCTCGCGCCTGGCCTTTTCCTGGTCCGATAGCTGTTCATTGGCCTGCAGCGATTTTGAATCGACCAGCAGCCGGGTCGTCTTGTCTTTTACATTGAATTCCCACAGGTCGAACTGGAACTGGTCCTGCTCGCGGCCACGCAGAAAAGTTACGCGCGCGCCGTCCGGCGACACCTTCAGCCCGCGCGGCGCCGGGCCGGCCAGGCCGGTACTGCCGTAGATGGCGTCGATGCTCAGTTTTTCGGCGTAGGAAGGGAGGGTAGTCAGGGTCATAAACAATACCGGCAGGGAAAAGCGCAAAAAACGCAGGGGAAAACGCATGGAATAATTCCTGAATCATACCGCACCGGGACAGCCCGTATGTGGTTCAGCGATTGAAGGGGATAAAAGAGGGAAGACGATAGCAGAGATTGCCGGGTTTTGCGATATGGAGCAGCTGCGCCGCTGTCCGCAGCGCCGGAGGATGTTTTTTGAGATGTCGAGGCGTCTGGCGATTTCTCTTGATGGGACTTGGTCGCGAGTGCGCCAGCGTAGAATGAAGTCTGGTCGTACCACATCGATCACTCCAATTTTCCACTCAATGTCATGAGCAGGATTGTGTCTTCAACGTGGGTCGCTTGTAGATGCAAATCAACAGTCAGGTCGAGCAAGGTATGGCCTTGGCAGAAAAAGCCTCTTCTAATTCGCGCTGGCAGGGCTTAGGCCACGCCAGCACGAAAAGGACCCAATCCACAACGCCGATAGGCGGCAGTCTGATCCCTGTCTTTGCTTGAGTCAGACTGCCTGAGGTCGTTCCAGCGTTGAAATCAGCGAAGGAAATCGAGCGCCTGCTGGACAAACACAGAGTGATATTGAAAGATACCTCCGTGGCCGGCGTCCGGGAAAATAGTGAGCTGGGCATTAGAAAGTCGCTGCGCGAGCACAAATGAATTGATCGTCGGTGCCATCACATCGTGGTCGCCATTCACAACCAGAACCGGATGGTGAATCTCACTGAGCCGGGCGCTATCGCCTTGTCCCCAGGTGTAAATAGCCGTTAGCTGGGCATGAATGGTAGCGTTGCTTATTGGCATATCGCGGTCATTCTGACGCTCGGAAAGACGTGCAAGGAAAGCGTCAGCTGCAGCCTGGCCATTGCTGGTCTGAGAGAAGAACAAAAAGTGCTTCGGATGTTTGCCCGAGGCGCCAGCCTTTGCGACGGCCTCTTGCAAGACTGCACCCATGTTCGAGATACCTTCACCGCCCGCAGGCCCCGAACCGGCGATGATGATCTTGCGAACCAGATCAGGCTGTTCCTGTGCCACGACCTGAGCGATGAAGCCGCCCAAGGAGAAGCCCAGCAAATCGACCTGGCTCAGCTCAAGCGCACGGATGAAAGCAATCGCATCGTTCGCCATCTCTTCCACCGTCATAGGTGTCGAGCCGCCCGATGCACCGACCCCGCGATTGTTAAATACGATGACGTGATGTTCGGCTGCCAAGCCGTCGACAACTCTCGGATCCCAATCGTCGAGCACGGCTGTCAAATGATGGAAGAGCACAAGTGGTACGCCGGCTTTCTCGCCAGCTTCCCGGTAGGTGAATGACGTACCATTCACATTGATCGTTTTGGTTGGTGCATTTACGAATTTCATTTTTATTTCCTTAGGGTTAAATTATACAATTGCTAACCAGCCAAGCGGCGCAGTATCATCCGCTCAAGCTATCTGAGCTTGCCCACGCGCTCCTGACGGGAGGTAGCGTGTCGGTGCTTTCATGTCATACTCTTCAACTAGGTAATAAGTTTAAAAACCACAGAACAGATGATAGAACCATCCCAGATGAGCAGCCATAGCCCTAACGGGAGGTGGCGTATCGGTGCTGTCTTGTCATACACTTCAACTAGGTAGTAAGTTTGAAAACCACTGAACAAATGATAGGACCATCCCAGATGAGCAGCCATAGCCAAGTGACCGCGTTTCATGATCGATCATCCGTAAGCGAACCGGACTACGGCATGGCGGCCACCCGGGCCGACGTCCTGTCCCAAGTACTGACGCTGATACGGCTGCGTGGCGAACTGGTGTATTCAGCACGACTGCGGGCACCGTGGAGCATTGCCTTCCCAAAGGGGCCTGCGCATTTTTATTTCATTGAGAGTGGCACACTGTCCATCCAGACGCTGGGCGCGCCGCCGATGCGCGTCAGCCAGGGCGATATGGTGCTGCTGCCGCATGGAACCGGCCATGTGGTAAGTGATGATCCGTCCACGCCGCCCGTACACATAGGCAGTGTCATCGGCGCGCACTTCGACCGCGAGAAATCAGTGCTCGATTACGGCGGCGACGGTGCGGCGGCGCGCGTGGTCGGCGGCCTGTTTCATTTTGAAGGCGGGTCGCTGGCCGCCATCATGGCAGCGCTGCCCTTGGTTGTGCATATTCCCGGGGTCGACGGAAAAACGCCGGACTGGCTGCATGCGCTGACCCATTTCCTGGTCAAGGAATCGCACGAGGTCGAACCGGGTTCGTCACTGATGATTTCACGGCTGATCGATTTGCTGGTGATACGCACGCTGCGCACCTGGGCTGCGAGTCAGTCGCATCCCAACAGCTGGATCGGCGCTATCGGCGACGAACGCATAGGCCGTGCGCTGAATGCGATCCACGCCGCCCCCTATGATCCATGGACGGTGGACAGCCTGGCCGGCTTGGCCGCGATGTCGCGTTCCATCTTTGCCGAACGCTTTACGGCGCGCGTGGGTGAGGCGCCCTTGCAATACATTAAACGCCTGAAGCTGACGCTGGCGGCAGACATGCTGGCTAGTGGCGGGCTGCGCGTCACCCAGGCAGCCCAACGTGTCGGCTACAACTCGGATGCGGCATTCAGTCGCGCCTTCAAAGCGCAGTTCGGCTACGCGCCGAGCGAAGCCGTCCAGCGCAAAGCGAACCCGGCGACATGACAGGAGAGCCGCCCTGCCCAGTGCCATGGGTGAGCCCGTCCCTCTCCCCTCCAAGCAGCCTTCCCGGAGGAAGGCTAGCGTTGCGGGAATAAGTCTATGCTGCGGGCTGCTGTTCTGCCGCCTTGCTTAACGCGGCATCCAGATATTCGTCCAGCATACGTCCGACGGCTGTGACCTGCTCGTCGCCAAACTGGCCAAAGAAAGACGAAGGCAAGTCGTACTCGAAAACGCCGTTCCCTTCGTCGTCCTCCCTCAAAAGTACGCGCAACGGTGCGTATAACGCTGCACCAAGCTGGTGGCGGGTCATCTTGGATGCTGTCAGGGGATTTCCGATTTCGTACTGAATGGCGTAGCGCGGGAGGCCGACAATTTCCAGCAGTGCACCGTGGTTCCGCTCGCCAAAAATAGATAGCCGTGGTCCCTTGTCGTCATATTCCTGGGCGCGGGCTTGGTCACCTTTTCGTAGCGAATCAATAATAGTGGTGTCCAGCGTGGGCAAGACTTCTTCAAGAGCCTGGCGCACGATAGCGAACGCTCGATTCGAAGTGATCGTCATATGCTGGATCGTCAACGATTTACTGGTCTTCTGGGTCATGATCGATTCCTGTCAATTTGATTAAAAAATTGTTGAAGAGCGGAAAATAATGCGGTTGTTCGAGCCGCGCAACTCCGCTGGGAAAGCCGACTGCTCGATTCATTTGCACCGCGAAGCCGCCTGCGGCCGGCTGTGCCATTGAATGGAGTAGTCGGTGTGCCGAATATGTTATTTGGCAGCTTGTTCGATACCTGCTACCAGACCAGGTACATCGGTCAGGAAGGGGGTGTGTCCTGTGTTGAGCGTCACTTCAAGTCGGACCGGGGTGGCAGCTACCATTTTTTGCTGGAGATACGGGCTGACGACCTGGTCTTGCGTGGTGTGAATGTAGACCTTGTCCACCTTGCCGAAGCGCGCTGCAGTCAAATGTACCGGTGTGGCGATGGGGCCCAGAGGTTCGTCGATGATCAGGTCTGGCAGAACCTTGCGCAAGCCTTCCGGAGCGCCGTTGGCGAACAGGTCGGCGCGGGCTGCGTAATTGACCGATATCATGCCCTTCGCTTCATCAATCTTCAGCGCTGGACCGGCTTTGCTGTCACGGTCCTGTTTGGCCAGTGACAGCATCGATTCTCCGTCCTGCGGTAGATAGGCAGCCAGATAAACCGCTGTCTTGACCTTGGCAGGCGCCGCTTCGGCCACTGCCGACACGGCGATGCCGCCGAAGCTGTGGCCGACCAGCACAACCGGCTGCGTTTCGCCTGCGATGGCCTTGAGTATGGTATCGCGGTACAGGTCGCCGCTGACCAGATTGGGCGCCAGCGGTGAGCTTGGACGGCCTGGCAGGTTGACATTGATGACACGGTAGCCATCGGCTTGCAGTTTGGCGCTGACGCCATCCCATATATGCGCATCTTCAAAAGCGCCATGGACAAACGTGATAGCCGGTTTTTCTGCAGCCATTGCCTGGCCGCCGATCAGGGCGGCGGAAGTCAAAATCAAAGTGTTCAATGCTTTCATGTGATACTCCTGAGAAGGGTTAATAAGGGTGAAAACCACAAGACAAATGATAGGGCGCAAGGACGTGAACAGCCATATCCAAGAGACCGCATTTAATGATCGATCGTCCTGAGTTTTTTGGAAAAGTCAGGATTTACGCATGATGCGGTGTAAGCCGTTGCCGCCTTGATAAAGAAAAGTTGAGACATATACCCAGGCATTTCCAGCGTTTTCCACTTACCTGTTCGAAAGGCCGCAAACGCCTATGTTTTAGCCTGGGCCTGGGCCTTGGCGGCGTTGGCCGCACTCCACAGGGAGCCGGGATTGGCCCAGTCGGGGTACAGCGCCAGCATCTGTTCGTACAGTTCGCGCGCCGTTGCCGTTGTCTCATTCAATCGGATGAAGTTACGAATATACTGGCGCGTTTCCGCGACCGTGCGCGGGTTATCTTCGTTGGATGGAACCTTGTGCCCCGCAACCACGGCCTTTGCCTGCAGAGCCTCGATCTTGTCCAGCGCGGCAATCCATTCCAGGCGGGTCTGTGTGTTGGATTCGACAAGATATGGATGGATGCCGTTGTACACTGCATCGCCGGCCACGACCAGGCCGATGTCTGGAACGTGAAGGCATGTGCTATCGTCGGTATCTGTATGGCCGAGCGATATCACGTTTAATGCATGCCCTTCCAAATCAATGCGTGTCCCGTCCAATGGCTCTGCGATGGAAATGGGGTCAGGGATTTGCTTCGGAAATAATTTTCTCCATCTCCCATCCAGTTGCTCCGGTGTGATCTGACGGCGCATTTTTGCGACAACAGCCGCGGTCGCCCACGCTTTCGCCTCTGGAAAACGATCCTGCAAGATCCTCAGGCCAAAAAAGTGATCACCATGTCCGTGGGTAATATAGATTGCCTTCAGGGTCTTGCCGCTGGCAGCAATGCCATCTGCCAGTCTCTGGGTTTGCTCTATTGTCAGGAAGGTATCCACGAGGACTGCGTCGCGTTCGCCATAGATGAGCGTCGCAGAGTTGGCTACCCACGACAATGACTCTTTACCTGGAGGCACGTCACGGGACAAGCCGGGACGGGTGACGGTGAATACCTTATAACCCAGCGCAGGTTTTTTTTCGGCGGCCATGAGCGCTCCCGGAATAGCGGGCAGCATGAAAAGCGATGCCAGTTTCATCATATCTCTACGGTGCATATTTCATCCTTTTTAAAATTCAAATCAGCTTGAATGGACTTTGGGGTTCACTTGGAAAAGAATCCCGCATGTCCACAGGTTACTTGCGGAATGACGGCTTTGGCTGTGGATGCGCCCAAGCTAGGGGGTGAAAAACCGCTGTGCGAATTCGGCACAGCAGGTTTTTCGAGGTGCCTGAGATCACACAAGGTCGTAGCGATCAAGATTCATTACCTTGCCCCAGGCCGCTACAAAGTCGTGCACGAACGCCTTTTGCGAGTCGCTGCACGCATAAACTTCCGCGAGGGCGCGGAGCTGTGAATTCGAACCAAAGACGAGATCGGTGACGGTGGCAGTCCACTTCAGCTCGTTTGTAGTCCGGTCCCGTCCTTCGAATACCCCGTTAGATGTGGCCGACCTCTGCCACTTCGTGTTCATGTCGAGGAGATTCACGAAGAAGTCATTCGTCAATACTTCCGGGCGTTTGGTGAAAACACCGTGTTGCGAGGACTGGAAGTTTGTGTTCAAGGCGCGCATGCCACCGAGCAAAACCGTCATCTCGGGCGCTGTCAGCGTCATCAGATTGGCACGATCCAGGAGCAATTCCGCCGCCGCTTCCTCCAGACCTGAGCGAATGTAGTTGCGGAATCCATCTGCCCTGGGCTCCATTACCGCAAACGCGTCGATATCGGTCTGCTCTTGCGTAGCGTCCATACGTCCCGGCGAAAAAGGAACTTTCACGTAATGACCTGCCTTTTTTGCCGCTTCCTCAATCGCCACACAGCCGCCCAGCACGATCAGGTCGGCTAACGAAACCCGTTTCCCGTCCGATTGAGCACTGTTGAAATTTCCTTGTATCGTCTCCAGCTTTTGCAGCGACTCGGCCAACTCGCCTGGCTGGTTAATTTCCCAATCCTTTTGGGGGGCGAGGCGGATACGCGCTCCATTTGCTCCGCCGCGCTTGTCACTGCCGCGGAAGGTTGCAGCAGATGCCCAAGCCGTCGTTATAAGTTGTGAAATGGAAAGGCCCGATGCAAGGATTTTGACTTTCAGGACCGACATATCTTTTTCACCGATCAATAGTTGATCTGCCGCCGGAATGGGGTCTTGCCACAGTAGGGTCTCAGGCGGGACCAAGGGGCCAAGGTAACGTGAAACAGGTCCCATATCGCGGTGCGTCAGCTTGAACCACGCTTTGGCGAAGGCATCCGCGAATGCCTGCGGATGGTCCAGGAAGTGTCGCGATATCTTCGCGTAGTCCGGATCCATTTTTAAAGAGAGGTCTGTCGTGAACATGACAGGAGCATGTTTTTTCGACGGGTCGTGCGCATCCGGTACTGTCATTGCCGCAGAGGCGTCCGTGGGAATCCATTGCTGCGCGCCGGCGGGACTCGTGGTCAATTCCCATTCATAACCGAACAGATTTTCCAGATAATTGTTGTCCCATTTGATGGGATTGCTTGTCCATGCACCTTCAAGTCCGCTGCTTATTGTCGCGGCGCCATTACCGCTGCCAAAGCTGTTTTTCCAGCCGAAACCTTGTTCTTCGATATGAGCGCCTTCCGGTTCCGGGCTGACATAGCTGCCTGGTTCGGCGGCGCCATGGGCCTTGCCGAAGGTGTGTCCGCCGGCGATCAGCGCAACGGTCTCCTCGTCGTTCATCGCCATGCGAGCGAAGGTTTGCCGAATATCTGCTGCGGCAGCGAGTGGATCCGGCTTGCCGTTGGGCCCTTCAGGATTCACGTAGATCAAGCCCATTTGAACGGCAGCGAGCGGATCGTCGAGCTCGCGCTCTCCGCTGTAGCGCTCGTCAGCCAGCCATTTGCCCTCGCTGCCCCAGTAAATGTCGTCTTCCGGTTCCCATATATCCTCGCGCCCGCCGCCGAAACCGAAGGTCTTGAATCCCATCGATTCCAGAGCAACGTTTCCAGTGAGGATCATTAGGTCGGCCCAGGATATTTTACGTCCGTACTTTTGTTTGATCGGCCAAAGCAGGCGGCGCGCCTTGTCGAGGTTAACGTTGTCCGGCCAGCTATTGAGCGGGGCGAAGCGCTGGGCGCCGGTACCGGCCCCACCGCGACCATCAGCCAACCTGTAGGTGCCCGCGCTATGCCATGCCATGCGAACGAACAGAGGTCCATAGTGGCCGTAGTCGGCGGGCCACCAATCCTGCGATGTCGTCATCAAGGCATGCAGGTCTTTGATCAAGGCATCCAGATCGAGGCTGTTAAATTCTTTTGCGTAATTGAATGCGTCGCCCATCGGGTTAGAGAGAGGAGAGTGTTTGTGCAGGACCGTCAGCTTCAGCTGATTTGGCCACCAGTCTGCGTTGCCTGGGCCCGCAGCCGGAGTATGAGGGCTGGCGCCTCTCGAAAATGGGCACTTTGTTTCGTTGGACATGGGTATCTCCACTACATGTTTGTAATATTTACGATGTTTGGACTTGATTTATGGGTATCGAGATCGACGCAACTATCTGAATTGGATCGACATGGCAATCCGGTAAATCCGATGCGCATAAAGCTGGGAGTGCTGGCACTCATGTGCCAGCGAGTGCTATTTCAATCAGGCGGCTGCCGGGAAATCCAACGGTGTATTGTTGATGCGGTTGAACAGATTAGTGAACGTAATGCTGGAGATTGCCAGCGTTGTATCGACAATCTGCGCATCCGTGTAGCCGGCATCACGTACTGCCTGCAGGGCTGCGTCTGGTACGCTGCCTTTGCCATTCACCAGGACGCGTGTAAACGCGGCAAGCGCATCGAGTTTAAGATTGCCGCTCGCCTGGCCGCGGCGTAATGCGACGATTGCTTCTGGACTCAAACCATGCAGTTTGGAGATGGCAGTATGCGCGGCAAGGCAATATTCGCATTCTGCAACCTGGCTGGCCGCCAATTTGATGGCTTCGATTTCCTGGCCGCTTAAGCTACTTTTTTTAAGTACAGCGTCCAGGTGTAGGCCCGCTTCCAATGAGCTAGGGCTGTTGCTGCCAATGCCGACGTAGGTATTGGGAACCATTCCGATGGCGCCCTTGATGGCGGCATACAATTGAGCGGCGTGGCCTTCTGCTTCATTCGCTGGCTGGGTGTAGAGGCGATTCATGATGTTGCCTTTCTTTGGGATAGTTGGAGATCGGCATATGCCGATCCCGTTTGGAAAAGTAAGACGGCTTTGGTGCTCCTGGTATTCCCGGCGCTCAAACCGGAATTTCCACCAGGGCCATTCCAGCGGTGAATGCAATCTTATTGTGCGGCGGTCTTTATGGCGGCCGCCATGATGACCGCAGCCACGTCATCCGGATGCGATACCATGACTACATGGCTGCTCAGCGGGGATGTCGAGACAGTGGCGCCGATATGCTGCGCCATGGCTTGTTGCAGTGCGGGCGGGATAATCTGATCCTGGCCGCCGATCAACCACCACGAAGCCTTGGTCTTCCAGGCTGGGACGCTGACTTTGTCGCCGAAACATTGGTTGAACAGCGGCCCTTGGGTAGCAGCCATCTGCAGCGCCTTGTCCTTGGGCACATCGGCTGCGAAGACGTTCGTCACGATGTCGGTAGGCAAAGTCAAATAACCGCCTTCATCGGCAATAATCTTGTTTTTCCAATCTGGCGCAGGAAATGGATCGGTAATGTCGTTGACCGACTGACCCGCATCGGGCGCGAAGGCGGAAACATAAACCAGGGCAGCGACTTTGGCATTGCCTCCTGCTTCGGTGATCACGGAACCCCCATAGGAATGACCGACCAGGATTACTGGTCCTGTCTGCAGGTCAATGGTGCGCTTGACGGTGGCTGCGTCATCGGCCAGCGATGCACGCGGCAACTGCACCGCGACAACTTTCAGTCCCGCTTGCTGCAACAGGGGGATGACTGAACTCCAGCTGGAACCGTCCGCCCATGCGCCATGCACCAGGACGGCAGTCGTGTTCGCTGCCAGTTGTGGCGCCGGTGTCGTTGCCGGTACAGGCACTGTTTGTGCATTGCCGCTGGTGCAGCCGCTCAGCACGAGCGATGTTGCGGCCAGCATCAGCGTGCCCATCAGGTGCAATTTTTGGAATATGGATTTCATTGTGGGCGCTCCCAGGTCAGGTTGTCGATGTGTGTTGCCATCGTCAAGGCGATGTGTTGAGTGTTCATGCTTGTTTCCTTGTGTGTGAAGTTGCAAGGAAATTATAGGTAGGGCAGTGGTAACCGTCTCTAGTCCTTCCGGTTGATTCCGTTCCGGTTGACGCCATCGTAAAATCCCGGACATCTTTGCGGCATTGCGCGTTGTTCAGGCATGTCGCATGCCAAGCCTCTATCAGCCCGGAGCTTAGAGCGGCAAGTGTCTCGGGTCATAAAGCGAGATTGATGATGGCGTTATTCACGCCAGCTATTGACTATTTCTCCCGCGCCGTGGTCAAAGAAGGGCCGGGATTGATAAGGAAGAGTGTTACGAATGCCTGCAACTTCAGGGAATTCTGTGCCGGTCTGAGCTTGCTGTCCCGGATCTCACGTCAGCGTGTTTGGGTATTTCTGCAACCGGGAAACGGATTTGACAAAGCGATCGCCGTAGCACGATCGTCCCGGCTGCATGGCTCTCGCATTGCGGGTATCGGTATGGCTGTTCGCACGGACTGCAGCGTTACCGTAGCCGCGGCCACAGAGACGACAGCCGAAACGACAGCCGATCAAGGTAGACACTGTCAACATGCGTCATTGGCTTATTTCTCCAGGACATAAATAGTCTTGCGCTGGGAATCCCATACGGTTTTATAGTTTTTCAGCCATCCATAACCGATGGTAAGCACGACTTTGTCAACGAGGCCGGTTGACTTGGCTGGCGGGAAGCCATCCGTATACACCGCAATTCCTTTTATGTCCGGGAAGGTTTGGCCATTTATCTTCAGCTGGGTGAGATCGTAAGTATCGTCATCGCCCGGGTTCGTCAGCAGGCCGGCTTGTATCATGTTCGATTTGGTTGCAGCGTCAACATACAGGGCACCATACTGCCCCGTATCAAAAGCGGCGGTCGCCGCCAGATCGCCAATGTGTACGCTCATGACCGGAATATTCTGCCGCAGTCTCAACTCGAACGGCAGCGCCGCGATCAATTTCTCTCCACTCAAATATGTTTCAGACGAGCCGCGATAGAAGCTGGCTTGCAAATTGCGGTAGTCCAGTTTGAGGGCATAACCGTCCCAGAAATAGTAGCCTATCCAGCCGATGAAATCCGGGGTGATGTGTTCGAGCTGGGTCGCATCTTGCGCATCAACATGCGTGACTTGTCCGTAGCGCAGGCCGGCAACGCGTATATCGCGGACCACCGGCACCCGCTGTTCGACATACGTCTGGCCGCTGCCGAATCGTCCGACGCCGACAGACTGGCTATCAGCCACTGGAACGCGGTGGCTGTTGACCGTTAGTGATTCTTGTGCCCCGGTGTCGAGCAGCAGCTTTCCAGCCACGCCGGCGATGCTGCCCTCCACAAAAGGGAATTCACGCACCATCACGATCGGCAAGGTGACGCGGTCGCCCGACATGCGCATTTCGGCACTCTGCAGGGATTCTGGAATCGGCGGCGTTTGCGCTGCTGCCGCCAGGCTGGCCGTAAGCCCGCCCAGCAGCGCCAGTGCTCGTCCCCGCATCGCGCCAATTTTCTGTTTCGTTCGTGATTGCACGTCGACCTCGACGGTGAATGATTGTAAGTTGCGCATCGCTGGTTGTCTCAAAAATACAACAAAATGTTTATATTTTCAACATTTTGTCGATTTTGATTTGTGCATCGCTGATGAAGCAGCCGCTCAACCCGGCGCGGCGCCGGTATGAATAGCTTGATTGGAGCCTGCTCGTTGCTATTGCTGAATGGCATAACCATTTTAAGTGGCCGCATGCCCCGCGTATCTATCTCTTTCGGCCGATAAGCGCGCCTGCTTCGCGGCTGAGGCGGCGTGTAAACAGCATTTCACACAGCTTCACACAAATTCACTTTATGTAAACATTTTGTTGATACACGATGGCGCCATCCGTAGTTTCATCCAATACCACAGAGGATCGTATGCCTAGCCCAACAATCAGAATTCACTTTATGCACTCGGACCTGGTGGTTTGCACCGGCCTGCGCGCTCTGCTGACAGCAGCCACCGAACTGGACTGGGCCGTACAGGAGCATATGGACGAGCTGCAGGACGGCATCATCATTGCTGATTACCATAATGCGATTGCGCTTAGCCTGCGCATGGGGCCAGCCAGCCGACAGCGTGTGCTACTGGTCACGCATGACGGCAAAGACGGGGAGGTGCGGCGCGCCATCGCTTCGGGCGTGCACGGCTACCTGTTGCAGAGTGAGGCGCCGGCAGAACTCAGTACCGCAGTGCTTTACGTCAGCAATGGCCAACGCTATTTAAGCCGCAGCGTGCAGCGCTGCATGGCCGATAGTTGTGGCCACAGTGAATTGACGCGGCGCGAGAGCGATGTGCTGCAACTGATGGGGCAGGGATATTGCAACAAGCTGATCGCGCGCACGCTCGGCATCAGCCTCGGTACAGTGAAAAGCCATGTGAAAGCGGTGCTGGACAAGCTGCATGCGACGACCCGCACCCACGCCGTCGTGATCGCTGCGCAGCGGGGATTGATCAATAACGAGGCACCAGGCTCCGTTACCTGGCAGGCTGCTCCGGCTAACGGCCAAGGCCGGCACCAAACGGGATCAGCCCTGCTGTTGGCAAGCCAATAGGTCTCGGGCGGCAATATGATCCAGAGTCTGGAAACCTTCATCAAACCGTCCCAGTACCTCGTGCAAAAGGCGCCGTCCTTCATCTTGTCGGCCATGGGCTCCCAAGAGCCTGCAGAGTGAGGTCGCGGCGCGTAATTCCCAGCTCAGGGCGGATTGGCTGCGAGCACAATCGAGTGCGCGCCGCAAGGCTTGTTCGGCCTGGGCTGGACCGGCGCCCGGCACCCGGGCCTGTACCTCAGCCTGGATGCGGAATATTTCGGCAGCGTCAAATAAGTCGGTACGACCCGTGGCTGCCCGGTTGATTTGGGCCGTGGCCTCGTCCAGCCGGCCCACCGCAACCAGACCCTGCGCCAATGCGCAGCGGTAGACGGTGGTCAGTACCTGATGACGTTCCGAATGCAGGGTCGCCAGGCATTCTTCGAGAAGCACGATCCCCGCAGCGGCCTCGCCGCGGTTTACCAGTAACTCGCCTTTCAGGCATTTTCCCACTGCATGGTAAGGGCCGAGCATGTGCTGCTCGGCATGTGCAATCAGCCGCTCAATCAGCACTGCTGCGACATCCCAGGCGCCATTCCAGGTAAAAATCGGCGCTCCATAGATGAGCGCAATGCACATGGAAATCGGATGGCGCAATTGTTCCGCATCGTTGATCGCCTGCCATGCCACGTTGACGGCCTGATCAGTGCTGCCGGTTATCCACAGCCCGCGCGCCAGTGCTACCAGTGCGCGGATCCGGTGGTCATAGCCAAAATACATGATGCCGTGTCCGGACTCGACGGCGATCCGCGCCAAGCCTGCACGGCAGTACTGTTGTGAGCGTATCTGGTCGCCGACCAGGTGGAAACCTACTCCCAGCATCCAGTCCGAAATGGCCTGGGCGACCGGAGTGTCCAGCGCCGCTGCCGCCGCCGTGCTGCGTTGCCCCACCATTAAGGCGCCGGCAAAATCACCTATCCGGGTCTGGAAAATATTCAGCCCGGCCAGCAGCCGCAGCGAGTAGTCGGCATCGCCCAACTGGGCGGCCAGCAGCAGGCCGCGTTCAATCGCGGTTTGCACCGCGTCGCTGTTGCCGAGAGTGAACATGGACGCAATGGCCAGCGTCTCGAGCAAGGCCATTTCCGCTGCGGGGTCGTCGGCGACATCGCCGGCCAGCAGCATCAGCCCTGTTTCGCTCCAGCGGCGGCATTCCTCCAGCAAGGAACCCGCCAGAAATACCGGCGTCACCGCGACGCACAGCCTGATCCCCAGCGCATGGTCGCCGGACGGGGCCGCGCTCCAGGCCAACGCAGCCCTCAAATTGCCCAGGTCTTCGATATAGGCGGGCTTCAACCCGTGTGCCGGTCGCAGCGCAGCGATAGCCTGCGCTTGCGTGTAGCGCGCGGTCAGCCAGATCGCGTGGCGGCGGGCGATACTGTCAGTTTCTCCGCTGAGCCTGAGTTTTTCAGCGGCATAGATGCGCGCGCTTTCGAGCAGCCGGTAACCCGGTCCGGCGGCGCCGGTTTCCGCTGACGCCAGCGATTTTGCCACCAGGCTGTCAATCGCCGCCGCTACCGCCATGTCGTCCGTATCGGTATCGGTGACAATCCGGCTCGCCGCTTCCAGTGAAAAATGGCCGACGAAGGTCGACAGGCGGCGTAGTACCTTGCGCTCAGCTTCCGGCAGCAGCGTGTAGCTCCAATCCAGCATGGCGCTTAGCGTCTGGTGGCGCGGCAGTGCGGTGCGGCGGCCATGCCAGGACAGCCTGAAACGGTTATCCAGCAGCTCGGCAGTACCGCGCACGCCAAACGCCGCTACCCTGCCTGCGCCCAACTCGATCGCTAGCGCGATACCGTCCAGCTTGCGGCAAATTTCGGCCACCAGCGGTGCATCGGCGTCACTGAGCTCAAAGCCGGCGCCGTTGGCAGTGGCGCGGTCCACAAAAAGTTGAACCGCCGGGAAGGCGATAGCGTGTTCAGCGCTCAGCGCCGGCGTCTCCGGCGGGCTGTCCAATGGCGCCAGCCGGTGCACATGCTCGCCTTCTGCGCGCAAGGGTTCCCGGCTGGTGGCCAGAATGCAGGCCTGCGGCGCCATCTGTAGCAGGCGTTCGGTGAACGATGCCACGACCTCCACCAGGTGCTCGCAATTATCGAGCACCAGCAGAATTTTCCGATCTGCCAGCCAGGTCAGCAAGTCCTGCAGCGGATCGGCCGAGGTCATGATCAGCGCCAGCGTGGAGGCCATGGTACTGGCCAGCAAATGTGGCGTGGCCAGTGCTCCCAGGTCAAAAAAACAGACCTGGCCGTCGAAATCGGGCCGCAGCGTATGAGCGACGGCAATCGCAACCGTGGTCTTGCCCATGCCGCCCGGACCGACGATGCTGACGCAACGCTGCGTCATCACCTGCTGTGCCAGTGCCGCTACCTGTTCATCGCGGCCCACCATCCGCTGCAGTTGCTGCGGCAGGGGGAAAGCCGCCGGCTGGCGGATGCTGCCATTACCGCCATTGCCGCCATTGCTGCTGTCGTCGCCGGCCGTGGCCGAGCCCTGGGCGCGTGCGACGGTGGCGACGAAGCAATATCCCTGGCCTGGAATATTTGCGATATAACGCGTGCCATCCCGGCCATCGCCCAGGATGCGCCGCAGCATCGCGATATTGACCCGCAAGCTGCTGTCTTCCACCACCATGTCGCGCCACACGCGTGCAACCAGTTCGCGGTTGCTGACGTTCCGTCCCGCAGACTCTAATAGCGCGATCAAGATGTCGAGCGCACGGCTGCCGATGTCCACCGATGCGCCATCACGCTCCAGCTTTCTCTCGCTGGGAAACAGCTGGAATGGGCCGAACGATACAGAATCTGAAGGCGTAGCAGGCGCAGTGGTCATGGGCATGGCGAGAGCATGGAATATTTTTTAATATATAAGATATTTAATAGATAAGATCTTTAGTATGTAAGGTATTTGATAACCGCAAGCATTCTACGTCATTCTGGAATTTCACACTGCGGCACCGCTCGCCGGTGGCCGAGTGCCGTCGCTTCACAGGAATTCACAAGTTTTCACACGCCGCCAGGAGATGTATCTGCCATCATGCGGGCAAGCGTAGGCGATCGGAGCCGCGCATAACAGGTATAGCGGGAGACTTATGTTGTTCACTGAGGCTGACCAGGCCATCAAACAATTTATGGCGGCACTTGCCGCGGGCGACCAGGCCGGCGTGCTGGCGACTTTGGCAGCTGATGCGGCGGTGCACTACCGGGGCAAATACTACCAGCATGACAGGCTGGCCAGGCGGCTTGGGCGCCTGCTGGCGATGCCGGGGCTGCGCGTTGAGTCGGCAGGCGTCAGCCATCAGGACGGCGGCAGCAGCATCGAGATGGTGCTGGGCGTCGGGCCGGACCGCGCCGGCCGCAGCGCGGCATTTCGCACTGAACTGCAGCTGACCCTGCGCGACGCGCGGATTGTCGGTCTGCAGGTCGGGCTGGCAACGCCGGTGACGTTTCCGACGGCGGTGGCGGCGTTCGTCGGCGCCACGAACAGCGGCAATCTCGTCCAGCTGCTGGACACGTTTGCCGACGATGCCCTGGTCAATGACCAGCTGTGCGAATACTGGGGCAAGCCAGCCATCGCCGAATGGGCAGCCAGGGACATCATCGGCGACCAGCTCAGCATGAGCGTGGTGAAAATCGTCGAGCATTACGGCACCACCATTGTCACCGCCAACATCGACGGCAATTACGACAAGCGCGGCCTGCCCGAGCCGCTGGTGCTGGCCTTTTATTTTTCCACCTGGGGCGACAAAATCGTCCAGCTGATCATTTTGCGTAATTTCGCAGAGTTATAATAACAATTGTCGATGAACCTATATTGTTGAATTTTTTACCTGGTATTAAATAGAGTGATAACAAGCAAACGCGCCAGGCGCCGCAAGCCTCCGCCGGAAATTGTGGCTGAACGAAAAGCGATCATGGGCGCGCTGCACTCGGTCGTGCAGATGCTGGGCGGAATGGTCGGCCCGCATGTCGAAGTGGCGCTGCATGATCTGACCACGCCGGAAGTCTCGGTTGCCGCGCTGGCGAACGGGCATATTTTGAACCATAAGGTGGGCGCCGCCAGCTTGATGGGAGCGGACGAGGACCAGGAATGGAACCAGCTGCACGAAGCGCGGGATGAGCGCGGCGCGGGGCTCCATACGGTGAAAGAAGCCTATGCAACAGTCACCAGCGATAATCGCCGCCTGAAATCGGCGACGGTCATCTTTCGCGACAGCGGCGGCGAAGCGTTTGCCGCGCTGTGCCTGAATGCCGACATGAGCCAGTTTGAAATGGCCCATGCGTGGCTTGGTCAATTGCTGCAGCCCTTGCAGCAGGCCAGCGCGGTGGCTGCCGACAAGCCCGAGATGGACGTGCTGATTCAGGAAATCATCAGCGATGCCGTGCGCCGCACCGGCAAGCCACTCGTCATGATGAGCAAGCGAGAAAAAATTTCGGCAGTGCGTGCCATGCAGCAGCGCGGCTTCTTCGTCGTGAAGGGCGGTGTCGAACGTGCGGCCGGTGCGCTCGGCGTTTCCCGCTTTACCATCTACAACTACCTCGAAGCACTGCGCCAGGAAGACGGCCTGGCTGGCTGATTTCCCGGCCCGGCTCGGCTCGCGCCGGCCGCCTGTGACTGCATACTCCTCCTTGCACAACTCAGCTTGCCCGAAGCCCCCTCGGTTTCCGGACGATCGATCATGAAACGCGGTCTCCCAGCTATGGCCGCTGCTGCCCTACGCTCCTATCATTTGCCTTGAGGTTTTCCAACTTTCCCCTCAAGGAGCATCGATATGAACGTACTGAAAAACTTGTTCTCCACTTCCCGAGATGCAGCAGCGGCACCAAGCAAGATTGCAGAAAAGCCAGCGATTGTACTGGTTCACGGCGCTTTTGAAGATTCGCACGTGTGGTATGCCGTCAGCGCTAAACTGCAGCTCGACGGTTACCGCGTCATCAGCGTTAACTTGCCAGGCCGTCCCAGCACACCGCTTGCGGCTAATCTGGTCAGCAGCGACCTCTATCGCGACACTATCCTGAAGGCCATCGATGGCGAGACGCAACCGGTGGTACTGGTCGGCCACAGCTTCGGCGGAATTGCCGTGTCGGCGGTGGCGGAAGCGGCGCCGGCACGGATCCGCACCGTAGTGTACCTGGCGGCCTATCTGCCGCAAAACGGCGAATCGATGCTGTCGCTGGCCAAGCAGGATCGCGACAGTCAGGCCGGTCCGGCGCTGCATATCGACGAAACGGCGGGCATGATCTCGGTGGATTACGCTGCCCGCGCCGATCTGTTTGCCAACGGTGCGCCCGAAGGCTTGCGCAAGTTGATGCCCAACCTGATCATCGATGAGCCGCTGCAGCCGGTCGTCACACCGGTGACCCTCACTGAAGCCCGCTTCGGCACGGTCGACAAGGTATACATCTACACGGCTCAGGACCGGGTGGTCAGTCCCTATCTGCAACAGAAAATGGTGGCGGCTACCCCAGTGCGGCTGGAATTCACCCTCAACACAGGCCATACTCCCTTCCTGACGGACATCCCCGGTCTGGCGGATGCTATTGAGCAAGCTGCCAGGTGAGCAGCGGACACCGGTGCGGGTGCGGTGCTTTGCCAACCGCACCGGAAGTCTGATGCGGCCGCCCGATGCTTGTTTCTACAGTATGTTGATTTGTATCGGAAACGGATCCGCTTTGTTGGGAGGCTGGAACCTAATTCTGACCCACGCTGGAACACAATCCTGCTTGTCGTGACGGCTGGATAGCTGGAGTGATCGGCGGTGCAGTACCAGGCATCATTCGACGCCGGCACATTGTGAGTGACGAAGTCCTCTAAGATTGCCAGGCGACGGAGGCGGCTCGAACTGAGCGTGTCAATTCAGCGGGCAAACGAACATCGCGTTAAATACAGCGGCAGCGTTGGTGCAAATACACCGCTATTTGGCACCCAGCATCTGTAAGGTCAGCGTTTCGGTGAGCTTTAAATGGTGCTCCATCATTTCACACGTGCGCTCGACGTCACGGGAGATTGCCAGCTTGGCGATCTCTTCATGTTCCGCGCGCAGGTCACGAATGTCCGCAGACAAGCGTGTATTGATCCGGCGATAGCGCTCTGCCTGGACGAATAGTTGTTCCCGGACTTTCAGCAGCCACTTACTGTCGCACGCATCAACCAGGGACTTATGGAATTGGGCGTGGGTGTCAGCCCAGGGCTCACTGAGGTCGGCGGCCTCATGCGGCGTGTGGCTTAAACGGTGGAGGGCGGCAAGAATTGCTGCCTCCCACGCCACATCGCCGTTGGTCAGCGAACGTCGCAAGCAGGAGCGTTCAATTTCAATCCGCGCTTGCGTCAGGTCGCGGACATCCTCCGCTGATATTGGAGCGACCCGAAAGCCTCGCTGCGGGCTCGCGACGACGATACTTTCTGAAGCGAGCCGAGACAGTGCTTCGCGCACCACCCCCGGGCTGACATCCATTTGCTCAGAGAGGTCATGGATCTTCAGCTTGTCACCTGGCGCAAGCCGCCCGGCGAGAACGTCCGCTTGCAGGCGTTTATAAATGGATACAGTCAACGAGCCATTATTGGCTGCGACATCGAAGGAAATATCAGACATAGTTCAATCATAGCCGTGAGTTCCGGTTTAAGCAACAAATCATAAAAATATCTATTTTTTTATTGAATGTCGGATGAAACTGACCTATTCTGATAAAACACTAAAAAAAGGAGACTGGCATGCCACTCGTTCGTATTTCTCTCAACCACACCACAGCAGACGTACAACGCCGTATAGGCGATGCCGTGCATCAGGCGATGGTGGAAACTATCAATATTCCCACTGGGGACCGCTTCCAGATCATCACCAGTCATGGTTCTGGCGAACTCATCTATGACGCCAGTTTCTACGGGATCGACAGGACGGAAGGATTTATTGCAATCCAGATCACACTTGCCGCCGGCCGTAGCGACGAAGTAAAGCAGCAGCTATACGCCCGCATTGCCGAACTACTTGGGGAGGCCGCCAACGTCAGACCGGGAGATGTATTCATCAGCTTGCTGGAAGTCGGGGCAGCTGACTTCTCGCTCGGGAATGGTAAAGCCCAGTTCCTGGAGCAACTTCCGCCGCATTTGAAGGCGCTACAAAAGCAAGCAGAATAGGAGCCCGCCATGTCATCATCTTCTCAGCGCAAGGGCCAGAGGGCTCGGGTCGCGGTAGCCAGCACCATCGGTACCGTGATTGAATTTTACGACTTCACGATCTTCGGCACTGCCGCTGCCCTGGTTTTCAGCAAGGTCTTCTTTCCCTCATTGGGAGCCGCCGCCGGTACCGCGGTGGCACTCGCCACTTTTGGCGTCGCCTTCGTCATCAGGCCTTTTGGCGCCATTTTCTTTGGTCACTTCGGCGACCGGATAGGGCGCAAGAACACCCTTGTCATTACACTGCTGTTGATGGGGCTTGCCACCGTCGGCATCGGGCTGCTGCCGACAGCGCAGACCATCGGAGCATGGGCTCCGGTGCTACTGGTGGCTTTGCGCGTTACGCAGGGCCTCGCCATGGGAGGCGAGTGGGCCGGCGCCAGTGTGATGTCAACGGAAAGTGCCCCCGCTGACATGCGGGGGAAATACGGCATGTATCCGCAATTGGGCCCAGCCCTCGGTTTTATACTTTCCAGCACGACCTTCCTGCTCAGCTCCCTGACGATGAGCGACCAGGCATTTCTCGACTGGGGATGGCGAATTCCCTTCCTGGCCAGCGCCATTCTGATTGTTGTCGGGTTAGGCGTACGCATTGCACTGGAAGAGACCGAGACGTTCCAGAAAGCCACAAGCGGATCAAGCGGCGTACGTAAGTTCCCAGTTGTCAGCCTTTTTCGGGATCAGTCCAGGGAACTGGTGCTTGCCTCTGCAAGCACGGTAGCGGTGTTCGGCCTGTTTTACCTGGCTATTACGTACGTCACCAGCTACGGGACGCAGACGCTCGGCCTGAGCAAGGTACATATGCTGCTTATTGGTATGGCTGGCGGCGTGTCGCTGGCTGTGTTCACCATCGTCGGTGGATTATGGTCCGACAAGGTAGGGCGCAAGCGGGTGCTTTTGATCGGCAACGCCGCATGCCTGGTCTTTGCGCTCCTATTGTTCCCTCTTATCGACACCCGCGAACCGGCTGCATTGGTGTTAGGCCTTGTGCTGCTACAGGGAGCGATCGGCCTGGCGTATGGGCCGCTGGGCGCGTATCTACCCGAGTTATTTGCGGCGCAATACCGTTACACAGGTGCTGGACTTGCTTACAACATTGCGACTGTGGTCGGTGGCGCGCTGACACCTATCATTGCGAGTCAGCTGATTATTGAGTTTGGTTCCCCGGCCGTGGGTTATTACAGCGCAGGCCTATGCGTCATCTCGCTGATTGCTTTGTCGCTGTCCAAGGAAACGCGGCTCGCCCAAAACATTAGAGGACCGGCCCCTGTCGCTTCAGCACCAACTTCTCTCAACAATTTCTAAAGGAGACTTCAAATGCCTATCTATCAATTCACAGTCACAGAAGACAGCATCAGCGCAAGGAAGAAGGCGGCGATCGCCGAAGCGATCACTGCAACCCATTGCGAGGTTACTGGCGCCCCTAGCCACTACGTTAGCGTCGTATTCATTGATGCGCCCAAGGGCAATCTTTTCCTGGCCGGCAAATCGGTGAGCGGGGTACGCATGGTAGGTACGATACGCCGGCGTTCCGAAGCACTGAAGCGCGAGTTGCTGACCAAACTGGCGCAAGCGTGGAGCGATGTAACGGGAGAGCCGCTTACCGAGGTGGTCATGTTCCTCGTTGAGGTTCCTGGTTTCCAAGTCTTCGAAGGTGGCGAATTGCTGCGGGAAGCCGAAGATGATCCTGAAGCCCGTGTCTGACCCCGCACATCTGGAGATATTATGGCCCTGAACGAAACCCATGACCCCAAGCGCCGCAGCTGGGTCGCATCAGCCAACCGCGCGGACACGGACTTCCCCATCCAGAACTTGCCATTTGGCGTGTTTAGTCACGATGCCAGCGACCACCTCCGCATCGGCGTGGCAATTGGCGACCAGGTGCTGGACCTGGCGGTAGCACAGGAATTGCGGTTGCTACCAGCGGCCATTACCGCGCAAGTAGTCCGCCAGAGCTCGCTCAACGCGCTATTCTCGCTCGACCGTGAAGTCGTGACCGCGTTGCGCAAGTGTCTGTCCGATTTGCTCGATGAGTCGGGTCTGGATGGGCGGGCGAGGCAGCATGCCGATCAATTGCTGCATGACCTCTCTTTATGCCGAATGCACCGGCCAATGGCCTCGGCCAACTACACCGATTTCTACGCGGGCATCCATCATGCGCGGGCGGCCGGAGCGCAGTTGACGCCGGAGGATCCGCTGCCCCTGAATTACAAATGGGTGCCCATCGCCTATCACGGCCGGGCATCGTCCATACAGGCCAGCGACGTTCCGGTATATCGGCCGCACGGGCAAATACCGCCGGCCGAACATGGCGCGCCACCGGGTTTTGGCCGCTGCGAACGGCTGGACTTCGAGCTTGAAATGGGGCTGTATATCGCCCAGGGCAACACGCAGGGTCGGCCGATCAGCATCGGAGCAGCAGGTGAGCATATCGCCGGGATGTGCTTGCTCAATGACTGGTCTGCCAGGGACTTGCAGCGTTGGGAGATGTTCCCGCTCGGGCCGTTCCTGAGTAAAAGTTTCGCGACCACGGTGTCGCCGTGGGTTGTGACCACAGAAGCATTGGAGCCATTTCGGGTTGCCGCGATGGCGCGCCCCGAAGGCGACCCGGCGCCATTGCCATATCTGTTCAATGGGTGGGACCAGCAGTCGGGCGGGGTTGATGTAGGCCTATCGGTGTGGCTGTCGACGGAGCGCATGCGCGCTCAGGCAGTCGCGGCCGAAAAGATTCTTACCTCCAACGCCAGGCATCTGTATTGGACGCCTGCACAGATGATTGCTCACCACACCATCAATGGCTGCAACCTGATGCCGGGCGACCTGCTCGGCACGGGCACGATTTCAGGTCCGGGAGACGATGAATTGGGAAGTCTGCTGGAATTGACAGTCGGCGGTAGCCGCCCCATCCGTTTGCCTTCGGGAGAAACACGGACCTTCTTGCAAGACGGCGATGAGGTAACGCTGAGAGGCCGCTGCGAGAAGGCGGGCTTTGTACCCATCGGCTTTGGCGCGTGTACAGGGAGGATCTTTGCCCACGAGCTATAGTCCGATGGCGATCAGGCCGGCCGCCTTGCTGCATCAGCGCGGCGAGGTGGCGTTTGGTCTTCCTGAGAGGATTTGGGCAAGAAATACAAGCTGAGAGCACAGCGCAGGCAGCAGATACTGTCAGGTGCTTTCGCGCACCGCCAGCTCAAAGCCGAGGTCGATGCGGGTCTTGCTGACTTCCTCGCCTTTCAGCGTCTGTACCAGCATCTGTGCCGCCTGGTAGCCGACCTGGTAGCGCGGCGTGACGATGGCAGTGATGGCCGGCGTTGCACAGGCGGCCCAGGGCAGGTCGTTGAAGCCGGCGATGGCCATCTGCTGCGGCACTTTCAGGCCGCGACGCTGGCATTCAAACAGCGCACCCAGCGCCAGATCGTCGTTACAGCAGAAGACTGCATCGCAATCCGGATACTGTTCCAGCATGCTGGACAGCAGGCTCGCGCCCATGGCGACATTGGTCGGCGATGGCAGCAAGACTTCCACATCCGGGTTCAGCCCCGCTTCCATCAGCCCTTTGCGGAAGCCTTCGCGCCGTTTCATCACACGCGGGTCCAGTTGCGCTGCCAGGAAGCCGGGGCGTTTGTAGCCCCTAGCTACCATGTGCCGCGCAATCGCGTAGCCGGCCTTGGTCTGGGAAAAGCCCACGGTCATATCATGGCTGCTGGGGCTGAGGTCGAACATGCGCACCGCAGGGATGTGGTTGGCGGCCAGTTGCAGCCGCACTTCTTCCTGCTGTTCTATGCCGGTCAGCAGGAAGCCATCCGGCGCGTGCCGCATATAGGTGGAAATCAGCTGGCTTTCGCGGTCCGGCGAATAGCCTGTTTCACCGATCAGGAACTGGTAGCCGGCGGCGCCCAGGCAATCGCGTATGCCGGTCAGCGTATCGATGAACACCATATTGGTCAGCGAAGGTACGATGACGCCGATCACATTGGATTTGGCCGACGCCAGCGTGCTGGCAGCCTGGTTGGGTACATAGCCCAGCTTGCGGATAGCGGCGTCAATCCGGGCGCGCGCCTCTTTTTGCACGAGGTCCGGCGTTTTCAATGCGCGCGATACCGTCATCGCGCTGACGCCGGCCTCGCCTGCGACATCCGTGATGGTCACTCGGCCGGTCGCGCGGCTGGCTTTGCCGGTGCGCTGGGGCAGGGGGCTTGCTGGTTTCTTCAACATGCTGGTTGCTTGCTTGTCATCCGTGTGTTTTGTTTTCTTTTGCTGCGCTGCCAGCGGGCCAACGACACGGCTCGGTAGGCAGTCTTGCTGCCGAGGCAATTCAGCGCATGATACGCGAAGTTGTATTTCAATGCGCGGCCATGCCGGAATTTGCGGCTTTGCTGCAAAGCGGCGATGAAAGTATTTGACATGCTAAAAATGTTAGCGTTATCATCATCGTTGATGTTAGCGCTATCATAAGGCTTGCAAATCAAAAATAACATTGTTGGATAAGCTATATTGTCCTTAACCCTCAAAAAAGCAGACGCTACACAGATAGCGGTTCAGCCGGCAGTGAACAGACTCCGGCGCAGATAACAGGAGACAGTCCCATGTTCGGCCTCAGTCCAGAAGCTACCTTATTACTTAACGCCTTTATCGCAGTCGTCGTGCTGATCCTGATGATCACGCGCATGCGCATCCATCCGTTTATCGCATTGATCATCACTTCCGGTTTCCTGGGACTGATTTGCAAAATGCCGTTGCCGCAGATCGTCAAATCCTTCCAGGATGGTTTTGGCGGCGTGCTCGGCTTTGTCGGCATCGTGCTCGGCCTGGGTACGATGCTGGGCAAGATGATGGCGGAATCGGGTGGCGCGGACCAGATCGCGCAGACGCTGGTGCGTGCCTTCGGCAAGGAAAAAGTACACTGGGCGATGATGCTGGGCGCCTTCCTGGTCGGCATACCGCTGTTCTTTGAAATTGGCTTCGTGCTGCTGGTGCCGCTGGTCTTCATCGTTGCCCGCCGCGCCGGCGTATCGATGATCAAGGTCGGCATACCAATGCTGGCCAGCCTATCCGTCATGCACGGCCTGGTGCCGCCGCATCCAGGCCCGCTGCTGGCCATTGGCGTATTCGGTGCGGATATCGGCAAGACGATTTTCTATGGTTTCATCGTCGGCTTTCCTACCGTGGTGATTGCCGGCCCCATGTTCGGTTCATTCATCGCCAAGCACGTGCTGGTGACGCCTTCGGAAGACCTCGTGAACCAGCTGGCGCACCAGTCTTCAAGCAAGGAATTGCCCGGCTTCGGCATCACGCTGGTGACGGTATTGCTGCCGGTATTCCTGATGCTGCTGAAAACCTCTGTCGACATCAACCTGCCGGATGGCCACCATATCCGTGTGCTGATGGATTTTATCGGTAACCCCATCGTCGCCTTGCTGGCCGCGGTATTGTTATCGATCTATACTTTCGGTATCGCGCGCGGTTTCACGCGTCAGCAGGTGCTGCGCTTTTTTGACCAGAGCCTGGCGCCCACAGCAGCCATCGTGCTGATCATCGGCGCCGGCGGCGGCTTCAAGCAGATGCTGGTCAACAGCGGTGTCGGCACGGCAATAGGACAGATGGCCGTGCATGCGCAGATTTCGCCGCTGCTGCTGGCCTGGCTGGTGGCCGGCGTGATCCGCATCGCCACCGGGTCTGCGACGGTGGCCACCATCACTGGCGCTGGCATCGTCGCGCCGCTGGTAACACTGATCCCGGGCACCAACCGCGAACTCCTGGTGCTGGCGACGGGGGCAGGCTCGCTGATCTTTTCGCATGTGAACGATGCCGGTTTCTGGCTGGTGAAGGAATATTTCAATATGAGCATCAGCGAAACCTTCAAGACCTGGACAGCGATGGAAACCATCATCTCAGTGGTGGCGATCATCTTTATCATGCTGCTCAATGCAGTCATTTGAAATTGCACTTTGAAACAGGCCGCCTGGCGCGGAGCTTTGTCTGATGTCTAAATTCATGCTCGGTGTTGACATAGGCACCACCAGCACCAAGGCGGTGCTGTTCACTCATGCGGGCGCGGTAGTCTCGCAGCATGCCGTCGAATACCCGCTGATCAGCAGCGAGCCCGGCATGGCCGAGCAGGATCCGGTGCAAATTTATGCCGCGGTGCTGGCGACCTTACGGCAGGCGGTGGCGCTCGCCTCCGCACAGCCGCAAGACATCAGCCTGGTATCCTTCAGCGCGGCGATGCATAGCCTGATTGCCGTCGATGAAAATGGCGGCCTGCTCACCAACAGCATTACCTGGGCCGACAACCGCGCCAGCGAATGGGCCACGCGCGTCAAGGAAGAAATGGGCGGCCACGCGATCTACCTGCGCACCGGCACGCCCGTCCATCCCATGTCCCCTTTATGCAAGCTGGTGTGGCTGCGCAATGAACAGCCGCAATTATTTACGCGTGCGGCACGTTTTGTCGGCATCAAGGAGTATGTGTTTTTCAGGCTGTTCGCGCAGTGGATTGTCGATCATTCGATTGCATCGGCAACGGGCTTATTCAACCTGCAGCAACTGGATTGGGATGCGGGTGCATTGCAGCTGGCGGGCATCGGCCCGCAGCAATTGTCGGCACTGGCGCCAACCACGCACGCCATTCGTGGCCTGGCGCCGGAACTTGCGGCACAGCTGGGGCTGGCAGCGGATACACCGTTTGTGCTGGGCGCCAATGACGGCGTGCTGTCAAATCTCGGCGTGAATGCGATACATCCGGGACAGGTTGCCGTTACCATAGGCACATCCGGCGCCATGCGCACTGTGGTGGACAGGCCGGTGACTGACCCTTCCGGTAGTACTTTTTGTTATGCGCTGACGGAGCGGCACTGGGTCGTTGGCGGCCCGGTCAACAATGGCGGCAATGTCTTCCGCTGGGTGCGCGAAGAACTGGCCACGGCCGAGGCAGAGGCCGCACGCCGTGCCGGCATTGATCCCTATGAAGCATTGACGGCGATTGCCGCCGCCGTGCCGCCGGGCGCGCAAGGCCTGTTGTTCCATCCTTACCTGGCAGGCGAACGTGCGCCTTTGTGGAATGCCGACCTGCGCGGCTCCTACTTCGGGCTGGCGTCGCATCATCGCAAGGAGCATATGATACGGGCGGCGCTGGAGGGCGTGATCTTCAACCTGTACAGCATCCTGCCCGCGGTAGAGCAGCTTATAGGCCCCACCCGGCGGATGATGGCCACCGGCGGCTTCGCCCGCTCGGCGCTGTGGCGGCAGATGATGGCCGATATTTTCGACCGCGAAGTCGTCGTGCCCGAAAGCGTGGAATCATCGTGCCTGGGTGCAGCGGTGCTGGGATTGTTTGCGCTGGGGAAAATCGCATCGCTGGAAGCGATTTCCGGCATGGTCGGCGCAACGCACAGGCATACGCCGATTGCCGAGAATGTCGCAATTTATGCGCGGCTGCGGCCTGTCTTCCTGGCGATTCCGCGCAAACTGGAGCAGGAATATAAGGCGCTGGCAGAGTTTCAGCGGCATGCAGGCGGCTGAGGGTTTATTTGATGATGGCTGGGTGCTTGCTGGGTAATGATGAAGTGGCGGCTGTGTAAAGCGGCGGTAGAATTGTTTTCTTTAGGGCAATTAGAGATACAATCCAGACTTTACTGCCGCCTTGTGACAAAATCAGGAAAAGCCGATTTTTTTGCGAGCCCCCGTACTGAACTCTGCGAGCCCAGCCATGCCTACCAAGTTCCGATTCGCTATTGCACTCATGTTAGCCGGTATCTCCGTGACATCGGCTGCCGATGAAACGCCGAAGCTCAGTTCGGCGGCAAAAGATTTCATCGTCAAGGGTGCGCTGCAGGTATTGAAGGCATGTGATCTGCCGAAAGGCGTCTGCGGTAAATCAAGGTTCACCGTGACCGGCGAATCCGGTGGCGACAGCAATGATGAGAAGCAGGTAACCCGGCAGATGAGTCTGGATGGGCTTGAATTGGAAATGAATTACCCGGTGACGAATCCGCGCAAATTCTCGCTGACACAGATCAGCGTCAACGGCGGCCAGTGGAAGATGCCACGCGGCCTGGACCTCGGTAGCAGCGCCGCCAAGGTCAAGTCTGTGCTGGGCCAGCCCAGCTATGTCAACGACGACTGCTTTGAATATGTGTACGAAGAAAAGCAAAGCGGCGCCAGCCTGTGCTTCAAGGATGACAAACTGGTCAAGCTGGTGTGGGACCAGATGATCGACTAGAGTTGGCCCCTGGTCCTTAGGGCGTCACCAGTCCGTCCATACGCACCACTTCAAAATCCGAACCGTGCACACTGGCGAGTTCGTTGACCAGCTTGTCGTTATTCCAGCGCGCATCCGGTGCGCCGCTGATATACCAGTTAGATCCATTGTCCGCGACGATCATTCCATAGGTTTTCAGCGCCTGCAGGATTACCTTCGTATCATTGCTGAAAGTAGCCGGTATCGCATACCCCGCTTTGAGCCTTACCCGCATGCCCATGGGCGGCAGGCTTGCGCTGGTATTGCTGGATGCAGCATGCGTCGCCGGCGGAACATAGGCCTTGCGGCTGTTTTGCACGGTAAAGCGCAGCGCGTGGGCGATCTTGCCGGCCGCCACTTCATCATAGCGCGCCAAGCCGGGGAAGATGGGCAAACCGGCCGCATCGGCGCTGGTCCAGCCCGGTTTTGCCGTCGGCCTTACCGTATCTGAATCCAGATGGAACACCGCACCGCTATCCGCGTTCCAGCTGCCGTCGACATTTGGTGCTGCGTTATAGAGTTCATATAGCCGGTTGGCGCTGCGGTCCAAAACCAGCACATGCCGGTCGCCGCTGAAAGCGCTGCCATTGGCTGGCTGGCCTTCGATTGGCGCGTTGGCGGGAACGGGATACGGACCGGCATCGCTTTCATTGCCGTAGGCCTGGAAATGGATTGCGACCTTGGCCTGCGCTGCATCCACTACCGTATAGGGGATGCCGATAGGCGCGCCCTGGTAGAGGCCGGAACCGAAATCAGGGTGCAATCCGGTGTTGAGCCCCATGCTGCTAATCAGTGTGGAGGAAGCCGGGTCGACCGGTGCAGACGAAATATCCTGGTTCCATGCATTGTCGGCGGGAAAAGGCACAGCGCCATTCAGGCTGGCCCCGACGCCGGTGCCGGCTTTCTGGATATTGCCGTAGCTGAGCAGGCTCGGGGTATCGGGCGCAGTCGGTGTTGTCAGCGGCGGTGTCGTTTGCGGCGGCATTGCAGCCGCCGGCGACGAGCCTCCTCCACCGCAGCCGCCCAGCGCCAGTGCAATAGTTACGACAGTTGCGACAGTCACGCTGGCGCAAACAGCGCTGTCCGCTATGATGTTGTTCAATTTAAATCGTTTCATCCATGTTCCCGAATGGCTGTCTGTCGGCCTTGCATTGTGCAAAGCCTTATGCAAACCGCCGTATTTTTTTGTACTTTGCCTTTACTGCGCCGGGAAGCGGAATTTATTTACACTCGGTAACAAGTCAGGGGAGTGTGGATTGCCTGAAATTCAATGAGTCGATGGCGTTTTGATGGCCGCGTAGGTTTTTACTTCGTCGATAAATGCGCGCACCTTGGGAGAGCGGAAGGTCGCATCCGGGAAAACCGCCTGGATTGCGCTGGCAGGCATGGTCCAGTCGGCGAAAAGGCGAACCAGCCGTCCCGCTTGAATATCCTCGGCTGCCGAGAAGTCCGACAGCACCGCAATGCCGCCACCGGCCACCACCGCTGCGTGGCAGGCATGGGCGGTGTTGGCAAAGAAGGCATGTTGAAACTTCAGCGTCAGCTGTTCGCCGGCAGGGCCTTCCAACGGCACCAGCAAAGGCTTGGCGACGACCGACAGGGCGACAAAAGGCAAGGCCTCCAGTTCAGCTATCGTGGATGGCGGTACGGTGCCTGCCATGAAATCCGGGCTGGCAACCAGCCATTTCCCGTAACTGCCTATCCTGGCGGCGTGATGGCTGGAATCGTTCAGCCGTCCCAGCCGGATGGCGACGTCGATGCCGTTGGCTACCAGATCCACGCGGCTGTCGCTGGACAGCAGTTCTACACGCAAGCCCGGATGCCGCCGTTGCATGACAACCAATGCCGGCGCGACCACTGCCGCACCATAGTCAACCGGAGCGGCCACGCGCAGCACGCCTTGCAACTGTTCCTTGTCCTGCGACACCTCCAGGATGGCGCGCTCAGTGGCGCGCAAGATATCATTGCACGCATCATAAAACCGCTTCCCCGCATCGGTAACGCTGACGCGCCGGGTGGTGCGTGCCAGCAGGTTGGCCCCCACCTCGGTCTCCAGCCGCTGAATGTGCTTGCTGACCAGCGTCTTTGCAACGCCCAGGCGTTCGGCGGCGCGTGTCAGCGATCCGGTTTCGACAACGGCCACAAACACCGCCAAACGGTTCAGGTTGATGGGGTTGAATCCTGTCATGTATTTTCTCGCTGGCTGTAGCGTGCGCGTTGATGGTGGATCAGGGATTGTCCACTTAAAAGGGACAATGTTTCCTCGATTACAGTCTATGCGTGTCTTTTTATTGAGGCTATTCTACGCTCAATCCAATTTCCCACAGCCTTTGCCTACCTTAGAAAAGAGCCCGCCATGCCCCAGAATAAACCTTTACAAGCAATCCGCTTTTATGGCGTTGAGCTGTCCGGCCATGCACACAGGGTCAAGCTTTTTCTGCACATGCTGGACCTGCCTTTTGAGACCATGGATGTCAAGCTGGACGGGCATTACAACCGCAGCCCGGAATTCCTTGCCATCAGTCCGTTCGGCCAGGTGCCGGCCATCCAGGATGGCGACGTCGTCTTGCACGATTCCAATGCCATCCTGGTATATCTTGCGAGCCGCTATGGAGATCCTTCCTGGCTGCCGGCAGATCCCGTGAGCATGGCAGCCGTCCAGCGTTGGCTGTCTCTGGCGGCGGGCCACATCTTTAACGGCCCATGCGCGGCGAGGCTCGTAAAGGTATTCGGGCTGGACCTGGATTATGAGCGCGCGCTGCAGGTGTCGCAGAGGCTGCTGGAGGTTATCGAATTGGAATTTTCCGGCAAGCTATTTGCCATAGGCGATACACCGACCATCGCCGATATTGCCGCCTATTCCTATATAGCACATGCGCCTGAAGGCGGCGTTTCGCTGGAAGCTTACTCGAATGTCCGCCGCTGGCTGCGACGCGTGGAAGCGCTGGACAGGTTCATTCCCATGCCGCCTAGCAATGCTGCCGGTGCGTAAAAAATAAATCGAGTGGAATCGAGTTGAATCGGATTTGAAAGGAAATAACATGGCAAACGTCAAAAATGTGGACCACGTGGGCATCCGCGTCAGCGATAAGGAGGCAGCGTTACGCTTCTATCAAATGTTCGGTTTTGAAGTCGATCCGCAGGAAGACGATGCTGAAGTGAAAGCGGTCGGCATGGTGAACGATAGCGGGGCGCGCATCCACCTGATCTATAACAGCAGCGGCCCTCATGCAGAGGGCAATGTCTTGCTGGACCATGCGGTGAAATGGCCGGGTTATACGCATACGGCCTTTATCGTTGAAGACCTCGATGAAATTCTGGCGCTGCTGGAACGTGAAAACATCAGGATCACCGAAGGACCGCTGATTCTCGGCCACGGCCGCCGCAGGGCCATTTTCTTCCGTGACCCCGACCTGAATGTGGTCGAATTCAATGAGATTCTTGCTTGATGCTTGATGCAGAACGAGCCGGCATGACACCGCTCATCTCGACCGAAAAGTAAAAGCGGCTGAAGCGAGCCAAGGCAGCGGCATGCGGGGCGGGCTTGAATATGCTCTTGCCCGGGTTGTCGGCCCGCTGTAGATCAGGCCCGTTCCTTATGTTTTTCCACACGGCGCTGCAAGACAAAAATAGGCTGCGCCCATTCCGTATCCTTTTTCTTCTTGCTGGTGATCAGCGTGAGTTCGGAAGGATCATACACGTCGGTATTGTGCGTCAGCGGCGTCGTCATCAGGTATTGCGCGTCGGTATTTTTCAAAAACTCGCCGACCAGCTGGATATTGCGGATATCCAGGTGGGCAAAGGGTTCGTCGATGAACACGAAGCCGCCGGAGCCATCTTCCGATTTCAGCAGGCCGATCAGCAGGATCAGCGATTTCATCACCTGCTGCCCACCGGACGCCTCGCCGTCGTTCATGCCTATCGGCCCTTTGCCGTCGAACTTGAAGCGCACGTGCAGGCCTGCCTGTGCGAGCTGGATGTCGTCGTTTTCCAGCTTGACGGGGTCGGTATGTACTTCGATGCCGGCCAGTTCGCCCAGTTGCTTGATGTTGCGGCTGTACGACTTGATCGTGTAGCGCAGTCTGTCCATGTAGGCGGCGCGGGCATTGACAGTGGCTTCCATGGCGCGGTTGTTCTGGTAGCGGCGGTCGTCGGTTTCTGCCTGCCGGCCTTGCAGCAGGGCGTTCAGCCGCACGAACTGGTCCACAACGGTGGAATCGATTTCCCAGTCGTCGCGCGCCAGGTTATTGGTCAGGCTGCGGATGCGCAATTCGATCTGGTGCGCATTCTCGTGTTCCTCGACCAGTTCCAGCCTGTGCTTGCTACGTTTCCAGTTTATCGGCAGCGTGTGCCAGGTCTGGCGCATGCTTTGCAAGGTGTCGTAATGTGATTTGCGCTCTTCGGCGTGGCGCTTCTCGGAACCGCGCAATGCGGCTTCGGCATCGGCAATCGAGGCCTTGGCCTGTTCCCATTTGACGTGGCTGATTGAGCGCTGCTCGGTGGCGGACTTCAGTAGCGGTGCTATCTCGCCCAGCCTGCTGCCGACCTCGATGCGCTGCTGCTTCAGCGGCTGTGCATTGCGCGTTGCCTCTTCAAATTCCGGATGGCGTGCATTCAATTCCTTGGCCGCATCGACACCGGCCAGCCGGGTCTTCAAGGTGCTGATTTCGCCTGCCAGCTTGCTGATTTTCATCGTTAGCTGGTCTTCCTGCGATTGCAGGCGCGGCATGGCCCTTTGCAATGCTTCCAGCCTTTGCGAGCGGCCGGCGTTACCAAAGCGATAGCGCGAAGCTTCTACAAACAGCGAGCGTCCGCCACGCCTTTCGCCGTGGTAGGCGTCAGGCGTGATCCATTCCTGCGATTTGAGCTTGATGCCGGCATCGATGGAATCCACCATCTGTATGCGTTGCAGCTGCTCGATCAGCCAGCCCGGCGCCGGTGCGCTGAAGCTGACGACGGACAGCAGGCTCTGGTCCTTGACCACCGGCGCGGTGACGCGATCCGGCACGATAAAATGGCCGTAGCGCTGCTTTTCGCCGACGCGATAGGCGGCAGAAGCATCCTGCGCCTTGTCCAGCAGGATCACGGAGGTAAAGCCGCGCAGCACGCCTTCGACGGCGCCCTGCCATTTGGCCTCGGTGACTTCGACGATTTCCGGCAGCATCGTATGCGCGATATTGGCATCGTTCAATGCGCGACGCATGGCCCTGACGTTTTCCGGGTCGGGCAGCGCGGCCTTGCCTTGCAGCGCGGAGATCGTCGCCTGGTCTGCGCTGATGCGGGTGCTGAGCGTATCGCGTTCCTGCTTCAGGCGCGACAGTTCTTCTTCTTTCTTTTCCAGGTCTTCGGCGACATTGGCCACATCGGCATCGGCTTCGGCCGCCAGTTTTTGCAGGCGGGCCTTTTGCTCCAGCAGGCTTTCCTGCGGCTTCAGCTTGCTGTTGATCTGCTGCAGGCGTTCGCGCAATTGCGATTCTTCCGCTTCCAGCGAGGCTTCATGCTGCTGCGCACTGGTCAGCTGCTGCGCTTTCTGCCCCAGTTCTGCGCGCTTGTCGGACAGCGCCGCATCTTGGGTTTGCAATGAACGCTTGGTGGCACGTATCGCATGGCTGATGGACGAGGCTTTTTCCAGCGACTCGTGATACTGCAGCGTAGGAAGTATCTCTTCCTGCAGGTCGCGTTTTTCCTTGTTCAGGCTTTCCCACTGGTGGTAATTGGCTACGCGCAGGCGCAGGCCTTCCAGGTTGGTTTTTGCACCTTCTAGTTCGGTTTCAAAACGCTGCAACTCGGTTTCGGTGTCGCGCTGGTGGCGCTTGGCGTCATCATAGGCGTCCAGCACTTCCTTGTCGCCGAACACCTGGAACACCAGGTCCAGCAACTGGCGCGGCGCATATTCGCACAGCTTGTCGGTTTCACCCTGCTCCAGCGCCAGCACCTTGCCCATCGCGGTGGACAGGCCGGCGTGCGACAGCCGCTTGCGGTAGGTTTCCACGCCCAGCCAGTCGTTGGCTTCCTGTACGTCTTCAATCTCAACGACGCCGCTGCGCATCAGGTAATGGCGTTTCCAGTCGCCGCCGTTTTTCTGGATCTGGCAAAACAGCGTGACTTCATCCTCATACAAGCCGGACAGGCGGAAAGGGCGGTTCGATATCTGCGGTCCCACCGCGCTGTTATCCACCACCGCGCGTATCCATGCGGTCTGCTGGCCGGAATGGCGCGCGTAGTGCTTGTACGAGCGTCCCATCGAGCATTCCAGCCCGAACAGCGTGCGCAGCGCATCCAGCAGCGTAGTCTTGCCCGAACCGTTCTGGCCGGCGATGGTAATGATCTTCGCATCCAGCGGGATGTTCTTGATACGCTGCCAGTAGTCCCAGTGGACCAGTTCTAAGGATTTGATATGGAACATAGTAGTTTCTTTTTTCTGGAGCCTGCCGGGTGAGCCGGCAAGCCCCTAATATTTTTGTGCCGCCATGGCCGGTAAATGATTACTGCTATTCTTCCGCGGCCGAAGAAGGCTGCGATGCGGGCTGAGGTGCTGACTGAGACGCGGACTCCGATGTCGGTGTTGGTGCAGGCGCCGCAATCGCCGCAGCAGTCCTTGGCACGGGCACGTGGAAAATATCGGCCAGCGCGCCGTTGATGATCCTGTCCTTCAGTGTATCGGTATCCATCAGCAGGTCCAGCAGCGGGCCTTCACTGATGAATTCTCCCTTGCGTTCGATAAAACCGAAGCGGGCCAGCTGGCCCAGGTTCATGTCCATGCGGGTTTTCTTGCCCAGCTTGTCGCCGAAATCAGCCAGCAGCGTGCGGTAGGAAATGCCGATCGACGTGTCTTCTGCACGCGGTACCGGTTTTTCCTTGCCGAACATGTCGTTCTGGTTTTCTTCCGCCAGCTGGTGCGCTTCCTGCCTTTCGCGCTTGGGCAGGATGATCAGCGCCCACAGCACCACCAGCAGCGCGACGCCGTCGCGCGCGAGGCCGAAATTATTGTTTTGCCAGGTATCCTTGACGCCGAATATTTTCGGTTCGGTATCGCGGGTGAAGGCCAGTGTTACATGATCCGCATAGACGTTGTCCATGAATTTCATGCCGCAGGCCAGCAGGCGCGTATCGACTTCGGCGCGGAACAGTTCGTCGGACAGTGCACGCTTGACCAGCTTGTCTTCACGGCGCAGCGTCTGGTGCGCGAGCAGGCGCGCGATCAGGATTTGGGAATCTTCATTCATGGGCTTGCTTGTCGCTTTCATCGGCAGCTTGTTCGCCGCCGTCTATTTTCTCTACTACCTTTGTTTTTTTACCCGCCGTTGGCGTAGTAACCGGCAATGCGGCCGGTAATGCGGCTGTCAGTGTCGCCACTGAGATTGCCGCCACGTGCTCATCCTTGACCTTTTGCATCTTGTCCTTGCTGGAGAAGATCAGCGGCAGGCGTGCCAGGTCGGCGGTGGCGCCCTGCAGTGCCGATTCGTTGGCATCGCCCAGCAAAGGCAGCAGCGATGCGCGGTACGATGCGATGGCGAAACTGGCGGGCAACAGCACATCCTGTAGAGAGGCCGGCTTGTCGCTGGCATCGGTTGCCGTCAGCACACTGAGCCAGGTATCCAGTTCCAGTAATGCATCCTGGTCGTCCTTTTCTATTTCGGGTGCGTCTTCCCCCACCGGCAGGCTGCCCAGTACGGCGGACACACGGGTAGCCAGCAATTCGCTCTCGGCCACGTCTATCATTTCGGATGGCGTGATGAACAGCGGCGTCATCGGATGCGACATTGCGTCTGTGGCCAATGCCGCCAGGTCATCCTGCTTCAGCAGCCAGGTCTTGATGTCGGTGGTGGACAGGCCGGATTGCCCCAAGTGCACGCGCTGGCGCTCTATCTGGTTCAGCGCGCGCGAGAACATGCCCTGCATGTTCAGCAAGGCGCTTTGCGCGCGGCCGATAGCCTGCGCCGCCTTGTGCGTGGCAGAGTCGGCCCTGCTGTCGTTGGTGATCGCGTGGATGATCTCCGAGCCTTTTTCCACCCAGTCGCAGGCGGTATGCCATTTTTGCTGCGCGGCGCGCAGCTGGAATTCCGAGCCGGAGGCGATGGCATCGCTGAATTCCTCGGTCAGCTCTATTAGTCTGCCCAGCAGGTGGTGCAACTGCTCCACGGACACTCCGCCCACTGCCTGTGCACCGGCAACCTGGGTCAGCATATAGCTCATCTCGGCCTGGTCTTCTTGCTCGTTGACCTGCAGCAGGCTTTCTATCGCGGCCAGCACATTGCGCGCAGTCGGCGTGATGCGGTATACAGACTGCGTTGCGTCCCATACCAGCAGGCCGTTGGTGCGCAGCCGCGACAATACTGTCTCCAGGCTGTCCGGTTCCAGGTAGCCGAGCCGCGTATTGATGTCGGCGCGTGTCAGTGACGGGGTTTGCACATCCGACGCCAGTTCGCGCAGCACCAGCAGGCGCAGCAGCACGCCGTTGAAGCCGCCGTGGAACAGCGCGGTAAACGCCTGCAGCATGGGCTGGGCGCGCTTGAGGTGGAAGACCTGGGCTACATCGTCGGGAGAGATGCCGGATTTGAAATAAGACTGTAAAGCATGTTCATCGTCGTTCTGGTGGACGGCGTCGTCGTGAATATTCTGCATGCGCGCATTTTACCCGAAAACACCCCTGTTTCGGGCCCTGAAGTGGCTAAGTGGATGAATTCATTGAGGAATTCCGAAATGGAAGCCTTGATTTTTTAGTATTTCAATTAATATGAAAAATGGCAGGCACCACGATCCGAAACTGAATTTTAAAGAGTAGTTACAATCTTTTAGCCTTGTTTTCAGCATGTTTGTCGATGTAGTCCTTGCGCACCAGGTCCTTGAACTGCTTCGGCAGCCAGGGACGCGCGGCCAGCATGAAGCTGATCCTGTGCTTTTCTTCAAACGGCAGCTTGGAATCTTCCTGATGCTGCTCCGAAAACTCCCTGGCGACCTGTTTTAGCCGGTTCAGCAAGGCCGCCACCGATTGCCGGGACAACATGACGTTGATCAGCCGCATCAGTTCGTGTTCGCCGTCGAAATTGGATTCTAGGTATTCCCCATAGGCCTGTTCGCGGAAGCTGGACTGTATCGGGCCGTTCGGTATCCAGCGGAAGGTACGCGACACCAGCAGTTTGACGCGGTTGTTGGGCATCAATTCCAGGAAGCCTATCCTGTCCAGCCGCAGCAGGTGCTTGATGACTTCAACCTCGCTGATGTCGTAAATCCTGATGATCTGTTCCACTGTCAGCAGGTTCAGCACAGAAACGGCGACGATGAATTTTTTCGGGTCGCTGATGATCTCCTTTTCCTGATCGTAGGTCAGCTCGGAGATCAGCGTTTCTTCGTTCGAAGTCAGCGCCAGGTCGCGCAGGCTGATTTCTGTGGCTTGCAGGATCTCGTCCAGCCGCTGCAACGTGAAGTTTTTTTGCGAAAACATCCTTTTTACACTGGCTTCCGACATGTCGATGCGGGCGGCCAGGTCGGCGTAGGTGATGTCCCTGGCCTTCAGTTCGCGTTTCAGAACATCCACCAGGTTCGAAGCTTTTGGCATGGAAAACTCTCGGATTTGTAAAAAAGTATTAAAAAATGATACACCAAGAGACCCCCGTTGCGACTATTTGTGTAGAGATTGATCACTTTTGGATACGGTTTGATAATGCATTCCAGTTATTCGGTGCTGTGCAGGGATGCAGCATATTTCATCAAACTGGAGCCACAAATGAAACAGCTGTCTGCTTTATCCGGCAAGGCCATCCTGTCAGCGCTGCTGCTGTCGAGTTTGTTGGCAGGCAACGCCCAGGCGAACTGCCCGTCCTGCGACGTTTCCGGTTTGTCGGCGTATGTCGTTGTCGGCGGGTCGATTGCACTCGTGGTGGGCTCCGGCACCCTGGTTGTGGAAAGTGTGGAAACAGTAGCGGACGGCGTTGTCGTCGTATTCAAAGGCGCATCGCAGGCCGGCAAGGCGTCGATCAAATTTACCGGCGGCGTGGCCGGCGGGCTTTCGGTTGCGGCCGGCACGGTGGTGGAGACGGCGGCAATGTCTACCGGCACCTTGCTGATGGTGTCCGGCAAGGCGCTGGCCTTCATCCCGAACGAAATAGGCTCCAGCCTGCTACATCAATCCAGGGTGTGAGGGCAGCATGAAAACGATCAGGCTATGGATGGCTTTGCTGCTGCTTGCAGTCTCTGCGTCCAGTTATGCAGGCAGGTCTTGCGATGCTTTCCAGCCCACGGCAGACACCGTGATGAAGGCCATGGAGCTGGCGCTGAAGACGCGGCAGGCATTGGACGATTCCGGCGCCCAACTGGCCTTTATCGGGCGGGTGGGTCAGGATTTGTCCAAATACCACCTGCGCTATTCCCATATGGGCATCGCCTGGCGGGACAGCCCCAAGGGACGCTGGATCATCGTGCATGAGTTGAACCAGTGCGGTACGGCGGAATCGGCGCTGTACAACGAAGGGCTGGGCAATTTCTTCCTGGACGACATGTTTGCGTATGAAGCGTTGCTGATCGTGCCGGAGCCTGAGGTCCAGCAAAAGATGATTGCTCTGCTGGGCAGCGATGCGCCCAAGCGTTTACATGCGCAGCGTTACAACATGCTGTCGTATCCGTTTTCCGACAGCTACCAGAATTCCAACCAGTGGGTGCTGGAAATGCTTGCGGCAGCAACCGCAAAGGATGCCCATATTGCAACCCGCAGCCAGGCTCAGGCCTGGCTGAAGATGACCGGCTATCACGCCACCACGCTGGACATCCCGGCAATGACAAGGCTGGGTGCGCGCATGTTCCGGGCCAACGTAGCCTTCGACGACCAGCCTTTTGACCGACGCATGGCGGGCATGATCGACACGGTGACGGTAGATTCAGTAATGCAGTTCATGGAACTGCGAAAAATAGAGGCGAGCAAGCAGGTATTGGCTTATCCATAAGCCTTGCCACGAGCTGGCCGGCGGCAGACGTAAGCAACAAGCGTAAATAAAAGAAATTACTCAGGAGTGAAATGATGGCGACACAATTGGCGACTTTGGGCGGCGGCTGCTTTTGGTGCACGGAAGCGGTATTCCAGCAGATACGTGGCGTAAAGAGCGTGGAACCGGGCTACGCCGGTGGTGAAGGGGCGGATCCCAGTTACGAAGATGTATGCGAAGGCAAGACAGGACATGCCGAGGTGGTGCGGCTGAGCTTCGATCCGGCTATCGTCAGTTATCGGGAATTGCTGGAAATATTTTTTACCATCCATGATCCGACGACGCTGAACCGCCAGGGCAACGATGTCGGCACGCAGTACCGCTCTGTCGTGTACTTCCATACGCCGGAGCAGCATGCAATGGCCTTGCAGATGATGGGCGAGATGGCCAAGCTGTGGGATGCGCCGCTGGTGACGGAGGTGACGGAAGCGCCGATGTTTTATCCAGCCGAGGATTACCACCGCAACTACTTCAAGATGAATGCGCAGCAGCGCTACTGCTCGCTGGTGGTTGCTCCCAAGGTAGAAAAGACCAGGAAGTATTTTGCCGGCAAGCTGGTGGCATGATGCGCCTGCGGCCCACCGTGTTTGAGCGCATCATCGGCGGCGAACTGCCGTGCGCCAGGGTGTATGAGGATGAGCTGGTGTTTGCCTTCATGGATGCGGGGCAGTTGAACCCCGGTCATGTACTGGTCGCCAGCCGCAAGCCCTATATCACGCTGATGGACACCGATGAAGAAACGGCAGTGGCGATGATGCGCGCGGCGCGCAATATTGCCAGGGCGGTGCAGCAGCAGTTCCATCCGGACGGCATGACCATCCTGCAGGCCAATGAGCTGGCCGGCTGGCAGACAGTGCCGCATTGCCATCTGCATGTGCTGCCGCGCTATATCGATGACGGCGTGGGGCTGGTCTGGCCGCGCAAGGAGCCGGGGATGGAGGCGCTGTTGCAGTATGCGGAGAAGATACGGGCCTCTTCCGAGCTGCTCACGCTCTAGTGTGGATTGGAAAACGCTTGCTTTATATTTGCGGTTTGCTACGGCTGCAAACGGCTCAGCGACCAGGTGTTGTCTGCGTTTCGCGTGTACACGATACGGTCGTGCAGGCGGGAACTGCGGCCTTGCCAGAATTCCAGGCGATCAGGGACCAAGCGGTAGCCGCCCCAGTGGTCCGGGCGCGGCGGCTGGTCGGCGTAGCGGGCAACCACGTCCGCCAGCTTGGCTTCCAGCGCGGTGCGGTTTTCTATAGGCTGGCTTTGGGCCGAAGCGCTTGCACTCTGGCGGCTGCCTAACGGGCGGCTGTGGAAGTAGGCGTCGCTTTCCTGCCCGCTCAACTTTTCTACCCGGCCTTCTATCCTGACCTGGCGTTCCAGTTCCACCCAGTGAAACAATAGCGCGGCTTGCGGATTGGTGGCGATATCGTTGCCTTTTTTACTGTCGTAATCGGTGAACCAGCAAAAGCCGCGTTCGTCTACGCCCTTGATCAGCACAATGCGCGATGACGGCCGGCCGTCGCTGGCGGCGGTGGCAAGGCTCATGGCATTCGGCTCCGGCACGTTGGCCTGTGTGGCCTGCTCAAACCAGCGGGTGAACTGCGTGACCGGGTCGTCGGCGACTTCGTTTTCCGACAGGCTGGCCTGTTTATAGTCTTTGCGTAGATCTGCCAAACTCATTCTTTTTCCTTTTTTCTGTTTACTTCAGCATGCGCTGATGCCGCGCCGCTGTTGCATTGCGCTGCCCAGCTTGCTCATCTGCGCATCGCTGAACAGGCGCTTGGCCATGGGAGCGATGTGGCTTTCCTCTGTGACCATGTGCTGCGTGTACATGGTGCAGAACTGGGCGACATCGTCGCCGGCCAGCTCTGCCGATGTGGCGGCAGCGAGCGCTTCCAGCTGCTTGTCCAGCCGGTGCCAGATGGCGTGCATCAAGGTATGTTCCTTCAGGATGGCCGGCATCAGCTCTGCCAGCAGCGCGGCGTCTTCATTTTTTGCCGTCACTTCCAGCATGGGCAGCAAGTCCATTTCTTCATCTTCATGGTGCAGCGGTGCCGCCTGGTTGAAATAGCGCCTGACCGCGCTTGCCGCCTGCTGCGCATCATCGTCGGCGCCGTTGGCGGCAAGGTGGGCGGGTAGTTTCCCCAGTGTGGCCAGCTGTTTGCGTATCTTGTCATGGCAATGCTTCAGCACGGCCAAGGGCTGGTTGAAATCGGGTGCGCTGGCGAATAAAGTTTCCATGATGCCTCTGTAGATCGATATCCAGGATGGGATGTAGGGAATTATCCGATATCCTGGCAAACGGTGCTTGCGCTAAATCAAAGCAGGCAGCTTCAAATGCGCTCTTGTAGAATACAGGTTGTGCAATATTAAGCGACATACCATGCAACAACAGCAACAAATTCCGGATGCAGAAGCCGATATCGACTTTGAACGCCGTTTCGGCGGCATAGGCCGCCTATATGGAGACGCCGCATTTGCGCGTTTCCAGGCGGCGCATATCTGCGTTATCGGCGTGGGCGGCGTCGGCTCCTGGGTGGTGGAGGCGCTGGCGCGCAGCGCGATAGGGCGCATCACGATGATAGACCTGGACAACGTGTCCGAATCCAATATCAATCGCCAGATCCAGGCCAATAGCGACACCGTCGGCAAGGCCAAGGTGACGGCGCTGGCAGAACGTATTGCGCTGATCAATCCGCGTTGCAAGGTTACGGAGGTGGAAGATTTTGTCGCGGGCGACAACCTGGATGCGATGGTAGGCGCACACGGTTTTGATTATGTGATTGACGCCATCGACAGCGTCAAAGCCAAGACGGCGCTGATCGCTTATTGCCGTGCCAATGCAATACCATTAATTACGGTAGGCGGCGCCGGCGGCCAGGTAGATCCGGGCAAGATAGAAATACGCGATCTGTCGCGTACCGAGCAGGAGCCCCTGCTGGCTTTGGTGCGCAAGCGGCTGCGCCAGCAGCATGGTTTTCCGCGCGGCGCCAAGAGCAAGTTCGGTATCGATGCGGTATTTTCGATGGAGGCGCTGAAGATGCCGCCTGTTGGCGAAGTCTGCGAGATTGAAGGCGAGGATGCGGCGGACCCTGCTGGCGTCAGCGGCCTGAATTGCGCCGGTTACGGTTCCAGCATGGCCGTCACCGCCTCTTTCGGCCTCGCCGCTGCTGCGCATGTGCTACGCAAACTGGCAATGGACGCATTGCTTGCGTAGAAAAGAAAAAGCCTGCCGGATTGCGTGGCAGGCTTTGCATGGCATTACCATTTCACGGCATCAGGATTTACCGAATACCTCATTCAGCTGCTGCGTGACCCTGACGAAGGTCGTGCGCTTGGTCAGTTCCTTCAGTTTGTGCGCGCCGACATAGGTGCAGGCGGAACGTACGCCGCCCAGGATGTCCTGCAGGCTGTTTGCCACCGGGCCGCGGTAGGGCACCAGCACTTCCTTGCCTTCCGATGCGCGGTATTTGGCGACGCCACCGGCATACTTATCCATCGCTGCGCGGCTGCTCATGCCGTAAAAACTCTTGTACTGCTTGCCGTCTCGCTCAACCAGGTCGCCGGCGCATTCGTCATGGCCGGCTAGCATGCCGCCCAGCATGATGAAGTCGGCGCCGCCGCCGAAAGCCTTGGCCAGGTCGCCCGGCACCACGCAGCCGCCGTCGGCGCAGATCTGGCCGCCCAGGCCATGCGCCGCATCCGCGCATTCGATAACGGCGGATAGCTGCGGATAACCGACACCCGTCATCTTGCGCGTCGTGCACACCGAACCCGGGCCTATGCCGACCTTGACGATGTCGGCGCCGGCCAGGATCAGTTCTTCCGTCATGTCGCCGGTCACCACGTTGCCTGCCATGATGGTCAGGTGCGGATAAGCCGCCCTTACTTTCTTGACGAACTGGATGAAGCCTTCGGTGTAGCCGTTGGCGACGTCGATACACACATATTCAATCGCATTCTGCGCGCGCGCCATCACTGCCGAGAATTTTTCATAGTCGGATTGCGTGATGCCCATCGAATAAAAGGCGGTCGATTTGTTTTGCAGCGTAGAGAAGTAGTTGACCAGTGTTTCTTCATCATAGTGCTTGTGCAGCGCGACCGATAGCTGGTGCTCGCCTAGCGCGGCGGCCATCTCCAGCGTGCCGGTGGTGTCCATATTGGCTGCGATGATGGGAATGCCGTGATAGGTCTTGCCGGAATTGTGGAAGACGAATTCGCGTTGCAGTTCCACCTGGGAACGCGAGGTGAGGGTAGAGCGTTTCGGACGTATCAAAACATCCTTGAAATCCAGCTTCAGTGATTCTTCTATGTGCATAACGACCCCTAAGGTGCGTCCTTCAGACGCGTGAAAACGCTGCAATACCAAAAAATTGGTGTTGCAGGGGAAAATTTCGAGCCGTTCCTGAGTATAGTGAAATTCCAACTCCGGCGCTTATGCCGGATCGACATAGTCAGTATCAGCGCAGGCTGATATAGGCTGGTATCGGCTGACATAGCGCTCACTGACGGCCCTCAGTGCCATTTGCAAGTCAGTGGCAGTTGCTGCTGCCCTTATCGTTCAGATGCTGGCCGGCGATGGGTAGGAATTCCCAGTCGTAGCTTTTTTCGTTCAATGTCAGTTTCAAGACGCCGTAGCTGGAATTGTCGCGCAATTCGCTGTTGGGCTTGGTCAGCAGGATCGGTGTCAGCCTGGCGCCGCCGGTGCCCACGACAAATTCCCGCATGCCTTTCTTGTCATCGCGCTGGCCTGCGGCATCCTGCGGCGCAAAGCGCTCGTAGTTATTGTCATGCCCCGCCAGCACCAAGTCGGCCCTAGCCTCATACAGCATCTTCCACACCGGCTGCATCACCGCGTTGTTGCCGCGTCCGCCGGAGCTGTATACAGGATGGTGCCAAAAAGCCAGAGTACAAGAGCGGCCGGTGCTTTTCAGGTCTTCCTGCAGCCATTTCAGCTGGGCCTGGAACTGCTCGTCCTTCAGGTTGCTGTTCAGCGAGATGATGTGCCAGCTGCCGATGTCTTTGCTGTAGTAGCCGCGGCGCCCAGCGCCTGCCTGCTGGCCGAAGTAGTTGTAATAGCCCTGTCCCAGAGGCATCGCGTAGTCATGGTTGCCCGGGGAGGGCAGCGTGCGTGCCAGGAATTTGCCCCAGGTGCCATCGTAGCAATCATTGAACTCGTCCGGCGTGCCCACCGGATAGGTGTTATTACCCAGCGTCAGCACGGCGGCATTGGCGTCCTTGCCCAGCCCCGCCAGGCCGCTAGTGACCAGCGCAGCTGTTTTAGCCGCCATGGATTCGGCGGCGGCCTTGTTTTTGCAGTCGGCAATGTCGCCGGCTGCATACAGGATGACGCTTTTCGCCGCTTTGGCCGCTGGAGCTGACTTGGCTTTGGCCTTTGCCGCCAAAGCGTCTCCCATGCCTCCGGCTCCTGTGAGCAACAAGGCGGCAACGAAAAATCTGGACAGGGTGGATATACGCAGCATAGGCAAAAAGGGAGAGTTGAAACCGGAAAGGGCTTGCCCGCAGCATGGGGTGCCACGGGAGTGGGCGCATTATCCGGCAAACGGAGCGGTATTTTACCTGTTTCTGCGTTATTTCTTTTTAAACATGCTGACGGTAGCGAGATGGCTTGCCGTTAATGTATTTAATGCATTTCTACACCGCGGCGGTGGCTGGACGGGCTTATACCACCGGGCCGGCCGGATATTGCCGGTGTGGTGCAAGTTTGATTTTCTTCCTTGCATGGCAGAAGACGGTCTGGCCGTATATCATTCATTCCCAGGAGGAATAGCTAATGGATCGTCTGGCTTTGATGGAAACTTTTGTCTGCGTGGTGGATACCGGCTCGTTTTCGGGGGCCGCGCGGCAGCTTGGCGTAGGCCAGCCTGCGGTATCCAAATCGATTTCCCAACTGGAGGAGCGGCTGGGTGTGCGCCTGCTGCTGCGCTCCACGCGTGGGTTGACGCCCACTGATGCCGGTCAGGGTTTTTACGACGGCGCCCGGCGTGCAATTCTGGAAGCCGATGAGGCCGATCTTGCCGCCCGTGGCTCCAAAGCCAGCTTGTCCGGGCGGCTAAAGATATCGGCGGCTGTGACCTTTGCGCGACTGTACATCGTGCCGCACCTGAAAATTTTTCTGGATCAGCATCCGCAACTGAAGATAGATGTGATGCTGGATGACCGCAATATCGACCTGCTGGAAGAGGGCATAGACATCTCTCTGCGCATGGGAACCCTGGGCGATTCGTCGATGACTGCGCGCAGGATTGCGCAGGGGCAGCGCATCGTCGTGGGAAGTCCCGGCTATTTTGCGGTGGCGGGCACGCCGCACAAGCCTGCTGAGCTGGCAGCCCATCAGATGATCATCTATGCAGGGCCGGAGAGCGGCGTAGTGGAATTCCGCCGTGGAAGCACCGAGGTTTCCGTCAATGTGGAGGCGCGGGTGCGCGTCAATGCGGCGGAGGGGGTGCGCGCCGCAGTGCTGGCCGACATAGGCGCTGCCGTGGCGTCTGAATGGATGTTCGCGAAGGAACTGCAGAGTGGCGAGGTCGTGCGTGTGCTGGAAGAATGGGAGCTGCCGCCGGTGGACCTGTGGGCGGTCTATCCTTCCGGGCGCATGGCCAATGCCAAGGCCCGTGCTTTTGTTGAGTTTGTGCAGACCATCATGGATGGCCAGGGCAAGCTATCCGGCTGAACTCGGCGTGACTATGCCCTGCATGCATTAGTCAAGCGGCACCAGCGTCTCTGCAGATGCCGGCACCGCATCGTATCTGAGCCAGGCCAGCGCAATCAGTACAGCGGCAGCGCTGGCGGCCATCGCCGTCATCAGTATGCGGCCAAGCCCCGCATTGAAGACCTCGCTGCTCATTGCCTGCCCCGGTATGCTGACCTGTTCGATCAGCAGCGTGTGCAGGGCAATGGCAAACACGAATCCTGCCTGGCGCATGGTGCCGCTGATGCCGGTTGCCATGCCGCTGCGCTCGTGCGGTACGACGCTCACGGCAACATTGGTCATCTGGGCATTGATCAGGCCCGAGCCGGTTCCGGTGAGCAGCATGCCCGCAATGAGCAGAGCGCCATGCGCATGCAGGCCGGCGTACATGACAATGGCGCCCAGGCCGACCAATGCGAAGGACAGGCTGAAATGCACATGGCGCGGCAGGCGGTGCGCCAGCTTGGCGCCAAACGGCGGCAGCATCAGCATGGGCAGTGTCAGCGGCAGCAGCGCAATGCCGGAGCCCAGCGCATCCAGGCCGCGCGACAGCTCAAAATACTGCGGCAGGAAAACCAGCAAAGACCAGTAGCTGATGGACAGCAGTATCGGCATCAGCGTGATGCCGACGAAGGCCTTGTTGCGCAGCAAGGCCAGGTCTATCATCGGCTCCCGCTGCCAGCGCTGGCTGGCAAAGAATATTACGAGTAGCAGTATTCCCCCAGCCGCTGCATATTCGGTGCCCGTTTCTGCATGGGCGCCAGGATGCAGCGTGCTCAGCGCATAGATAATGCCGAACAGGCCTGCGGTAAAACTCGTCATGCCTATCCAGTCCAGCGGGCGCTTATGCACGGTAAAAATCGCACTGACGGTTTTCTGTACGCCAGCGAAGATGGCGACTGCAACAGGCAGGTTGATCAGGAATATCCAGTGCCAGCCGACGTGCCGCGTAATGAAGCCGCCTATCAGCGGTCCAAATGCAAGGCCGATGCCGATAACCGTGCCCCACACGCCAAACGCCCTGGTGCGGTCCGGTCCCGGAAATATTTGCGCGAGCAGCGCGCCGGCGCTGCTTAACAGGAAAGCCGCGCCCAGGCCCTGTACGGCGCGCGCCGCATTCAGCACCCATGCCGTATTCGCCAGACCCGCGGCGCCTGAAGACAGTGCAAATAGGGCCAGCCCAAGAAAGAATGTGCGGCGCCGGCCGAAGCGGTCGGCCAGCACGCCCGCCGACAGCAGCAGACCGGCAAATACCAGCGAATAGGACGTGACCACCCACTGCAGTTGCGCCAGCGAAAGGCCCAGATCGGTCTGTATCTTCGGCAGCGATACCACGACCACGGTAACGTCCAGCGATACCATGAATACGGCAAAGCTGAGGCTGAGCAGGGCCACCCATTGGGAGCGGCTCCAGGCGGGAGTATTCATCTATGCACTTTCTTGCAGCAGATTGACCAAGCGCGCAGGCGGTGGCAGTTTTGCCATCGATCCGTTCAGCACGCTCGCGGGGCGCAAAGTATATACGCAATCCAGTTTCGGGATTTGCCGCGGGTGTCCAGGGACGCCATACTGCAACTGTGACAGAAACTAGGCAGTGAACGCCGCCAGCATATCCTGCGGCTCCGGCCTTTGCGTATAGTCGGGATTGATTTCAGCATACAGGATGACACCGTCGCTGCCGATGACGTAGCGCGCCGGCATCGGCAGCGTCCAGCTATCGTCGCCGTTAAAGGCAGGCAAGTCATTCTTCCGGCTTTTATACAGCGCTATCAGGTAATCCGGCAGTGTAAAGCGCAGCCCGAACAAGGCGGCGACTTCGTTGTGCATGTCGCTGAGAATGGGGAAGCCGAGTTCGTTGATGCGCATGGACTTGCGGCTGTTGGCAGCGCTTTGCGGAGAAATGGCCAGCAGGCTTGCACCTGCCGCAAGCACTTGCGGCAATACCTGTTGCAAGGCCTGTAGTTCAAAATTGCAGTAAGGGCACCACACGCCGCGATAAAAGCTGAGGATCAGCGGCCCCCGCGCCAGCAGGTCCGCCGAAGAAACAGGTTTGCCGTCGGGATCGTTCAGCGAGAAGTATGGCGCAATGTCGCCTGCTTTCAAGGCGCGCCGCGCCAGGCCGGACGCGACCAGTTCGGCGGTTGCGCGCGCCATCACCGCATGTATTTCCGGCGGCGCGTTATAGGGAGACTTGCCGGCGACGAAATCGGCCTTGAATGCGTCGAGTTTTGCTTGCAGCGACATGACTTTCCTTTTGGGGGCGTATGCCCGCAGCGCGGGCATACGCGAGGAGGGTGTTATACCTGCGCTGCGCCACCGTCTACGAACAGTTCGATGCCGGAGATGAAGCTGGAATCGTCAGACGCCAGGAACACAGCGGTGGTCGCGATCTCATCGGAGGTGCCCATGCGTCCCATAGGAACGCCGGACAGGATGCCTGCAATCGCTTCCTTAGGCAGCGGATCCAGGATAGGGGTGTCTATCGTGCCTGGGCTGATGACGTTGGTGCGGATGCGGCGGTCCTTCAGGTCGTTGGTCCAGGTGCGGGCAAAAGAACGGATGGCCGCCTTGGTTGCACTGTAGACGCCAAAGGAAGGAATGCCTTTGACGCTGGCGATGGAGCCGGTGAGGATCACCGAGCCGCCGTCTTTTAACAGCGGCAAGGCCTTCTGTACGGTAAATACGGTGCCGCGCACATTGGCGTTGAAGGTCTTGTCGAAGTGTTCTTCGGTAATATCGCCGATGGCTGCAAATTCGCCCAGACCGGCGTTGGCGAATACGATGTCCAGATGCCCTTTGCTTGCCTTGACCGTCGCATACAGCTTATCCAGATCGGCGAGGTTGGCGATATCTCCTTGCACGCCGACGACATTGTTGCCTATCGATTTCACTGCGGCATCCAGTTCAGCCTGGCGACGTCCCATGATGAAGACAAAAGCGCCTTCCTTGACGAAACGTTTGGCTGTTGCCAGGCCCATGCCTGAAGTGCCGCCGGTGATGACTGCTACTTTTCCTTGAAGCTTGCTCATTACTCTTCTCCTGTTGATCTGATCGATACCATTGCGGTCGCCAATCGGCGCCTGGCTGTGAGCCGGGTTGTTTGCCAACCGACCGTGCCGCTAGTGTCTGTGCAAGCGGTGTTGCGCGGAAGAAGGGTAGGGGGAATAACACTTATGCCGTGTGGTGATAGGGCAGGAGTGCGCCGGCGCTTGTTTCAGGGTTTGCGTGGAATAAGAAGCGCGATGCAGACCGCGGTTATTGTTATTTTTGCAGGCTGGTGTGCAAAACGACGGCACCGCGGCATGCCGTAAATTCGGGTTGAACGATTAACTTGAGTATTTAATGATGTTTTACATACAGATATTGGTAATCAATTAATATAAATTACAGAAATATTTCCACAAACCATCATTTTGTAATTAGCATATTGAAGTTTCATGCGAAAATGCTGTTTCCACCAAGAAACTTATTGTAGTTCCCACTACATCACTCTCACTATGTGCAATGTTTCGCTGGCTTTCTCTTAACGAAGGCGGGTTAAGTCCTGCCGAGCACTCCGTATGGAGAGCAAGTGCGCTGCGCATCATCCTGGTGTCCGGGTTCGTGCTGGAAGCCATTGTTGCGATACACAGCTCGCTGGACGCAATCGCCGTCGGCGCCTACGCCGTGGTGTGGATATGCGGGGTCTTCTATACCTTGCTGGCCATAGGCCTTTACTATTCGCAGCGCAAGCTATACCTGAGCGCTTCCATTCTCATCATCACCGTCTATGCGGCAGCATTTTCCATTATCTGCTTCGTGCGGCAGTTCGAGATATCCAAGCTGGGCTACCTGTTTATCTATACGACGCCCATCATTGCGCGGCTTTTCTTCGGCACCCGGCTGGCGCTGGTGCTGATGGGCCTGAACGTACTGCCGTTTTTCGTGCTGCTGCGTAATGAGCCGGTATTCAATTTCCCCGTGCATGTGGGTTTGCCGGGCACCCACACCTATATACAGTCGCTGCTGTTCCTGTTTTTTAATATCTGCCTGCCGCTGTCGGTCTTCCGCGCACTGCATGCGCTGGATGCGGCGGCGCTGCGCCATCGCCATACCAGTGCCGAACTGGAGACCAGCCATGAGCAGTACCAGGAAATCTTCCAGAATGCCGGCAGCCCTATTTTGCTGTGCGACGCCGACTCCCGCATCCTGCAGGCAAACCATCTCGCCAATGCGCTGCTGGGGCGTTCCGGCGGCAAGACCGACGACGGGTCTTCGCTGTTTGACTGGATAGCGCTGGACGGCAGTATACGTTTCAAGCAGCATGTGATGGACGATGTGTCCAACCTGCCGACAACGGCCTACCGCACGCGCGACGGCAAGATGGTGGCACTGGAAAATATCTCATCGACATCCAAAGACCACTACATTGTCGCTTTGCGCGACGTATCGGGCCTGCATTCCATGCACGATGCCTTGCAGCGCAGCCAGGAACGGGAAAACTTCCTCACCAGCCACGACAGGCTGACCAACCTTCCCAACCGCGACATGCTGCGCCATTACCTGGGGGAAGTGCTGAACCGCAAGGACGACAGCAGCCTGATCGCGCTGGTGTCCTTCCGCGTCAACAGCATACGGCATGCGAACGAGAAATTCGGCGCCTATACCGGCGATGTGATGATACGCCGCTTCGCCGAAGACCTGACCACCAGCCTGCCGCCGCACTGCTTCTGCGCGCGGCTGCGCAGCATCGTGTTTTCCTTTGTCATCGACCAGGTACGAGATCCGGCTGATACGCTACGCGCGGTTGAAAAAATTCGCGATATGCTGTCCAAGGAAATCGATATCGACGGCGCCCGGCTGACGGTACAGCTGTCCGCCGGCATCGCGCTGGCGCGCAAGGGAGACCTGGAGCCGGACGACCTGATACGCCGCAGCGAAGTGGCGCTGGATAGCGCGCGCCGCTCCAGCGGCCAGGGCATTGCGTTATTTGATGAAGGCGATGCGCTGCAGATTAGGCGCAGCGTCGAAGTAGAAGTGGGCATCGTATCGGCGCTGAAGCACAGGGAATTCCGCCTGGTGTACCAGCCCAAGGTCACGCACGACGGCAGCATTGCCGGGCTGGAAGCGCTGATACGCTGGCAATCGCCGACGCTGGGCGCGGTGACGCCGGGCGAGTTTATCCAGATTGCCGAGAATGCCGGGCTGATCCGAGAGATCACCAATTTTGTTGTCGATGCGGCGTGCGCTCAAGTGCGCTTCTGGCTGGATAAATACGGCGCCTGCCCGCCGGTAGCGATCAACCTGTCCGCGGTGGATATTGCGCGCCACGACCTGCTGCAACTGATCGAATCCAGCTGCGCGGCCCATAAAATCGCCCCCGAATACCTGGAATTTGAAATTACTGAAACCGGCCTGATCGGCAACGAAGCCCTGGCGATCCACCATCTGGACGAACTGAAGATACGCGGCTTTAGCATTGCCATCGACGATTTCGGCACCGGTTATTCTTCGCTGTCGAAGCTTAGCCATTTCCCTGCGCGCAGCATCAAGATCGACCGTTCCTTCGTCGCACAGATAGGTTTCAACAAAAAGAGCGAACTGATCATCAAGGCCATCGTGTCGCTGGCCCGCATCCTGTCCTGTACCACGGTGGCCGAAGGTGTGGAAAACATCGGGCAGGAGCATTTCCTGAAAGCCATAGGCTGCGAATTCTTCCAGGGTTTCCTGTACTACCGGCCTATGGAAGTACGCGACATCGACAACCTGTTGCTGACCTGAGCGGATTTCTTCAGCCCAGTTTCTTCATGAAGTATTTCGGCGAATCCTCGTAGTCCTGCCTCTCATAAAACTGGTGCGATCTCAGCCTGCGGCTGTGGCAATGCAATTCCATGCGGTCGCAGCTTCGCTCCTTTGCCAGCTTTTCCGCGTGTTCCAGCAGTTGCTTGCCTATGCCCTGGCTGGTCTGGCGGCTGTCCACGCAAAAGTAGCTGACGCGGCAAAAATCTCCGGCCAGCGCTATCTGGGGAATGAAATGCAGCGAGATGAAACCCCGCACGGCACCTTCCTGTTCCGCCACCAGCAGAACCGCGTCCGGATGGCCGAGCAGCGCCCTTATTTTTTCCTTGATAAAGCCGGCGGCGGAATAATCCAGCTGCGCCAGCAATTCCACCAGCACATCGGCATCCGCCACTTGCGCATTCCTTATCTGCGTCATTCTGTCTTCCGGGTTGCGTTACATGTTGTCTTGTATCTGCCCGGATATTGTAAACGCATTGCCTGTCTCCGTATCGCGACAGATTCAGATCGCGGATCGGGTATATTCAATATAGACGAATTCATATAACAGATATCGAGGCATGCTTCCATGACATCCAAACTGCCAGACCACCTGGACATACACCTGATACGCATCCTGTATCTGTTGCTTGTGGAAAAGAATGTGTCGCGGGTGGCCTTGAAGCTGAACCAGCCGCAATCATCGATTTCGGCATCGCTACGCAAGTTGCGCGAACTGACCGGAGATCCGCTGCTGGTGCGCGGCGCCAGGGGCATGCTGCCTACCGAGCACGGCGAGAGCCTGCTGAAGCCGGCCAAGCGCATACTCGATGAAACCGAACGCCTGTTTGCGCAAAAGACCAATTTCGTCCCGCAGGATGAGGCGCGCACCTTTCATGTCGCAGCACCCGATTATCTGAGCGCGGCCTTCTTTGTGGAACTGGTCGTCCGCATGCGGCGGGAATCGCCGAAGAGCCGGCTGGTGATCCACTCGCTGGGCGAGGACACCGACTATGTGCGCTTGCTGGCGGACGGCGAGCTGGACCTGGTGATTGCCAACTGGGATGCGCCGCCCGCCCATCTGCATGTGACCAAGCTGTTTGACGACCCCATCATCTGCCTGATGCGCGCTGGCAGCGCTTTCGCCAAGCGCAATGCGAACGGCCAGATGTCCGTCCAGGATTATCTTGCCTTGCCGCATGCAGCACCTTGGAAAGTGTTGCCCGGCTACCACGGCACCATTGATTCTTTCCTGGACCAGCACAGCTTGCGCCGCAATGTAGTCGTTGAATCGGCATCCTTCAGGATGCTGCCTTACATGGTGGCGCACACGGACCTGGTGCTGACCACCGGCAGGCAATTTGCCCAGTTCTATGAAAAATCCTTGCCCTTGAAAACCTTCGAGGTGCCGATCAAGTTTCCACCGTTGCGTTTCTACCAGCTATGGCATGAGAGGGGGCACCAGGCGACCGAGCATAAATGGCTGCGGGCCCAGGTCAGCGCAGCGGCCAAGGCATCGCTGAACTAAGTGCACACATCAGCCTGACACAGCAATGCCGGTGTCAAGCCGGGATGCGCGCCAAGGCACATCTACCGGACGGCATCAATTTTGCTTCCATCCGCATTGATATATGCAAATAGCATCAACAGTTATCGCGTCTTGCATATATCTCCCATGCCCGCTTCATATAGTATCGGTCACCAGCAAGCAAAATGACTTGTAGAAGATTTTTACTATAAAAGCACGATGTGCAATTCCGATATCAGGAGACAAGATGGACGCCATGACACAGACACACCCGGTAGACGAGAAACTGCCGATAATGAAACTGACTGCGCTGGGCATGCAGCACGTGCTGGTGATGTATGCCGGTGCAATTGCGGTGCCGCTGATCATAGGCGGTGCGCTGAACCTGCCTAAATATGCGATCGCCTTCCTGATCAGCGCCGACCTGTTCTGTTGCGGCCTCGTCACGGTGATCCAGAGCCTGGGCATATGGAAATTCGGCATACGCATGCCGGTGATGATGGGGGTGACCTTTGCCGCCGTCGGCCCCATGGTGGCGATGGCGGGCAACCCCAGCCTGGGGATATTGCACATTTATGGCGCAGTCATCGCGGGCGGCGTGTTCTGCATTGTCGCCGCGCCTTTCATGAGCAAGCTGATGCGCTTCTTCCCGCCGGTGGTGACCGGCACAGTCATCACCGTGATAGGCGTGTCGCTGATGGGGGTGGGCATCAACTGGGCGGCCGGCGGGCAGCCGGTGATCGGCACCGTCGTCAATGGCGTGTTCACCAAGATACCGAATCCTGAATACGGCTCTCCCGTCAATCTCGGCATTGCGCTGGTGGTGCTGGTGTCGATCCTGCTCATCACCAAATACATGAAGGGCTTTATCGCCAACATCTCGGTACTGATGGGCATGGTGATCGGCTTTGTGATCGCGCTGGCGCTGGGCAAGATCAGCTTTGCCGGGCTGGAAAATGCAGACTGGTTTGCGATGATACGTCCGTTTCATTATGGCTGGCCGCAGTTCGATGCCGGCGCTATCGCCAGCATGTGCCTGGTCATGATAGTGACGATGATAGAGTCCACCGGCATGTTCATTGCGCTCGGCGATATCGTCGGGAAAAAAATCGACAATGACACACTGGCGCGCGGCCTGCGCGTGGACGGGCTGGGGACGGTGATAGGCGGTATTTTCAACACCTTTCCGTATACCTCTTTTTCGCAAAACGTCGGCCTGGTCGGCGTTACCGGCGTGCGCAGCCGCTTTGTCTGCGTGGCGGCGGGCTGCATCCTGATCGCTTTCGGCCTGTTCCCTAAAATGGCGCATGTGGCTGCATCCATCCCGCAATTCGTGCTGGGTGGCGCGGGCATAGTAATGTTCGGCATGGTGGCGGCAACCGGTATCAAGATATTGTCGGGGGTGGATTTCCAGCGCAACCGCAACAACCTGTTTATCGTTGCCGTCAGCATAGGCGCCGGCATGATCCCTATCGTCGCACCGAATTTCTTTGCGCAGATGCCGTCCTATCTGTCCACCGTCCTGCATAGCGGCATTCTATTGGCGTCGGCAATGGCGGTGCTGCTGAACCTGTTCTTTAATGGGCAGGGCGATACGCTGGATGTGCGCGCCTATGCGCTGGCCTCGGCGCAAAGTTCGGATCATTAAGAGGATGGTATGAGTAAAACCTTGCTGATAAAAAACGCGCGTGTCGTCGTCACGATGGACGATGCGCGCCGCGAAATCGCCGGTGGTGCGGTGTTCATCCGCGACAATGTCATAGAGCAGGTCGGCGCCAGTACCGATTTACCGCACACGGCAGATGAAGTGATTGATGCGGCCCATCATGTGGTGATGCCGGGCCTGGTAAATACGCATCATCACATGTACCAGAGCCTGACGCGCGTAATACCGGCCGCGCAGAACGGCGAGCTGTTCAACTGGCTGAACAACCTGTATCCGATCTGGGCCAATCTCACGCCGGAGATGGTGCAGGTTTCCACGCTGACGGCAATGGCGGAACTGATCATGTCCGGCTGCACGACGTCCAGCGACCATTTGTACATCTACCCGAACGGCTGCAAGCTGGACCACAGCATAGAAGCAGCGCAGCAGATAGGCATGCGCTTCCACGCGGCGCGCGGTTCCATGAGCGTGGGCCAATCCAAGGGCGGCCTGCCGCCGGATAGCGTGGTGGAAGAAGAATCGGCGATCCTGAAAGACACGCAGAGGCTGATAGAAACCTATCATGACGCCGGTCGCCATGCGATGCAGAGGATAGTCGTGGCCCCATGTTCTCCTTTCTCTGTATCACGTGAACTGATGAAGGAATCTGCAACGCTGGCTCGCAGCTATGGCGTATCCCTGCATACACATCTGGCGGAAAACGCTAACGACATTGCCTATAGCCGCGAAAAATTCAATATGACGCCGGCGCAATACGCCGAAGATTGCGGCTGGGTCGGGCCGGATGCCTGGCATGCGCATTGCGTTCAGCTGGACGACGATGGCATTTACCTGTTCGGGCGCACCGGCACCGGCGTTGCGCATTGTCCCTGTTCAAATATGCGGCTGGCGTCCGGCATTGCGCCAGTGCGCAAGATGATCGATGCAGGTGTATCCGTGGGGCTGGGCGTGGACGGCTCGGCATCGAATGACGGTGCGCACATGCTGGGCGAAGCCAGGCAGGCGATGCTGCTGCAAAGGGTAGGCTATGGCCCGGACGCGATGACGGCCCGGCAGGCGCTGGAAATCGCGACGCTGGGCGGCGCCAAGGTGCTGAACCGGGACGACATCGGCGCGCTGAAACCCGGCATGTCGGCCGACCTGGTGATGTTCGACCTGAACCGGCTGGGCTTTGCCGGCAGCTGGCACGATCCCGTCGCGGCGCTGGTATTCTGCACGCCGGCAGACGTCGCCTACAGCATCATCAACGGCCGCGTGGTGGTACGCAACGGCCAGTTCACGACTATTGATCTGGGGAATGTGCTGGAGCGCCACAATACACTGGCGCTGTCGCTGGCGGAAGCTGCGCGCTAGCAAAGCGGCAACAATGGGGGCAAGGGCGAAAACGGTTCCCCATCTTCCATACTTCGTTGCGCGCCTAAGCTTTACCGCATGACAAGCAGCCTCAGCCGGTCGACAATCAGTTTCCTTCATTCATACCGGTGCCCAGCCAAAGGATACTCATGCCGCTTTCCTACGTGGACGCAATTGCCGCCGTCACTGCCACCGCGCCTTATGCATATTATGCAGAGCTGGTTGCGGCTTCATTGTTGCAAGATAAAGAAAACGGCATCTGGCTCGCCGCCAGTGCCGCCGCTGTAGAGGCTGTGCTGGCTGAGCCTCTATGCCGCGTGCGCCCCGTTCATGAGCCTGTGCCGAAAGCATTGCAGGGTTCTGACGCCGGCACCATCTTCAGGCATCTGGTGCGAATGAACGACGGCGCCGGCCACTGCCCTTTCAAACAGGCCATTGCCCATACGCTGCAAAGCGTGAATGCAGAACACATTGCGCAGCGGGTCGGCCAGCATGCGCGGCAGCTTGCAGCCGAACTGTACTCGCCTGTGGACTATGCGTGGCTGGACCAATTTGCTTTGCAGATGCCGGTCTATGGGATGGCGAGTGCGCTGGGTGTGCCTGAGGCGGACTTGCCGGAGGTGGCAGTGCTGATGCAGGACTTTGTCGCCTGCCTGGCCGCCGGCAGCAGTGCTTTGCAGCTTGAGCAGGGTAAGCAGGCTGCCGCCCGTCTGCTGGCCTTGTTCAGGCGCCTGCTGGAGCAGGCCTCTGCTGACTACACGGCATCGTCGCCGAGCCTGCTGTTCACGCTGGCACAGCAGGCGGCATTGCTGGGCAGGGTGGACGCGGATGTCATTGTGGCCAATGCCATCGGTTTCATGTCGCAGGCATATGAGGCCACTGCCGCACTGATCGCCAATACGCTGCATGTACTGGCCTGCAACGAAACTGTGCGGCGGCAGGTGGCAGCGGATCCTGCTTTTCTGCATGGCTGTATCGCAGAGGTGTTACGCTGGGATGCGCCGGTGCAGAATACGCGGCGCTTTGCCGCTGAAGATTGCCGAGTATTGGGGCATACAGTGCGGGCCGGCGATACGGTGCTGGTTGTGCTGGCTGCCGCCAACCGCGACCCGGCCTGGAATCCGCAGGCGGACGTTTTCGATCCTCGCCGCCGGCAAAGGCGCTGCTTCAGTTTTGGCAGCGGTGTGCATTTGTGCCCGGGCCAGCAATGGGCTGCGCAGATGGCGCATGCGGCAATCAGCCAGCTGTGCGGCATGCCGCTGGATTTCAGCAGGCTGGCGAAGGCGCGCAGTTTCCGTGCCTCGGCCAATATCAGGATGCGCCTGTACGCAGGCACATGAGGAAAAAATTAACGCATCGCCTTGCACTGGCGCAGTTCGCACCTGGCCATGAAGGCATTACCCTGGTCGCAGCTGACGCGGTACACCTCTATTGGGCCCGGTGCTGTCAGCAGGCCGGCACCATGCTCTCCTGTACAGCTATTCTGTTTTGCCAGCTTCTCTACCGTTGCCGATGAGATGCCTGCACGGAACGGCACTTTTTCAATCTCGGACTGTTCTTCCGCGGCGACGGCATTCTGGTCCGGCAACGCCATGTCGGCAGGCAGGCGGTCCAGCCTGATCAGTTTGGATTGTGCTACGCCTTTCTTGCCCTCCGCTTCATCCATTAACTGCAGGCTGGAGCCTCCGCTGAGGAATCCCATTTTGACTTCTTGCCATACATAATAATTTTGTCCTGCCTGCACGGTCAGCTCCAGGCGGGATTCATTGGATGCCTTGGACACCAGTACATGCCTGCCGGGTTTCAGCGAGATTACCGCATAAGTATGTGCCGCGGTTTTGCCGATTGCGATGCCGTCCAGTTCCAATTGCATTTTTAGTCCTGCTCCCAGTCCTTCGCTGCGGTATATATACAATTGCGCCTTCGATTTTTGCGCGGCGAAAGACTTGGCTTGCGCATCTTTGTTGAAGCTTGCCATTGGAACCGATGCGCATGCGCTCAACAGTGCGGATGCTGCCAATAGAAGGATAAATTGCAATTGTTTCATTTTCTTCCTGAAAGACGGAGTTTTGAAGGGGCTTATTGCATTTAACCAAATTCCTTGCAGTATGGAAAGCAAAACCTTGTATTTACATAATGTTCAGTCAAAAGGCCGCTTGCATTGCAACGGTGCACCTTGTCGGATGCCAGACATCGAGGATGTAATTGGTTTTTTGGATTGCAGGAAGAATGGCGTTTATCCACCATCGATGAAGAGATAAAACGGCGAGGCAAAAACATAAATGAGAATTGAGTTAGGATTGAGTCGCGGAAGATGAATTTTTTTGCGAGTGAACATCCATCAATCGGTGTATGGTGATGGATGGGTCGTAAAATTAATTTGCGTTTTTCATTGCGGAATATGCGCATGCCGGAGCAGCAGGCGCATGATGTCAAACGCAAATAAGCATATGCGATGAATGCGCCGCGACGCTGTCAACAGAAGCGATGTTGTTTGCGTTGAAGGATTGAGCAACGGTAACAATTTTTTATAGAATTTCGTCACTTTTTTTTGCGATATCATCTACACTGAAGTCGTGGGGTGCATGGAGGCAATAAAATTTGCCGCTTCGCTGTCATATTCAAGTCGGTTTTTTTTGATTTGAAAATGAACGAATGCAGCAGCGGCGGGCTCTAAGCGGCACCCATAAGTCTTTGTGTGGTAGATGGCGACGAAGGAGATTTGTATGAAAATCTTTGACAACTACGCAGCACGTTATGACAGGACTCGCGAAGAAGAATATTCTTTGCAGGAGTATCTGGAGTTATGCAAGAAAGACAGGCTGGCGTATGCGTCTGCTGCTGAAAGGCTGCTGGCGGCGATAGGCGAGCCGGAGATGGTGGACACCCGCCACGACCCCAGGCGGTCGCGTATATTCTCCAATAAAGTCATCAAAATATATCCTGCGTTCCGCGAATTCTACGGCACCGAAGAAGTCATCGAACAAGTCGTCTCCTACTTCCGCCACGCGGCGCAAGGCCTGGAAGAACGCAAACAAATCCTGTACCTGCTGGGCCCCGTCGGCGGCGGTAAATCGTCGATCGCCGAAAAGCTGAAATCGCTGATGGAGAAGATCCCGTTTTACTGTATCAAGGGGTCGCCGGTCAACGAATCTCCGCTCGGCCTGTTCAATGAAGAAGAGGACGGCACCATCCTGGAAGAGGATTTCGGTATTCCGCGCCGCTATCTGCGCACCATTCCGAGCCCGTGGGCCGTCAAGCGCCTGCATGAATTCAATGGCGACATCAACCAGTTCCGCGTGGTGCGCCGTTATCCATCGGTGCTGAAGCAGATCGCCGTTTCCAAAACTGAACCGGGCGACGAAAACAACCAGGATATTTCCTCACTGGTCGGCAAGGTCGATATCCGCAAGCTGGAAGATTATGCGCAGGATGATCCCGATGCCTACAGCTATTCTGGCGGCCTGTGCCTTGCGAACCAGGGGCTGATGGAATTTGTTGAAATGTTCAAGGCGCCTATCAAGGTCTTGCATCCCTTGCTGACGGCGACGCAGGAAGGCAACTTCAAGGGCACTGAGGGTTTTGGCGCGATACCGTTTGACGGCATCATCCTGGCCCACTCGAATGAGTCCGAATGGAAGGCTTTCCGCAACAACAAAAACAACGAGGCTTTCCTCGACCGTATCTATATAGTCAAAGTGCCGTATTGCCTGCGGGTTACCGACGAGATCAAGATTTACGAAAAACTGGTGCGCGGCTCGTCACTGTGGGAAGCGCCTTGCGCTCCCGGCACGCTGAAGATGATGGCGCAGTTCTCCGTGCTGTCGCGGCTGAAAGAACCCGAAAACTCCAGTATCTACAGCAAAATGCTGGTGTATGACGGCGAAAACCTGAAGGATACCGATCCCAAGGCCAAGTCGCGCCAGGAATATGCCGATTATGCCGGCGTGGACGAGGGGATGAACGGTTTGTCTACCCGCTTTGCGTTCAAAATCCTGTCCAAGGTCTTCAACTTCGACAATACGGAAGTGGCCGCGAACCCGGTACACCTGCTGTATGTGCTGGAGCAGCAGATTGAACGCGAGCAATTCCCGCCTGAAACCGAGCAAAAGTATTTTTCGTATATCAAGGAATACCTGGCCCAGCGTTATGCGGAATTCATCGGCAAGGAAATCCAGACCGCCTACCTCGAAAGCTATTCGGAATACGGCCAGAATATTTTCGACCGCTACGTCACCTTTGCTGATTTCTGGATACAGGACCAGGAGTTCCGCGATCCCGACACCGGCGAAAGTTTCGACCGCGACGCTTTGAATAACGAACTGGAAAAAATCGAGAAACCGGCGGGCATTTCCAATCCCAAGGATTTCCGCAACGAGATCGTCAATTTCGTGCTGCGGGCGAGGGCGCAGAATGCCGGCAAGAATCCTACCTGGACCAGTTATGAAAAACTGCGGACGGTGATAGAGAAAAAAATGTTTTCGAATACCGAGGAATTACTGCCCGTTATTTCATTCAATGCGAAGGCCAGTGCGGACGATGCCAACAAGCATCAGGAGTTTGTGGAGCGGATGGTCGCCAAGGGGTATACCGCAAAACAGGTCAGGCTCTTGTGCGAATGGTATCTGCGTGTGAGGAAATCGTCCTGAGGTCTTCACGGAAACCGGGTAGCCGGGGCGGGGTGAAGCCTGCCCCGATTCCTAAGGAGTCTGTCCAGGACAATTAAGCCTGGGCAGGGATCCGACAAAGGGGAGACCGTTTTGGTGCATTTAATTGATCGTCGTGTACAAGGCAAGAATAAATCCGCCCCTAACCGGGAACGTTTTCTGCGGCGTTACAAGGGGCAGATCAAGGAAGCCGTTGCCCGGGCTATCAAAGGCCGCTCTATTACCGATATAGAAAGCGGCGAAAAAATCTCCATTCCCGTCAAGGATGTCAATGAGCCTACCTTCGGCCATGCGCGCGGTGGCGTGTGGGAAACCGTCAATCCCGGCAATGAAGAATACCTGAAAGGGGATCAGATCCAGCGGCCTAAAGGCGGCGGGGGATCGGGCAAGGGGCAGGCCGGCAACAGTGACGAGCTCAGCGAAGATGAATTTGTTTTCCAGCTGAGCCGGGAAGAGTTCCTGAATTATTTTTTTGAAGACCTGGAACTGCCGAACATGGTCAAGACGCAACTGGCGGCGACCACGGAGTTCAAGAACCAGCGTGCCGGCTACAAGACTTCAGGCACTACCTCCAGCCTGCACGTGCTGCGTTCTTTGCGCGGCGCGCTGGGGCGGCGCATTGCAGTCGGCGGCAAATCCGCGCGCCGGCTGAAAGACGCCGAGCTGGAAATGGCGGAACTGATGGAAACCACGTCCGATCTCAACGATACCCGCGTGGCGGCGCTGAAGCACGAAATCCATCATCTGCGCACCAGGCTGCTGGCGATTCCGTTCATCGATCCTTTCGACCTGCGCTACAGCAACCGCATCAAGGTGCCCAAGCCGTCCAGCCAGGCGGTGATGTTTTGCATACTGGACGTTTCCGGCTCCATGGATGAGCAAAAGAAGGATACGGCGAAGCGTTTCTTCATCTTGCTCTATCTGTTCCTTACCCGAGCCTACGACAAGATAGAAGTGGTGTTCATCCGGCACCATACCGCGGCGTCAGAGGTGGATGAAAATGAGTTTTTCCATTCCCGCGAGTCCGGCGGCACCATCGTGTCATCGGCGCTGAACCTGTTGACCAAGGTCATCAAGGAACGCTATCCGGCTGGCGACTGGAATGCCTATGTGGCGCAGGCTTCGGACGGCGACAACTGGGACAACGACTCCATCACCTGCAAGCAACTGCTGATTAATACCATCATGCCGCTGGTGCAATACTATGCCTATGTAGAGATTACCGAAGGCGATCCGCAGAATCTGTGGGAAGAATACCGGCAGGTGCAGGATCATCATGCCAACTTTGCGATGCAGAAGATACAGGCGCCTTCAGACATCTATCCCGTGTTCCGTGAGCTGTTCAAGAAACAGCCGAAGTGAGGTGAGCCATGAACAGCCCAAGCGACAAGTTCAAGAATCCGCGCCGCTTGCCCGAGCAATCGGAATGGACCTTTGACCTGATAGAACAGGCGCACGACGAGATCCGCCGGGTCGCGCAGAATTTCGGCCTGGATACCTACCCGAACCAGCTGGAGATCATCACGGCAGAACAGATGATGGACGCCTACGCGTCGGTGGGTATGCCCATCTCGTACAACCACTGGTCTTTCGGCAAGCATTTCCTGTCCACTGAAAAGAGCTATAAGCGTGGGCAGATGGGCCTCGCGTATGAAATCGTCATCAATTCCAATCCCTGCATTTCCTACCTGATGGAAGAGAACAGCCTGACCATGCAGGCGCTGGTGATTGCGCATGCAGCCTATGGACACAACTCATTCTTCAAGGGTAACTACCTGTTCCGCACCTGGACCGATGCCGAGGCGATCATCGACTACATGGTGTTTGCAAAGAATTACATCGCCGATTGCGAACAGCGCTACGGCATGGAAGCGGTGGAGCTGCTGCTGGACTCCTGCCATGCGCTGCAGAATTACGGTGTGGACCGTTACAAGCGCCCCACCAAGCTGTCGCTGACCGAAGAGCGCGAACGGCAGGAAGAGCGCGAAGCTTATCTGCAGTCGCAGATCAACGACCTATGGCGTACGCTGCCGCGCCGCGAAGATACGGTCGTCAACCGCGAGGCGCAACGCTTTCCGCCCGAGCCGCAGGAGAATCTGCTGTACTTCATTGAGAAATACTCGCCATTGCTGGAGCCCTGGCAGCGTGAGATTGTGCGTATCACACGCAAGATATCGCAGTATTTCTACCCGCAGCGCCAGACCCAGGTGATGAACGAGGGATGGGCCACGTTCTGGCATTACACTATCCTGCACCAGTTGTTTGACGAGGGCATCGTCGGCGACGGCTTCATGATCGAATTCCTGCAAAGCCATACCAATGTCGTCTACCAGCCGCCGGTGACCAGCCGCTACTTCAGCGGCATCAATCCTTATGCGCTTGGGTTTGCGATGATGCGCGATATCCGCCGCATCTGCGAAAACCCGACCGATGAAGACCGCCACTGGTTTCCGGACATTGCCGGCAGCGACTGGCTGAAGACGCTGAATTTTGCAATGCGCAATTTCAAGGATGAAAGCTTCATTGCACAATTCCTGTCGCCCAAGCTGATACGCGATTTCCATTTCTTCGCCGTGCTGGATGACGACAAGCAGGACAAGCTGAACATTTCCGCGATCCATGATGAAAGCGGATACCAGTATCTGCGCCAGCAACTGGCCGGCCAATATAATCTTGGCAACCGCGAACCGAATATCCAGGTCTGGTCGGTGGACATGCAGGGCGACAGGGCCCTGACCCTGCGGCACCAGCAGTTCCTGCGCCGGCCGCTGAACCCGCAGACCCAGGAAATGCTCAAGCATGTGGCCAGGCTATGGGGCTTTGATGTCTATCTGGAGACGGTGGACAACAATGATGTGGTATTAAGTACACAGGAATGCAAATGGGAGAAGCGCAGCCGGCCCAGGTAGATACTCCGTCGCGATTGCCTAGCTTATTGCAGGCAAGTTCAGATAGAATGCTCGGACAAGCAAATCATTTCCGACGGAGACAAACGATGTACCTAGACCACCCTCGCATTTCCGCAACCCGCAGCGAAACAGAACCTGACAGGATAGAGCGCCTGAACCGGGTATACGGTTATGCGATAGGCCTGGCGGATTTGGATGGCAATACAGAGTGCATTACCAAGCTGTCAAAAATACATGACCACAAGGGTATCCTGATGGTGATCTGGTTTGAAGAGCCGACTGAAAAAGAGAAAAGCTATTTTGTCAAAGCGTGGATGAGCAAGGTGGGCGATTTGTCTACCCGCGTGGAACACGAAGTGCAGCAACAGGAAAACCTGTCAGACGCTTGATGCGTCAACGGCGCTTACTGCAGCGCCTACTGCAAGCAGATTCAGAAAATCCCCTGCCTTAAGCGAGGCCGGGGATTTTTTTATGCTGCAGCATGCGCAGGCTGTTCAGCACGACCAGCAGGCTGGTGCCTGTATCGGCAAACACGGCCATCCACAGGCTGGAGTGTCCGCTCAGCGTCAGTATGAAAAACACCGCCTTGATCCCCAGCGCCAGCGAGATGTTTTGCCATAGTATGGCGGCGGTGCGCCTGGAAATATGGATGAATTCCGGCAGCTTGCGCAAGTCATCCTGCATCAACGCCACGTCTGCCGTTTCCAGCGCGGTATCGGTGCCGGCCGCGCCCATTGCAAATCCTATGTTGGCCCTTGCCAGTGCCGGTGCGTCGTTGACGCCATCGCCGACCATGCCTGTCACCGCGCTGCCGCTGAGTTCATGGATGGCAGCCAGCTTGTCGTCCGGCATCAGTTCGGCACGCACGTCTGCAATACCCAGCTGGCTGCCTATCGCCAGTGCAGTCTGCCGGTTGTCTCCGCTCAGCATGACAAGCCGTATACCCAGGGCCTGCATCTGCGCTACTGCTGCCCGGCTGGTATCGCGCAGGCTGTCGGCGACGGCCAGCAAGGCCAGCACGGAGGACTCATCGCATAGCAGCACCACCGTGCCGGCTTGCGCCTCCAGCTTGCCCATTTCCTGCTCCAGCCTGTCTTTTTCCGCAGTGGACAATATGATGCCGAGTTCATTGAACATGCGCAGGTTGCCCAAATGGTACTGCTTGCCGGCGATTGTGCCGCGCACGCCGCGTCCGCTGAGCGACAGAAAGTCGCTGACGTCGTCCGGCCGGTTTTCTCCATTATTTTGACTGGCGTGAGCCATGACAATCGCATGCGCGACAGGGTGCTGCGACAAGGAATCCAGGCTGGCGGCGATGCGCAAGACCTCGTTTTCGGTCATGTTTGCCAAGGGAACGATGCCGGTCAGCGCCGGTTTGCCCTGCGTCAGCGTGCCGGTCTTGTCCAGCGCAATAGTCGCCAGTTGCCTGCCTTGCTCCAGATATAGACCGCCTTTGACCAGGATGCCGCGGCGGGCGGCCAGCGCCAGCCCGCAGACTATGGTGACCGGCGTGGAAATCACCAGCGCGCAGGGGCAGGCGATCACCAGCAGCACCAGCGCCTGGTAAATGCTGGCATGCCATTGCGCCGACCCCATCAGGGGCGGCAGCACCGCCACCAGCAGGGCGATTACAAATACCACCGGCGTGTACACGGCGGCAAATTTATCCACGAAACGCTGTGTGGGTGCACGCTGGCTTTGCGCCTGCTGCACCGAACGGGCGATGCGAGCCAGCGTGGTTTCGTTTTTGAGGCTGGACACGCGCATTTCCAGCATACCGGCCTGGTTCAGCGTGCCGGCATACACCTTGTCGCCAGCTGCCTTCGCTACCGGCATGCTTTCGCCGGTGATGGGCGCCTGATTCACGGACGACTGGCCGCTTTCCACCACGCCGTCCAACGCTATCCGCTCGCCGGGGCGCACCCGCATCAACTGGCCCACGGCGATCTGCGCGGTGGCGGTTTCCACCCAGCTGCCGTCTGCCTGCTTTAGCAAGGCGGTGTCCGGCGCGTGCGCGGCCAGACCGGCGATCGCATTGCGTGCCCGGTCCAGGCTGGCGGCTTCTATCATTTCTGCAAGGCCGAACAGCCAGATAACGACTGCCGCCTCCGGCCATTGGCCTATCGCCGCCGCGCCTATCACGGCCACTGCCATCAGCAAATGGATGTTCAGTGTGAAGTGGCGCAGCGCGATCCAGGCTTTTTTCAACGTGGGGATGCCTCCTGCCAGGATGGCGACCAGCGCTAGTGCCGCTACTGCCAGGGAAGTTTCATTACCTGTCATGTAAGCGGTTACTTCCGCTGACACCGCCATCACGCCTGCAAAGCCCAGCACCAGCCATTTCCTGCGAGTGGCAGCTGCCTGCTCAAGGGCCTGTGCAGCGGCCTGAGCACCGTCGTCCGCAACAACCGGCACACCTTGCATGCCGATGCTGGCGAGCTTGGTCTGGATGCCGGAGGTGTCCTGCAAGGAATGGTGCACAGTCAATACCCGGTTCAGCAAGTCAAAATCCAGTGCTGCCACGCCGGGCAGCGGCGTCAGGCATTGCCGTATCAGCGCTTCCTCAGTCGGGCAATCCATATTGACGATGTTCAGCATCAATTGTTCGGTGCCCGGCAGGGGAGCGGTTTTTACCGGGGTGGCAGGGGGGTGCGCATGCCCGTGCGAATGGTCGTGGGAGTGGCCGTGTGCATGACTGTGATCATGCCCATGGTCGTGCGTATGATGCTTGGGGGATTGCTGGTGCTTTTCGTGACCGCAGCATTGCACTTTTTCCGACATGGTTTTTCCTCGCACTACACTAATTAAAAAGCAGTGTAGACTCTGGAGTAGCTACAGGGTCAAGTGTAAATAATGTTGTCTTGGGAGTAATGGCATGGTCCGCCATGCCTGCTCTCAGGAATGAAAGGGAAGTGCAAATGCGCATCAGCGAACTGGCATCGGCCACCGGCGTGGAAATCGAGACGATACGCTATTACGAAAAAGAAGGCCTGCTGCCCGCGCCCGCGCGCCAGGACAACGGCTACCGCGCCTACACGCCGGATCACCTGGAACGCCTGTCGTTCATCCGCCACTGCCGCGCGCTGGATATTCCGCTGGCAGATATCCGCCGCCTGGTAGGATTCATGGAGCATCCGCTTGACGATTGCGGCGACATCAATCACCTGATCGATGACCAGATCTCGCGTGTGCGCGCCAGGCTGAAAAGCATGAAAGCGCTGGAAAAACAGCTAAGCAAACTCAGGGCGCAATGCGATGAAGAGCACGCAGGCAGGGATTGCGGCATTTTGCATGAACTGGTTGCTGCTGCGCATGGCGAGGCTTGCGCCTGCCATCCGAAGTAAAAATTGAGATCGGTTTGCGGCTAGTGGAACTTGAGTTCCACGATGAGGTCGGAAAGTCCGGCCCAGCCTATCTCTATTCCTATGCACAGCAGGATGAACGCAGACAAGCGCAATAGCACCGTCGCGCCGACATCGCCCAGGAAACGCACGACATTCCCCGCAAAACGGTAGGCCAGGAAGATGCCTATCGTCGTCAGCATGACGCCCAGCATGGAGGCAAAGCTGGTAATCAGCCAGTCCACCGGCTTGGTTGGCAACTGCGCACCCAGCGTGATGGACGCTGCAATGGTGCCCGGCCCCACCGTCAGGGGAAAGCTGATCGGGTAAAAACTGCGCCGGCTTAATTCGTCTTCGCTCCAGTAGCCTTCATGCGAGGCGGCCACGGTGGACGACAACTGGTCCGGCCCTTTGTCGTTAAGCATGCCCCAGCCGGCCATCGCCACGATCAGGCCGCCGCCGACCCTTACGATGGGCAGCGAGATGCCAAAAAAATCCAGCACGTAAGAACCGACAAAAAATGCGCCGACCAGCAGGAAAAAGCAGTTGATGGCAATCCGCTTGGCCAGTTTGTTGGCGCCGCCTTTCTCTATCTGCTCCGTCATCGACAGGAAGATGGGGGCGTTGGCGATCGGGTTCAGGATAGGCAATAGCGTGACGGGTACCACCACCAGGGCCTTGGCAAACACGATCATTGCAACACTCATGACATCTCCGGAAAATTGATTAATGTCATTATGCAACAACTGGAAAGCGTGAAGGCAAATTTTGTTGCTGCTAACGGCGGAGTGGCTGTGTTGCGCGGCAAGGGGTTGCCGATGTATGAGCTATCGCACATACCGGGAAAAGAGGCCGGTGGCATGATGAACTTTCCCAGTGCGGAAGGAGTAAGCGATGCCCGAAGGCCCGTCGATTGTCATCCTGAAGGAGCAAGCTGCCGTTTTTGCCGGCAAGACCATCGTGCACGCAGAAGGCGACAGCAAGGGCGTTGACATGGGCAAGCTGAAAGGCCAGCCCATAGTGGCCCTGCGCAGCTGGGGCAAGCACTTCCTGATACAGTTGCCGCACCTAGCGCTGAAAATTCATTTACTGATGTTCGGCACTTACCGCATCAATGAACGCAAGGATAGCCCGCCGCACCTTAGCCTGCATTTCGACGATGGTGAAGAGTTGAATTTCTATACCTGTTCCGTCAAACAGCTGGAGCCTGACCTGGATAGCCAGTATGACTGGCGTGCCGATGTGATGTCGGATCTGTGGGATCCGGCACTGGCCCGCAAGAAGCTGCGGGCGATGCCGGATACACTGGTATGCGATGCTTTGCTGGACCAGACGGTGTTTTCCGGCGTCGGCAACATCATCAAGAACGAAGTGCTGTTCCGTATCCGGCTGCATCCGCTATCTACCGTCGGCGCTTTGCCGCCCGCCAAACTGCGTGAGCTGGTCGAGCAGGCAAGGCAGTACAGCTTTGAGTTCCTGGAGTGGAAAAAAGCCGGCACATTGAAGTCGCACTGGCTCGCCCATACCAAAACCATCTGCCCGCGCTGCCATATCCCGTTCCATAAGGCGCACCTCGGCAAGACCAGGCGCCGCAGCTTTTTCTGCAACCGTTGCCAGAAATTATATGGAGAAGACCTGGTTAGCCAGGCTGCGTCGGCATAGCCAAAGTAAAAAGCGGTATCGAACGGAGCTGATGGGCCGCCCGATACCGCTACTGTCTCTTTTTCTCTTTCTCTTGCTTCTGATTGCCTAATAGTCGAACTTCAGCTCCGCCATCACCGTACGTTGCGTGTATGGATGGAAGGCCCAGTATTTTGCATTGTTCAGGTTGTCGATGCCGACGGAGCCGCTCCACTGCCGGGCAATCTGGTAGCGGACCCGGACGTCGGCCACGAAGAAACTGCCGAAACCTGTGTAGGAGTTGCCATTGGGGTCGCTATTGTCCAGTGTGCCGTATTGTTTGCCGCTGTAGCGTGCGCCCAGCGTGTAGGACAGCTTGTCGTCCTGACGGTAGGTGGCGACAAAGTTGGCCCGCCAGTTCGGCACGCGTGGCTGCTGCTTGCCTACGCTGGCAGGAAATTTGTCGTTCCTGAGGATTTCCGAATCGGTATAAGTCAGGCTGCCGCTCAGATCCAGGCCGCGGAGGAAGACATCGTTGGCCAGGTAGGCAAATTCCAGGCCGTTGGTGCGGATGTCATCCACGTTTTGTATCGTCGTCACGGTGGCGCTGGCGGCAGCGTTCACCTGCGAATACAGTGCATCTTTCGTACGCTCATGGAAGAAGGTCGCGCGCAGTATGCCTGAGCCGTTGTTCAGGGCACGCTCCGCCGTCCATTCCGTGGTCCAGGATTTTTCCGGTTTCAGGTTGGGGTCGTTGTTGATGATATTGGTGCCGGACAATGAACCCTGGTACAGCTCGGATACGGTTGGCATGCGCACCGCACGGCCTACGGAAGCCTTGTAGGTCCAGTCGCTGTCAGGCTTGAAGGAGACTGCAGCCTTGGGGGACACATAATGCTCATCCCGGGCGCCAAAGCTTTGGGTCGTCGTGGCGCTGGAGATCGTGCCGTTGTCGGCGCGCCATTGCTCAAAACGGCCTCCCAGGATGGTTTTCCATTGAGGGCTGATGCGCCAGGCATCCTGTGCATACAGGCTTTGCAGTTGCGTGTCGCCGTTGAAGCCGGAGAACAGGCTGGATGCGGGCCCGTCTATCCAGTTGGCCGTGTTGTAGACGGACGTACGTAATTTATAGGCTTCACGCTGGTAGCCGAACTCTACCGTATGCTCCGGTGCTGTTTCCGGACGCCAGATACCTTTCAGCGCCAGCGTGTTCCAACCCGTGCCGGCCTGGTCGGTAATGCGTCCCGCTCCGCCGTTCTGGGCCAGCGGCATCGCGACTGTCGCCGAGCGCGCGATGTCCTTATTGTAGTCATACAGGCTGGCCGCAATTTCCCAGTCCCACACCCCGCGGGTATTGCTCTTTACGTCCAGGCCATGCGCCAGATGTTCCAGCACATTCTTGTTCGGGCTGAAATCGGCTGCTGTCAGCGCATATTGCAGACCGTTGATGCTGACGTTGCCGGTATAAACCGGGTTGCCGGCTGCATCGCGCAAGTAGCTTTCGACGTTGCCGTCGGTATTGTTATGCCAGTAGCCGAAGGTATAGGAAGCGCGTACGGTAGGGCTGAAGTCGTACGCCAGCTTGACCTTGGCATGATCCTGCACGGTATGGTATTGCGTGGTCGTGCCCAGCAGCAGCCAGTCCTGGTTGGATGGGTTCTTGTCCAGCACCGCGCCGGTAACCGGGATGCTGCCAGCGGTGACAGGCACACCCTTGGAGAGCAGCCGGTTGGCAAATACCAGCGGCTGGCCGTTGCTGTCCTCCTCGCCGGCATTGATCCACCAGCTCCACGGACCGTTTTTGTCGCCTATCGAAGCGCTGGCCTGGTGGCCGGAATAGGTCTTTGCAGTATTGAACAGCTGGAAGTCCTGTGTAAACGCCTGGGCCTTTGCATGCGCCTCAAACTGGGTGGGCATGCGCGTCACATAATCGACTACTGCACCCACCGAATTGCCCGCGTACGCCGCCGAGAACGGCCCGTACAGCACGTCCACTCTTTCAATCTCTTCCGGCGTAACCAGGCCCCAGCGCGGCGTGAACGCGGCGCCGTTGCCCAGCAGGTTGGACAGCAGGATGCCGTCGGCGTAGACCAGGGAACGGGCGCTGTTGCCGGTGCCCGAAGCACGGGTGGCCAGCACTGCGTGGTTGTAGTCACCGATATAGCGCTTGCGTACCAGCAGGCTGGGCAGGTATTTCAGTGCGTCTTCAGCATCGGTGGCATTGATGGTCCGCTCTATGGTCTTGGCGTCTATGCCTTCTATGGTCGTCGGGATTTCGGTCGGTAGCGAAGAAGGGCGGCCGGCTGTGATCATGACGCGCTGCTGCGCTGTTGCAGCTTGCTGGGTAGTTTGTTGTTGTGCAGCATCTTTGTCGCTTGCGGCGATATCTGTCTGGGCCTGTGCCAAGGCCAGGGCCGGCAGGCCGGCGAAAGCGGTTGCCATGGCGGCGCACAGGGTGCGCAGCGCGTCAGTGCGGCAGGACGAGTGGCGAAGCGCGTGCAGAGGCGCGCGCGCGGTGGTGCTGAATGATTTCATGGATACGCCATACAAAAAAATAAACGGGCGCGCGGAGCCACATGTGGCCCTGCGCGGATAAAAGCCGGTTTATTACAGTATGGGAGGGCCGCGCGCCGGTAGCGGCGCTGCTGTCAGCGATGCGAGCCGCGCAGCCGGGATGGCACGCAGTGCATACGACAAGGCGTGCGGAGGCTCGGCTACATCATGCAGTACAGGGAAAGGGGTGATGCCGGCGACCATGCACATCGGGCAGTCCAGCAGGTGGGATTTGCCGGCTTCGGTCTTTTTTCCGCTGGCATCCAATTTGCTAATGGACTTGTATCCGGTGCTGGTGCAGATCAGATCCATCGCTTCAGGATTGACCAGCGGCGATGCAATGGCGACACCCAGCGTCAGCACGTACAGGAAAAGTACGAAGCGGATCAGTTGGCGGGAGAAGCGGAGTGCATGCATAGGGCGGGATTGTAGCACCTCTGAAGCAGGCGTAGAAGATTGGCGCCTTGGCGGACGAGGGTTTGGCGCGGCGGCAGGTTTTTCTGCAAGAGGCTGCTGTAAGAGGGATGCCGAAAAATGCTGCATGGCAAAAAAATGATATGTAAATTTACACGTAAAGCAGCTTGTCATTTACATGTCATTTTACAGATGGAAAACTGTCACGGAATGTTAAAAAAACTATGCTGTACCCCTAGTTTTTGTGAGTATAATCTGCCGACTCGCCCTACTTGCAATTGTTTACTGACACCGCGAACCGGCTGCCGTGTTCGTTTTAAAACCAGATAAAAACGGAAAAATCAATTGGCTGATCTAGGCACAGAGGACGTCGACAAGTTCCTGCAGGATATCTCCGCAGAAGAACCTTCCGGCCCCAATCTTGAGTACGACCCTGCATTTCTTGAACTCGAACAGGCCGCCCAGGGCAAGCCTGAGGTTCAATACGGCGGCACCATCACCCCTGAAGTACCCCCAGACTGGAAGCAGGTCAAGAACCTTTCCGTTGAACTGATGGGCCGCAGCCAGGATTTACGGGTAGCGGTGCCGCTGACCCGCGCGCTGCTGAAGCTGCAGGGCGTCACCGGTCTGGCGACCGGCTTGCTGCTGATAGAGAAAATGCTGGAGCAGCACTGGGATACCGTGCATCCCCAGCTGGACCCGGATGACGGCCTTGATCCCATGCTGCGTGTGAATACCTTGTCGGCACTGTGCGAATCCAGCACGATACTGCGTGATTTCCGCGAAGCGCCGCTGGTGGCGTCACGCGCCCACGGCCGCTACAACCTCAAAGAAATCGATATCGCGACCGGCGAAACCGAAGCGCCGGAAGGCGAAGACAAAATCGCACTGGCAGTGATCGACGCTGCATTTGGCGACGCCGATGCCGATGTCAGCAAAAATACGCTGGATGCGCTCGAACAGGCTTACCACAGTAATGCCCGCATTGAATCGGTATTGACCGAAAAGGTCGGCGTGGCCCAGGCCCTGGATCTGAGCCCGCTGACCAAATTGCTGAAGCGCGCACGCGATTTCGTGCGCGAGCGCATTGCCCCAGCCGGTTCCGCCGAGGCGGCCGGTGAAGAAGCATCTACAGAAACAGGCGCTGTATCTGCCGGCGGTGTTCCGGCGGCCGCAGCCATTACAGGCGAGGTCAGGAGCCGGGACGACGTTGTGCGCATGCTGGATAAACTCTGCGCCTATTACGCCCGCAATGAGCCTTCCAGCCCCATTCCATTGCTGCTGTTGCGCGCCCAGAGGCTGGTCGACAAGAGCTTCATGGAGATTTTGCAAGACCTGGCGCCGGACGGCCTGAACCAGATTCACACTATTAGCGGTACCCAAAGCGAAAGCTAGCACTACATCATGCGAGGGCTACCGCCCTTGCATGATGTAGTGCTTAGATCCTTGCAGTAAATATCTACCTCAGGAGGTATGTGTCGTGGCAAAAGAAAGCAGTCAGAAATTCATCGCCCGTAACCGGGCGCCCCGGGTCCAGATCGAATACGACGTCGAAGTCTATGGCGCCGAAAAAACGGTACAGCTGCCGTTCGTGATGGGCGTTTTCGCCGACCTGTCCGGCAAACCTGTTGATCCGCTGGCGCCAGTGGCCGATCGCAAATTCCTCGAAATCGACGTCGATAACTTCGATGAACGCCTGAAATCGATGAAACCAAGGGTCGCGGTACAAGTTCCCAATACCTTGACCGGCGAAGGCAATATGGCCGTCGATATCACGTTCGAAAGCATGGACGACTTTACGCCGGCTGCGGTTGCGCGCAAGGTGGATTCGCTGAACAAGCTGCTGGAAGCGCGTGGACAGTTGTCCAACCTGCTGACCTACATGGACGGCAAGACCGGCGCGGAAGAGCTGATCGCTAAATTGCTGCAGGAACCGGCGCTGATGCAGGCGCTGACTTCCGCGCCTAAACCGCAGGAATAAGCTGGCACGGTTCTGGCTTATATACCAATAAAAGCCGGAGCCTGTAAAGCGAGCGACAGGCAGCAATAGACAAGTCATAAGCAAGCGATAGCACACGCTTACATACACAATATTTGGAGGAACCTTTCCATGGCCACAACCAGTTCAGAAGCGCAGGGACAATCAGGCGAAGTAACGCTTGAAGCCAGCGACTTCGCGAATTTGCTGCAAAAAGAATTCAAACCCAAGACCGACAAAGCAAAAGACGCCGTTGAAAACGCCGTCCGGACACTGGCGGAGCAGGCCTTGGCCGGCACCAGCCTGATTTCCAATGATGTGCTCGGCACGGTTGAGGCATTGATTGCCCAACTGGACAAAAAATTGTCCGAACAGGTTAACCTGATCCTGCATCACGCCGAATTCCAGCAAGTGGAAAGCGCCTGGCGCGGTTTGCACTACCTGGTCAACAATACCGAGACCGACGAATCGCTGAAAATTCGCGTGATGAATATTTCCAAAGGCGAGCTGCACAAAACGCTGAAGAAATATAAAGGTACGGCCTGGGACCAAAGCCCTATCTTCAAGAAATTGTATGAAGAAGAGTACGGCCAGTTCGGCGGCGAACCATATGGCTCCCTGGTAGCAGACTATTACTTCGACAACAGCGCTCCCGACGTTGAGCTGCTGTCGCAAATGGCACAGATCAGCGCAGCGTCGCATGCGCCTCTGATCACAGCGGCAGATCCGTCCGTGATGCTGATGGATTCCTGGCAAGAGCTGGCCAATCCGCGCGACCTGACGAAAATTTTCCAGACTCCGGAACACGCTGCATGGCGCGCTTTCCGCGATTCCGAAGATTCTCGTTACGTCGGCCTGGCAATGCCGCGCTTCCTGTCGCGTGCGCCTTACGGCGCCAAGACCAATCCGGTGGAAGAGTTCGATTTCGAAGAAGACACCGGCGGTTCCGACAGCAAGAAATTCACCTGGGCCAATGCGGCCTATGCAATGGCTGTCAATATCAACCGTTCGTTCAAGAACTACGGCTGGTGCTCGCAGATCCGCGGTATTGAGTCCGGCGGTGCGGTTGAAGGCCTGCCTGTCTACACCTTCCCAACTGATGACGGCGGCGTGGACATGACCTGCCCGACAGAAATCGCCATCAGCGACCGGCGCGAAGCCGAGCTGGCCAAAAACGGCTTCATGCCGCTGGTGCATAAGAAAAACAGCGACTTTGCGGCCTTTATCGGCGCCCAGTCCATGCACAAGCCGGCTGAATACGACGACGCCGATGCGACAGCCAATGCCAACCTGGCAGCACGCTTGCCGTATCTGTTTGCCACCTGCCGTTTCGCGCACTACCTGAAGTGCATCGTGCGCGACAAGATCGGTTCGTTCAAGGAACGCAGCGACATGGAAACATGGCTGAATAACTGGATCGGCAGGTATGTAGAGAATAACCCGGCGACGGCATCCGAAGCAGACAAGGCCCGCAAGCCTTTGGCTGGAGCGGAAGTCATCGTGGAAGAGGTCGAGGGTAATCCGGGTTACTACCGCTCCAAGTTTTTCTTGCGCCCTCACTATCAGCTCGAAGGTTTGACCGTGTCTTTGCGTCTGGTTTCAAAGCTGCCTTCAGCGAAGGCTTAGCGCTTGGTAAAAGGCGGCATGTGTCCCGTGCCGCCTATTTCGTAACGCTGCAATTGCATTAGCCTGGGGCTTAAATCCCATGCTGATCGGGGGCGGCTATTTTAATCAAAAATGAAAGAGGAACAAAAAATGATTTTGCTCAAATTCGCTACTGCAATTAATGGTGACTCCGTTGTGGACGGTCATGAAAAATGGATCACGATCGACTCTCTGCAATTCGGCGTTGGCCGCGCGATTTCTGCCAGCGGTGGCGGCGCCGACCGTGAAACCAGCAATCCTTCTTTTTCTGAAGTCACGCTGACAAAATCCACTGACGTTGCTTCCGCCGACCTGTTCATGCAGGCGGTATGCGGCAAGAGCCTGGGCAAGGGAGAAATCCATTTCCTGCAAACCGGCGGCTCCGACAAGAAACAACAAGTCTATCTGAAGATAGAACTGGAAGAAGCGATCGTCAGCTCCTACTCCACCAGCAGCGGCGGCGATCGTCCTAGCGAATCCTTCTCACTGAATTTCGTCAAGATCAGCTACCAGTACGACGCATTCAGCGGCGGCAAAGTGACTACCGGCACGCCTAAGAAATGGGATCTCACCAAGAACGCCACGTACTAAGCGCCGGCATTGCTTGTGGGGTAAAGGCGATCGGCACGCGCAGCAGCATGGCGCGCACCGGTTGCTTTATTGATGTTGTTTTGTTCGATTGATTCGCGAAAATTGGTGCAAGCGCCGCTGTGCCGTATATTGTCGGCAGGACGGGCGTGATTCCAATACGAAGCGAGGGAAGGTTGACATGTCTGCTGTAGAGTCGCTGAAGTCTGGAAATCTCCAGGAGGCGCTGCAAAGCCTCCAGCAGGAAGTACGCCAGCATCCCGCAGATGCCAAACGCCGCGTGTTTTTATTCCAGCTGCTGGTCGTGCTGGGCCAGTGGGAACGCGCGATGACCCAGCTTACCGTCATTGGCGATCTTGATGCCAATGCGATGCCCATGGTTCACGCCTACCGCGAAGCGGTGCGCTGTGAAGTCCTGCGGCAGGAAATTTTTGAAGGAAAACGTTCTCCGGTCGTCTTTGGCGATCCTGAACCCTGGGTTGCGCAATTGCTGGAAGCGCTGCGCCTGGGCGCGACCGGCGATCTCCATAATTCGCAGCTCGCCAGGGAACAGGCTTTCGCTGCCGCACCCGGCGTATCCGGCACGATCAATGACCAGCCATTTGAATGGATTGCCGATGCTGATCCGCGCCTCGGTCCGGTCTTTGAACTGATCGCCAACGGCAAGTATTACTGGATACCGATGCACCGCATCAGTTCGTTGCGCATAGAAGCACCGGCAGACCTACGCGACAATGTATGGATGCCGGTAGGCATCAACCTGGTCAACGGTGGCGAGCTGGTGGGTTTTATCCCCACCCGTTATCCATTGCCGTCCGTCGCTGCTGCATCGGTGGACAATTCATTGCTGCTGGCGCGCCGCACGGACTGGGCTGAGCCTGCCGAAGGCCTGTTCTGGGGAAGCGGCCAGCGCATGTTCGCCACAGACGAGGCAGATTACCCGCTGATGGAAATAAGGTCCATCACATTTGAACATCCGCCGGAGCAAACGTCTGCCGATGGGGAATCGGCAGAGCATGCACCGGACGACGCGGCGGCATGATGAAACCGGCAATACGACAAGCCCGCGGGGCCGCTCATGGCTGAGCTGACCTCGCAGGACAGGTTGCAACCCTCTTTGCTGGACCGGCTGACCGACGACGAAGCCGATTCCAGCCAGGAGAGCCGCGACAAGAGGGTGTTGTCGATGCGCGGCTTGCGCAAGGCCGTGTTGCGTGACCTGGGCTGGCTGTTGAATACAACGGGCCTCGGCGCGATGCAGGATCTGAAGAATTTTCCGCTGGCCTCGCAGTCGGTGGTGAATTTTGGTTTCCCCGATATTTCCGGCAGGACCGCCTCCGGGCTGGACCTGGCCGATGTGGAACGCCGCCTGCGGCAGGCGATTTGGGATTTCGAGCCGCGCATACTGCGCGATACCGTCAAGGTGCGCGCAACGGCATCGGAAGGCAAGAGCGGCAGTCCGAACTACCTTATTTTTGAAGTGCAGGGCGAACTGTGGGGCCAGCCCCTGCCGGAACGCCTCTACCTGAAAACCGAAATGGACCTGGAGATTGGCGAAATCAGGGTATATGACTCTGAATCGAGGCCTGGCTGATGGATACCAAGTTATTACGTTATTACGAACGCGAGTTGCAGCACCTGCGCGAAATGGGCGGGGAGTTTGCGCGCGAATTCCCCAAGATCGCCGGCCGCCTTGGCCTGGAAACCTATGCGTGCGCCGATCCTTACGTCGAGCGCCTGCTGGAGGGCTTCAGTTTCCTCGCGGCGCGCGTACAGCTGAAGATAGACGCCGAGTTTCCCCGTTTCACTGAACACCTGCTGGAGCTGGTGTATCCGCAATACCTGGCGCCGACGCCATCAATGGCGATCGTGCAGCTGCAGCCCGACCTGACCGAAGGCAGTCTGGCGGAAGGCTTCAGCCTGCCGCGCAGCACGTCATTGAGCAGTCTGCTCGGCAAGGATGACCAGACTTCCTGCGAATACCGCACCGCGCATGAAGTGACGATGTGGCCGCTGGAGCTGGCCGACGCCAAATACTTTACCTATTCCGGTGAGCTGGGCGGCGTGGAGCTATCGCGCCTGGGCACGATCAAGGCCGGTTTGCGCCTGCGCCTGAAGACCACCGCCGGACTGAGTTTCAACGAAATCGCGCTGGACAAGCTGCCACTATATATACGCGGCAGCGATTCACTGCCCAGCAAGATACTGGAACAGATACTCGCGAATGCAGTCGGCATGGTTGCGATGCCGACGCGGAATCCTGCATCCTGGCACCATATCATCCACAAGTCGCAGATAGGCCGGGTCGGCTATGAGGATGAACAGGCGCTGCTGCCAACCGGCCCACGTTCATTTCAGGGCTACCGGCTGATGCACGAATATTTCTCTTTCCCGCAACGTTATATGTTTGTGGAACTGGGCGGCCTGCAGGAGGCAGTGAAGCGCTGCCCCGACAAGGAAATGGATATCGTTATCCTGTTCGACAGGGTAGAACCGACGCTGGAACAAAATATCAGTGCCGCCAACTTTTCCATGTTCTGCACGCCGGTCATCAACCTGTTTCCCAAGCGCGCCGACCGTGTCCATCTCAGCGAGCAGCAGTCCGAATACCACGTGGTGCCCGACCGCACACGGCCGATGGACTATGAAATTTACCAGGTGCTCGGCGTCAAGGGCTATGGCACCGGGCCGGAAGCAGAACAGAGCTTCCAGCCGTTTTATACTTCCAACGACCTGCTGTCCGCGACTGAGCAGCGCGCGTATTACCAGGTACGCCGCAGCCAGCGCGTGCTGTCCGAGAAGCAAAGGCGCAAGGGACCCCGTTCCAGCTATATAGGCAGCGAAGTATTCATGTCCGTTGTCGATGCCAGCGAGGCGCCGTTCCCGACTGGGTTGCGGCAGTTGGGGATAGACACGCTGTGCACCAACCGCGATCTGGTGCTGTCGATGCCGGTGGGCAGCGGCAAGACCGACTTTACCGTGGAATCCAATGCGCCCGTACAGTCGGTGCGCTGTCTCAGCGGCCCGACCGCACCCGTACCTTCGTATGCCGAAGGCGAAACCGCGTGGCGCCTGGTCAGCCACCTGTCGCTGAACTATCTGTCGCTGATCGACAGCGAAAACAAAGAGGCTGCCTCCGCGCTGAAGGACCTGCTCAGGCTGTATTGCAATCCGGAAGATGTCAGTGGACAAAGGCAGATAGAAGGCATCAAGTCCGTCACCGCCAAACCCATCGTCAGGCGGCTGCCGGTGCCAGGCCCCATCACCTATGGACGCGGCTTGCAGATTACCGTGACTATAGAAGAAAGTGCGTTCGAGGGCATAGGCGTATTCATGCTGGGCGCGGTGCTGGAACAGTTTTTTGCCAAATACGTATCGCTGAATTCCTTCACCGAAACGATTATCAGGACGCCGCGTCGCGGCGAAATTATCAAATGGCCGGCCAGGGTGGGACGATGCGAAATCCTGTAGACGCACTGCGCAAGCTGGAGGAGGATCCGTTCGGTTTCGATTTCTTCGCGGCATTGCGCCTGCTGGAGAATGCCTATGCCGACAAGCCGCGCATAGGCCAGTCTGCCAGGCCGCAGGATGATGCGGTGCGTTTCGGCCAGCCGCCTTCTCTGGCATTTGAGCACGGCAGCCTGTCCGCATTCCAGCAGGGCAGCGAAGGCCGGCCGCCGCGTATGGACGTGAATTTTTTTGGGCTGATGGGCGCCAATGGGCCGCTGCCGGTGCATATCACCGAGTACGTGCGTGACAGGCTGCGCAATTCCTCTGACCCGACGCTGTCGCGTTTTCTGGATATCTTCCATCACCGGATGATTTCGCTGTTCTACCGCGCCTGGGCCAGCGCCCAGCCTACGGTGAGCCTGGACCGGCCGGACGCCGACCGCTTTGCCGAATATGTCGGCTCGCTGATAGGCACAGGCATGGGATCGATGCAGAAGCGCGACGCATTGCCCGATTTCGCCAAACTGCATTATGCCGGTCGCCTTTCCGCGCTGACGCACAATGCAGAGGGCCTGGCCAAGACGCTGGCGGATTTCTTCAAGCTGCCGGTGCAGGTGCAGGAATTTGTCGGCCACTGGATGAACCTGCCGGCGGACAGCCGCTGTCGCCTGCGCACGGGGCACGACGCTGAAGTGCTGGGCATGACCACGGTGCTCGGTTCCAAGGTGTGGAATTGTCAGCATAAATTCAGGGTCGTCATAGGCCCGGTGGACCTGGATGATTTCCAGCGCATGCTGCCCGGCGGCGACAGTCTGCAAAGACTGACTGCATGGATACGCAATTATGTCGGCCTGGCCTACAACTGGGACGTCAACCTGATTTTGAAGCAAAAGGAAATACCCCCGCTCAAGCTGAGCAAGCAAGCCCGGCTTGGATGGACTACATGGCTCTGTAGTCGTCCGCCAAAAAAAGACGACAGACAATTATTGCTTTCCCCCGACTCCCACAACAAACAAGTGTAAATAAGGATAGATCATGGCCGAAATTAGTCGCGTTGCCCTGTTTGGTAAGCTCAACAGCCTGTGTTACCGTGCAATAGAAAGCAGTACCGTGTTTTGCAAGCTGCGAGGCAATCCCTATGTGGAGCTGGTGCACTGGCTGCATCAGGTGATGCAGCTGCAGGATTCCGATCTGGCGCGTCTCATCAAGCATTTCGGCCTGGATCCTGCCGGCCTGGCGCGCGACATGACCGAAGCGCTGGACCGTCTGCCGCGCGGCTCCACTTCCGTCACTGACCTGTCTTCGCAAGTGGAAGAGGCAGTAGAGCGGGCCTGGGTATTCGGCACGCTGATGTTTGGCGAATCGCAGGTGCGTACCGGTCACCTGATCGTCGGCATCCTGAAAACATCCTCCTTGCGCAACAGCCTGTATGCGATGTCGCGCCAGTTTGAAAAAATCAAGGTTGATGCGCTGGCAGAAGATTTCGCTGGCTTGCTGGGCGATTCGCCGGAAGCGCAGATGCGCGCCAGCGACGGCTTCCAGGTTGGCGGCGGCGCAGCGCCGGGCGAGGCCAGCGGCGCAGTCGCCCCGGCTGCGATGGGCAAGCAGGAGGCATTGAAACGCTACACGGTGGACCTGACCGAGCAGGCGCGTAGCGGCAAGCTGGACCCCATCGTGGGCCGGGATGATGAAATCCGCCAGGTCATCGATATCCTGATGCGACGCCGTCAAAATAATCCTATCCTGACCGGTGAAGCCGGCGTGGGCAAAACCGCTGTGGTAGAAGGTTTTGCGCAACGCATCGTGGCCGGCGACGTGCCGCCTTCACTGAAGGATGTGGTCTTGCGTACGCTGGATGTCGGTCTGCTGCAGGCCGGCGCCAGCATGAAGGGCGAGTTTGAAAACCGTCTGCGCCAGGTGATAGAAGAAGTGCAGGCATCGGAAAAACCTGTGATCCTGTTCATCGATGAGGCACATACGCTGGTCGGCGCGGGCGGCGCTGCCGGTACCGGCGATGCGGCCAACCTGCTGAAGCCGGCACTGGCGCGCGGTACATTGCGCACCGTTGCCGCCACTACCTGGGCCGAATACAAGAAGCATATAGAAAAAGACCCCGCGCTGACCCGCCGTTTCCAGGTCGTGCAGGTGCCGGAACCGACGGAAGAAAAGGCCATCCTGATGATGCGCGGCATCGCCTCGACGATGGAAAAACACCATCAGGTACAGGTGCTGGATGAGGCGCTGGAAGCAGCCGTCAAGTTGTCGCACCGCTATATCCCGGCGCGCCAGTTACCCGACAAGTCTGTCAGCCTGCTGGACACAACCTGCGCCCGCGTTGCCGTGAGCCAGCATGCAACACCGCCGGCAGTGGACGACAGCCGCAAGCGCATCATCGCGCTGGAAACCGAACTGGAAATCATTGCGCGCGAAACTGCCGTCGGTGTGGACACCAGCGCGCGCCATAGCGTTGCACAAGACAAGCTGGGTATAGAAAAAGCCCGGCTGGACGAACTGGAAACCCGCTGGAATGCAGAAAAAGTGCTGGTCACCAAGATACTGGAGTTGCGCGGCAAGCTGCGCGCAGTGACCGGCAAGGTAGAGGGGGCCGCCGATGCCGCCGTGCCTGCGGACAATGCAGCAGAACGCGATGCCTGGCTGACCGAACTGAAAGGCTTGCAGGCAGAGCTGGCCAGCCACCAGGGCGAAACGCCGCTGATCCTGCCAACCGTGGATCACCAGGCGGTGGCTTCCGTGGTGCAGGACTGGACTGGCATCCCGGTCGGCCGCATGGTCAAGAACGAGATCGAAAACGTGCTGAAGCTGGCCGATACGCTGAGCAAACGCATCATCGGCCAGCGCCATGCGCTGGAGATGATCACCAAGCGTATCCAGACATCGCGCGCCGGGCTCGACAATCCGAGCAAGCCTATCGGCGTGTTCATGCTGGCCGGTACCTCCGGCGTCGGCAAGACCGAAACCGCGCTGGCATTGGCCGAAGCGCTGTATGGCGGCGAGCAGAATATCATCACCATCAACATGAGCGAATACCAGGAAGCGCATACCGTTTCCACGCTGAAGGGCGCGCCTCCGGGCTACGTCGGTTACGGCGAAGGCGGCGTGCTGACCGAAGCGGTACGCCGCAGGCCTTACAGCGTCGTACTGCTGGACGAGGTTGAAAAGGCCCATCCGGACGTGCACGAGATTTTCTTCCAGGTCTTCGACAAGGGATGGATGGAGGACGGCGAAGGCCGCGTCATCGACTTCAAGAACACGCTGATTTTGCTGACCACCAATGCCGGCACCGACATGATCATGAACCTGTGCAAGGATCCTGAATTAATGCCGGAACCGGAAGGCATCGCCAAGGCGCTGCGCGAACCGCTGCTGAAAATTTTCCCGCCAGCCCTGCTTGGCCGCGTGGTGACGATTCCTTATTATCCGCTCAACGACGAGATGATAGGTGCGATCATCCGCCTGCAACTGGGCAGGATTGCGAAGCGGGTAGGCGAGAGCCACAAGATCCCGTTCACTTATACGGATGAAGTAGTGAAACTGATCGCCAGCCGCTGTACCGAACTGGAAAGCGGTGGCCGCATGATCGATGCGATCTTGACTAATTCGGTATTGCCGACAATTAGTGGCGAATTTTTGCAGCGCATGATGGAAGGACGGCCGGTTGTCAAAGTGCACGTAAGTACTATCGACGGAGAATTTTCATACAGCTTTGAATGAATCAGAGCATAGCTGAGATGACTCAAATTTTTTGAGAGAATGACATGCCCCAAAATTTTACTTCCTGGAAAACGATCTATGCCTTGAGCAGGCATAGGGTTGCGAAGTATAAGCAACGCCGCCAACTGAATACCCGGCCGCACCTGAAGGTGTTGGAAAATGTCCAGATTGGCGGCTGCACGGGCTTGTCATTTACGTGGGTGCAGAGACATCAGAAAAATCCGGGGGAGACTCCGTCCCAGCGGATTGAGTATCTGAATACGGATCAGGCCTGGACCAACATTGATTACTTTGCCGGATTTTTCAATAACATCCCCGCCGGAAGCTATGCGGAAAGGATAGAAATCGTTGCACCTGCCAGCGTGGGGATGCAGCGACAGGGTTCTGTGTCGGAACGGGACTACGAAAGTTTTGCCACCGCGCTGGAGCATATTATTGCCAACCCTGGTTATCATTTTGTGATGATGTGCCTCAAAGAGGTGCCGACAAACCATATTTGCGCGCTTTGGTCGGGAGTGAATGGCGTCGTATTCTTTGATCCGAATTCGGGAGAGTACAAAGTAAGCAAAGGAAAGATACAAGCTTTGCTCAAAGCACTTACCGCGCAATATGCAACTTATGTGTCTTCGACTGGCGTCAAGACAAAACTGACCTTCCGGGAAATACAATTCCATCACGTCGGTTGATATCCCGCATTTCATTGAAATCCTCCGTTTGAGGATAAAACTTACATTTAATTTTGAACTCTGATCATGGCTGAAATCATTGCCCCTTTAGCAGATTATCCTGGCATCGCCTGCAAATACGACACGTCGGCCAATCCCTTTTTCGTCCCTATCGTGCGGGAGGCTCTTGGCAAGATTGCAGAGTCTGCCACCGGAGTGAAGTTACTGGATCTGATTGCGAAGGCATCGCCCCGGCAGCGCGCGGACTTTGCGCCATCCATCAATGTAATGGTAGTGCCAGAAGCCATGACCTTTGTCCAGAATGGTCATAAGGCGGTCTTCTTTTCCGGCGGCGGAATGAAAAAAAACCTGGTGCCATCGAATGACCCTCGGCATCAGGCCCCGGCGGAAGCACCCGACGGATGTCAGTTCTACAAGCTGGGAGGCAGCAAAAATGCGGCCAAGGATGCGAATGCGTCTACCACCCAGGGGCAAGGGTCTGTGTGCACCATGTACTTTACCAATGTCGAAGTGATGACGAGCAAAGGAGAGTCAGCTCGGCCTTATATCGTTCTTGCCCACGAATTAATCCATTCCTATCACTGCTTGTACGGAATTAAAAAAGACGGTAAGGACGAGGAATTGTGCACTACCGGCATTGAAGGCTTCGAAGACCAGGATATTACGGAAAACAAGATCAGGGAAGAATTGAAAATTCAAAAACGCATCGCCTACTTTTGATCAGGGGCGGTTCGGTAGATAGACAGTGAATGGATTCTATTTTTTAATTTATGGCACTAAGCATGCCACTCAGGGAGTCACCAAATGCCTCACCATGCAATCCCCTCAGCGCCGCAGGGCGATGACGACAGCAAGCACAAAATCCCGGCGCCACCTTCGGGCATGGCTATCAACAAGCACACCCAGCTTGCCAAGAGGGTCATCAAGGGCGGTGCCAGCGTCGCTGGTGCAGGCATACAAGTAGCCCAGATTGCTACCAGCACCAGTTCGCTGACGGTAGTGGCGGCTGCCGTTGCCGGCGGTTTTGCCGCTACCGGGGTGGGCTTGGTGGTGGCGGGTGGGGTGCTGACCATTGCATCGTCGATTTCTTCCGGGCGCGCTGCGTATAAAACGAAGCAGCATCTGAATGGCTTGGGCGAAATCATGGCGAAGAGGGCTGACTACATATTCAAATGCGCAAGCGCCGATGCCAGTGATTCACAGAATGCACGCCAGATCAGCCACGACGTTATTTCGAAGTCAGTGCTGCCTTACATCATCAGCAAAAAGACAGCCAAGCTGTACCGCAAGGGTGCCAGTGCAATACCCGGCGTGGGCTTGCTGGAGACGATACGCGCAGTCGGCAAGAAGGGATATAAATACGCGTCCGGCAGTCTGGGCGTGCAAAGGGAACGTGCCGCCGCCCATCTGGCCAGGCATCTGCACGAATGCAACTGCAGCCTGGTCGAGGATATTATTGCCGAGCTGTACAGTGTGGAAGAAATGCAGTGGCTCAAATATCACACCACGCACGCCGTGGCGGTGGAATTTTTGATGACAAAGCTGAAATCCACCTGAGCCGCCGTGGCGAAAGCCGGTTTCATTGGAGCCGCTGGAATACTAAGGGGTACTGTTCCCCAAATAGGCAGGCGGCACCCGTTTTTCAGCCAGCCGTTAAGCAGCTTGTGACGATCAAGCCGGAAACCGGAACGCCACCTTCGTTGCGCAGTGTGCCGTATTCCATCCTATATTTCTTCAGGCCGGCTTGTTCCAGGCTGGCGCGTACATAGTCTTCCGAATGGGCGTAGCGGCCATGTATACCGAGCACGTAGTCTGCCGGCTGTGTGGCGAGTTCCAGCGTAAAGACCAGGCAGGCTCCGGGTTTGAGCGCCTGGGCTGCCGCGCCGAATGCGGTATCCAGCCTGCCGAAGTAGCAGAAGGTGTCGGCAGCCGCGATGAGATCGAAGCTTTGATGCTGCGACGCCAGGTAGGCAACCAGTTCGGCCTCCTCCAGCTTGTCATACACATGCAACCGGTCCGCCAGTTTCAGCATCGCGGGTGACAAATCCATACCCGTCAGCGAAGCCGCGTAGGGTCGCAGTAGCGGCCCGCATAATCCGGTGCCGCAGCCGGCGTCCAGGACCTGCAGATCTGCATGGGCCTCGCCGTAATGCCGGAAAACGGCTTGCTGCACCAGTTGCGGCGCCTGGTATTGTAGTTTTTCCAGCGTCGTATCGAAATTTCCGGCAAAACGGTCAAAGGTCTCGCGTACATATCCCTCGCTGGCGGCATCAGGCGTTTCAGCGGCGCCCAATGCTGCCAGCATGTGCGTTGCCACCGGCTGGCCGGGTTCCAGTTCCAGCCATGTCCGCAAGGACTGGACGGCGGCATCGTGCCGGCCCGCGGCTTCCAGCGAGCGGGCCAGCGCTTCCCTGGCGGCCGGCGACGCTGCTTCGATCGCGAGCGAGCGGCTGTAGCTGTTAGCCGCTTCGTCGGGTCTTTGCAGCGTCTCCAGCACCTTGCCGAGATGGAAGTGGGCGAAAGCATCGGTGGGCGCAATGTCCGTCACTTTGCGGTATGCCGCCAGCGATTGCGGCAGCAGACCAAGTTCAAAAAAGACGTCGCCCAGCACCGCGTTTGGTCCAGGAACGGACGGCATCAGTTCGGTGGCTTTCATCAGCACCGCGATGGATTGTTCGAATTGCCGGGTATCCTGCAGCAACCGGCCCAGGTTGAAATAGGCATCGGCAAAATCCGGTTGCAGCTGGATCGCCAGAAAATAGTGGTGCTCCGCTTCTTTATGCGAGCCCTGCTTATGCAGCAGGCGGCCGAGATTATGTTGTATCGGCGCCTCATCGGGAGCGATGGCCAGCGCATTGCGGAAGGCCAGTTCAGCCTGTTCCCATTGCTGGAGTTCGTCTTCGCAGGCGCCCAGGTTGTTATAGGCGCGAAAATGGCCGGGGTCTTGTTCGGTTATCTGGCGGTAAAGGGTGGCGGCGTCTGAAAATCGTCCGGCGTGATGGAGGGTGCGGGCTTGCTCAAACAGGTCGGCGCTCATGTGTTCATAGAAGATATTCGGGTGAAGCGCAAAAGATAGCAGTATTTGCGGTAGCTGCCTATTGCGTCCTCAGCATCGCTGAGGTATTTGACTGGGGCGCTCCTCAATTATTGCTCCGTTGCAATCCGGCTGAACTGCTCTTGCTGGCTGCCGCATGGAAGCGGATTGCTGCGTGGCGGCTGTTACACATCCATGCAAAAAAGGCCGGGCTGCCATAGGGTAAGTTGATTGTCGGTATGGTCGAAATATGCGATGATGCGACAGCTTTGCGGAGCGTACGGCGATGCAAAATGCCGGGCATGGATTTTGCAGATTAGCGGTAGCGGATGCAAGCAGGCGGAGCTGGTGTAAAACCAGGTGTAAAACCCGTGTAAAGCAGACGCGCTGCATGCCTACACCTGCGGCCGATTGACAGGGCCGGGCTTTACACCTACATGTGACGTTGGTACGCAAATCAGCGCGCGAAAGCAGTACGCAAAAGCAGCACGCAGCGACATTACACAACAACGGCGCGTAACAATTGTGCGGCAGCAGCGAACCGGGACAAAACGACAGGACAAAAAAGCATGCCAAACCAAGTTTCCATGGGCGCCCTGCTGCAATGTACCTTTGGCGCCGCGCCGTCTTCGCTGGTTGTCCTGCCCAAGAATAAAGTCATGGGAGAGGGGCCGCCAGCCGCCAATATCATGGATCATATCCCCATGGTGAATATCATGCCTTTCGGTATGTGCAATTCCCCCGCGAACCCCATGGTGGCGGCAGCGACCGCGGCGGCGTTAGGCGTATTGACGCCGATGCCGTGCATTCCTGCGACGTCCGTTCCCTGGGTTCCCGGCGCGGCAACAGTGATGATAGGTTTCATGCCGGCGCTGGATAACATATCCAAATGCATGTGCAACTGGGGCGGCGTCATCAGCATCAATAATCCGGCGACGACCAAGACCATGATTCCGTGAACAGGCCGCGGACTGCCAGCGCAAGCACTTACCCACTGACCAGATAGAAGCCACACATGCCAGCCATCCAGGATAATAGAAGAGTCGTCATCACCAGCGCGCTGGGGGCGAACGTATTGCTGTTCCACCGCATGCGCGGTATGGATGGGCTGGGCAGCCTGGGCGAATACCACCTCGACCTGCTCAGCGAAAAATCCGACATCAAGGCCGACGACATCCTGGGCAAGGACTTGTCGATCGCGCTGGACCGGCCCGACGGAGAACAGAGGGAGTTCAACGGCCTGGTGACGCGCTTCACGATGACGGGCAGGCAGGGGCGCTACGCAACCTACCAGGCGACAGTGCGGCCCTGGCTGTGGTTCCTGACGCGCGCGGCCGACTGCTGCATCTTCCAGGACAAGACCGCAGTCGAGATCATCAAGGCAATTTTCGATAAATACATGGTTGCCGATTTCGACTTCAGTGCGCTGACGGCCACCTATCCGAAGCTGCCCTACTGTGTGCAGTATCGTGAAAGCGATTTCAATTTTGTCAGCCGGCTGATGGAGCGCTTCGGCATCTATTATTATTTCAAGCACGACAGCGGCCGGCATACGATGGTGCTGGCCGATTCCTACTCCGCACATTCGACCATTCCCGGCTATGCGGAACTGGCGTATGTGCCCGACGACGAAGCGGCAATGCGTAATGGCGAGGTCGTCTACAAGTGGCTGATGGGCGGCGAGATCCAGACCGACGCCTATTCATTGAAGGCCTTCGATTTTGAAAAACCGGCCGGCAACCTGCTGGTGAAATCCAAGATCATGCGCACGCATGACCAGAATAACCACGAAGTCTATGATTACCCTGGCCAGTTTGTGGAGCGGGCTGACGGTGAAACTTCGGCGCAGGTCAACGTTGAAGCATTGCAGTCCAATTATGAGACGGTCAGCGCCAGCACCACGGCGCGCGGCGTTTTCCCGGGCGGCATGTTCAAGCTGACCGAACATTCCCGTGCCGACCAGAACGCGGAATTCCTGGTCGTCAGCGCAGAATATGAACTGGCGTCGGATGCCTACCAGAGTTTGCCTGCTGGGGAAAAAGCGCTGTTCCTGGATTGCCGTTTTACTGCCATCGGCAAGGATCACGCCTACCGTTCCGGCATGCGCACACGCAAGCCGGTGATACAGGGCCCGCAGACCGCCATCGTCGTCGGCAAGGCCGGCGAAGAGATCTGGACCGACAAATACGGCCGCATCAAGGTGCAGTTCCATTGGGACAGGATAGGCAAGGATGATGAAACCAGTTCCTGCTGGGTGCGGGTATCGCAGGCGTGGGCCGGCAAGCGCTGGGGCCATCTGTTCATCCCGCGCATAGGCCAGGAGGTTATCGTCAGTTTCCTGGAAGGCGATCCGGACCAGCCGCTGGTGACGGGCAGCGTTTACAATGCCGATACGATGCCGCCTTACAAGCTGCCCGACCAGGCCAGCCGCTCCACCATCATGAGCAACTCGACCAAGGGCGGCGAAGGCTACAATGAAATCCGTTTCGACGATAAAAAAGGCAGCGAACAGCTGTTCCTGCACGCGGAAAAAAACCAGGATAATTACATCAAGAACGACTTGCTGGAATGGATAGGCAATAACCGCCACCTGATGGTGGAAAAAGACGAGATGGAGCAGGTGGGCGGCGACAAGAGCCTGACCGTCAAGGGCGATTTGAATGAAAAGGTCACCGGCACCACGTCGATGGATGCGGGCCAGGACCTGCAAAGCAAGGCCGGCATGAAGTACGGCCTGGAGGCAGGCACCGACATCCATATCAAGGCGGGCATGAATGTGGTGATCGAGGCCGGCATGAGCATCACGCTGAAGGCCGGCGGCGGTTTTATTGTCATCGGCCCGGCCAGTGTGGCAATATCCGGCACGCCGATATTATTGAACAGCGGAGGCTCCGCGGGCAGCGGGGCAGGCGCGGCGCCGAAAGCGCCGACCGCTCCGGACAAAGCAGACGACGGAAGCAAATAGCAAAAAATATGAAGCACACCTTTTTTTCACGACTATTTTCCGGATTGCTGCTGTCAGCGGTGCTGGCGGCGCCGGCTATGGCGTTGGCAGCCTCCTCCAGCGCCAATATCTCGGTGGCGGACAAGCCGGTGCGCATCATCCGCGGCACCGCTGTCTACAAGGCGGGTGTCGGCGTGCTGGCGCAAAAAGAGGATATCGTCGAGACCGGTGCGGCAGGCGCGCAGCTGGAAGTGTCGCCGGACCTGATCCTGGAGTTGGGGCCCGATACCCGCATCTACCTGAACAGCATCGGCGCCGACGGCCCGGTCCGTACCGAACTGGCGCTGCTGAAAGGCTGGGTCAAAGTGATGGCCAAGGGCAGCGGCGCGGCCAAGCGCCTGATCGTCACTTCAGGCTCGATGAAGGTGGCGCTGGACAGCGGCTCCAGCATTGTCCACAGCACAGCCGAAAAGAGCGAGATGTTTGCCGAGGAAGGCACGCAGATCGTCAATGAAATAGACGAGCGCGGCAAGGCCGGCGCGGACACCAAGGTCAATCGCGAGCAGTTCGCGATCAACATCGTGGGGCAGGGGCTGAAAGTGCTGCCGCGGCCGGGCCGGGATTTCCTGTCCGATATGCCGGTTGCCTTCCGTGACCCGGTGACACCCGCGCCCGACCGCCTCAAGGGTGCGCGCTCACCGGCGACCAAGGAACGCGAAGCCGATTTTGCCGATGTAGAGCCCTGGCTGAACAATAACCTGCCGATGAAAAAAGCTTTCGTGGGCCGCTTCATGCCGCGCATCAAGGATCCGGCTTTCCGCAAGCAACTTGATGAGCAGCTGGGGCAGTCGGCAGAATGGAAAACCATCCTGCATCCACCTCCGCCGCCAGCCAAATAATCCGGCATCAGCGGTTCGCAGCAAAATTGAAAAAGTCGTACTGAATCAACTAAAAAAACGCCCGTCCGCCTCCATGCGGCAGCCAGCTCTTAATCTGAAGGAAACAGCATGAAAATGTCCATCGCCACCAAGTTCAACCTTGTGTTCATCTCCATTTTTGCGATAGGTTTCGTCGCTGCGGGCCTGATCGCCAATGCTCTGCTGAAAGAAAGCGCACGCGAAGAAACGCTGCAAAACGCGCGCTTCCTGCTGGAGTCTGCGCTGGCGGTGCGCACCTACACATCCAAGCAGATCGCCCCCTTGCTGCAAACCCAGATGAAATACCAGTTCCATCCGCAGTCCGTGCCTTCCTATTCAGCCACCGAGAACCTGAATACGGTGCTGAAATCCTACCCGGATTTCACCTATAAGGAGGCAACGCTGAACCCGACCAACCTGCGCGACAAGGCGTCTGACTGGGAGGCCGATGTGGTGCACAAGCTACGCAGCGAACCGACGATGAAGGAATACGTCGGCGAGCGCGACACGCCGATAGGGCGTGCGCTGTATATCGCCCGCCCTTTGCAGATCAAGGATCCGGCCTGCCTGGCTTGCCACAGCACAGCGGATGCCGCGCCTAAAACCATGACCGACATCTATGGCCCCAACAACGGTTTCGGCTGGAACCTGAATGAAATTATCGGCGCCCAGGTAATTTCCGTGCCGATGGCAGTGCCGCTGCAGCGCGCCAATTCCATCTTCAAGACTTTCATGCTGTCGCTGCTGGGCGTATTCGTGTTCGTTTTCATCGCATTGAACATCATGGTGCATTACTTCGTGACCCGCCGCATTACCAATCTGGCCAATACCGCGGACCAGGTCAGCATGGGCAAATTCGATGTGGAGGAGTTCGACGTCAAGGGTAACGACGAGCTGTCAGCACTGGCCCAATCCTTCGGGCGCATGCGCACCAGCCTGTCCAGTGCGCTGAAGATGCTGGAGGAATAAGCCGGGATTGTCTTTTTGGATACATACCGGGTGCATTCCGGTACGTATCCTCAGGGAAAATCTGGGATAATAAGGACTTGTTTCGTCGCGACGGATGACGTGGGTCCTTATTGAGATGTAAATGGCAATGATAGAGCAGCTAGGCAAGTACAGAATCGACAGCGTCCTGGGTACCGGCGCGATGGGTGTCGTCTATAAAGCCTACGATTCGAATATTGCGCGGGTCGTGGCGCTGAAAACCATACGCGCCGAACTGTTCGGCGACCATCAGGAAGAAGAGCTGGTCGCCCGTTTCAAGAATGAAGCCCAGGCTTCGGGACGCCTGACCCATCCCAATATCGTCGCTGTCTACGACTACGGCGAAACCCCGGAAACGACCTACATTGCAATGGAGTTCGTCGAGGGCACGTCACTCAGCGCGCTGCTGGTGGCGGGCACGCCGATGGACCTCAATGCGACCATCACCTGCATGAGCCAGTTGCTGAAGGCGCTGGAATATGCGCATGCGCGCGGTGTTGTGCACCGCGATATCAAACCTGCCAACCTGCTGATTACCTCCGATGCCCAGGTCAAGATCACGGATTTCGGCATTGCCAGGATAGAATCCTCCACGTTGACCCAGACCGGCTCCGTCATCGGCACGCCCAGCTATATGTCGCCCGAACAGTTCCGCGGTGAAACCGTGGACGGCCGCACCGACGTATTCGCTGCCGGCATCGTGCTGTACCAGCTGCTGACAGGCTCGCGGCCTTTTGTCGGTTCTGCGTCCACGGTCATGCACCAAATCATGAATGAAATGCCGGTGAACCCCACCGAGCGCAACCCGGCATTGGGCAAAACCTTCGATCGGATCATCATCCGCGCGCTGGCCAAGCGCCCCGAAGACCGTTTTCCGTCCGCGCAAGCCTTCCTGGAGGCCTTGACTGAAGCGCACCTTGAACATACGGGCGGCGCGCCGCTGACCGAAGAAGACAATGAAAGAACCATCCTGGCCTTCCAGCGCCCGCGCGCCAAGGAAGTGCCGGAAGCTTCACAGCGGCCAGCCCATGCTTCCCAGCCGGGAATGACATCAGCGCGGCCGGCCGACCCCGCGGTGCGTACACAGCCGACCACGTTTTCGGCCGCCACCGTCACGCCGTGGAAGCTGGAAGTGCTGCCGGAATTGCAGGTTGCCCTGTCTACCCAGGTCGGCCCCATGGCCAAACTGCTGCTGAAGAATGCTGCGGCGCAGGCGGTGGACGTGGATGACCTGTGCAACAAACTGCTGCCGCATATCCCTTCCGAGAAGGGGCGCACGCAGTTCCTGGACAGTGCCCGCGCGATCAAGAAAAAACTGGGCATTTCCACGATCAGCTCCTTTACCAGCACCAAGCCGCCCACCGGCGGCACGAGCATGCAGAGTGCGCTCGGCGCTACCCAGACGGCGACATCGGCCAGCCAGTTGCCGCTGGACCAGGCCATTATGGACACGGCCGAACAAAAATTGACCCCTTATATCGGGCCTATTGCCAAGGTCATGGTCAAGCGGGCGGCCAAGGCTACCGGCAACCGCCATGAGTTTTTCCGTATTCTGGCCGACAGCCTGGGGACTGAGCAGGAGCGTTTGAAGTTCTTGCGCGAAGTCGGCGAATAAGCCGGCAAATTAACCTGCCAGCAAGCGCGCGGCGGCCATAAACAGCCGCGCTTTTATTGCATTTCGCCCATAGCCTTTATTGCAGTAAAAAAAATGCCAACATTGCCTGTCTGGCAGGGGTTTGCGGCAGCCATAGCCCTTAAAGTGAAGGTATAATCCGCGAGGGCCTACGCTCCTCAACTACGCCCCACAATTGCTGATTCCCAGGCGATAAACAACCCTGAAGATACGATGCCGATTACCCTGCGCGTTCAAACCTATCGCAATGAAGCTTTGCCGCAGCAGGTGGCCAAGCGTTTTGACCAGTTGGGCGGCGCGATCGGCCGCGCGGTGGGCAATGACCTTGTGCTGGAAGATCCCAGCAAATATATCTCCCGTGTGCATGCCAAAATCGATTTCCGCGATGGCGGCTACTACCTGACAGATGTCGGCAGCAACCCCAGCCTGATTAACGACCGCCCCGTGGGTAGCGGCAGGCAGATGCTGCTCGCCGATGGCGACAGGCTTAATGTCGGTGAATATCAGCTGCAGGTCAGCGTCAGCCCCGAAGCCGTTGCGTTGCCGCCGTCGCCATTGCAGGCAGCGCCGGTTGAACCTGTAATAGCGCCTGGGCTGTCGGTGGGAATAGACGACTCGCTGTCTGGCGCGAAAATCCTCGATGTGGGCGGCAGTTTCGACAACGCCAGCTTCGATCCGCTGGGCGTTAACCTGTTTGATGCTCCCGCGCCGGCTCAGGCTGCCGCATCCAGACCCGGTCTCGATGATGCTGCTTTCTGGGCTCCTGCACAGCAGCCGGCAGCGCCGGCATTCCGCGGCGCGGAGAGCGACCATATCTCACCGGAGATCGAAGCCTTCCAGATGCCGGTGATGACGCCTGCTACGCCCATCATTCCGGCAACGCCCGCCTTGCCGACGGCACCATTGATGCCATCGGCATCGTCGGGAATGGCTATTCCGGATGACTATGATCCGCTGGCCGATTATTTGCCGCCGCGCCTATCGGCAGCACCGGCGCCTATGCCCGCTGCACCTGCCTTTACTACTGTTGCTGCTGTTGCTCCGGCTGCCCCGGTTGAGCCCGTTGTCCATGCCGCGCCGGTTTTCATTCCCGAGTTTTCCTTGGAGCCTGCGCCACCGGCAGCAGATCCGGCAAGCCGCACCATGCTGCCACCCGCAGCGCAGGCCGAACCGCCCTCATTGCGGGAGCAACCGGAACATCCAACCGAATTGCAGACACAGATTGATGCGGCTGCCACCAGGATTTCCGCACAGCCTGTCCTGGCGCCGGCCCCGACTGAGCCGCTTGCAGCTACACCCGTAGTCCAAGCTGCTGCCGTCATGCCGGAGCTGGCGGCACCGCCGTCGCCTGCCGGACCAGCAAATGCCCCGTCTATAGCCGCGGCCGCAGCTGTTGCACCCTTTGCAGTCGCGCCTGCGTCCGACAGCGAAGTTATACAGGCGTTGCTGCGCGGCCTCGGCATGCCGGAGCTGAAGACCAACCGCTCGGCGGTGGAGCTGGCGGAGCTGGCCGGCGCGATGCTGCGTGAAGCCACCAGCGGCACCATGGGCGTACTGATGGCGCGCGCGATGACCAAGCGCGAGAGCCGTCTGGAAATGACGATGATCGCCAGCCAGGCAAACAACCCGCTGAAATTTTTCCCCGATGCCGACAGTGCGCTGAGCCAGATGCTGTCCAATGCACTGGCGGGTTATATGACGCCGGTGCGTTCTTATGCCAATGCGTTTGACGACCTGAAAGCGCATGAGCTCGCGATCATGGCGGGCATGCGTGCGGCCCTGTCCGGCGTGCTGCAAAGATTTGACCCGACCGCGATCGAAGAGCGCCTGCAAGTGCCCACCGTGATGGACAAGATGCTGGCGGCCAACCGCAAGGCCAAGATGTGGGATAGGCTGGTGGAGCTGTACAAGGAAATTTCCAACGAAGCGGACGACGACTTCCAGCGCCTGTTCGGCGAGAAGTTTGCGGTCGCGTACGAAGAACAGATACAAAGACTGCGTCAGAGCCGGAGATAGGTCCGGGCGGGCTGGCGCATGCATACTGCAGCAGCATAATCTAAAAAATGGCGAGGCAAAATGTCGTGGAATAGTAAAGTAATCTGGTCTGAAGGCATGCTGTTGCAGCCTCAGCATTTACAGCAGCATGACCGTTACCTGCACACCTTGCTGGAATCGCGTATTGCCGGATTGCGCCCCTATCCATGGGGCTTCTCCAGCATCAGGATCGATGAGCAGCAATTGGCCATGGGCAAGCTCGCGCTGCAATCGTGCAGCGCCGTCCTGCCGGACGGCACTCCCTTCAACCTGCCTGCCGACGATGAGCTGCCGCTGCCTTTGAACATTCCCGAAGATGCGCGCAATGTGCTGGTGATGCTGGCACTGCCTGCGCGCCGCCCCGGCATTGCCGAGGTTGGCGACGACGACGGGCAGGACAACTTCGCGCGGCACCGTAGCGCTGAATATGAAGCGTGGGACAGCAACGGGCTGGACAACAGCGCACTGATGCAGGTTGGCAAAATGCGCCTGCGCCTGGCGATAGAGAGCGACGTTGCGAATGCGTATACCGGCCTGGGCGTAGCGCGCGTACTGGAACGGCGCGCCGACAACCGCGTGGTGCTGGACCCCGACTATTGCCCGCCTTGCCTGGATTTCCGCGCCGCCCCGCGGCTGGGTGCGTTTGCCGATGAACTGCAGGGGCTGCTGCACCAGCGTGGAGAGTCGCTGGCCAGCCGCCTGAGCCAGCCCGGTGCCGCCGGTGCTGCCGAGATCGCCGATTTCCTGCTGCTGCAACTGGTCAACCGCGCCGAGCCGCTGGTCGCCCATCTGGCCAGCATGACCGGTCTGCATCCGGAAAGCCTATATACGGAACTGGTGCAGCTGGCCGGCGAACTGGCGACGTTTACGCGCGCCGACAAGCGCCGTGTGGATTTCCCCGTGTATAAGCATGACAAGCTGCGCGAGACTTTTTTCCCGGTCATTGATGAACTGCGCAAGTCGCTGTCGATGGTGATGGATTCCCATGCCGTGCCTATCCCGCTGGAAGAGCGCCAGTTCGGCATCCGGGTAGCCGTCGTGCCTGATCCGGAACTGATCAAATCCGCCACCTTCGTCCTGGCCGTCAACGCGCAGATGCCGGCAGAGACGATACGCAGTGGTTTCCCCGCCAAGGTCAAGATAGGTTCCGTGGAAAAAATCCGCGATCTGGTCAATCTGCAGTTGCCTGGCATTGCACTGCGGCCCTTGCCGGTTGCGCCGCGCCAGCTGCCTTTCCACGCGGGCTTTACGTATTTTGAACTGGACAAGAATAGCGAGTACTGGAAGCCGCTGCTGACGTCGGCGGGGTTTGCCATGCACGTGCCGGGGGAATTTCCCGGGCTGCAAATGCAATTCTGGGCTATCAGGAAGTAACAGGATTCTGGTTGTGGTTAGATATTAGCGAAGGGCTCCGCTGACGGGCTTATTCGATGTTTTTGAAAATAGAACAAAGGTAATCATCGTGAGTGGAAATGAGCCGCTAGATCCTTTCCAGGATCCCGACCGTACTGTCCTGGTTCCCGCGCCGGGAGGCAAACGTGCCGCACCTCCTGCCGGTCCGGCGTCTGCGCCGGCGGAAGACCGCACGGTGATGGCGCCTGCTGCTGCGCCGGCCGTTTCTACCCCTGCCCCCGCCGCCAGGGCGCCAGCGCCGGCAAAAATTCCCGCCACGCTGCATGGCGCTGCGCTGAACCCGCTGGTGCGCGCGGCCAATCCGCTGCTGGATCTGGTCACGCCGCTGCGCCACATGACGTCGTATCCCAATGTGGAAGAGCTGCGCGTCCAGCTGATAGGTGCGATCAAAACGTTTGAGACTGAGGCCAAAGCCGCCCAGGTGCCGCATGAGGCTATCGCTGCTGCCCGTTATTCACTGTGCACCTTCCTCGATGAGACCATTTCCTCTACACCATGGGGCGGTGGCGGCGTGTGGGCCAGCCGCAGCCTGCTGGTAACTTTCCATAACGAAGCCTTCGGCGGCGAAAAATTCTTCCTGATCCTGCAAAAGCTGGGACAGGATGCGCGCGCCAATCTGCATATCCTGGAGCTGATGTACCTGTGCCTGGCGCTGGGACTGGAAGGCCGCTATCGCGTGATAGAGGGCGGCCGCGCGCAGCTGGAGATATTGCGTGAACGCCTGCAGCAGCTGATACAGAAGCAGCGCGGCGCTTTCGAGACCGAATTGTCGGTGCACTGGAAAGGCGCTACCGGCAAGGGCGAGCCATTGTGGCGTGTAATCCCGGTATGGGTGCTGGCCGCCATTGCTGCGGTGGTGCTCATCATCGTGCAGCTGTTTTTCAGCTACCGCCTGAACCAGGCTTCCGATCCTGTATTCGCCGGCTTGCACCAGATCAAGGTACAGGCTCCTTTGCCTCCCGCCCAGCCTGCACCCGCGCCTGTGGCGGCCAAGCCGGTGCGCGTGGCTGGCTTCCTGGCGCCTGAAATCGAGCGCGGCCTGGTCAGCGTCAATGAAACGGCGGACCGCTCCGTCGTTACCTTGCGCGGCGACGGCGTGTTCGCATCCGGCAGCGCCGAAGTGACGCGCGACTTTATCCCCCTGCTGCAACGCATCGGCGACGCATTGAAACCGGTGCCGGGCAAGGTCATCGTCATCGGCCATACCGACAATGTAAAAGGCGGCATCTCGGCAAAATTCCCGTCCAACTGGGACCTGTCAAAGGGGCGCGCGGAATCGGTCAGGAAGCTGCTGGCCGAAAGGGCCGGACCGCCGGACAGGTACACGGTGGAAGGGCGGGGCGATACAGAGCCGCTGGTGCCGAACGACAGCGCTGCCAACCGCGCCCGCAACCGGCGCGTGGACATCATCGTGCTGACGCCGCCGGTGCAACCGTGAACGACTGCTGTAACGAGGCAGGTGCATGCACCAACAGAACACATTAAAAGCTTATTGACACCGGCGGGCACATCCCTATGAGCTCCAATATCAATTACCGAATTCCTGGAATCCTATGAAGCGAATCTTCTCCTGGCTGCTGAAACTCTGGGTGCTATCCCTGCTCGGCGTCATCCTGCTATCGCTGATACTGTGGTTTGAAGGCCCGCTGCTGGCGTTTAACGGCAGCGAACCGTTCGCTTCCGAAGGCGTGCGCTGGACCTTCATCCTTCTCTTCTTTGCGGTCTGGGCCATCTACTTCATCTGGAAATTTGTTGCCGCAAAAATCGCCAACGCCAAGCTGATGAAAAGCGTGGCAGGCGAGGACCAGCCTGCCCCGGCGCCCGGCGCCAAGGAAAGCGCGGCTGAACTGGCGGCATTGGGGAAACGCCTGCAGGAAGCCATGGCGGTATTGAAGAAAGCCAAGCTCGGCGGCAAGCAGGGCGGCCTGTATCAGCTGCCATGGTATATGTTCGTTGGCGCGCCGGGCACCGGCAAGACGACGGCGCTGGTACAGTCCGGCCTGAAATTCCCGCTGGCGGAAAGCATGGGCAAGAACGCCATCAGCGGCGTCGGCGGCACCCGCAATTGCGACTGGTGGTTTACCGATGAAGCCGTGCTGCTGGATACCGCCGGCAGGTACACCACGCAGGACAGCTATACCGAAGTGGACAAGGCTGCCTGGGGCGGGTTCCTGCAACTGCTGCGCAAGCATCGCCGCCGTCGGCCTGTCAATGGCGTGATCATCGCACTCAGCGTGGCGGACCTGCTGCAGCAGAACGAGGCTGCGCGCCAGGCGCAGGCGCTGGCCATACGCGAGCGCATCAAGGAGCTGCATGAAAAACTGGGCATACGTTTCCCTATTTATGTGATGGTCACCAAGTGCGACCTGCTGGCCGGCTTTGTCGAATTTTTCGACAACCTGGGCCGCGAGGAAAGGGCGCAGGTTTGGGGCATGACCTTCCCGCTGGCGGACGCCAACCAGGTAGACAGCGCGCTGGCAGCCTTTCCGGAAGAATTCCAGCTGCTGGAGCAGCAATTGCAGGCCAGGGTGCTGGATCGCGTGCAGCAGGAGCGCGACCTGCAAAGGCGTGCGCTGATCTATAGTTTCCCGCAGCAGTTTGCCGGCGTCGGCGACGTGCTCGGCCGTTTCCTGAATGATGTATTCCAGTCCAGCCGCTATGAAGAAAAGGCCTTGCTGCGCGGCGTGTATTTCAGCAGCGGCACGCAGGAAGGCAGCCCGATAGACCGTGTGATGGGCGCGATGGCCGCCGCCTTCGGCCTGGATCGCCAGATATTGCCACCCAATGCTTCCAGCGGCCGCAGCTACTTCATCACCCGGCTGCTGCAGGAAGTGATTTTTCCCGAGGCGAACCTGGCCGGCGTCAACCTGTCGCTGGAACGCAAACGGCGCTGGGCGCAATGGGGCGCATCGATTGCCATTGCCGTGGTATTCGTGCTGCTATGCGCCGGCCTGCTGACCAGCTATTTCCGCAACCAGAGCTACGTGGCCGACGTCAACCAGAAGGTGGCCGACATCAGCAAGCTGGCCGCGGCCTTGCCGGCCCAGGGCAGCGAGTTGCAGACCCTGCCTTTGCTGAATGCCATTCGCGACCTGCCGGGCGGTTATAACGAGCGCGACAAGGGTGCACCGCTGCTGATGCGCTTCGGCCTGTACCAGGGCGACAAGCTGGGCGCGGGCGCACAGGCTGTTTATCAGAAAATGCTGAGGGAAACCCTGCTGCCGCGCATCATCAACCGCATGGAAGAACAGCTGCGCCGCGACAGCGCCAACAATACGGACTACCTGTATGAAACCTTGCGTGTGTACCTGATGCTGGGCGATGCCACGCATTTCGATGCGACATCGGTCGGTGTTTGGCTCGACTATTACTGGTCGCGTAATCTGAAAGACGCCAGCGATGCTCAGAAGCAGGCGCTGTCCGACCATGTACAGGCGCTGCTGGAGCAATACAACCGCGGCGCCGATGAGCCACCCAGGCTGGATGCTGCACTGATCAGCGACACGCGGCTGACGCTGGCCAAGGTGCCGGTGCAACAGCGTGTCTATAACCGCTTGAAGCGAGAACTGTCGCGCAGCAAGCTGCCGGAATTCAGCGTGACCAATGTCGGCGGCCGCGATGCGCCTCAAGTGTTTATCCGGCGTAGCGGTGAACCGCTGACGCGCGGCATCAACGGCATGTTCTCGGTTGCAGGCTATGGCAAATTTCTGGAACAAAACGAGCAGGCAATCACCGATGTAGCTAAGGACAGCTGGGTATTGGCGCAGCAGGAACAGGTCGCCAGCGCCGGCAGCACCGAGCAGATCAAGGCGGCCGTGCTGCAGCTGTACTTCAATGACTACATCGCGCAATGGGATGGCCTACTGGCAGATGTCGGTATCACGCCGTTCTCGACACTGGACCAGGGCGCCAGGATCACCAATATCCTGTCCGGTGCAGAGTCTCCGCTACGCAAATTCCTGATAGCAGCTGCCAAGGAAACGACGCTGGAGGGCGCAAAAAGCAAGCTCAGCACCGCTTCAGTCAGCGATGCTGTTAAAGGCAAGCTGGATTCGTACAAGAAAAAACTGGAAAGCGCGATGGGCTCCGGCGCGGACGATGCGCCTGCACCTGTCAAGACGCTGAATCCGGTTGATGCCCATTTCGAAGATTTGCACAAAATGGCCGGAGCAGGTGTGGGGGCAAACGCGGGAGCCCCCGCCGGCGCGCCGGTGCCGCTGGACGCGGTACTGTCCATGCTGAAAGATGTCGCCACCTACCTGGACGCTGCCGGTGCGGCAAAACGTACCGGCACTCCGCCACCGGCCGGCGAAGCGCTGAGCAAGCTGAAAATGGAAGCCGACGGCAAACCCGCGCCCCTGGCCACGATGTTGAAAAACATCGACAGCAGTGGCGCCGGGCTGACCTCCGGCAGCGAGAGGGAGAGACTGAATTCGCTGTGGATAGGCAGCGGCGGCCAGTTCTGCCGCGATGCGATCGCCGGCCGTTATCCGCTGGTGCGCAATGCCACCAAGGAAGTGACTGCTGACGATTTCGGCAAGTTCTTCGCTCCGGGCGGCCTGATGGATGATTTTTTCCAGAAAAATCTGCTGCAGTATGTGGACATGGGCGGCAGCCAGTGGCGCTGGCGCGCAACGGCGAACAATGCGTCGCTAGGCATACCGCAGGAAGTGCTGAATGGCTTCCAGCGCGCTGCGCGCATCCGGGATGCCTTCTTTGGCGCAGGCGGTAGACAGGTATCGATGCGCTTTGACCTGAAACCGGCCATCGTGGATCCCGCCTTGACCAAACTGGTGCTCGATATCGACGGCCAGCAACTGAACTACACGCCCGGTACGACCGCCTCCATGTCCTTCCAGCTGCCCAGCGGCAAGGGCAACGGCCAGGTGCATGTGGAAGCAAGCCCCGCCAGCGCGCATTCCAGCCTGCGCACGGATGGCAGCTGGGCTTGGTTCCACATGATAGACAAGGGCGTGTTGGAACCGAGCGCACAAGGCGAACGCTATAAGCTGAGCTTCGATTTCGACGGCAAGAAAGCCGCATTCGACTTGACTGCCAGCAGCGTCATCAATCCGTTCAAACGGGACACGCTGGAACAGTTCCGCTGCATGGACAGGCTGTAATGAGCCAGCCGGATACCGCACCCGGTTTTTTCGGCAAGGTCACCAGCCATGGCGATTTTGTGTCGCGGCGGCTGCCGCCGGCGTTCCTGGAAGTGTGGGACAGCTGGCTGCAGCACAGCATGCACGCGAGCAAAACCCAGCTCGGCGCGACCTGGCTGGAAACCTACCTGACCAGCCCTATCTGGCGCTTTGCCTTGTCCAATGGCGTCGTGGACGGCAATTCTTGGGCCGGTGTGCTGATGCCCAGCGTGGACCGGGTAGGGCGCCACTTTCCGCTGATGATCGCAGCCGGCACCTCTTCGCAAGCGCCGCTGTTGCAGTGGCTAGAGCAGGGCAAGACCTGGTACGACGCACTGGAAGACCTGGCGCTGTCCTCGCTGGAGGGCAATTTCCTGCTGGATGATTTTGATGCAGCATTACGGGAGAAGACCATGCTGCCGGGTTCCGCGATGTCCGATTTTGCCGCGGTCGGGCCGGCTGTGGGCTGGTGTTTTCCTAGCGATGAGCTGGAGCAGATGCAGGCCGGCATGCCGGCCTTGACTACTTCTATTGCAGAGAATTTGCTGGCTGGGCACAGCCTGTGGTGGACCGATGGTTCGCAGCGGATATTGCCTTCTGTGCTGGTGTGCAAGGGCTTGCCTGAGCATGCGGGGTTTGCGGCTATGCTGGATGGGAGTTGGGGGCGGGATGGGTGGCGGGTGCCGTCGGCTGTTACCCTCTGAGCGGGTTGATTTCCAGGCTTTTGTTTTTTTTTGATTGCTGGCCGCGGGTAGCACCGACCGGCAATAACAAAGCTACCTGATTGTCAGACGAATCAGACAGTAAAAATCACGGATTGCAAATCACCAGCACCGCTGTAATATTATCCCGGCTGCCATGTTCCTTGGCGAGCTCAATCAAATCCAGGCAAGACTGCTCCAGGCTTTGCGGATGCGTACGCCGCATGATTTCTTCTATGCCGGAATGTGGCGTGTTGCCGTACAGGCCGTCGGTGCAGAGCAGAAACAGGTCGCCTGGCTGGTACGAGTGGGATTTCACATCAGGCTTGATGGTTTCGGTCGGGCCGATGGCTTGCAACAGCAGGTTGCGTGCCGGCAGGTTGTCGACGATGCCTTCTTCTATCGCCTGCTGGTACAACGTCTGGTCGCGGGTCAGGATGCTGAGCTCGCCGGCGCGGTAGCGGTACAGGCGGCTGTCGCCAACGTGGAATACGACCAGCAGGCCCTTGTCCAGGTATTGCCAGATGCCAGTCAGTGTCGTGCCCATGCCGTGGCCGCCGCCGTTGTTGTTGGCGAGGTTTTGCGAATACAGCAGCGCGTTGGCTGATTCCACAGCATCAAACAGGGTTATCACTGCCGGCATGGTTTCGTCGGACCAGGTGGCGTCCGGATCATGTTCTGCTGCCACCGGCGCATTGCCGTCATTCTTGGACTGGATAAAGGCACGGATGTAATCGCGCATCGCGAGGATGGCGTTGGCGCTGGCAATTTCTCCGCCTTCATGGCCACCCATGCCGTCGCCGACGACCACCAGGCCGAGCTCTTCGTCGACCAGGAAATTGTCTTCGTTGGATTTGCGCACGAGGCCGACATCGGTCACGCCATAGGCCTGGCCTAGTGCAAGTTGATGGTACAGGCTGGGGGAAAGTTGCTTCCAGTTGCTCAAGATGGCTCCGGTGTGTGCCTGCCAGGATTTTGGCAGTGGATGCATGTCATTATGGTAGCATGGAAGGAAATGACATCAGTGCAAATTCAGCATTTCAGCACGACTTTAATATCTGGAATTTGCTCAAAATTACCGCTATGATGCATCGCAATAATAGCTGTCTGCACAGGCTGATACGCAGCCGGGGATGAGAACAAACATGAATGAAGGTCCGGACACGATAGAGTCTGCCAGCCTGTCTTTGGACGGGCAGCAGTTTGCCGGGCTTCACGCAGATTATGTGCCAACCGTGCACGCTGAAAACACGGCAAGACCGGACATTTCTTCTTCGCCTGCCGGTATTGCTCCTGATAATGCGGCGGATACCTTTACGCTGGAAAAGCGGGTACGCGCGCTGGAGACGGTGGTGGAACTGGAACGCAAGCTGCGCCGCGTCAAGGAAATGGAAGTACAGGAACTGCTGGGCAAGTCGCAGGCAGTTGCTGCGCCGGCAGAAACTGTTTCATCGGAAGCGCGGGTTTTGGTCCCCGCCGCGCCCGAAGCTATGTTTGACGACGACATGACTGTGCTGCATGTTCCGTCGGCTGTTCCGGCTGTCTTGCCTGCCTCCGGCCCTGCTACCGAGCCGTCCACGACGACGTCAGGCATTTCCCACCTGCTGGCGCCGGCTGTTCCGGGTGTGGATGACATCCTGCCGCCAGCAGGTCCGGCCGAAAGCGGCACCGACATGCTGGCGCTGCCGCTGGGCTTCCACCTGCTGGAATACCGTATTGACAGCGTGCTGGGACGCGGCGGTTTCGGCATCACGTATCTGGCGACCGATATCCACCTGAACGTCAAGGTGGCGATCAAGGAATATCTGCCGGGGGATTTTGCCTATCGCGCTTCCGATAAATCGGTGACGCCGCGCTGGCCCGAGGACCGGGAGTTTTACCAGCACGGACTGGAGAGTTTCCTGGTCGAGGCGCGCACGCTGGCGACTTTCCGCCATCCGAACATCGTCCGTGTGGCCCGCTTTTTCGAGGCGCATCGCACCGCCTACATGGTGCTGGAATACGAACGCGGCAAGCCGCTGAAGGAATGGTGGCCGCGTCACAAGACCATGCAGGAAGCGGACCTGTTATTGTTGTTGCAGCCTTTGCTGGAAGGGCTGGCGGTAGTGCACGGCACCGGTTACCTGCACCGTGACATCAAGCCCGATAATATCTATGTGCGGCATGAAGACGGCAGCCTGGTGCTGCTTGATTTCGGCGCTGCGCGCCAGGCCAGCGGCGAGCGCGGCAAGCTCGCCAACGTGGTCACGCCCGGCTACGCTCCCTGCGAGCAATACGAGGGAGGCGATGAAGGCCCCGCGACCGATATCTATGCGCTGGGCGCAAGCTTGTACTGGATGATTACCGGCGCCAAGCCCATGCCCGCGCCGGAGCGCCGCATACAAGACGGCATGCTGCCGGCGGTGCAGGCCGGCAGCGGCCGCTACAGTACAGAGTTTTTGCAGGCGATAGACTGGGCGCTGAAGCTGGATGCCAAGGACAGGCCGCAAGATCTGGCGGCATTCCGGCAGGCACTGTTTGCCGCCCACGCCGGCAGCCTCAGCTGGCAGGACGCCTTGCGCTCCGGGGATAACGAAAGCCTGGTCGGCGAGAGCTGGCGTACGCTGCTGGAGTCTCCCAAGCTGCTGAAGTCCTGGCTGTCCCGCGCCGCGCACGCGGCGGTGCGTCCGGCCTCGTGGCCCATGGTCGTGAAGATGACGCTGGCGATGGTGCTGGCGGCGCTGCTGCCGATGCTGATCGTTGCCTACTACAACCTGAACGCCACGATGGAGACGGTATCTGCCAGTGAACTGCGCAACCTGGAACAGCATGCGCAAAGCTCAGCCGGACGGCTTTCCCAGTTGATCAACGACAGCCGCAACCTCGCCACCTATCTGGGCACGGACCAGGATTTCGTCAGCTTCCTTGAACATCCGGGCGATGCCGGCAAGGCGTCGCTCGACAGCAAGCTGGCGGGGCTGGCCAAATCCAACCCTGACGTGCACCCGCTGATCGTCATGGACAAGGACGGCAATGCGCTGGTGTCCAATGACGTCGGCGTCACCGGCCGAAATTTCAAGTTCCGCGAATATTTCAAGGAGGCAATGGCGGGCCGCAAATACATGACCGGCATGGTGGTCGGCGCCACTGCCGGCGCAGCCGGCGTGTATTACTCCAACCCGGTTGTCGGCGCCGACGGCACGGTGATAGGCGCGGTGGTGCTGCGCATCAAGGGCTCCAGCATTGCCAGCATACTGGCCGACGTGCACCGCGCGAACCTGGTGCCTTTCCTGGTGGACGGCGACGGCGTGCTGATCTACCACCCGGACCAGAACCTGCTGTACCGCAGCCTCATGCCGGTGCCGCCGGCCACGCTAAAGCAGATCGTTGCCGACCAGCGTTTCCGGCGCGACAGCATACAAAGCCTGAACATGCCGGACCTGGCCAAGGCAATGACAGGGGCAAAGGAAGCGGGCAATATCAGCTATTTTTCGAGTATTTCCAAAGCGGGCGAGATCGCCGGCTACGCGCCGGTCAGGGGACACAACTGGGTGGTCGGCATGACCGAGAAGCAGGACTCCTTCGAGCAGCCGTTGAACCGCTTGTTTACCAATGTGCTGTACAGCGTCATTGTCGTCGGCGTGGTATTCATGCTGCTGGCGGTATGGTTTGCACGCAGCATCGTCAGGCCGATAGAAAGGCTGACCGTTGCCGCGCATGCGCTGAAGAGCGGCGACTATGAAAAAGCCAATATCAAGGTGACGTCCAACGATGAACTGGGACGCCTGGCCCGCACCTTCAATGTGATGATAGATGTGCTGCGGCAGCGGGATCGGGAACAGCAGCGCAGGAAGACAGGGCAGCGCGGCGATGATGCCGGCGTGGACAAAGAAGCCGGCTGAGTGTCGGCCTGGACTCGACTGAGCTCTGGTGTAGTTACGGCTTTAGACCGGATAGCCGTAATGCAATTGCCAGCGATTGCCGCTCTGCGAGCATGCGTACGCCGTTTGGCCAACGGCTAACGCGGCCTGGTTTGCTGCCCTGTCGTTGGTATCGATCTTTTGCTCCAGCGACCAGGCCGGCATCGCATCGTTTAAATCCCTTTTTAGCACCAGGCGCGCCAGGCCGCCGTACAGCATCGCAAAATTCGTCACCAGGAACCTGGATTCCAGCAGGCCGCGCAGGCTGGCGATATTTTCCGGGGATACGGTAGCGCCTATCAGGCTGCGCCCCACGGTTCGAGCATGATCCAGCCGCGCCTGGATAGACGCGCGATGCAGGCCGTAACCACGCCAGTCAGGCAGCGCTGCCACGCCGTCCAGTATCGCAAAGCGGGCCCGGTCTGCCGGCGCAACGCATAGCAGTTCAGCCATGTGCGAGCTTGTGGATGAGTCCGTTCCCAGCACGCCGTACGCAAGCATTTGCTCATTTCCATCCACTTCGGCAAAGCAGCCCACGATGGCGCCGGCTGCGCCGGTATGGGCGATGAAATGGGGCAGTTCGTCAGGACGCACCAGGCCGAAAGCCTGGTCGGCAATGGCGGCCAGATGGATGCAGTGCGCCGCCTGTGCTTCATGCGGCTGCAGCATGCGCCAGCTGAACCGGTCGCCGATGTCTTCATCCATCAGATCATCTCCGCATAGTTGATGACCTTCAACGGCGGATAGACGTCCAGGCTGGCGGCAATCGACATATTCACCAGATAGGAGAAGCGGGCCAGGGTTTCAATCGGTATATCTTGCGGGCGCATTTTTTTCACCAGTATCTGTTCTGCCATACGTGCCGTCAGCCGGCCTACCGCTTCATAGCGCGACACCAGGCCAAACAGGGCCTTGCCGTTGCGCAGTGCAATTTCAGTTGCAGAAAAACAGGGAAGCCGGAACTTCAGCGCTGTTTCGGTGATCACTCCACAATTGGCGCCGATAAAGCTGTCTGGGCCAAGATACAGCAATTGCGGATCGCGCTGCGACAGGTTTTCCACCAGTTGAGGCAATGCCGCAACAACGGCCTGGCCTTTATCATCCAGGGGCACGGGCTGCTCGAACAATGGAAAACGGCCACGTACCGAGGCAGCGCGCAATTCTTCCACATTCAGGCGCGAATTGGGTTCCGCCGGATTATAAATCACCGCCAGCTTCTTGAGTGGGCGGTAGGCGCGAATCGCACCTAGCTGCTGGTCCAGCGGCACCACGTGGCTGGCGCCAGTGATATTGCGGCCTGAAGACTGCCGTGAATCGACCAGGTTCGCTGTTTCAGGCGAGGCCACCATTGTAAATACCAGCGGAATGTCGGTAATGTTTTTGGCGGGATCGACGGCGCGCCTGGCCCCTGCCACGGCCAGCGTGACCGGCGTACCCCACGTATACACAAGATCTGCCCGCAGTGCGCGTGCTTCTGCGATCAACGCCGGTACCTTGCCGATGTCCTGCGCGACGTCCCGGACGATCAGTTCCACGGGGATGTTGCGGCTTGCCAGGTAGCTGCGGAAGCCTTTTTCCACTTCGGTTTCGCCGCGGTACAGCATCATGAAGATACGATAAGGGCGGACGGGCCTGTCTGCTGCCGCGATGGCCGGCGCGGCGCTGGCGGTATCCAGTCCAGGCAGCAGCGCGGAAGCCAGGCCGGCCTGCAGCAGTTGACGGCGTGTCAGGCTCATTGTGTATTCCCCTGTGGTCCTTCCAGCCGGGCGCCCGGCGGCGGCTCCGGATTTTCCTCGCCTGCATCTGAGCCGTCTCCGGCAACGGCAAACAGCAGTGCAAACAGGCAGGCTGATACCAGCCCGAAAATGCCCAGTATCGCCATCGCCATTGTCGTGCCCTGCGAAGCAACCAGTGCGGCTGCAAGCGCCGGTCCGGCCGCGGCGCCAAGGCGCTCTATCAGGCGGAAGATGCCCAGTACCGTGGTCGGGCCGCTGGCCTGCGCTTCTTTTCGTGTCAGCCTGGCCACCAGCACCAGCTGGGCGGAAATACTCATCGCCTGGCCTATACCCAGGCAGCTTATGCCGAGCAAGACCATCGCCGGCTGAGCGGACAGCAGCACCGGCAATAAACCGGCGCCGGTAAGGATGCCGCCTGCCGCCACCATGCCGGTGTGGGCGCGGTGGCGGTCTGTAAACCTGGCGAACAGTGGCGACAGCAGCAAGGCGGCAAAGCCGTAGAGCATCGCGTAGCGGCCTATCTCGGACTTGCTGCTGCCGAGGTCGGCCAGCAGCATCGGCACCAGGTAGATCAGGAAGCCGGAATAGATCAGCTTGGCGGGGATGCCGGTCAGCAGCGACATCGCTACAAAACGGTAGTTACCGGCCAGGCTCAGCAAGCCTTTGCCAAACGAGCCGCGTCGCGCGCCGTCGCCACCACCACCACCGCCTTCTTCTGCCGGCCGGGCGCTGCGGTTGTCGAGGATGCTGACGGCGAGGCCTGCCGCCGTCAGCGCCACCAGTGCGCCGACGATGAATACTAATTGGTAGCCGATGCGGTCGGCCAGTATGCCGCCGACCGCCGGTGCGCAGATTTCCGCCACCATGATCGCGCCGACAAAAGAAGCCATGCCGCTGGTGCGGTTGCTGGCATCGGTATGGTCGATCACGTAGCCCTGGCAAGCCATGAACATAACCGCATAGCCGACGCCGGTCATCGTGCGCGCCGCTACCAGCGCGCTGAAGTCGGGCAGCAGGCCGGTCAGCAGCATGCCTGCCGCGACCGTCAGTGCGCCGAGCATGAAGCTGCGCCGCCGCCCCAGCCGGTCGGACCAGCTGCCGGCGAAAGGCATGGATAGGGCCACTGCCAGCAGGAAACAGCTGATCGGCAGGCTGGCCTGCATGCTGGCCGGCAGTCCGGCAAAGGAAACCGGCAGCGACCCCGCATACAGCGGCAGGAACGGGCGCGACAGCATTTCCGCAAACATGAACAGGAAGGTCAGGATGCGGATGGCATTTACACGCGGCTGCGCCAGTTCGCGCACGTTGCCGACTTCGGCAAAACTGTGACGGGAGCGCAGCTGCGCCAGCATCGCCGACCAGGATTCACGCATCTGCGCGCTTTTCTCCACGGCCGTGCCGGCGAGCTGCACGATGTCGTGGAAGGCATGGTTGATCCTGGCTGCCAGCGCATTAAGCCCTTCGGCAATGATGCCCAACTGCTCGCTGCTGCCGGCAGTCAGCCGGCTGCTGAAATTATTGGCTGCCATCTGCTCCATCATTTCCGAGATCTGGTGTATCGGCGTAGAGAAATGGCGGGCGATGATGAATTGCAGGATTTCAAACGCAATCAGCAGGCTGGTCAGCAAAATGATTCCGATGTCGTAGCGGAGTTCGCTGATGCGGCCGGCGATGTAGTGCTGCTCCACGCCTATATGCACGACTCCCAGCAGTTCTCCGTGGTACAGCACAGGCAGCGAGGTATCCACATAGGCTTGTTCATTATGCGACAGGTCTTCTGCCGTGATCCTGAAGCTGGCCGCATTTTTTTGCATGCCGCCGTAACGGTTGATTTTTTCAAACGCCTTGCCGGCCTGTGCGGCGCCTATGCCGCTGGAGAACAGCACCTTGTCCCTGGCATCGCACAGGGCCAGGAAGGCGATGTCCGGATTTTGTTGCAGGATGTCGTCGAAAAAATCTGTGACGCCCGTAATTTTTTCAAATGGCACGCGGTAGTCCAGCGCATGCTGGATCTTGCGTGCGACAGAGTCGCCCACTGTCGCGGCCTTGCTGTCCAGCACCGGCAAAATTCGTTTCTCTATCGCCGACCATGCGTACAGCGAAATGGCTGCCTGCGACAGCAGCAGCACCAGCAATGAAAACAGGAACAAATTCCTGACCGGGCCCAGGTAAATGGCGCGCGTCATGGCTGCTCCGCAGATGTGTGCGGTGTTGAGTCTGGCCTTGAGTCCGGCCCTGCTGTCTGCACGGCTAACGATTCGGTCAGGGTTTTCCTGACCAGCGACAAATCCTGCATCGCAGAGCCGGAAGAGTGGATGACCTGGCTTAACAGCATGTCTTCTTCGGTTTCGCTGCGCGCAACGGGAGCAGGGTCCATCAGCGAGCGTTCCAGCGTCTGCGCGATATGCGCCAGCCTGCGGTTGGTCTTTGCGACCAGCAGGTTGATTCCCAGCAAGACCAGGCCCGCCGTGACAGCGATGGCCGCCAGCGAGGCCAGCACCAGCTCTCTGGTCAGCGACGCCACGGTTGCATCATGTGCGGACCGCGAATAGCGCATGACAATGTGGCCGGCATCCTGTTTGATGTTGCTGGCCAGCGGCACGCCGACGATCAGCATGCCGGCTTCCGCCAGGTACCAGCTATGCCCCGGCTGCGATTGCATGGCACGCTTCCATGATGGCGGGATTTCCGGGCTACCGGTATCGGGGCCGGTCTCGAATACGCCGGCGCCGGCATCGTCATAGATATTGATGGACAGGATGCTTGCGTCCTGCTTTCTTGTCGCATCAATGACGGCCTGGGCGTTGTCCAGGCTGTTCAGCGCCAGGCCAAGATCCAGGCCGGTTTCCAGATTACTTTTCAGGTCTCCCAGCACAAACTGCAGGCGTGAGCTTTCCAGTTCCGTCAGCGAACGTTCGAACTTGCCGAGGTTTAAGAATGCCGTCAGCCCGATTGCCAGCGCGGATATCAACGCGATAGGAACAGTGATCTTGACGCTAAGCTGAGAAAATTTCATATCGCCTGAGAGTGGCTATCCGGCAATCGCAGATACGGAGGCAGTAATGGGCGAAGATATCGGGGATGCATGATTTTTGCTTAATTGAATTAAATCCGAAACAACGGGCAATCACCACTGTGGTCTTGCTTTTTTAGTACGACAAGGCGACAGTCGGCGGCAAAGCCCTATCCAGTCTGGCAACGATAATATTGACACAAAATACTCACTTTACGGGCAAAAGATAATGAAGCAGGGAAATATATCGCGCCCGGGCGACAGGTATGCTGTCCTGCGTTGAAAGCGGCGAGCAGAGGTTTGCCCCCTGCTTTCTGCAAAAGCCCGGTGAAAATTCGGTTCGGCCGCTTATAGAATTGGCGGCCGGCGTTGCCGGAGCAATAGGGGAAAGATTTGCAACAGGCGATTTGTAACGGTTTCCGCGCAGCCACAGAAATGCTGCCGGATTTAGTCATCACGGATAGAATGAGGCAGTTTTTTTAATCCTGTCTTTATCCCTATTCATTAATGCATGGTTTCATGCATTATTTTAATAATAAGAGAGTCTCATGAAGAAAGCCCTGCAGCAAACACTTCAGACTGCGTTCCAGGCCGCCGCATGTGCGTTGCTGCTGGCGACCGCTTTCGCCAATGCCAATGCCAATGCCAATGCCGCTGACGAAAAAGAGTTCACCGTTATCAAGGCGGGCCGCATGGTGGATGTGGAAACGGCCAAGGTGCTGACGGACCAGCTGATCGTCATCCAGGGCGAGCGCATCGTGTCGGTAGGCCCTGCTGCTGCGGGCAAGATTCCGGCCGGTGCCAGGGTTATCGACCTGTCGGCCGCAACCGTGCTGCCAGGTCTGATCGACTCGCATACGCACCTGACCAGCAATCCGCATGAACACGGTTATTCCAGCCTGGGCACATCCACGGTACGCGCGGCGCTGTACGGCGTGCGCGCCGCGCGCGATACGCTGAACGCGGGCTTTACCTCGGTGCGCAATGTCGGAGCCGATGGCTTTGGCGACGTGGCGCTGCGTGATGCGATCAATGACGGCGATACGCCGGGACCGCGCATGATTGTCTCCGGTTATGCGATAGGCATACAGGGCGGGCATTGCGACGACAATCTTTTGCCGCCGGAATATAACGATACCGGCCGAGGCGTGGCCGACGGCCCGTGGGCTGCCAGGGCCAAGGTCAGGGAAATGGTCAAATACGGCGCCGACGTGATCAAGATCTGTGCTACCGGCGGGGTACTGTCCAAGGGCGATGCGGCTGGCGCGCAGCAATACACATTGGAAGAAATGCAGGCTATCGTGGCTGAAGCGCACAAGCTGGGCCGCAAGGTGGCAGCGCATGCGCACGGCACCAGCGGCATCAACGACGCGATACGCGCGGGTGTGGATTCCGTGGAGCATGCCAGCCTGATCGATGCCGAAGGCATTAAAATGGCGCGCGAAAAGGGCACCTGGCTGGTCATGGATATCTATAACGACGACTATATCCTGGGCGAGGGTGAGAAAGCAGGCTTCTTGCCGGAGTCGCTGGTGAAGGAAAAAGAAATTGGCCAGCTGCAAAGGGATAACTTCCGCAAGGCCTTTGAAGGCGGCGCCCACATGGCGTTCGGCACCGATGCAGGCGTTTACCCGCACGGCGACAATGCGAAGCAATTTTTCTACATGGTCAAATACGGCATGACGCCGATGCAGGCCATACAGGCCGCCACGATCAATGCGGCTGACCTGCTGGGCAAGAAAAAGGACGTAGGCAGCATCAAGGCCGGAAAGTATGCCGATATCATTGCAGTCTTTGCCGATCCGCTGGCCGACGTCACCAGCCTGACCAAGGTCGGTTTCGTCATGAAGGGCGGCCAGCAGATCAAGATGGCCAGGCCGGACTGATGGCCTGACCCGGCGCCGGTCCGCCGGCTACCGGACGCTGGATGCCGTTACTTATTTAAATATGATAGTGAACACGAATAAAAAGAAGGAACACTCTTGAGACGACAGACATTTGGCCAGCAATTGCTCAGGACCAAGCCTATCAGCGGTGGCGAGCAGGGCGATGACCACGAGTTGAAACGTTCGCTGGGTTTGTTTGCGCTGACGATGATAGGCGTAGGCGCAACAATAGGCACCGGCATTTTTTTCACGATGGTGGAAGCCGTGCCCAAAGCCGGCCCCTCGGTAATCCTGTCATTCATCATGGCAGCCGTCACCGCAGGACTGACTGCACTGTGTTATGCGGAGCTGTCGTCGAGGATACCTGCTTCGGGATCTTCCTATTCCTTTGCATATGCCACGATAGGCGAGTTCGCCGCGTTCATCGTGGCCGGCTGCCTGCTGCTGGAATATGGGCTGGCCGCCAGTGCAACGGCAATAGGCTGGTCCGACTACCTGAACAATTTTCTTGTCAACGCGACCGGCTGGAAAATTCCAGAAATCTTGCGGTCGCCGATGATTGCTTCCGGGCCCAAAGGCCTGGAAATACACGCGGGACACTTTAACCTGCCGCCGGTGGCGCTGGTGATAATCTGCGGCTTTCTGCTGCTGCGCGGCGCGAAAGAGTCGGCGACAGTGAACGCCGTCATGGTGTCGATCAAACTGATCATCCTGACTTTCTTTGCCGTGATTGCATTCTCCGGATTTGATGCCGCCAACTTCACGCCGTTTTTCATGGCGGACAGTGTCAAGGGACCGGGCGGCATGTCTGCCGTCACAGCTGCCGCCGCGACGGTGTTCTTTTCGTTTATCGGCCTTGATACCGTCGCGACGGCCGGTTCGGAAGTACGTGACCCCAAGCGCAATGTACCGCTGGGCATACTGGCGGCACTGATCATCGTCACGGTGTTTTATCTCGTGGTTGCGGTAGCCGCGATGGGCGCGCAGCCGGCCAGCAAGTTTGAAGGGCAGGAGGCCGGTCTGGCGGTAATCCTGCAAAACGTTAGCGGCAAGGCCTGGCCCGCACTGGTGCTGTCCGGCGGCGCCGTCATTTCCGTCTTCAGCGTTACGCTGGTGACGATCTACGGCCAGAGCCGGATCTTGTATGCGATCAGCAAAGACGGCCTGATCCCCAAATCCTTCCACGCGGTCAGCGCGCGTACCCGTGTGCCGGTCAACAATACCGTCATTGTCTGCATGGTGGTGGGCCTGGTTGCGGGTTTTGTCGATTCCACCTTTCTGTGGGACATGGTCAGCATGGGTACTTTGGTCGCCTTCATGGTGGTATCCGCAGCGGTACCTGTGATTCGCAAAAAACACGTCGACCCAAGCCAGGATTTAATTCAGGACGCTGGCGGTTTCCGCGTGCCGTTCGGCCCCTATCTCGTGCCGGCGCTGAGCATCATCGCCTGCCTGTATATCCTGAAGGATCTGTCGAAGCTCACTTACTGGGTATTTTTCATCTGGATGGGCATCGCCATTGCCGGTTACTTTATCTACGGCATGCGCAATTCGCGCCTCAATATCAATCATGAGGCTTAGGCATCAATTTACTGTGAGAACATCGATGAAATCATTGAAACTGGCGATCGTCGGCGCATGTCTGCTGGGCAGCGTCGCTCAAGCCGAAACCATCGGCAGCGTGGATACCGCCTTCAAGCTGATCGGTCCCGACCACAAGATCGTCGTTGAAGCTTATGACGATCCCAAGGTGGACGGCGTCACCTGCTATATCTCTCGCGCAAAGACGGGCGGTGTCAGTGGCGCGCTGGGTTTGGCGGAAGACAAGGCGGAAGCTTCCATCGCCTGCCGCCAGGTAGGGGCCATCACTTTCAAGAAGAGCCTGCCGGTGCAGGAAGAGGTATTCAACGAACGTCTGTCCGTGATGTTCAAGAAATTGCGCATCGTGCGCATGGTGGACAAGTCGCGCAATGCGCTGGTGTACCTGACCTACTCAGACAAGCTGGTGGACGGCTCGCCCAAGAATAGCATTACCGCAGTGGCGGTCGACAGGGGCACGGTAATCCCACTCAAATAATTCTGCCTGCATAACCGAACCCCGGAGCGACGATATTGCGCCGGGTTGGTTTCGCAAAAAATCGCACGCCACAAGTCGCCCGCTGGACGTGCGAAAACCCCGTCGGGGCGCCCGCTCCCAGCTATCCGCACCAGCTCTTTTGCCCGTAAAAAATTAGAGCAAAACTTCTAAGCTATTGCCTTGTTTCTGGCGCTGGATCCTCCGACTGTTTTTTTCTTGAGCAGCTTCTTCGCAATTCTGTTTTTCCTCTCCCTATAATTGGGAATTTTCCGAAAGTATTGCACCGCGGCAGCCCAAGGTTTGCACTGTTTTCTTTCAAGAAATTTTCACGTTTGCGGCTTTTCAGCATTAATACCACACGACCTTTGCGTTGCCAAAAGTCTATGCTACCTTAGCCCACGGTTCGCCAAACAATATGAATAATTTATAAGAAAGCAGCCTGCCGGGGCGGCGCAAACAGCGCTGCTCCGGCAGGCTGCTTCAGGGCCCGGGCCGGCACAGGTTCCGGGTTCAACTCCTTGGGAAGGTTTAAAAAAAGATGCAAGTTCAAAAAGGGAAACTGGTTTTTCTCGCCGCAGCAATCTCCTCCATATTTGCCGGCCCGGCATGGGCGCAGCAGGCCGCGGATTCAGTCCCGGCTGCAACTCCGGCAACATCCGGCAACGCAACAGCAGGCAAGCGTAGCGAGCAGATAGAGACCGTGACGGTGACAGCGCAAAAGCGCAAGGAAGACGCGAGCAAGGTACCCCTGAGTATTTCCGTGATGACCGGTGAAGACCTGGTCGGCCAGCACATCAGCGATGTCGGCGACGTAACCCGCGCCATCCCGAATATTTCCTACTCCGGCGCCAGCGGTTCCGGCGCCGGGCTCAGCAATATAGAAATTCGCGGCGTGAGCTCCGCAGCCGGTTCCGCTACTGTCGGCATCTACATGGACGACGTGTCAATGACGACGCGCAACCTGTACAGCCTGGGCAGCGCCGAGCCGAAGCTGTTCGACCTGGACCGCATCGAAGTCTTGCGCGGCCCGCAGGGCACTTTGTACGGCGCCAGTTCCATGGGCGGCACGCTCAAGTTCATCACCAACCAGCCCAATTTCAACGAACGCGAAACCAACGTCTATTCCGAAGTATCTTCGACCAAGGGCGGCGGCACCAATTACACGGCCAATGCCGTGTTCAACCTGCCTATCATCAAGGATGAAATGGCGTTGCGCATAGGCGTGCAGAAAGGCCGTGACAGCGGCTATATCGACCAGGTATCGCCATTGACCGGCAAGGTCATCGCCTCCGACATCAACTCGCAGGAAAGCTCGGTGTTGCGCGCGGCATTGAAATGGCAGCCGACCCGCGGCCTGGTGATTACGCCTTCGATCTTCTACCAGGACGTCAAGAGCGATGATATCGATGCTTCATACACGGCACTGCCAAAGAACCAGACCAGCAAGATCGTCAGGGAGCCGGGCCGCGACAAGCTGACCATTCCTAGCCTGACCGTCAACTACGACCTGGGTTTTGCCGACCTGGTATCCGTGTCCAGCTACTTCAAGCGCGAGTTTGACCGCACGCAGGACGGCACCGTTGTCAACAGCAGCTATATCGGCAGCGTGATCAACGATTCCGGCAATGCGCCTGCAGGTCTCGGCGATACGGTAGCCGGGTTGCCATCTGCGGTGTACCTGAACAACGAGGTCAGGCAGTTCTCGCAGGAGATACGCCTAGCGTCCAAACCGTATGACCCGAAAGTGTCGCCGTTTACCTGGATAGGCGGCGTGTTCTATTCGAACCTGCGTACCAATGTCGTGGATAACGAACCTGTGTTCGGCATCAACCAGGCTTTCACCGCAGCCGGGGCCAGCATTACTGACCCGGGCATCCTGGGTTCCGCTTTCCCGCAGGATAATTCATATTTCAGCGCCCGCCACTATCACACTACGCAAACTGCTGTGTTTGGCGAAACCAGCTACTACTTTACGCCGGCCGTACAGGCGACAGTAGGTGCGCGCTATTTGCGCGCATCGGATTCGCTGACGCGTGACGGCGATTTCTTCTTTGCCGGCGGTCCTGCGCATTCGTATGCATCGTCCGACTTCAGGGCATTCACGCCGAAGTTTGCCGTTACCTGGCAGGTGGACCCCAGCAACACCGTGTATGCATCTGCGACCCAGGGTTTCCGCCTGGGCGGACAGAACCGTGCAATTCCCAGCGACGTCTGCCGTTCCGACCTGAACAACCTGGGCATCAGCGATGCGCCTACATCGTTCACACCGGACAAATTGTGGAGCTATGAAGTCGGCAGCAAATCCCGGCTGCTGGGCAACCGCCTGTCCGTCAACCTGGCGGCGTTCTACATTGACTGGAACAAGCTGCAGCAAGACATCACCTTGCCCGGCTGCGGTTTCGACTATGAGACCAACGTCGGCAAGGCCAAGAGCTATGGTCTGGAAGTGGAGATCAAAGGCAAGCCTACCGCCAATATCGTGCTGGGATTCTCCGGCGGCTACACCGATGCCACGCTGGACAGCGACGTGCCTTCGCTGGGCGCCAAAGCCGGCGACCAGATCCAGGGCGTGCCTAAATACAATGCCAACCTGACCGGCCAGTACAACTTCAATATCACTGAAGATACCTACGGTTTTGCGCGCGCCGCCGTGCACTGGGTAGGCAGCAGCCATGGCAGCCTGGTGCGCACCGATCCTGATTATGTGCGTCCGTCGTATAGCTCCGTGGATGCCAGCATCGGCGCTACGTATGGCGCCTGGGAATTGTCGCTGTTTGCAAAAAACCTGCTGAACAACGACAAGATCATCCAGCGTCCTAATGTGCAATCCGTCAGCGAAGGCTATCGCTTGCGTCCGCTGACAGTGGGCCTGAGCCTGTCCGGCAAACTGTAACGCTGTCAATAAAAAGCGGGTAGTGCTGTTCCGCTTGCCCGGCCCCGCTCACGCGTGGTCGGGCGTTTTTTTATCGGGCCCGGCATGGCGGCAACATGGCAGCGGGTGCTGCTGTTCTGCGAAGCGTGCTTATGCTACGCTACAGGTCCGTTTCCCCCAATTCCGTTTCCCCCATGAGAAGAAGAAAAACCGGACGCCTGAAGCTGTTGCTTGCCGCTTCCGTGCTGTTCATTGTCTCTGCTGTGATTGTGTTGTCGTACGGACTGCAGCGCGCTGCAGTCACGCCGCGCGCGCTCGGCCCCTATGTCGAACACCGTACGCAGGGGCACAACCCCATGATAGAAAAGACCGGCCAGACGGTGGCGGCAGTGCTGACCAGTCTGGACCGGGGCGACGGCGACGATCCTTATGTATTCCCGGCGCTGAAGATAGGCGCGCAGGCTACGGCTGCGGATGCTGTATCGGCTGCATCAGGCAAGCCGGTATATGTGGCCTCCGCAGCGGAAGCGACGCGCGCGATAGCCCAGGCCAGGCCTGGCGATGTCATCAGCTTCCTGCCGGGCACATACCGCTTTGAAGGGCAGGGCTCGATCAAGGTCACGCAGGCCGGTAGCGCAGCGCAGAGGATCACGGTTACCGCGGAACGCCCGGGCACGGTCATTCTGGAATTCAATATGGTGGAGGGTTTCCGGGTCGCCGCACCCTATTGGACTTTTGAAAACCTGACCATCAAGGGCATATGCGCGAATCACAGCGATTGCGAACATGCTTTCCACGTCGTCGGCAGGGCTGCGCATTTCATCGCCCGCAACAATACGATCACCGATTTCAATGCGCAGTTCAAGATCAATGGCGAGGACGGCTTCATGCCGGACGACGGCCTGATTGAATCCAATTCACTGAGCAATTCCAGTGTGCGCAATACCGCCAACCCGGTCACGATGATGGATATGGTGGCAGCCAGCCGCTGGGTCATACGGCGCAACCTGATCACTGATTTCATCAAGGGTGACGGCAACAAGGTCAGTTACGGCGCGTTTGCCAAAGGCGCCGGCATCGACAACCGCTTCGAGGAAAATATCGTCATTTGCGAACACCGGCTGAAAGGACTGCCCGGCGCGCGCGTGGGCCTGTCTTTCGGCGGCGGCGGCACCGGCAAGGAATATTGCCGGGACAAGCGCTGCATTACCGAGCATGAAAGGGGAACGATGCAGGCCAACCTGATCATGTCCTGTTCGGATGAAGGTATTTACATCAACCGCAGCGCGACCAGCAAGCTGATCCATAACACGCTGGTCGACACCAGCGGTATCGCCGTGCGTTTTCCGGAAAGCAGCGCCGATCTGGAAGGCAATCTGGTCGACGGCAGGATACTCGGGCGCGACGGCGGCATCCTCCGCGGCGAGGACAATATCGAGACCTCCGTGGCCTCGCTGTATATCGGCAGGCATGGCGTGCGCCAGTTGTTTGCCGGCGCCTCGCATTTGGATTTCGCCTGGGCGTCGACGCCGCCGCGCCGCAAGGCAGCGCAGCCGGGTATCCTGGATTTATGCGGCGGCCCGCGTCCTGGCCAGCCGCCTCCCGTATATGGCGCTTTCGAGGATTTTTCCGGTTGTTATCCAGCGGCCCCGGCCAAACCGCCGCTGAATGCGGCGCGCTGATGCATGCCGCGTGCCGGCGAGGTATTTATGCCGTGTGGGAAGACATGCTGATGCGGTACCACAGCAAGCCCACCCATTCATAGATGGCGTAGTGGGAGCGGCGCAGGCTTTCCACACCGGGAATAAAGAAATTGCCGGGGCGGAAATCGTAAGTGTTCAGGAACATCGTCGGTGCAGCCACCACCTGCAGCCCCTGTTGCTGGAAGGCCAGCTTGGCGCGCCGCATGTGCATCGCGTCCGTCACCAGCAGGATGCGCGTGACGCCGGCAGACTTTAATATTTTTGCGGAAAATTCCGCATTTTCAGCGGTGTTGGCGGATGCCGTCTCCAGCCATTTGACCGGCGTCGCAAAATCTTCCTGCAGGCCCCTGGCCATGCCCTGGGCCAGCGGCTCGTTGTTGCCGAAGGCCTTGCCCAGGCCGCCCGTCACCAGCACCGGCAGCATGCTTTCCCTGTGCAGTTTTGCCGCATAGCGCATGCGTGCCAGCGCAATGTAGTCGGGGATATCCTTTTTGCCGTATTCAGGCGCCTCCGCTACCTTGCCGGCGGTAAGCACCACTATCGCCTGCGCGCCTGTATTGGCGGAGGATGCAAGCGGTGCCTCCAGTTTTTCCAGTGAATTACCCAGCAGGCAGGCGCCGATGTCCGTGCTCAGTATGAACAGCAGCAAGACCGAGCCCACGCACAGCGTATGGCTGGTGCGGGGCCACTTTTTTCTGACAATCAGACCTAATGCGAAAAGGACAAACAGGCAGGCGGGTGGAAGTATCAAATTCCGGAAGAGAATATAGATCATTCCACTTACGCTCATAGGTAAATCCCTTTTTGCTTTAAAATAGGCAGGGTCCGCTCAAGCGAATGGCATCCCAGGCGACATTATATGTTGTCAGCCTGATTCAGGGCAGCGGTAATGTATCGCAGGATAGTGATCGCTAAATGCAATTTTTTGTTTCCTGATAGGTATGGAGCGGCATCCTGGTTTATCCTTAGCGCTCGATCATGGCTTCAACACGCCCTAGACTCCTCTGTCGTATCTGTCAAAATTGATGAAAAACTCCCCGTCACCGAGTATAAATACTGAAAAGTCAGTAGATGCGCTGGTGAAAACCATACGGATTCCGCCGCGGCCCAGTTTGCTGGCCGACGTGCAGCAGGAATTGTCCGCGCGCGAGCCCGATCCGAAAAAACTGGCAAAAATCATCGCCAATGACGTTGCGCTGGCGGCATCGCTGATGAAGCTGACGAATTCCTCGTTTTTTGGTTTGCGGTTGAAAGCGGGCTCGGTGGAGCATGCGGTGGATTTGCTGGGACTAGACCAGTGCAGTATGCTGTTGACCGGCATCATTGCGCGTCAGACCATGAGCAATGGCGGCGCAGCGATGGCGCGTTTCTGGGATTTTTCCACCAAGAGGGCACAGGCAATGAGCTTTCTCGCGCGACAGATGCGCGCCTGCCCTACCGATATTGCGCACACCTTCGGCCTGTTTTGCGACATTGGCGTGCCCTTGCTGATGGAAAAATTCCCCGATTACAGCAAAAACCTGGAGAAGGCCGCCAAGGACCTCGACCACAAGATCACCGACCTGGAAGACCAGCGCTACAGTACCAACCATGCGGCGGTGGGTTCATTATTGGCCAGGACCTGGGGGCTGCCGAATGAGGTATCAGTCGCTATCCTGCTGCAGCACGATTATTCCAGCCTGCAGGACAAATCAACCGAAGACCGCGTCCGCACGCTGATCGCGCTGGCGCTGCTGGCGGAATACGCGATCCACAAATATCACGGGGAAGACCTGTTTGCCGAATGGGAAAAGGGCGGGGATCTGGCCTGCCAGTTCCTCGGCATGTCGCAGCACGAAGTGGAAGACCGGTTTGACGAGTTGCACGACATGTTTAACGGTATCAGCTAGCGTCCCAAGCGATTCTGCCGGCCTGTTGAAGGCCAGTTGCAGTCAGGGCCTCCCACCCAATACCCTGGCAGGCAGCAGGATAACCGCGCGCAGCAGTTCAAATACTCCCTCCAGCGCAATTCCCAGCAGCCGGAACGGCAACAGCAGCAGCCAGGCTAGCGGGTAGAGCACGATAGCCAGCAGTGCCAGCGGCCAGCACAGGAACAGCAATACCATCCATAATAAAAACGCAAACATAAGACTGGCCCTATCAGGTCGGTTAAAAGTGCATTCTTAAAGCGGCGTGTTGCCTACGCCGCTTTGATTGCAGGAGATGCAGTAGCAGGTCAGGAATCGCCGAGGCGCTTGCCGGTGATGACGACGGTATGCACTTGATTGTCGCTATCGGCGGCGATGATAGTTTTCGGTGCAGGAATGACTGCTGCCATCAAGCCTGAGACTATCGCTGCTGCAATGGCGGCGATGACGACGCCATCCATATTTTCACTGAGTTTCATGATCTTTCCTTTCAGGGCTGCGGTGTATGGATTCACTGTAGACCCGTAGCGGCTGCATTTCCAATGGAATGTGATGAAGCGTATTTTGGGGAAGACAGAATGCACGGATGCGGGATAAAACGGCGGGTTTGCCGTGCTTTCTGACAGCGGCCTGGGATAGCGATCGGCCGGAATTTGGCTGAAAACACGGCGTTGAAAACATCTTGCCAAACGCTTTTGACAGAGGACAACGCTCTCAGAGAAAGCTTATGCAAAATTTTGACCGGCATTTGTAACAAACTCTATTTCCACCCGACATCTTTCTTGACATAAACCGTTCTCGCCAATAATACTTGCCTTCGTTTTACGTTTTCGGCCGGCGCCGCGAAGCCTGCAAGGCTTCGTTCCAGCATCACGGCCCTCTAAGCACCGCCCTCTATAAAAACCCACGGAGTGATGATGAAGATTTTCCCTAATTTCCCGGCTTTCCGGATGACGCTGCTGGCAGCGGCGATAGGAACGCTGGCCCTGACCGGCTTTGCCGCTGACGCAGCTAAAGAGCCTGGCAAAGAGCCCGGCAAAGAAGCAGACAAGAAAAAATGGGACGTCAATCATCCTCCGGGCCCATCGGCCATTGTCAATCTCGATACCCATACCGGCACCTGGATGACGGTGGACGTCAGCCCCGACGGCAAGCAGATCGTGTTTGACCTGCTGGGCGACCTGTATCTGTTGCCGATAGAAGGCGGTGAAGCAAAGCCGCTGACCCATAGCATTGCATGGGAAATGCAGGCGCGCTTTTCTCCGGACGGCAAACAGCTGACCTATATGTCCGACCAGGGCGGCGGCGACAACATCTGGGTGATGAATGTGGACGGTAGCAATCCACATGAAGTATCCAAGGAAAATTTCCGCCTGCTGAATAATCCGGTATGGCATCCCAACGGCAAATACATCGCGGCGCGCAAGCACTATACCGGCACCCGCTCGCTCGGCTCCGGCGAAATCTGGCTGTTCCACGCCAGCGGCGGCGCCGGCGTGCAGCTCAATGAAAAACCGAACTGGCAAAAAGACCTGGGCGAACCGGCGTTTTCTCCCGATGGCCGCTATGTTTATTATTCCCAGGATACGACGCCCGGTACCAGCTTTGAATACAATAAAAATTCCAACAAGCAGATCTACCAGATTTTCCGCAAGGACCTGCAGGAAGGCAAGACCAAGGCTTTCGTCAGCGGCCCGGGCGGCGCGATCCGTCCCGTGCCTTCGCCGGACGGCAAGTACCTGGCCTTTGTGCGACGGGTCCGCAACCAGAGCACGCTCTTCCTGAAAGACCTCACTACAGGCGTGGAAACGCCGGCGTGGAACCAGCTGGACAGGGACATGCAGGAGGCCTGGGCCGTGCAGGGCGTTTACCCCGGCTTCAACTGGCTGCCGGGCAGTAAGGAAATCGTGGTCTGGGCCAAGGGCAAGATCTGGCGCGTGGACCCGTTTGCGCACACTGCGAAGGACATTCCTTTCCACGTCAAGGATACCCGCGAGGTACGCCCGGCCCTGCGTGTAGAAACCGCCGTGGCGCCGGACCAGTTTGACGTCCATCAGCTGCGTTGGGTGAACGTATCGCCGGCGGGCGACAAGGTCGTCTATTCGGCGCTGGGCCACCTGTACCTGCGCGATCTGCCAAACGGCACGCCACGCCGCCTGAGCAAGCAAAACGATCACTTCGAATTCTTCCCGCAATTCTCGCGCAATGGCAATCGCATCGTATTTACGACCTGGGATGACGCCAAGCTCGGGTCCGTGCGTACCGTCGATGTGCGCAGCGGCAAGGAAACCGTATTGACCAATGCGGCCGGCAAGTACCTCGATCCGGCGTTTTCTCCCGACGGCAAACAGGTGGCCTTTGTCAAATCAAAAGGCGGCTACCTGACCACGCCATGGTATGGCATGGAAACCGGTGTCTATACCGTCAGCACGGATGGCAAGACTGCTCCGCACCTGCTGACCGAAGAGGGCAGTGCGCCGCAATTCGGCAAGGACAGCGATACCGTGTTTGTGACCCGCACCAAGCATACCGGCGAAGTGGACTGGACGACGTCGCTGGTGCGCATCAAGCTGGACAAGTCGGAGGCTGAACAGCCGGTGGCCACCGGTGAATTCGTCAGCGACTTTTCGCTGTCGCCAGATGGCGCGTGGCTGGCGTACCAGGAGCGCTTTCATAGTTATGTGATGCCGCTGCCGCTGGCCGGCAAGCCGGTCACGATAGGTCCGAAAGCTGATGCGCTGCCGGTAAAACAGCTGGACGTCAATGAGGGAGATTACCTGCACTGGTCCGGCGACAGCAGCAAGCTGCATTTCTCGCTGGGCGATGAGCTGTTTACAACCGAACTCAAAAACGCCTTTGCCTTTGTGGACGGCGCGCCCAAAGAGCTGCCCAAGCCTGCGGAAAATGGCCTGAAGATAGGCTTCCGCGAAGCTGCCGACAAGCCGCACGGCATTACCGTAGTGTCAGGCGCCCGTATCGTCACCATGAAGGGGGATGAGGTGATAGAAGACGGCCGCATCGTCGTCAAGGATAACCGAATCGTGGCAGTCGGCAAGGCTGCCGATATTGCAGTGCCTGCCGGCGCCAAGCTGGTTGACGCCGGCGGCAAGACCATCATTCCCGGCATCGTCGATGTGCACTGGCACGGCGGCATGGGCGAAGATGAAATCATTCCTCAGCAGAGCTGGATCAATTATGCATCTCTGGCCTTCGGCGTGACGACGCTGCACGACCCGTCTAACCGCACGTCGGAAATATTTTCGCAAGCCGAGATGCAGCGCGCCGGCGAAGTGGTCGGGCCGCGCATTTTCTCCACCGGCACCATCCTGTACGGCGCCAAGGCCAACATCAGTGCTGTCGTCAACAGCCTGGACGACGCGCTGACGCACCTGAAACGGATGAAGGCGGCCGGTGCGATCTCGGTCAAGAGCTACAATCAGCCGCGCCGCGACCAGCGCCAGCAGATACTAGAGGCCGCTCGCGAGACCGGCATGATGGTGGTGCCCGAAGGCGGCTCGCTGTTTGAAACCAATATGACGATGGTCGTGGACGGCCATACCGGCGTCGAGCATGCCATCCCGGTCGCCAATGCGTATGACGATGTCAAGCAGCTGTGGTCGCAGACCAAGGTGGGCTACACGCCGACGCTGATCGTCGGCTACGGCGGGCTGGACGGCGAGACCTACTGGTATGCACATAGCGATGTGTGGCGCCACCCGCTGCTGTCGCGTTACGTGCCGCGTTCCGTGCTGGAGCCGCGCAGCGTCAGGCGTGAGCTGGCGCCGGAAGAAGACTATAACGTTTTCAAGATCGCCAGCACCGCAACCGAACTACAACGTGCTGGTGTGCCTGTCAATCTGGGGGCGCACGGCCAGCGTGAGGGCCTGGGCGCGCACTGGGAAATGTGGACATTGGCGCGCGGCGGCATGACGCCACTGGAAATCATCCGCACCGCGACCTTGAACGGCGCCCGCTACCTGGGCATGGACAAGGACATCGGTTCGCTGGAACCCGGCAAGCTGGCGGATATGGCCATCATTGACGGCGATATCCTGAAAGACATCCGCCAGTCCGACCGCGTCAGCCAGGTCATGCTGAATGGCCGCCTGTACGACAGCGCGACGATGAACGAAGTCGGCGCCACGCCCAAGGCCCGCAAGCCCTTCTTCTTTGAAGGCGCAAGCGGTGCGGCGGCGCCGGTGGAAACGCGCAGCGAAGCGGAAGGGACAGGCGCCGACCTGGACTGACTTCCGTCCTGATCAGCGCGAAGCTGCTGCCAGAAACGGCAGGCTCCGAACGGGGCCTGCCGTTTTTTTTATTTTTCCATGTTCGGCATACGTGCTGTTATGTGTTGGCTATATACCTTTAAATATAACGAAAATCCGCTTTTGGCCATGCCGCACACATCGTAAAAAGAAGGTGTAATATATCTGCGCATTCGAGTCGAGCAACGCATCTACCCGGCAGTTTCCCCCCAAAGATTTCAGCAGAATTTCACACACAGGATTGAGGAGCTCAGGCATGGCAACACTAAATATCAATGGCAAGGCAAGAGAGTTTGAGGCGGAACAGGATACGCCGCTGCTCTGGGTACTGCGCGAACAGCTGGGCATGACCGGCACCAAATACGGCTGCGGCGTGGCGCAATGCGGCGCCTGCACCGTGCACATCGATGGCGTCGCCACCCGCAGCTGCGTGATGCCCGCGTCGGCGCTCACTCCCAAGCAAAAAATCGTCACGATAGAAGGCCTGTCGCCGGATGGCTCGCATCCTGTGCAAAAAGCCTGGGCCGCGATGGACGTGCCGCAATGCGGATTCTGCCAGAGCGGCATGATCATGGCCGCCGTAGCGCTGCTGAAGAATAAACCCAAGCCTACCGACGCCGACATCGATGATGCGATGACCAACATCTGCCGCTGCGGCACCTATAACCGCGTGCGTTCAGCGATCAAGGTCGTCGCGCATGGCGGCGATACCAAGCTGGCCCACCTGTCCATCACTCATGCAGACGGGAGCGTAAAATGAGCCGCGCCCCGATTTCCCTGACGCCGCCTAACCCGTCGCGCCGCCGTTTCCTGGGTACCTCTGCCGTCGCAGTCGGCGGGCTGGTGGTCGGATTCCATATCCCTTTTTCAGGCGAAGCGCTGGCGCAGGCCACTACCGACGTGCCCGAAGTCAATGCCTGGGTCGTCATCAAACCGGACGATACCGTCGTCATTCGCATTGCCCGTTCCGAAATGGGGCAGGGCACGCTGACCGGTCTGGCGCAGCTGGTGGCCGAAGAGCTGGAATGCAACTGGGCCAAGGTCACCACCGAATACCCGACACCAGGCCAGAGCCTGGCGCGTAACCGTGTCTGGGGCAACTTCTCCACCGGCGGCAGCCGCGGCATCCGTGAGTCGCAGGATTACGTACGCAAGGGCGGCGCGATTGCCCGCACGATGCTGATACAGGCCGCTGCCGACGAATGGAAAGTGCCGGCCGGCGAATGCACGGTATCCAAAAGCGTCATCACGCACAAGGCGTCAAACCGCACGACGACCTACGGCAAGGTAGCACTGGCGGCTTCCAAGCTGACGCCTCCCGACAATGTGACGCTGAAAGATCCGAAGGACTGGAAGCTGGTCGGCAAGCGCCTGGCGCGGCTGGACACCGTCAACAAGACCACCGGCAAGCAGATCTACGGCATGGACCTGAAAATGCCGGGCCTGCTGAATGCGGCCATCAAGGATTGCCCGGTATTCGGCGGCAAGGTCAAGAGTTTCGACGCTTCTGCGATAGAAAAACGCCCCGGCATCAAAAAGATAGTACAGGTCGGCGACAGCGGCGTTGCCGTGATTGCAGATACCTGGTGGCGCGCCAAGAGTGCGCTGGACGCGATGACGATAGAGTGGGATTTCGGCCCCAATGCGCAAGTTTCCAGCGCCAGCATCGCCGAGATCAACAAGGCCGGGCTGGATGCGGCGGAAGCTGCCGTCGGTAACGAGAAGGGCGATGCACGCGCTGCAATTGCCGCCTCTCCACGCAAGTTTGAAGCGGTATATTCATACCCTTACCAGAACCACGCAACAATGGAAGTGATGAACGCGACAGCCAGGTGGACGCCGGAGCGTTGCGAAGTCTGGACGCCGACGCAGAATGGCGAAGCCGCACTGGCAACCGCGGCGGAAGCGGCAGAGCTGCCGCCCACCAAGTGTGACGTATACAAGCTGCACCTGGGCGGTGGATTCGGCCGCCGCGGTGCGGTGCATGACTGGGTCAGGCAGGCAGTATTGATTGCCAAGCAGATGCCCGACACGCCGATCAAGCTGCTGTGGACGCGCGAAGAAGACATGACGCACGGCCGCTATCACCCTATCACGCAATGCAAGCTCAGCGCAGGCATGGATGCGGACGGCAATGTCACCGGCTTCCACATGCGGCTGTCGGGCCAGTCCATCGTGGCCAGCATTTCGCCGCAAAGCATCAAGGACGGCAAGGACCCGGTCGTCTTCCAGGGTCTCAACCCTCCCGGCCCGGAAGCCTCGTTCGGCTACGGTTTCAACGACCTGCTAATCGACTATGCAATGCGCAACCACCACGTGCCGGCAGGTTTCTGGCGCGGCGTGAACCTGAACCACAATACCATCTACTTCGAATGCTTTGTCGATGAGCTGGCGCATGCAGCCAAGCAGGATCCGCTGGCCTTCCGCCGAAAATACCTGGCCGGCAGCCCGAAAAACCTGGCGGTGCTGAATGCTGTTGCAGAGCGCGCCGGCTGGGGCAAACCAGCGCCCACGGGGGTGTTCCGCGGCCTCGCGCAGACCATGGGTTTCGGCAGCTATGTGGCCGCATGCGCGGAAGTGTCCGTCAACAAGGAAGGCGAGGTCAGGGTGCACCGCATCGTGGCGGCGACCGATCCCGGTTATGCCGTCAATCCGCAGCAGATTGAGGCGCAGGTCGAGGGCTCGTTTGCCTATGGCCTGTCCGCGGCGCTGTATGGCGAATGCACGGTCAAGGACGGCCGTATCGAACAGCAGAACTTCGATACCTATCCGCCGATGAAGATGGACAGGATGCCGAAGGTGGAAACCATCGTCATGCCGTCCGGCGGATTCTGGGGCGGTGTCGGCGAACCGACGATTGCCGTCGCCGCGCCTGCCGTGCTGAATGCCATTTTTGCCGCGACCGGCAAGCGTATCCGCGAACTGCCGTTGAAAAACCATAGCCTGAAGGCATAGCGATGTGCGATGCGCAAGCCGGAAGCAGGCGTCCGGCCTGCGCGCGCGCGGAAACCGGCAGAAATGCTGCAGGCGGGGCCATACTGGTCCGGTCTGCGGCATTTGTATTTTTACTGACGACTTATGGCGGCGTGCAGGCGCAACAGAGCGCAGGCGCAGCGGCCGCATCCTTGCCGGCGCCAGCCACTGCCCGCGCTGCCCTTACGGTCTATGCAGTGGAGGGCGACTCTATTCCGCTGTCGTTGACGGGTACAGCTGGCGACGCTGCCAGGGGCCGGGCCATCGTTGCCAGCCGCCAGCAGGGCTTGTGCCTGTTGTGTCATACTGGTCCCATACCGGAAGAGCGTTTCCAGGGCAACCTGGCGCCCGATCTGGCCGGGGCCGGCAGCCGCTGGTCCGAAGGACAGCTACGGCTGCGTATCGTCGATGCGCGCCGCTTCAATGCCGCAACGATCATGCCGTCCTACTACCGCACGCAAGACCTGGTGCGCACGTCGGCGGCATGGCAGGGCAAGCCTGTGCTGTCGGCGCAGCAGATAGAAGACGTGGTGTCCTTCCTGGTCACGCTGAAGAGTGATGGGGATAGCGGCAGTAACAAGAAAGATGGGTCTGAATAAAATGAGCGTCATCGATTTTTCCGTATATCCGCAGCGCCAGGTGGTACGGCGCAGGCTGCTGAAGGCCGGTGCGGCGCTGGGCGCTTGGCTGATCATCCGTCCTGCGATATCGGCCTCGGAAGACCTGGCCAGTGCGATACGCGGCTATACCGGGGGTGCAGTCGCATTGCCGGGCAAGGTCAAGCTGGATGTGGCGGCCCTCGTGGATAACGGCAATACGGTGCCGCTCAGCGTCGCCGTGGACAGCCCGATGACGGCCGCCGACCACGTCGTGAAGATCGCTATATTCAATGAAAAAAATCCGCAGCGCGACGTCATCAAATTCACCCTGGGTGCCAGGGCCGGCAAGGCGGAGGTAGTCAGCCGCATCCGGCTGGCGACTTCGCAAAAGCTGGTGGCGGTGGCACAGACCAGCGACGGCAGGTTCTGGTCCGACAGCGTGGACGTCATCGTGACGCTGGCCGCCTGCATAGAAGGAGACGTATAAACCATGGCAAGCACCGTCATTAATGTCCCCGAAAAAGCCAGGCGCGGAGAAGTGATAGAAATCCGCACGCTGATCCGGCATACGATGGAAACCGGTTTCCGCCCCGGTGCGGACGGCAGCATACAGCCGCGCGACATCATCCAGCGTTTCAGCTGCCGGTACAACGGCGAACAGGTGTTTGGCGCGGAACTGTTTTCTGCCGTAGCTGCCAATCCCTACATCGCTTTCCACACGGTCGCGACCGACAGCGGTACGCTGGTTTTCCACTGGGAAGGCGATAACGGCTTCAGCCAGACCGAGACGGCGAAGATCACCGTCACCGACTGATGCACTGAGCATGGAACACCTGTCCAGCTGGCGAAAAAAGCTCGCGCTGCCCAGATTTTTCGGGCTGGCTGCAGCCTTGCTGTATTCCGTCGTTGCAGTATTTACCGCCGGCGCAGCAGGCCAGGGTGTGCCGTCTGCAAAAGACGAGCGCCGTTCCGGCTTCGAATTCATGGGTGCATCCACGCAGGCAATGCAACTGAGCGAAGCGCTCAACCCCGGCATGCTGTGGGTCAAGGATGGGGAAGTATTGTGGGGCAAGGCCATGGGCAAGAGCCAGCTCTCCTGCGCTTCCTGCCATGGCGATGCCAGGACCAGCATGCGTGGCGTAGCCGCGCGTTATCCTGCGCTCGACGAAGGCCTGAAACGCCCGGTGGACCTGATGCAGCGCATCAAGATGTGCCGTACCGGCAAGCAGCTGGCTGAGCCTTTACGCGCCGAGAGCCAGGAACTGCTCGGCCTGGAGGCCTATGTGGCTTATCAGTCGCGCGGCATGCCGGTGGCGCCGCCGGCAGATGCGCGGCTCAAGCCTTTCATCGCCAGCGGGCTGCAACGCTTCCAGCAGCGCATGGGCCAGCTGGACCTGTCCTGTGCGCAGTGTCATGCCGAGCGGTCGGGGCAGCGCCTGGGCAGCAGCCTCATTCCTCAGGCCCATCCTACCGGCTATCCGCAATACCGGCTTGAATGGCAGGGCCTGGGCTCGCTGCAGCGGCGCCTGCGCGGCTGCATGAGCGGTGTGCGCGCCGAGCCGTTTGCCTACGATTCGCAAGAACTCGCAGAACTGGAACTCTATCTTGCCGTTCGCGCGAAAGGCATGCCCATGGAGGGCATAGGCGTGCGTCCCTGACCGTGAATAGCGTAGGGCTGCCGCCGGCAATGTTACAAGTGTAAATAGTGCCGCCTCGTTTTTCTCCCCGTCTCTTTTTTGCCGCAATTTGTAGCTGCGGACACCCCTTTTTTCATCGCTCTTTCACTCGCGTGGCGACGCTGCCCGACGCTTTTCTTGTACATTTGAAAAGCCGCTAATTGAAGGTGTTTACTACACCTGTTCCTCGTTTCTGTTGAGTAATAATGACGTTAGGATAGAAATGTTGCCAATCTCCAACTCCTATCCGGTGCATTAAAATGAACCTGTTTGCGCGCACGACGACAGTAATAACCAGCAGCACTGCGGTACAGACTGAACAGCCTACGCATCGCGACGTAGTCAAGGAAATGGCGTCCTATGCGACGCCGGACACCCGCAAGGGCCTGAGCATTTTCATTGCGGATTTCAGCCTGTTTTTTGCTTCTTTTGCCGCCGTATTATTTGTGCCTTCGCTGGCATTGAAAATCGTCGCATCGGTGATTGCCGGCATCAAGCTCGCCAACCTGGCTGCGATTGCGCATGACGCCGCGCACAACAGCTTGACGCCATCGCGCCGCCTGAACTGGTGGATCAGCGTGCTGTCCTTCATGCCCTGCCTGTTCAACTACCGTCTGTGGGTATACGACCATCACGCGCTGCATCATCCGCATACCAACGGCGAGCACGTCGATTCCTATCAACCCTTGTCCAAGCCTGCCTACGATGCGCTGTCGTCCATGCAAAAGCGCTGGTACAGGTTTACCCGTTCCGGCAATCCGCTGGCGTTTGGCTGCTACTACATCCTGCAGCGCTGGTCGCGCGTCAAATTCATGCCTGGCGCCTTTTTGCCGAAAGCGCACCGCGCTTCAGCGTGGAAGCACACCGCTTTTGTCGTAGCCTACTTCGCCATCATGATGACGGTGCTGGTCACCGCGCCGCTGTATGCGCCGGTTGGCTTGGTGACAGCCGTGGTGCTGGGGTTTGCGCTGCCGTTCTTCATTTTCCAGTCGCTGCTGTCCGCCTCGCTGTACATCAACCATACGCACCCCGATATTCCCTGGCTCAACGGCGATACCAGTCTGAGCAAGAAGCTGAAGCCAGAGCACATGACAGTGCATCTGCGCTTCCCCAAATGGTTTGCTGCACTGATACACAATTTCTACGAACATCCTGCGCACCACGCCTATCCGGCAATTCCTTGCTACCGCTTGTGGGATGCGCAAGCCCGACTGAACCAGATGCTGGGCGCGCGCGCCATCGTCATGCGTTTTTCGTTGCCGGCGCTGAAAACCGTTTTCGAGCAATGCAAACTGTACGACTATGAAAACCATTGCTGGCTCGATTTCAACGGCAGGCCGACGACGCCGACCTGCCGCCTGATCCTTGAAAACCAGCAGTCCCTGATTGACGCATAAGAACATCCGAGGAAGACTAAAATGGATTTTAAAAACCACCCCGATTGCCGTCCCTTCACTGAAGCCGGAACCCTGTCCCAGGTCACTGCCTGGTACGAACAAGGCCGCAATGTACTGTGGGTCATGCTGCACGGCCATCCACGCCCATGCTTCAATCCGGAACTGTTGCGGGATATACGCCTGTTGCGCACGGCAGCCAAGGAATGCGGACTGCCTATCGATTTCTGGGTCACCGGTTCCAGCGTGCCGCAGATTTTTAATGTGGGCGGGGACTTGTCTTACTTTGCCAAACACATCCGCGCCGGCGAACTCGATGCCTTGCGCAGCTATGCGCACGATTGTGTAGATGCGGTCTATGCCGCCACTGTCGGTTTCGATATCGGCGCCATTTCCATTGCGATGATAGAAGGTACGGCCATGGGCGGCGGCTATGAGGCAGCGCTGGCGCATGAATACGTCGTCGCACAGAAAGAAGCAAAGATGGGTTTCCCGGAAATCGCTTTCAACCTGTATCCCGGCATGGGCGCCTATTCGCTGGTCACGCGCAAGGCCAACCGCGCACTGGCGGAAGAGCTGATCAGCAAGGGCGAAGCGCATACGGCGGAATGGTACAAGGAACGGGGCCTGGTGGACCGCGTGTTTGAACAGGGCGACGCACAGAAATCAGTGCGCACGCTGATTGACGAAATTCGTCCGAAAATCAACGGCATACGCGCAATGCTGCGCACGCGCCGCCGCGTGCTGCCGGTCGACAAAGCTGAATTGCTCGCCATTACCGAAGACTGGGCGCAATCTGCTTTCAAGCTGGAAGAAAAGGATCTGGCGTATATGGAGCGCCTGGTCATGCTGCAAAACCGCCGCACGGGCGCAGTGGGCAACACTGCTGCAGCAGTTGCTGCCGCAGCCTTGGCCGTTCCTGCAAGCGCGTCTGCAACCGTCCTTGCTGCCGATCAGGCCGGGCTAGTCGTGGAAGAATCGCTGCTGGTTGCTGCCTAAGACTTGTCGGTCATGTCCCCGGCAGCCAGGCTACCGGGGCATTTATCGCATTACCGCACTATCAGGCGACCGACTTCAGCTGCCTGAACTGCTTGAACCACTCCTCAAATTCCGCGACGGGCATGGGCCTGGCAAACAGGAAGCCCTGTGCCAGATCCACGCCTATGCTGCGCAGGAATTCTGCCTGGTCCTGGGTTTCCACCCCTTCCGCAACGATCTTCAGCTGCAGCTCCTGGGCCACTGCCACCATGGAGCGCAGCAGCCTTTGCGCGCGCACATCGTCGTGGATGGAACTGATGAAGCTGCGGTCCAGCTTCAGCACGTCCAGCGGCAGCCGCGACAGTTGCGACAGCGATGAGTAGCCGGTGCCGAAATCGTCCAGGTGCACCTCGGCGCCCAGTTCCTTGAACTGGCTGATCAGCTTCAGCGCCAGGGTTTCGTCTTCTATCAGGCAGCTTTCCGTCAGTTCCAGGTCCATGATGGAAGGGTAGATGTCGGCCGCCAGGATCGCCATCTTGAAATCCTCGACCAGCTTGGGATGGCGGAACTGGCGCGCGGACAGGTTGATGGCGACGCGCAGGTTGTAATCCTGCTTTTTCCAGATGCCGGCCTGACGGGCCGCGGTTTCCATGACCCACTTGCCGATAGGCGTGATAAGGCCGGACTCTTCCGCGTAGGGAATGAAGTTCATCGGCTGTATCAGGCCGCGCTCGGGCGAGTTCCAGCGTATCAGCGCTTCCACGCTTTCCACCCGGCCGGTTACCAGCGACTGCTTCGCCTGGTAATACAGCTCAAACTGGTTTTCTTCCAGTGCTTTGCGGATATTGGTATCCAGCCATACATATTCGCTGACCTGCCTGTCCATCTGCCGCGTGAATACGCGGTGGGTATTGCGGCCGGCGTCCTTGGCCGCATACATGGCCATGTCGGCATTGCGTATCAGTTCTTCCATCGACCTGCCGTGTTCCGGGAAGACCGCAATGCCGATGGAGCAACTGGAATAGATCTCTGCGCGATTCAGGTTGAACGGCACTTTCATGCGCTCGTGGATGCGCTCCGCGATGGCTTCGGCGGCGCGCTGGCCCGCTTCCGGGATCAGGATCAGGAATTCATCGCCGCCCAGCCGGGCAATCAGGTTGCCTTCGCGCAGGCAGGTCTGCACTGCTGACGCCGCTGCCTGGATCAGGCAATCGCCCAGCACGTGGCCGTAGTGATCATTGACCTTCTTGAAATTATCCAGGTCCAGGAACAGCAGGCTGAAGGACGGCGCATCGGGCGCCGTGACCGCGCTGGTGATCAATTCCTGTATTGCGTGGCGATTCAGCAGGCCGGTGAGCGTATCTTTGGTCGCCAGTTCCATCAGCCGCTCCTTGGCGCGGCGCTCTTCCGTGATGTCGGTGCCGGAGCAGACCAGAAAGCTCTCATGCTCGCCGCTGCCGCTTTCCACCAGCTTGTTACGCCAGATAACACGGCGTATGCCGAATTTGCTTTGCACCGGGCGCTCCACCTCATACGAGGTCCTGGTGGCAAAAAAATCGCGGATGTTGGCGCGGGCCGAATCATGCTCATCAACAGGCATGAACAGGTCGTGCGCGTTCAGGCCCAGCAAGTGTTCTTCCTTGAAGCCTGTCAGCTCTTCGCACAGGCGGTTGAAGCGCTTGATCTTGCCCTGGCTGTCGAGAATCACCACCAGCGAATTCACTTCCGACACCACTTGTTCGGCAAACATCAGCCCATGTTCCAGATTGCGCGCGACACTTTCCGTGTCGTGGTAATCCGCTGCGGTGCCGGCCCAGTTGTTTTTGTCTGTTTTCTTGCCGACCAGGTGCAGCTTGACGTCGTCGTTGAAAATTTTCAGCATGAAAGTGAGATGAGAAGTGATGCCGGTTAGTTTGCGGATGGAATTTGCCTGTTCGGTCGTGACAGCGATTGCCACAGAAGTAACCTCACCGTCGCCGGACAAATGTAGAGCGTCGCTGTCGTCCCGGAAATGCCAGAGCGGACTTCGGGTACCGAAGTGCTTGAACAGTGCGCTTTCCATATCCTTTTTTTTCATTCCCAACCTTTGCGGCCGTCTGGGACGGCATTTTTATCTGAATCCGAAATTTACACCATTGGGCTCTGCAGACCAAACAGGTTCAGCAAATTAATGAATAAACCGGGGTTCAGGCTGGCTTCTCGCTTGCTCAGAGGCCAGGCAAATTCTATCGACATATTGGTAACGGTTAAAATAATTGAAAATCAATGACTTGTGTGAAACATTTCATTCATTTACTCATATAAGGCCACAAAAATTATTGCAAGGTGTAACTAAAACCTCGCTAAACCGTATTTTTCTTTTAAAAATTGTAATTTTGAGAATATTTTCGGTATCGGTCTCCCCGGGTTTCAGTATGACCCTGTGCGTCCTTATTGGCGAGTGCCAGCGGCTGAAGTGTGCGTCGGATATAAAAAATCATCTGTCGGTACCGGGCAAAACGGAATGGCAAAAAACTTTTTATCGCGCATTTGCAATCATTCGGTTTATCGCCTACACTGCGTTTGTACTGATTGGTAAACAGTTTTCCGATAGGTACAATATTTCTCTTTGACCAGATAAGGTGCCTCAAATGACAACTCGCCCACCCCTACCTCCATTTACCCGTGAAACCGCAATCCAGAAAGTACGTGCCGCCGAAGACGGCTGGAATTCCCGTAATCCGGAAAAAGTATCGCTGGCCTATACCGAAGACAGCTGGTGGCGTAACCGCGCCGACTTCGTCCAGGGCCGCGCTGCCATCGTCAGCTTCCTCAGCCGCAAATGGGTACGCGAGCAGGATTACCGGCTGATCAAGGAACTATGGGCGCATGACGGTAACCGCATCGCCGTGCGTTTTGCCTACGAATGGCATGACGATTCCGGCAACTGGTTCCGTTCCTACGGCAACGAAAACTGGGCGTTCGACGAATCCGGCCTGATGCGTACGCGGCATGCATGCATCAATGACCTGCCGATCAAGGAGTCGGACAGGAAGTTTCATTGGGATACCAGCGGCCCGCGTCCCGCAGACCATCCCAGCCTGACCGAGCTTGGACTCTAGCAAGCCGCAATTTACAATGGCGTTTTAAATGCACACCTTATTTAACGCAGGACCTGCTCCATGGCAAAACTGATCGCGGAACGCGCCGACGTCATACCGCAGCTGGCGGAAATCTTCAGAACCTATGGTTTTGAAGGCGCCAGCCTGGCGCGCATTACCGAAGGCACCAAGCTGGGCAAGGGCAGCATCTATCATTTTTTTCCCGGTGGCAAAGAAGAAATGGCGGCGGCCGTGCTGAGCGAGATAGACGGCTGGTTCAGTGTCAATGCCTTCCTTCCCTTGAGGGAGGAAGCGTTGGCCGCGCAGGGAATCAGCCGCATGTTCGATGAGGTGCAGCGCTATTTCCTGTCCGGCCGCAAGGTTTGCCTGGTGGGTGTCTTTGCGTTGGGGAACGAGAGGGACCGCTTCGGCGCTGCCGTAAAAGCCTATTTCAAGGAGTGGGTGGAGGCGCTGACGGCGGCGCTGGTGCGCAATGGGAGGGACGCCGCCAGCGCGACGGACCTGGCCGAGGAAGTGGTGGCCGGCATCCAGGGTGGCCTGGTGCTGGCGCGGGCGTTGAACCAGCCCAAGGTGTTCGTTCGCATGCTGGACCGCCTGAAACTGCGATGCGCCTAGTCGGGGATGAGTGGGTGCCTCAGGAAGAGGGCGGAAGACAGTAAGAGTCGAACTTACGAGGGAATGATCGACATCCCCTGACGGGTTTGAAGCCCGCCCGTGCCACCGGACACGTGTGCCTTCCATTTTGATGTAGCGCTTAAAAATTTCGCTGCGGCCGGCCTTGTGCCGCATTTTCCGGTCTAGACATCTGCCTGCCACTGGCTGTCGGCCCGCACAATATGGGTATCCCGCAGCCGCCGAGTATAGCCGACGCGGTCGAAGAACTCCAACAGTTGCACGGCGCGTTTTCGCCCCAGCCCGGTGGCGTCGCGGAAGCCGGCGGCATCGATTGCTGCGTTGCCCGGCGTTTGTTCTGCCGCGATGTCTTTGATCAATTGTGATAACTCTGCAACCCGCTGCGGGTGATAGAACAGGTCCCGCACAATCTGGTAAGCCTGCGCGCGCATTGCCAGCTTGCGCAGCAGTTCGCGCACCGCAGTCTCCGGCACGCCGTGTTCGCGCGCCAGGTCGCGCACCCACGGCGGGTCATATTGCGCCGCCAGCAGCGAAGCCAGCAGTTTATCCGCCAGCGCCTGTTCCTGCGGTTGCAGATCGGTTGCGTGTTCGGGCAGCCTCAGCCACGGACCTTGCTGCACCAGTGCACCGGAAACGCATAATGCCTGTACCAGGTAGCGCCACAAGGCATCATCGAGATCAGGCTCCACGATGCGCCGCAGCCGCGCAATCTGCGGCCCGATCTCATCCGGGAACTGAGCGTGGAATAGGCGCAAGCTTTCTACTGTGCGGCTCGCCAGTGCATCCAGCGCCGTCTGGGAAATGAGAATCGCATCATCGCCGCGCAGCCTGACCTCGGTTACGTCCTTCATCGCGCCCAGCCGTTCCGTGGGCAGGTGCGACAGGCGCGCCAGCAAAGAACGCTGCAAACCCAGCAGACTATGCTGCAGCAGCAAGGCTGTGTCATTGGTGTCGACATAGAGCGACAATGCGTCCAGCCAGGATTTACGCGCGGCAGTACGCCGTTTGCGCTCCGGGCCGAAAGGGTCAAGTACCTGGCCGCCGCCGATGGACCGCGTGGCCTGGGCGTTGCGCAGCAAGAAACGGTCACCCGGCACTGCATGTACCGGAGCCTCAAACACCAGTTGCGCGCGGGCATGCTGTCCCGGCGCGATAATGTCGCCGCCGTCGCTATCCAGCATCAGTACGTGCGCAATGCGGTGCGCTGCGCCCAGGTGCACATGCACTTGCGACCAGGGTTTCAGCGTCAGCCCGGCCTCGGCCAGCAGATGCAGGTCCACGTCCAGCCGTACGGAGCATTGCGCCATCGCGGGCGCCAGCACCCAGTCTCCGCGCGAAATACGCTCCTTGTCTGCGCCGGCAATATTCAGCGCCAGCCGCTGTCCCGCATGGCCGCTATCGGCGGCGCGGTTTTGTGCGTGGATGCTGCGCACCCGCACGGTATCGCCTGAAGGCGCCAGTTGCAGCGTATCGCCGATAGCAACCGAGCCCGCCAGCGCGGTGCCGGCGATGATCGTGCCCTGGCCGCTCAGGGTGAATACACGGTCTATCGCCAGCCGGAACAGGCGCTGTTCGTGTTGCTGCGGTATCGCCCGCGCCACATCGGCAAGATGCTGCTTGAGTGCGCTAACGCCGGCGTCGCCTGGCATGCCTGCCTGGGTGCGGAAAATTTTCGCTCCGGCAAACACCGTGGCTTCCAGCAGCGATGAAACAGCGGATTCGACTTCGGCAATGCGTTGCGCATCGGCGCGGTCGATTTTGGTCAGCGCCACCACGCCGTGGCGTATTCCCAGCATTTCCAGTATCGCCAGGTGTTCGCGGGTTTGCGGCATGATGCCGTCGTCGGCAGCCACCACCAGCAACGCATAGTCGATGCCGCTGGCGCCGGCAGCCATGGTGTGGATCAGTTTTTCATGGCCGGGCACGTCGATCAGGCCCAGCACGTCGCCATTCGGTAGCGGCGTATAGGCGTAGCCTAATTCTATCGAGATGCCGCGCGCCTTTTCTTCCTTCAGGCGGTCGGTATCGACGCCGGTCAGCGCGCGCGTCAGCGTAGTCTTGCCATGGTCGATGTGGCCCGCAGTGCCGACGATCATCAGAAGCCGATCCTCATTGCGCTTCTCCGCGCAGCAAGTTCAGCTGCTGCAGAAATTCCTGCTGCTGTCCGTGTTCCAGGCAGCGCAAATCGAGCCATAGCGTATCCTGCGCTATCCTGCCCAGTACCGGGCGCGGTAATTCGCGCAATGCTTTTTCCAGTTTGCCGAGCGCATTGCTTTGCCGCTGCTCCGGGTTGGCGCGTATGGCCAGTCCGTAGCTGGGCAACTGGTCCACCGGCAGTGCGCCGCTGCCGATCTGGCTCAGCATTGCTTGTGTGCCGACCAGGTAAGCGCCGCCAAGCACACCCTGCAAGGGGGACGCGATTTCCTCCGCCTGCCTTTGCATCGCCTCTCTGGGCCGGGTCAGCAGGCGTAGTGTCGTCAGCCTGTCGCGCAGCAATTCCGGTGCGCGATACAGCGCCAGCACCGGCTCCAGTGCCGCCAGCGTCAGCTTGCCTACGCGCAGCGCCCGCTTCAGCGGGTTGCGCTTGATCCTGGCGATCAGGTCGGCGCGGCCGACAATGATGCCTGCCTGCGGTCCGCCCAATAATTTGTCTCCGCTGAAGGTGACAAGGTCGGCGCCGGCGGCGACGGTTTCGCGGACGGTCGGTTCGCGCGGCAAGCCGTATTCAGACAGGTCCACCAGCGTGCCGCTGCCCAGGTCCACCGCGGTAGGAATGCCGCGCTCGCGCCCCAGTGCGACAATCTGCTCCAGGTCTACGCTCTTGGTAAAGCCGCTGATCGCGTAATTGCTGCAATGGACCTTCATCATCAGCACCGTATGCGGGTTGACGGCATTTGCATAGTCGGCTGCGTGGGTGCGGTTGGTAGTGCCTATCTCGCGCAGCTTTGCCCCCGCGCGCAGCATGATATCGGGAATGCGGAAGGCGCCGCCTATCTCCACCAGTTCGCCGCGCGATACGATCACTTCGCTGACGTCGCGTTCCGGCGCCAGCGTGCTTAGCAGCAGCAGTACCGCTGCCGCATTGTTGTTGACCACAGTCGCGGCTTCGGCGCCGGTCAGTTCACACAGCAGATTTTCGACGAGGTCGTCACGGTCGCCGCGCTTGCCGGTCTCCAGGTCAAATTCCAGGTTCATCGGTGAGGTCATTGCCCGCATGACTGCCTGTACCGCAACGTCGGGCAGCAGCGCACGGCCCAGGTTGGTGTGCAGTACGGTGCCGGTCAGGTTGAACACGCATTTCAGCGGCGATACGTCTGCGTCCGCCAGCCGGCTGGCCGCTGCGGCGGTGAGGGCGGGAATATCATCCGTTGCCACTTTCGGCACGGCGCCGCCCAGTGCATCGGCGCGCAGTTCCGCCAGCAGCTTGCGTAGCTCTGCCAGCACGCGGCTATGACCGTATTTTTCCACCAGGTTTCGCCCGGATGCCGAGCCCAGTATCTTATCCACGGAGGGCAAATTCACCGTTCTCACCACAGGGTTTTCAGGCGTCGGCTCCATCATTCCGGGGCTGACTCTGAAGCTGATTCTGGCGTTGATTCTGGCGCTGATTCTGGTGCTATATCGCCGAACCACAGCAACGGATTGATGCTGGCGCGCGAGTAGCCGGCTTCGCTGACCAGCACGTCCAGCGTCAGGCTGGCGAGGTCGTCCGCCAGCGGTTCGACGTCATAATCATGCTCTTGGTTGAAAATCTTGTGGTAGCCGTGGCAGTCGTCGCAGGTCTCCGCGCGCGCAAATTTGCGCGGGTCGTTGGCTTTGTTGACAGGGGCGGCAACGGCATCATCGGCATCCAGCGAACCCAGCCCCTGGTAGGCGATCTTGCCGTTCTGTTCGCAGCATGAACATTTGACGCGCACCATGTGCCATTCGCTGGAACACAGGCCGCATTGCAGGTAACGGTAGCCCTGCGACTGGCCGCCTATGCGGATGACGCTGGCCACCGGGTGAGAACCGCACACCGGGCACAAAGTGCCGGTTTCCAGCACCGGCACCAGCTGCGGGGGCAGGCGGCTGGCATGGTAGGTCCACAACACCTGCAGCGCGGCGGCGATGAAAGGCGCCTGCGCGGCATTCAGGCCATCGATGCGCTGTGCGATCACGGCGTCCGCCAGTTCTTCCACAGCGTCGGCATCCAGCACACGCAAACCGGCAATCACTGCAGCCAGTTCTACTTGCTTTTCCGCAACAATATCCAGTTTGTCGAGCAGGGTGGCCAGTATGCCGCGCCAGGCCGGGCTGCGCGGCGCAAAGGCCGCCAGCGGCGGCATTGCATGCTGTTGCGCCAGTTCCATGGCGGCATGATCGGGCAGCGCAATGCCGGAGGCATCCAGCGCCGCCAGCGTTTCGGCTTGTGCGGCGACAACTTCCATCATCAACGTCAGGTAGCCGCTCAGGGCCGGGTTGACTGGTATGCCGGGTACTTCGCCCGCAGCAAGCCTGCGCAGACGCGCAGCGCGCGGACTGAATACGCTGCCTGCATCTGGCGGAGGCAGCCTCAGCCGGGGGAAGGCCGTATGGTCCAGGGATTCGATTTCGCCGCGTTCGAGTATGCGTTGTACCAAAAGGTTTCCTATTCCAAAACAATGCGGATACGCCGGTGCAGCCGGGAAGCGGCTGTGCAAATATTGTAATACGGTTTGCACCTGCGGCGGAGCAAACGGCCAGTAAAGAATCGGGTAAAAAAAAGCGGGCCGCCGGTTTGCCGGCAGTCCGCTTTTACCGCAAGTTGCTTCCGCTACTTCGCGCGTGCGCTTTTTACAATTTCCTCAAACCAGCGCTGGTGGTGTTTCCTTGCCCAGCCATAGCTGACCGTGCCGCGCACCATCGCGCCTATCGATCCCTTGACCCAGATGCCTGCATAGATGTGCACGATAATGCTGGTAATCAGCGTAAACGCGCACACGGCGTGCAGCAGTGCCGCCGCGCGGATTACCGGGATGGGGAAATACCATGAAAAATACGCGCGCCAGATCACGATGCCGGACAGCAGCAAACCCAGCATGCAGGCGATCAGCGTAAAGAACAGCAGTTTCTGGCCGGCATTATAGCGGCCTACCTTGGGCAATTTGTCTTCGCGGTTGTTGACCACATCGTCCATTTGCTTCAGCCACTGCACATCGCCCGGTTCGGGCAGATTGTGGTGCCAGAAGCGCAGCACCAGAATCGCAAACGACAAAAACATCACCAGGCCGATAAACGGGTGCAGGATGCGCGTCCATTGTCCGCCGCCGAGCAACTGGCTCAGCCAGAACATCGAAGGATGGAACATGGCCAGCCCCGATATCGCCAGCAGCACGAAGCAGATCGCCGTGATCCAGTGGTTGCTGCGCTCGTTGGGCGTGTAGCGCAGTATCACTGGGTTGTTGTGTTTATCCCGGTTCATTGTGGTTCTCCTTCAGATCGGCTGCCGCCTGCTTTGCCTCGCGTTCCTCTTCCTCGCTGACCTCGTTCGGTCCGACGCGGGTGTAGTGGAAGAAGCCTGCCAGCGCCGCTGCCGCCATGCCTGCAACGGCCAGCGGCTTGGTCCAGCCTTTCCAGAAGCTGACCATCAGGCTGATATGCGGATTGTTCGGCAACCTGTGGTAGATGGATGGCGTATCCGCATGGTGCAGCACATACATCACATGCGTGCCGCCGACCCCCGCCGGGTTGTACAGCCCCGCCTTGTCGAAGCCGCGCGATTTCAGGTCCACGATGCGCTCTTCCGCATGCTCTATCATGTCTTCCTTGGTGCCGAACACAATTGCGCCGGTAGGGCAGGTCTTGACACAGGCCGGCTCCTGGCCGACGGCCACGCGGTCCGAGCACAGCGTGCATTTGTAGGCGCGATTGTCCTGCTTGGAGATGCGCGGTACATCGAAGGGGCAGCCGGCAATGCAATAGCCGCAGCCTATGCAATGCTCTTCGTTGAAATCGACGATACCGTTGGTGTACTGCACGATGGCGCCCGGCGCCGGGCAGGCTTTCAGACAACCCGGATCTTCGCAATGCATACAGCCATCCTTGCGGATCAGCCATTCCAGGTCGCCATGCTGGTTTTCATGTTCGGTGAAACGCATCACCGTCCATGAATGCTCGGTCAGGTCGCGCGGATTGCTGTAAGTGCCGTCGGTGTCGCCGACCTCGTCGCGCAGGTCGTTCCATTCCATGCACGCGGTCTGGCAGGCCTTGCAGCCTATGCACTTGGTGACGTCGATCAGCTTTGCCACCGTGCCGGTCACAGGTTCGCGTATGGCCGGCTGCTGCACCGTCGTTGCCGACACGCGTTTGATATCGAGAGACTGGTATGCCATATATTTCTCCTTGTCTGATCAGCCTGGGCTGGCCTAGGCTTTTTCCACTTTCACCAGGAAGGACTTGAATTCCGGCGTATGGGAATTCGCGTCGCCTACTGCAGGTGTCAGCGTGTTGATCAGATAGCCCTTTTTGGCTAGTCCCGTAAAACCCCAGTGTAGGGGCAGGCCGACGGTCTGCACCTTCTTGCCCTCTATCATCAGCGGCTTGATGCGTTTGGTGACAAGCGCCTTGGCAATGATGTGCCCGCGTTTGGAGCTGACCTTGATCCTTTCGCCAGCCACGACGCCGACTTCTTTGGCCAAATCTTCGCCTATCTCCACAAACTGCTCCGGCTGTATGATGGAGTTCAGCTTCGCGTGCTTGGTCCAGAAGTGGAAATGCTCGGTCAGCCGGTAGCTGGTGGCCACATGCGGGAAATCTTCGTGCGTGCCGAACTGTGCCTTGTCGTCGGCAAACACGCGTGCTGCCGGGTTGCTGGTGGCGCGCGGGTTTTTCGGATGCAACGGGTTGTAACCTATCGGGTTCTCAAACGGTTCGTAATGCTCGGGGAACGGGCCTTCGTTCATCGCATTGCGCGCGAAGAAGCGGGCCACCCCCTCGGCCATCATGATGAAAGGCCCCATACCGTTTTCCGGAGGCTCGTCCACCTTGAAGTCCGGCACGTCCGCGCCGCCCCAGCTGCTGCCGTTCCAGGCAACCAACTTGCGGGTCGGGTCGAAAGGCTTGCCGGCCACGTTGCAGGACGCGCGGTTGTACAGCACGCGGCGGTTTGCCGGCCAGGCCCAGGCCCAGTTCAGCGTCTGGCCTATGCCGGTCGGGTCGCTGTTGTCGCGTCTGCCCATATTATTGCCGGCCTGCGTCCACGCGCCGCAGAATATCCAGCAGCCGCTGGCCGTGCTGCCGTCGTCGCGCAGCTGTGCAAACGACGCCAGCTGCTCGCCTTTTTTTGCCAGCTGTTTGGTAGCGTCCTTGGGGTCGAACAGGTCGGTCAGCGCCTTGCCGTTGTATTCCTTCGCCAGTTCTTCCGCGGTCGGGCTTTCCGGTTTGGAATACGGCCAGGTCAGATTCAGGATAGGGTCCGGAAACTTGCCGCCGTCTTTCTGGTACATCTTGCGCATGCGCAGGAAGATGCCGGACATGATCTCCAGGTCGCTGCGTGCCTCGCCCGGCGCCAGTGCGCCCTGCCAGTGCCATTGCAGCACGCGGGAAGAGCTGACCAGCGAGCCGTTCTCCTCGGCAAAGCAGGTCGTCGGCAGCCGGAACACCTCGGTCTGTATCTTGGAAGGGTCCACCACGTTGAATTCGCCGTGGTCTTTCCAGAACTCCGCCGTTTCTATCGCCAGCGGGTCCATGACCACCAGGAACTTCAGCTTGGATAAAGCCTCGGTGGTCTTCTGCTTGTTCGGTGCCGATGCCAGCACATTGAAGCCCTGCGCGATGTAGCCGTTCATTTTCCCCTGGTGCATCAGCTCCAGGCCCTGCATCAGGTCGTAGGATTTGTCCAGCTTGGGCAGGTAGTCGAAGGCCCAGTTATTGTCCGCCTTGGCTGCATCGCCCCACCAGGATTTCATGAAGCTGACATGGAATTTTTTGTAATTCTGCCAGTAGCTGAGCTGGTTGGGCCGCAGCGGCTTGCTGGCGCGCGCGGCGATGTAGGCGTCGAAATCCTGCTCGGTTTCCGACGGCAAGGTCATATAACCCGGCAGCAGGTTGGACATCAGTCCCAGGTCGGTCAGTCCCTGGATGTTGGAGTGCCCGCGCAGTGCATTCATGCCGCCGCCGGCGATGCCGATATTGCCCAGCAACAACTGCACCATCGCGCCAGTGCGGATGATCTGCGCACCGGTGCTGTGGTGGGTCCATCCCAGCGCATACAGGATGGTACCGGCGCGGCCCGGCACCGCGGTCGACGCCAGCATTTCCGCTACCTTGGTAAACTTCTCGGGCGGCACGCCGCAAACGCGGGACACCATGTCCATCGTGTAGCGCGAGTAGTGCGTCTTCATCAATTGATATACGCAGCGAGGATGCTGCAGCGTCGGATCTATCTTGGCATAGCCGTCCGCCCCCATCTCATAGTTCCACGAACTCTTGTCCGCATACTTCTCGGTTTTTTCGTCATAGCCGGAATACAGGCCGTCGTTCAGCGCAAAATCCTCGCGCACGATGAAAGGCATGTCCGTGTAATTCTTGACGTACTCGTGCTGTATCTTGTCGTTGGTCAGCAGGTAATTGATGATCGCGCCCAGGAACACGATGTCGGTGCCGGTACGGGTCGCCACATAATAATCGGCAACCGAAGCGGTACGCGTATACCTCGGGTCGACAACGATCAGCCTGGCCTTGTTATGCGCCTTGGCTTCCGTGACCCATTTAAATCCGCAAGGATGTGCTTCAGCGGCATTGCCGCCCATGACCAGGATGACATCGGCATTCTTGATATCTACCCAGTGATTCGTCATCGCTCCACGGCCAAACGTCGGGGCAAGACCTGCCACCGTCGGACCATGTCATACACGCGCCTGATTATCGAATGCCAGCATCCCCATGCTGCGGACTGTCTTGTGTGTCAGGTAGCCCACTTCATTGGTGGAGGCGGATGCCGCCAGCATGCCGGTGGACAGCCAGCGGTTGACGGTTTTGCCGTCGTCCGATTTTTCAATGAAGTTGGCGTCGCGGTCCGTCTTCATCAGCTTGGCGATGCGGTCCAATGCATCGTCCCACGAGATTTTCTGCCATTCGTTGCCGCCCGGCGCGCGGTATTCCGGCGCCAGCAGGCGGCTGGGGCTGTGGATGAAGTCGATCAGGCTGGCGCCCTTCGGGCACAGCGTGCCGCGGTTGACCGGATGATCTGCGTCGCCTTCAATATGGATGATGCTTGCGGTCGCGTTCTTGGCGCCATCGCCAAGTCCGTACATCAGGATGCCGCAGCCCACGGAACAGTAGGGGCAGGTGTTGCGGGTTTCGGTGGTGCGCGCGAGCTTGTACTGGCGCACCTCGGCAAGGGCCGCTATCGGTGCAAAACCGAGCAGGGCCAGGCTGGAGCCTGCAACCGTGGAACTGGTTACCTTGAGAAACTGGCGGCGTGACATTTGTATCATGCTGACCTCTCAGTGGCGGAACCTCGCCGGAGCGAAGCTGGGTGAGACTACAAGTAAGAAGAAGCTGAGAATAAGTATATGCCGCTTTGCAATCAATTGCTGAATTTGATGAGATTGCCGGTACGCAATGTCTGCTTGCACAAATGGCCGCTGCATTGCAGTACCGAACCCGGAGTAAATGCAGGTATCCGGCCGGAGGGAGGCGAAAGGCGCAACTCACGCAAGCGGTTACTACGGATTGACGAAATAGTTTTCTTGGGCAACACTTTGTTACATGGAGTATTATCAAGAAATTATCGTGCCATCTGCTCTGGATGGCGACAGGGCCTGTGAAGGTTTTGCAGTTGACGTAAGGTATGCAAAATGAACAAACTGCTTCCGCAAAAACGCCGCATCAGGCATTTTGCCGCCCGCTTCCGTGCAGCCGTGTCCGGCGATATCACCGTCGATACCAGCCAGGTCATCGATGTCGCCGGCAGGGCGACGCCGGTGTTGCGCCATGGGCAGGCCGTCGTCAATCTGGATTTTGCGCTGGTGGACGGCTTTGCGCGGCAGACCGGCGTTGCCGCCACCGTCTTCGTGAAGGATGGCGGCGACTTCATCCGCATTTCCACGTCGATCAAGAAAGAGAACGGCGAACGCGCCGTCGGCACGCCGCTGGACCGCGCGCATCCCGGCTACAAACGCCTGATCGCCGGCGAATCCTATATAGGCTACGCCACCTTGTTCGGCATCCAGTACATTACGCAGTATGACCCCATCCGCGACCGCGGCGGCAATATCATCGGCATACTGTTTGTCGGCATCAACGTCAGCGACCAGCGGCAGATGGGCATCAGCGCCAAGGTGTCGCTGCTCACTTTCTTGCTGGTCAGCCTCGTGCTGGCTGCCGTTATCTGGAGCCTGGGCTCGTCGGCGCAGGAGCTGGCGCCGCAGCGCGCGACGGAGCTGGCCGGCCTGCGCAACCGCTACCTGCTTATCGCCATCATCGCCGTCGGCGTGCTGTCCGTGCTGCTGAACATGCTGGTGCAGCGCATGGTCAGCCGGCCGCTGCAAGAGGCGATGAAAGGCGCGCAGAAGCTGGCCGCCGGCGACCTGACGATGCTGCTGCACATCGGCCGCCGCGATGAAATCGGCCAGCTGATGCAATCCATCAACGGCATCGGTACGGGCCTGGCGGGCGTGGTCGGCAGCGTGCGCGCCGGCACCGACCAGCTGGCGCTGGTGTCCCGCGAAATCGCCAGCGGCAATACCGACCTGTCATCCCGCACCGAATCGCAGGCCAGCTCGCTGGAAGAAACCGTATCGTCGATGGAACAGCTGACGTCCACGGTGCGGCAGAACGAAGTCAATGCGCAGCGCGCCAAGGAACTGGTCACCTCCGCGTCCGGCGTTGCCACACAGGGCCGGCATGTGGTGTCCCAGGTCGTGGACATGATGGGCAGCATCCAGCAAAGCTCACACCGCATAGGTGACATCATCGGCACCATAGAGGGCATCGCCTTCCAGACCAATATCCTGGCGCTGAACGCCGCCGTGGAAGCGGCGCGTGCCGGCGAGCAGGGCCGGGGCTTTGCGGTGGTGGCCACGGAAGTGCGCAGCCTGGCGCAGCGTTCTTCGGGCGCAGCCAAGGAAATCAAATCGCTGATCGACGATTCCGTCAACCAGGTCAACGCCGGCAACCAGCTGGTGGAGCAGGCAGGCAAGACCATGGGCGATATTGTCGCATCGGTACAGGACGTGGCTGACATCATGAACCGGATCGCTGCCGCCGGGCGCGACCAGAGCGAAGGCATAGGCGAAATCAACCAGGCCATTGCGCATATCGATGAAATGACGCAGCAGAATGCTGCGCTGGTGGAGCAGGCCGCTGCCGCCACGACCAGTCTGCACGAGCAGGCCGCCAAGCTGTCGCAGGTGGTGGGCGTGTTCAAGCTGGTACAGGCGGGGCGCTAAGGCCTTGAGGTGCAAAGCATGATATGCAGGCAAGCGCTCACTCAGCAATTACCCAAAAATTCACGGATATCGCAGACCTGAAAAAATTAGGCCAACTGGCTTCGCAATCCGAAAAACTGTCCGGATTGTTCTTGCCCAGCGTATCCGATGCCTACCTGGAAAGCCGCTTAAAGCTGATGATAGTCGGCAAGGAAACTCGCGCATGGACGGGCGGCCTGCATCGCGCCGCCGGTTTCCGCGATGAACAATCGTACGTCGAGTTCTCGATGCAAGCCCATGCGGACTTCCTGTTGATGCAGCCGCAAAAGCACAAATTTTTCCAGTTCTACCGGCAGGCGGTCAATGCTGTCGCAGTGACCGAGCCTGCTGCGGGCAACAATGCCGTGTGGGCCAACTTATTCTGCGTCAGCTCCAACGCCAATAGTCCTACGGATTTGCCGGCAGCGATATTCAGGGATATCCGTGACATGTCCCGGGCACTGCTGCTTGCGCAGGTGGATATCCTGAAACCGGATGCGATCCTGTTCGTTACCGGCCCCGGCTATGACCGCTACCTGAAAGAATTCTTCGCCATCACCGATGGCATCGTGCATGAACCCAGGGCATTGTGGTCGTTCCGGGCTAACGGCATCCCGGCTTTTCGCACCCATCACCCGCAGTGGGAAAAAGGCAGGCAATACCGGCTGCGGGCTTTGCAAGAGATATTGAAGCCGGCGCCCGCGCGCGTGTCTATTGGCTAGCGCCTGGGTAATGCAAACATCGCGTCTGCAAGCGCATCGGCAATGGCGGAAATCTCGTCATTGACTGCCAGCGAAGCCAGCAGCCTGGATACGGCACTGCGGTCCGGCCGCCCGGTTTGAAATTGCTCCTGCACCATGTCTATCACCTCATCCATGTCGTCCAGCGAGCAGGCATCCTGCGCCCGCTCACTGACGGCCACGCGCAGCCTGGCGAAAAGCGCCGCTACGTCGGTGTCATTTTTTCGTGTTTCTTCGGGAAGAAGGGGGTTGTCGCTGCCGGTCATATCATTCCATCTGGAGAGTCTGGGGCATCCACTACAATATCCACTATAGCGCAGCCTGCGCAAGTTTTCCAAAATCGAGGAATGCACATCCGCAGCCCCGCAGGGACGGACTTGGCCGATAATACGGATATTGCCCGAAAAGAGCCTTAGAGAGTCTTCACTTGAATCAGAATACCCGCCCGGCGTTCATCCTTACCCGCCACTGGCGCGATACCGCAGACGGAACCGAAATAGAATTTTGGGTAGCGACCGACGACGGCCCCCGGAACATACTGCTGCGGTCGCAGACGTCGGTCGCGTTTGCGGCTGCGGAGCATCGTGAACAGATAGAATCCCTGCTGGCCGGCGTGCCCGGCGCCAATGTCCAGCCGCTGGCGCTGAAGACCTTCAGGCAAGAGCCGGTAATCGGCATATATTGCAAACAATACAGGCAGATATCCCGGCTGGAAACGGCGCTGATGCAGCGCGGTATCCGGTTGCACGAAGCGGATATACGCCCGCATGAACGCTTCATGATGGAACGCTTCATCACCGCCTCGGTACAGATAGAAGGCGGCGACGAAAATGCCGCAACGATACTGGACTGCAAACTCAAGCCCGTCAGCAATTACCGCCCTGCGCTCAGCATGGTGTCCATCGATATCGAAACCAGCGCCCATGAAGACCTGTATTCCATTGCGGTAGAGGGCTGCGGAGACCGCAGGGTCTTCATGCTGGGCGCCGCGCCGGAAGAACAGCCGGGCTGCGATTTTGTGCTTGAATATTGCGAGTCGCAAAAGCAGATGCTGGAACGGCTCAACGACTGGTTCCGCACCTACGATCCTGATGTCATCATAGGCTGGAGCGTCGTACAGTTCGACCTGCGCGTGCTGCAGGCGCATGCAGAAAAATGGAAGGTTCCGCTGATCCTCGGCCGCGCCGGCAAAGCCATGGAATGGCGCCGCCATAGCGCAAAGAAGAGTCATTATTTCGCCTCCGCCGCCGGGCGCCTGATCATAGACGGTATTGAGGGCTTGAGAGCCGCGATGTGGAGCTTTCCTTCATTCAGCCTGGAAAACGTCGCGCAGACCATGCTGGGCGAGGGTAAGTCCATCGACAATCCCTATGACCGCATGGCTGAGATTGAACGCCGCTTCCACGAAGACAAGCCGGCGCTGGCAAGGTACAACCTCAAGGATTGCGAGCTGGTCACACGGATTTTTGCGAAGGCCGGCCTGCTGGAGTTTGCGATGGAACGTGCCAATGCCACCGGCTTGCAGGCAGACCACTTCGGCGGCTCCATCGCTTCGTTCAGCCACCTGTACCTGCCCCGCATGCACCGCGAAGGCTATGTGGCGCCCAACGTGGGGGAGATACCCGGCACCTCCTATCCGGGCGGTTTTGTGATGGAGTCGCAGCCCGGCCTCTACGATTCGGTGCTGGTGCTGGACTACAAGAGCCTGTATCCCTCCATCATCCGCACCTTCCTGATCGACCCCATAGGCCTGGTAGAAGGAAGCATTGCGCAAGATCCGGCAGACGCCGTGCCGGGGCCGAACGGCACGGTCTTTTCCCGTACGCGGCATTGCCTGCCGGAGATCGTCCGGCAGATCTGGCAGGGCCGCGACGCCGCCAAGCGCGACAAGAATGAATCGCTGTCGCAGGCGCTGAAGTTGCTGATGAACGCGCTGGCCGGCGTGCTCGGCGCATCGGAGTGCCGCTTCTTCAACCCGGACCTGGTATCGGCGATCACGCTGAACGGCCACCGCATCATGAAGCAGACCCGCATCCTGGTTGAGGAGGCCGGCTATGACGTCATCTACGGCGATACGGATTCCATCTTTGTGTGGCTGAAGCGGAGCCATAGCGAAGCCGAGGCACACGAGGTGGCCGACGAATTGGTCGGCAAGGTCAATCAATGGTGGAAGGAGCATCTGAAAGCGACGTCCGGGCTCGAATGCTGGCTGGAACTGGAATTCGATACGCACTACCAGAAATTTTTCATGCCGACGATCCGTGGTGAAGAGTACGGCAGCAAGAAGCGTTACGCCGGCCTGGTGGTCTCGCCGGATGGCGCCGAAGAAATCATCTACCGCGGGCTGGAAACCGTACGTAGCGACTGGACGCCGCTGGCCCAGCAGTTCCAGCAAGCGCTGCTGATGCGCGTCTTCAAGGGCGAGCCCTACCGGGAATTTGTGCTCGACTATGTCGGCAAGACGCTAAGCGGCGAATTCGACGAGCTGATGGTGTACCGCAAACGCCTGCGCCGCCAGCTGGACGGCTACCAATCCAATGTGCCGCCGCATGTGCGCGCCGCGCGCCTGGCGGATGAATACAATGAAAAGCACGACAGGCCCAAGCAGTACCAGAACGGCGGCTGGATCAATTACGTGATCAGCATCAACGGCCCTGCGCCCACGGAAATCGCCGGTGCGAAAATCGATTACCAGCACTACCTCAGCAAACAGCTGCAGCCTATCGCCGATGCCATACTGGCGCCGCTGCATGACAGTTTTGCCGGTATCACCAATGTACAGGGCAGCTTGTTTTAAAGCACCGGGATAGCCGTAGAACCGCTGACGAGTTGCTTGAGCCGTCTACAAAAGCAAGGGGCGTAGCCTGGATGGAGCGCAGCGCAATCCGGGAGCGCGCCACAGGCCGCGGGTAAACATCCCGGATTGCGCTGCGCTCCATCGGGCTACTTATCAGGTTGACGAGAAGTCGTCTTCCGGATCTGCGTCATGCGGAGAAACCGTATCTCCCGGCTTCGTTAGACCTTGCGCCGCCAGCCGCTTGCGCTTGACATGATATGGCGTCAGCACCGCATGGGCGATCAGGTCTACCGCCGGGCGCGCATTGCCCTGCTTGTCTTCCCATACCTTGGGCGTCAGTGCGCCGGAAAGCGCAACGCTGTCGCCGTCGCCCATTTCCGTCAGTACATATTGCACATGGTCGTCGAAGGCGATGACGTTGCAAAAGATGTGGTCGCCGTCGGCAACGGCCACCTTCAGCTTGCAGGTGACGTATTCGCTGCCGGACTGGCCCGCGCGTTTTTGGGCCGGGCCGTACAGCCGGCCGGTGATGAGGGCGTCTATCATGATAGGGGAGGGAGCTTGCGTAAGCTGTTACAGGGTATAGCGCGGATCTTACAGGCTATTACCCGCCTGCGGTAGCAAAGACGGCGGCGGATGGCCGTCTTTGCCCGCATGGGATTACCGAAATTTATTTAGCCAGATTCTTTTTGACAATGGCATCGGCCGCATCGGCGGCTTCCTGAACCGGCTGGCTCAGCGTCTTGGTTGAATACATGGGTGCTGCCGACATCGGCGCGCCCAGCATCGCGCCATCGGCATGGCGGATGTCTATCGTGACGATGGTGGACAGGCCCACGCGCAACGGATGCGCTTCCAGTTCCTTGGCATCCAGCGACACCCGCACCGGCACCCGCTGCACGACCTTGATCCAGTTGCCGGTCGCATTCTGCGCAGGCAATAGCGAGAAGGCGCTGCCGGTACCGGCGGACAGGCCCAGCACCTTGCCGTGGTACACCACTTTATTGCCGTATACATCCGCCTCTACCCTGGCGTCCTGGCCGACGCGGATATCGCGCAGTTCGGATTCCTTGAAGTTGGCATCCACCCATAGCTGGTCTAGCGGCACGATGGACATCAGCGCTGTGCCTGGTGTGACGCGGCTGCCGACCTGCACGCTGCGCTTGGCCACATAGCCCGTTACCGGCGCCAGTATTGCGTTGCGGCGCACGGCCAGCCAGGCTTGCACAAAGTCCGCTTTCGCGGCGAGCACGCTGGGGTGGCCTTCTATATTGACACCGGCAACGCCGGAGCGGTTGGCATCTGCCTGCTTGACGGCGACTTCCAGCGCCGCCTTGGCGTTTTCCACCGCCTGTTTTGCATGCGCGATGTCTTCACCGGAAACGGTATGGTCGGCCGCCAGCGGCAGGCGGCGGGCCAGGTCGTCGCTGGCGTCTTTGAGCGCCAGCTTGCGCAGGTCTATCGTTGCATCGTATTGCGCCACGTTGGAATAACGCTCGCGCAACTGGCGCACCGTTGTGCCCAGCCGTGCCTCGGCCTGGCTCAATGCCACGTCGGCGTCGATAGGGTCCAGCTTCACGACTTCGGCGCCGGCCTTGACCATCTGTGTTTCATCGGCACGTATTTCCTGCACATTGCCGGCCACCTGCGAAGACAGGTTGACCAGATTGCCGCCGACATAGGCGTTGTCGGTATCCACTTCCTTGGACAGCACCAGCACATAGTAGATGGCATAGGCGATCCCTATCAGGATGAAGACCAGCGTAATGCCCAGCAGTACAAACTTGCGTTTGCTGGAATTTGGATTGGTTTGGGTATCAGTCGTCATTGCAAAAATTCCGTTTTATTTTGTTGTCTGGGTCAGCGCGGCGGTGGGTGCAGTAGGTGCGATAGGCGCAATAAGCGTAGTAAGCGCGGAAGCCGGAGATGCCGATGCTGCGGAGGGAACATCCGCGCGGTAGCCGCCACCCAGCGCTTTCACGAGCGACACTTCGGTCTGCAACTGCTGGTCCTTCAGCTGCAGGCTCGCATATTCCTGTTTGGACAGGGCCAGCTCTGCATTGAGCACCGCGCCGCGTTCCGCCAGGCCCTGCTTCAGCCTGGCTTGCGCCGTCTTCAGCAGGTCACGGCTGGCGTGCACGACCTCGTCCTGCTGTGCGATCTGGTTTTCCACGCCGCGCATATTGACGGCCTGCTGCGCCACATCGCGCACGGCATTGAACACACTCTGGTTGTAGTCGGCGATCATTTCATTGCGCTCCGAGCGCACCGAGCCCAGCCTTGCCTCCAGCCGCCGGCTGTCAAACAGCGGCAAGGTTAGCGTGGGGCCGATGAACAGCGTGCGGCTGTTGCCCGCAAACAGCTTGTCCAGCGACAGCGAATCCAGCCCTACTGATCCGGTCAGGCTGATATCCGGGTAGAAGGCGGCTTTTGCCGCATCCACACTGCTTAGCGCGGCTTCCACGCGCCAGCGCGCTGCCTGCAAATCCGCCCGGCGCGCCAGCAGTTCCATGCCCAGCGACGCCGGCAGCGTATGCGGCACGTCGGCCAATTGCTGCGGCTTCAGGCCGGCCAGCGCATTGCTGTCGCCGGCTACCAGTGCGCGTAAAGCTTCTTTTTCCATGCCTGCCTGTGCTTCCAGTTGCGCCGCCTGCCGGTTCAGCATGCTGAGGTCGCTCTCGGCCATGCGCTGCTGGTCGGCCGTCGCCAGGCCGCTCGCAATGCGCCGGGCCTTGTCGGCGACCAGGCTGTTTTGTATCGCGATGGTCTGGCGCAGGTTTGCCAGTTGTGCCCAGCCGCCTTGCAGGCTGAAGTAGCTCTGCGCAATGGCTGCGGCCAGTGTCTGTTCGGCCTGCGCATAATCGGCGCGGCGCGCATTGGTTTCACCCAGTGCAGAAGCTATCTGCGCGCGGTGCTTGCCCCACCAGTCGAAGTCATAGCGTGCCTGCACCTGCAATATCGTCTCGGAATAGGTGGCGCCGCCTATGGGCGCCGGAAACAGGCCGTTGCTGGAATAGCGCTGCCGGTTGGCCTGCGCGTTCAAATTGATATTGGCGCCTTTGTCAGCGTTATTGAACTCCAGCGATGCGCGCGCGGCGTCTATGCGGGCGGCCGCCACTTCCAGCGTGGGGCTGGCGGACAGGGCTTGCGCGACCAGGCTGTTCAGCTGCGCATCGCCATACTGCGTCCACCACTGCCGGTCGGGCCAGCCTTCGCGCGCGAGCCTGATGCCTGCCGCCACCTGCGCAGAGGCGATGTCCTGCTGCGGGTACAGGTTGTGGTCTTCCGGCACCGAGGCGCAGCCTGCCATGCCTATCGTTAGTGCCATTGCTGCCAGCAGCGGCAGGGCACGGGGTTTGTAGGTCAATCCTTGCACGGTCTTTTCTTTTCCTGCCCGTTGAAAGGGCTTGGTCATTATCGGGTTCATTGTCGGGTTTATCGAGTTAGTCCATCGCAGCATGGTCAACGACCACGGGTACATTTTTCTTGGGCGGGCGTATTACCAGCAGCATCGGCAATACCAGCAGCGTCAGGATCAGCATCAGCCAGAAGTCGTTGACATAGGCAATCATCGATGCCTGCCGCGTGATCTCGCCATTGATCACCTGCAGGCCGTTCTGCGTCGCCAGGTTGTAGGTGGATGCCACCAATGCATCCTGGTAAGCCGGGCTGGCGTTCGATACCTTTTCCACCAGCGATGCATGCGCGATCTGCGTATTGCGCACCAGCAGCGTCTGCACCAGCGCAATGCCGATGCTGCTGCCGATATTGCGGATCAGGCTATAGATCGCCGTGCCCTCGGCCCGCATTTCCGGCGTCAGCGTGGCAAAGGTCGCCGCGCTCAGCGGTACGAAGACCAGGCCCAGGCCTACGCCCTGGATCACGCCCGGCCACACGATGTCGCTGGGCGCCAGCACCAGCGTATAACGCGACATCTGCCACAGCGAGAATGCGGTAATCGAGAAGCCTGCGGCCAGCAGCAGGCGAAAATCCACCTTTCCCACCAGACGGCCCACCAGCAGCATCGCCATCATCGTGCCGAAGCCGCTGGGCGCCGTCACCAGACCGGCGATCTTGGCCGGATAGCCCATTAGCCCCTGCAGCATGGAAGGCGTCAGCGCGCGCGTCGCAAACAGCACCAGGCCGACGATGAAGATGAACATCAGCCCTGTCACATAGTTGGAATTCTTCAGCAGCCGGTAATCGAAAAAGGATTTGCCGGCCGGCCGCAGCGCCGTGTGGGCGATGAAATAGCAAAAGCTCATCGCCAGCACTATTGCCTCCACCCAGGTTTCGCGCGACGCAAACCAGTCGTTCTGCTCGCCGCGGTCCAGCAGCATCTGCAAGGCGCCGATGGCAATGCTCAGCGTGGCAAAACCGAACATGTCAAAACTCATGCGCCGCGCCGCCGGGGTCGTGCGTATGTATTTCCAGATACCGTAAAAGGCCAGAGAACCGATAGGCACGTTGATGAAGAATACCCAGCGCCAGTTATAGCTGTCCGTCAGCCAGCCGCCCAGCGTGGGGCCGAGGATGGGGCCTATCATCACCCCCATGCCCCACACCGCCATGGCCGAGCCATGCTTTTCGCGCGGGTTGATGTCCAGCAGCACTGCCTGCGACAGCGGCACCAATGCTGCGCCAAAAATGCCTTGCAGCAGCCGCGCGCCGACGATCTGCGCCAGCGACATTGATATGCCGCATAGCACGGAGGCGAGCACGAAGCCCGCCACGGAAACCAGGAAGATGTTTTTCTGGCCGAAGCGGTCGCACAGCCAGCCTGTCAGCGGCGTCGTAATCGCAGCGGCCACGATGAATGAGGTCAGCACCCAGGTGATCTGGTCCTGCGAGGCAGACAGGCTGCCCTGCATATGCGGCAACGCCACGTTGGCAATGGTGCCGTCCAGCGCCTGGATGATAGTCGCCAGCATGATGGAAATCGTGATCATGCGGCGGTTGATGCCGGCGTCTGCCGGCGCAACGGCGGGCGATACGTCGCTCATAGCGCAGACTCGGCAGCGGCGTTCAGCGCCTCCAGCAGTTCGGTGGCCGCCTGCAGTTTCGCGGCATCAAAGCCGGCCAGGAATTCGATGCGGAATTGATCGGCCACATCTTTCACCTTGCCGTACAGCACGTTGCCGGCCTCGGTCAGCACGACCAGCTTCACGCGCCTGTCGGTCTGGCTGGGCAGGCGTTCTACCAGCTCTGCTTTCACCAGCCGGTCCAGCATGGAGACCATGGTCGGGTCTTCCACGCCCAGCTTGTGTGCCAGCTCGGTTTGCGACAACGGCTTGCCGGCCTTGGCGATGACCGCAATGGCCATCCAGCTGGCTTGGCCCACGCCCAGATGCTTGAGGCGGCGGTCCAGCGCTTGGCGCCAGCTGCGCGCGGAGTTATGCAGTGCCGCGGAAAAGCGTTCTTCTATGGTTGACAACGATAAGCTCTCTAATGGTTAGATGTCTAATCATAAGATAGCACGGTTTCTTGTGAAGAACAACGGCAGCGAGACGAGATAACCCGAGACGGCAGAGCCCTACAGGCTGTAGGAGGAAATTGAGGAAGGCGTTAAATTTTCTTAAATTTGATCTAACTCCGGCTAAAAATATCTCAAAATGGCAAATGCAAGCAATCTGTCACAGGAGTAATTAAGTGTAACTTTTATCAAAATGTCGCCAAGCTGTAATAGTCTTTTCATACTCTCAGGAAAGTTTTTGCATCATCGGCGTCATCGCGTGAGCGCCAAAAGGCCGCCGCGCACCCCCTATACGATTTAAATATTCGATACCCAGGAGAATAAAAATGCGCAGCACTGGACCAGGATTCATGCGGCAGCTACGACAGATACCCACGCTTATTTTCAGCCTCGCGCTGGTGCTGACGCTGGCAGCTTGCGGCGGCAGCAGCGAAAGCGATAACGACAGCGGCAAGAACGCGGTTGCCGCCAGGGGCGCCGTAAGGGCAGACCTGGTGCCGCAAAAGAGCGCCAAACGTGGCGTTGCCTACGGCGGCAACTCGGCGGCGGATTTGACAGTGCTGTCCAAGGGCATCAGCTGGTGGTACAACTGGTCGCCAACGCCGGAAGCCGGCGCCGCGGGCGTCTATAAATCGCTGGGCGTGGATTTCGTGCCCATGGCCTGGGGCGGCACGCCGACCGTTGACCAGTTGAGTTCGCAAGTGCCGGATGGCGGCAAATACCTGCTGGGTTTCAACGAACCGAATTTTAAATCCCAGTCCGACAAGACGCCTAGCCAGGCTGCCGCGCTGTGGCCGGTACTGCAGGAAGTGGCCAAGCGCAAGGGCTTGCAGCTGGGCGCGCCCGCCGTCAACTACTGCGGCGATTGCGTATCGGAAGGCGGCGTCACCTTTACCGACCCCGTTGCCTATATGGATGCCTTCTTCGCCGCCTGCCAGGGCTGCCAGATCGATTATATCCCCGTGCACTGGTATGCCTGCGATGTCAGCGCGCTGAAAAGTTACATCGACCGCTTCCGTAAATACGGCAAGCCTTTGTGGGTAACGGAGTTCGCCTGCGGCGACAATCCGCACGACAGCATCACACTGGCGGTGCAAAAGAACTACATGACAGCTGCAGTCAACTACCTGGAAAACGAGCCCATCGTCGCCCGCTACTCGTGGTTCTCCGGCCGCAATAGCTCCATCCCCAATGTCAATCTGCTGGGTGCGGACGGCCAGCTGACCGAACTGGGCCAGCTCTACGTCAGCCTGCCATTCGGCCTGGGCGACGTGCAGCTGACGCCGCTCTCAGCCAGCGCTTCCGCCTCCGAAAACGCCGACACCGGCCCGGCCAAGGCCATCGACAATAACCTCGGCACCCGCTGGTCCAGCGGCTTTACCGACCAGCAATGGCTGACGCTGGACTTCGGCGCCTCCGTCAATGTCACGCATGTCAGGATCAACTGGGAAAATGCCCACGCCAGCGAATACCAGCTGCAAACCTCGCAGGACGGCCTTGCCTGGACGACCATCAAATCCGTCACCGGCAGCAACGGCGGCATTGAAGATATCACCGGCCTGAGCGGCAGCGGCAGGTACCTGAGGATGAATGGCGTCAAGCGCTCCACGCCTTACGGCTACTCCATCTACGAGATTGCCGCCTGGGGTTCGCTGACACCTGCGCCGCAGGGAACAGTGCGCGCCACCGCGTCTTCTTCCGAGAATGCCGACCTGGGCCCGGAAAAGGCGATCGATAAAAACGCCGGCACCCGTTGGTCCAGCGGCTTTAGCGATGCACAGTGGATCACGCTCGATTTCGGCGCCGTCACCAGCCTGTCCCGCGTGCGCATAGATTGGGAAAACGCCCATGCGACCGAATACCAGATCCAGGTGTCCAACGACAATGCCAACTGGACCACGATCAAATCCATTACCGGCAGCAATGGCGGCGTGGAGGATTTCCCCAACCTGTCCGCCAGCGGCCGCTACCTGCGCATCAACGGTCTCAAGCGTTCCACGCCTTACGGCTATTCGATCTATGAGATAGAAACCTGGGGCGGCGACACGTCCAACCCCGTCGCGCCACCACAGTCTACCGATCCGGTGGCGCTGACCGCAGTGGCCGCTGCCGCTTCCGGCTCTGAAAACGGCGGCCTCGGACCTGAAAAAGCCATCGATAAAAACATCGGCACCCGCTGGTCCAGCGCCTTCAACGATGCACAATGGATCACGCTGGATTTTGGCGGCATGGCCAGCTTTTCCCGTGTGCGCATCAACTGGGAAAATGCCCACGCCAGCGAATACCAGATCCAGGTGTCCAGCGACAACGTCAACTGGAGTCTGGTCAAATCGGTGACTGGCAGCAATGGCGGCGTGGAAGATTTCTCCAGCCTGTCGGCCAGCGGCCGCTACCTGCGCATCAACGGCGTCAAGCGTTCATCGCAGTACGGCTATTCGATTTTTGAGATAGAAACCTGGGGCACACCGCCCACGGCGCAGAAGTAAGGCTTGACCGTCTGAAGTTGATTTGCCTCCCCCTCCGAAGGGATTTACGGGCCATTTTGGCCGTTTTTTTTACTCGAGAAAAGGGCAGGGACAAGAGTAAAAGGCTAAGCAGGGGCGACAAATTCCGCCATGAAGGTCTTGACGGCATGGGTAGGAAACTCCACCGTCACTTGGTCGCCGGCCACGGCCACCACGGTGCCGATGTCGAACTTGGGCACCTTCACCTGGCTGCCGATGGCAATCAGCGGACCGGTCTGCGGCACTGGTGCGTCAGGCAACTGCGTCTCCATCGTCAGCGGCAAAACCGTATGCTCGCTGCCATCCGTCTCCATTGTGGGCATCAGGCTGGGCGGGGACAAGCAGTTGTCGCAGGTGCAGCAGCGCTCGAAGCTGCTGTCGTCGCCGAAATAATCCAGCAACAGCTTCCAGCGGCAGAAGCCGCTTTGCGCATAGCCGACCATCTGTTCCAGCGCGGTGCGGTCGCGTTCCTGCTTGTCCGTGTAGCCTTGCGCCAGCACAGCAAACAGGTTGGCCTTCGGCACAAGCTGTCTGACCGCGTAGTTCAGTCTGCGGTCCTGGCGCAGCAGCTTGCCGTCCTTGAGCAGCTTCAGGCAGATCTTCAGCTTGCTCGCAGAGATAGTATCCAGCCTGCCTTTGATATCGGCGAATGAGAACGAGGCCTGCTCCGAACCCATTTCCTTCGCTGCGCCAAATACCGCGTGCAGCTCTTCCGCCACGGGATAATTCTTGGCCAGGAAAAATTGCTGTATCCGTTTGTCGTCCGCAAAATACAGCAGCGTACAATCCGCCGGTAAGCCGTCGCGGCCCGCGCGGCCCGATTCCTGATAATAGGCTTCCAGGTTGGCCGGCACCTGCAGATGCAGCACAAAGCGCGTGTCGCTCTTGTCTATGCCCATGCCGAAAGCATTGGTCGCCACCATGATGCGGCGCTCGCCTGTCATGAACAAATTCTGGTTTTCCTTGCGCTCGCGCGCCGGCAGCTTGCCGTGATAGCAGGTCACGCTCTCGCCTGCCTGCTGCAACTGCTCGTACAGCTCCTGTACCGCTTTCACCGTGGCGGCATAGATGATGCCCACGCCCGCAGTCTCGTGCACCAGTTTCAGTGCCTGCGCCTGTTTTTCGTCCGCGTTGGTCGCCTGAATCACCCGGTAGCGCAGGTTGGGGCGATAGATGCCGGTATTCACCACGTTTAGTTTGGGCAAGCCCAGTTGCCTGCCGATGTCGGCAATCACATCTTCGGTGGCGGTAGCCGTCAGCGCCAGCACGGCAGGGCGCCTCAGCGCACTGATTGCCGCCGCCAGTTCCAGGTAGGCAGGGCGGAAGTCATGGCCCCATTGCGAAATACAATGCGCCTCATCGATGACCAGCAGCGAGATGCTGGTGCCATGCAGCACCTGTAAAAATTCCGGCGAGGTCAGCCTCTCCGGCGTGCAAAATACAATGCGGGCCTGGCTGTTCCGGATACTGTCCAGCGCCGCCAGCTCTTCCTCGCGCGCCAGGCTGCTGTTGACCTGCACTGCAGGGATGCCGATATCCGCCAGCTTTTCCAGCTGGTCTTTCATCAGCGAGATCAGCGGAGACACGACAACGGTCGTGCCCGCCAGCATGGATGCGGGAATCTGGTAGCACAGTGATTTTCCGCTGCCGGTGGGCATGATCGCCAGTGTATCCTTGCCGGCCAGCACGCTGTCGATGACCGCCTGCTGGCCGTCACGCAGGCGTTCCACGCCGAATACCTTGCGCAGCAAGCTGGCGATGGTTTTTTTTACCGCAAGGGATTTTTTTGCATCGGCCCTGGCGCCCGCCGGCGGCGTGGATGCGATGCCTTCTGCGCTCCCTTCAGTGATGCCTTGTTTGTTCATGCCTTTCATTTGCTCTGGCTTTCTGCATGAGGTGAAACCCGCAAACTGCGGTATGTCTGTTTTGCCAATGTAATGTCAGGCGCCGCCAAGAGCTATAGGAAGCCGGCCAAGGCGCGCGTAGGAGCAGGAGAGGGAGGCAGGTTCAGCGGGCGTGCTTAACACTGCGGCAGAATAAAAAACGCCACCGTCAAGGTGGCGTCCATACCTGTACGTTCAGAGCATGCAGATCAGTAAGTGACTGTCACCATCACCGAATCGGTAAAGGTGCCGGTAACGCCCGGCGTCTGGCCCGAAGGGATGCGTGCATACACATTGGTGGTGGCGCCCGAGCCTGTGCCTACATGCGGCACGCCGGTCAGCGCCGTGTTGCCCCATGTAGTGGAGCGGCCTGCGTCCTGGTACAGCGAGTAGCTCAGGTAAGCCGGTGTTGCCGCACCGTTGGACAGACGGCGCAAAGGAGAAGCGTCGCTGGAGCCGGAAGCTGCATTCGCACCCTGGCTCAGCGTGATCACGGCAGGCGCTGCCAGCGAGCAACTGGTCGTGACCGATGCCGATACGTCCTGGTTGGCCGTTGCATTGGTATTGAGCGGGTCGTAAATCGTCGTAAAGCCGGTCGTGCTGACCGTGCAGTTGTTCGTCACGGTGACGGTATTGGTCATCGTGGTGGACACATTGGCTGCATGCAAAGTTTGCACTGCACAAAGTGCGCTTGCTGCAATGGCGACATGCTTCATGAGAGTGAGCTGCTTGCTAAAAAAGGCAAATTTCATTTTTATTATCGTTGCAGAGCACGGTTAAATGTGTTTCAGAAGGTTAAATTTTAGTAGGTTTCCCGTTTGAAATATACGTGTTGTTGTGTATTTTTGGTGATTTAGGGCAATTTATTTAGACTTGAACTCAGCAAGATAGCGTTGCGATAACGCAAGTTGGTGAGTAATCATGCATTTTTACTCTTAACGTGCCGTTACGCCAACTTTAAAGCTTTACCGGTGCGTGCCGATAAGCCGTCACCGCCGGGTTCACGCCGCGTTTATTTCTGCTGGGTGTTGCCTGATATTTCTACGAGGGGCTTAAATAATTTTTTGTGCAGTGCGTGATATCCATGCCGCCACATGCTCCGGCATCGTTATCGGCAGCATATGGCCGCCTTCGACAAGCTCCAGTTGCAGCGCAGGCAGCGCGGCTTTCATCGCTTGCCCCTGTACCTGCCAGTCCAGCACGCGGTCCTGTTTTCCATATAGCATGGCAAAGGGCAGCGCCAGTGACGCATAGGCATTCATCATTGCAGGCAGGTCGTCTGGTACTGCCATCATGTCGGAAGACGTCGCATGGAAGCTTTTCGGCCGCAGCCCCAGTAGCCCGCCTGCCGCTATCGCAAAATTCTTTGGCGGCCGTTCCGGGCTGAACACCATGTCCAGCACCGCCTGGCCTTTGAAGACTGACATGGGCACCGCCATCGTCCAGGCCACAAAGCGGCGCACCGCCGGGGAAGGGATGGCGAGCGCGCGGAACGAGGCCGGCACGTCTTCCACCAGATGCGTCAGCGGCGCGATCAGTGCCAGCCCGCCGGCGCTTTCCGGATGCCGCAGCGCCACGTTCAGCGCCACGGCGCCGCCCAGCGAATGGCCGACCAGCAGCGGGCGTTGCACGCCCAGAGTTTGTATCAGTTTAGCCACCACGTCGCCCTGCGCATTGAGCCGCGCCGGCATGCTGTCCGGCCGCGTGGAGTGGCCGGAGCCCGGCCTGTCGATGGCGATCACGCGGAAGCGGCTGGACAGCAAGCTCATCAGCGCATACGCAAAATGCCCGGATTGCCCGCCCAGGCCGTGGATCATGACAATTACCGGGCCGCTGCCCTCATCCAGATAGTGGATGTGCGCGCCGTCGATGTCGATGAACTTGCCCTTAGGCGGCAAAGCTTTCTCGACGCGGCCGGCGATGATGCCGCTGAAAGCCGCCAGCCCCAGTAAAAATAGCAATATGAACAGTGCGCACGCAGCGATACAGGCTAAGAGTAGGGTCATTGCATTCCTTTATGGATGAGATGGATGTTAAACAGCAGCGCCGGCCCGCCCGAATTCCATCGCGCCGTCCTTCAGCGTGCTGAACTTCAGCGCCATCGTATCGAGCACATAATTCTGGTGCAGCTTCCACGGCTTTTTTGATCCCTGCTTGGGCAGTATGCCGGTCGCGCGCTGCACGTAGCCGGAACTCAGCGCCAGTGCCGGTTCTTCCGTAACGGACGGGTCGTTCCTGCGCGGCGCGCACCACGCGTAGCCGCCCGCATCCATGTGGCGGATCAGGCGGCACATATACTTGGCCGACAGTTCGCACTTCAGCGTCCATGACGCATTGGTATAGCCCATTGCCACCGCCAGGTTGGGCACATCGCTGTACATCATGCCCTTGTACATAAAGGCCTGCGACAGATCCACGGGCGCACCATCGACCTTCAGCTGCATGCCGCCCATCATCTGCAGTTGCAGGCCGGTGGCGGCCACGATGATATCCGCCTCCAGTTTTTCGCCGGAGGCGAGCAGCAGCCCGGTTTGGGTAAACGCGGCGATGTGATCGGTGGCGACGGAGACGGTGCCGGCGCGTATCGCAGTGAACAGGTCCGCATCCGGCACCAGGCACAGGCGCTGGTCCCAGGGTTTGTAAGTGGGCGCAAAGTGTCTGGCCACGTCGTAGTCCAGTCCCAGCTGTTTTTGTATTTCATTGAGCAGGTGGCGCTTGACGGCGCCCGGCTTTTTGCGCGCCAGGTTGAAGAAGTAAATGCTCAGCAAGATATTCTTGAAGCGCGTCAGGCTGTGCGCAATGCCGGCGGGCAGCTTGCGCTGCAGCCATGCGGAAACAGGGTCGATCGAAGGGCGCGCGACAATATAAGTGGGCGAGCGCTGCAGCATCGTCACATGCGCGGCGCGCTGCGCCATCTGCGGCACCAGTGTCACCGCCGTGGCGCCGCTGCCGATAACGACCACGTGCTTGCCGTCATAGTCCAGGTCCGCCGGCCAGTGCTGCGGGTGCACCAGGCGGCCGGCAAACTGTTCCATGCCCGGCCATTGCGGCATGTAGCCGTCCGTATAGTTGTAGTAGCCGCTGCACATGGACAGGAAATTGCATGACAGCCGCACGGGCGTGCGCTGCGGCCCCACCTCGGCATCCACCGTCCACCTCGCCGTGCTGGAATCCCAGGAGGCGTGCGTCACGCGATGGCCGAAGCGTATCTTTTGCTCTATGCCGAACTCTGCCGCCGAATCCCGGATGTAGTTGCGGATGGCGTCGCCGGAAGCAAACGACTTGTCGCTGCGCCAGGGTTTGAAGCTGTAGCCCAGCGTATACATGTCCGAATCCGAGCGCACGCCGGGATAGCGGAACAGGTCCCAGGTGCCGCCTATGGCATCGCGGCCCTCCAGGATGGCAAAGGTCTTGCCGGGGCAGGTGGTCTGCAGATGATAAGCGGCGCATACGCCGGACAGGCCGGCGCCGACGATCAGCACGTCGAAATACAGCGTGTCTTCTCCTGCCTGCGCGCCTGGCGCACTACTCTGTTCATTTTGAAGCATCAGGGTCTCCTGTTGTCCATGTCCGGCAAAACCGTCCGGTGGCCTGTTGTGTTTATAAGTGTTCTGTTTGGCAGGCTTGCCGGATATTGTTTATCTTGTCATGCACCCGGCTTCATTCGATATTAGGGTGTTCACCCTAAATGTGCAACCTAAATTAGGGTGCTTACCTTAAAATGCTGCAATATGCTTATATTAAGCTGTGCTCTAAGCCCCGGTTTGCGGTGCCCGATGCAAGCCAGGGCTCACAGCGCAGCGTTTGAACCCAGAAAGATGCAGTCCACCATGACCACAGAACAGGCCCCCAGCCGCCGTCCCACGCGCGCCCGCATACTGGATGTTTGCCAGCAACTGTTCAACGAGAGCGGCCCGCTGGCCGTGACCACGGCAGAGATCGCGCTGGCCGCCGGCATCCAGGAAGGCAACCTGTACTACCACTTCAATAAAAAAGAGCAGATCCTGGAAGCCTTGTTCGATGATTTCGAGCGCGCGCTGCGCGACGTCGCCGTGGCCGACCTGGCCCATGGCGACAAACCGGAGCGCTTTGGCCTCTATATGAGCGGCTGGTTCAGCCTGATGTGGGAATGGCGCTTCTTCTACCGCGACGGCGCCGCCGTCTGCAGCCTGGCGCCGTCGCTGCTGTCCCGCATAGAATCGCTGGCCGATGAAGTGCAGCGCAATGTACGGCGCGTGCTGGACAACATGCAGGCTGCGGGTTTGCTCAAAGCCACACCCAGGCAGATGGAGCAACTGGTGGTCAACGGCTGGATAGTGTCCACCTACTGGATAGACTACCTGCGCTCACGGCATGGCATCAACGCCATCACGCGCGACCATATCAGCTGGGGCGCGGCACAGGTCATGGGCCTGTTCGAGCCTTTCCTGACGGCGAAGGGGACAGGCATGCTCAGCATAGGCGCGCACTGAGCCCACTCTGATGATCAGCGCTGTCGGCCAGCCTGCATGCCGCCCTTCCGAAAGACAGCACGCTGATGTTTTTCTTCAACCTGGATAAGTTTCCCGACATGGAAAAATTGCAAGGGCAACAAAACCTGTGTAGGCTGATGTTGCTGTAATTGATAAATTTTACACGGCGTCGTGTGATAGCCCGGTCTGGCAAAGTCTGACGAACATAAAAACCAAGCATCCATGCAAACTGACTTTGAAGCCCTCTATGACGACCTTCGGCGCCTGGCCCGGTCCCAGTTAAGCCGCAATAAAACCATCACGCAGCTGAATGCCACGTCGCTGGTGCATGAATCCTATCTGCGCCTGCTGAACGCAGGGCAGCTGCGCACCGACGAACGCGGCGAATTCATGGCCTACATGGCGCAGGTCATGCGCAGTGTGATCGTGGATTTTGTGCGTGCCCGCTCGGCGGAAAAGCGCGGCGGCAACAATGAACATATCAGGCTCGATACCGACATGAGCGAAAAGCTGCCCACGCCGGAAGCCGAGATTTTGCACGTCCACGAGGCGCTGGAAGTCTTGTCGGCCTCCGACCCGCGGCTGGGCAGCGTCGTTGAGATGCATTATTTCGGCGGCATGTCGGAATCTGAGATCGCCGCCGTCCTCGGCGTCTCCGACCGCACGGTGCGCCGCGACTGGGAAAAGGCCCGCCTGCTGCTCGCCGTCGCCCTGCGATAGTCAGCTAGTCAGCTAGTCAGCTAGTCAGATAACCCGATATTTTCTTTCAGTGTCTTACCATAAAAAGAGGCTTCGATGATAGACGCGGAACAGCTCAGCAAAATCTCTTCACTGCTTGACGTGGCATTAACCCTGGAGCCCGAAGCCCGCGCGCATTTTATCGAACACCTGCCGGAACCGGACGCGCAGTTCAGGGAAGTGCTGTACAAAATGCTGGCGTTGTCCGAGCAAGGCACCGGCACAGGGATGATCGACCAGCTGCCGCAATTTGACGATCTTCCCGACGCCGAGGATTTAGTTGAAGGGGAAATGATAGACGGCTACCGGCTGCTGCGCGAACTGGGGCACGGCGGCATGGGCACGGTCTGGCTGGCCGAACGGGCCGATGGCCTGATCCGCAGGACGGTTGCGCTCAAGCTGCCGCTGGTGAACATGCCCCACAAAATGCTGCTGCAGCGTTTTGAAAGGGAACGTTCCATCCTCGCCGCCTTGTCCCATCCGCATATCGCGCGCCTGTATGACGCCGGCGTGAGCAAGGCAGGGCAGCCTTACCTGGTGATGGAGTATGTGGAAGGCATCAGCATCAACGATTATTGCGATGCCAACCGTCTGACGATACCGCAGCGCCTGCAGCTGTTCAGCCAGGTGCTGGAGGCGGTCCAGTATGCGCATGCCAACCTGATCATCCACCGCGATCTGAAGCCGGCCAATATCCTTGTCACCGGCAACGGCGAAGTGCGCCTGCTGGATTTCGGCATTGCAAAGTTGCTGGAAACCGGCGAGGCCGCCAAAGATGGCGGCCTCGCCGATAAAGCCGACATCACCGGCTTTGCCGGATCGCCGCTGACGCTGGATTACGCGTCGCCGGAGCAGCTGATGTCGGAGCCGGTCAATATCGCATCCGACATCTATTCACTGAGCATACTGCTGTATGAACTGCTGAGCGGAGAACGCCCCTATCACCTGAAAGGGCTGACCCGCGGCCAGGTAGAACAGCTGGTGCTGGCGCAGCAGCACAAGGCCCCAAGCGCCGCGCTGGATAAGGCTTCTCCCACCCTCTCGCGTTTCGATACCAAATACAAGCAGCTGGTGCGCCAGCTGAAGGGGGATCTGGATACCGTCATCCTCAAAGGCTTGAAGCGCGACCCGGCGGAGCGCTATGCCACCGTCGATGCGCTGTCCCAGGACCTGCAGCGCTGGCAAAATCATGAACCGGTGCGCGCCAGGCCCGATACCCGCTGGTATCGCACCAGCCGGTTCATCCAACGCAACCGGCTCGCCGTCAGCCTGTCCGGCATTGCCGTAGTGAGCCTGTCGGTAGGCTTGGGGATTGCGATATGGCAGGCGCAAAGCGCGCAGCGCGAAACCAGGGCAGCAGTGGCGACCGAAGCTTTCCTGACAGGCCTGTTCAAAGCCAATTCAATGGACCAGGATGATCCTGTCCAGGCGCAGCAGACAACGGCCCGCGTGTTGCTGGAGCGCGGGTCCGAGCGCATCATGGGTGAGTTGAATAATGCACCCGAAACCAAGCTGCGCATCCTCAAGACGCTTGCCTCGCTGAACCAGGATCTGGCGCTGGATGAACCCGGCTACCTGCTGCAAAAAAAGAGGCTGGAAATATTCCGCAGCCTGCATCCCCGCCAGAGCCCGGCGCTGGTGACGGAGCTGTTGGACACTTTTTTTGCCGCCAACTCCTCCGTTTCGGGCCTGGCCGGCGCACCGGATTATTTGCAGCAGGCAGAAAAAATGCTGGACGCGCTGGGCGATTATTCATCCCCGCAACGCGGCCGCCTGGAGGTGGGTAAAGCCTATCTGCTGGACAGCGACAACTGTGCCGCGGCAAAACATTCGCAGCGCGGCGTCGAGTTGCTGCGCCGCGCGCCGCCGTCGGAAGAGCTGACCGATGGTTTGCTGGTGCTGACCGTTAACCTGACCTACTGCGGCAATAGCGAGAAGGCGCTGGCGACAGGGCAGGAAGCGATCAACGTCATGAAGGCGACCGGGCGCCGGGCAAAACTCTATTATGCGTATGCCGCCATGGCCGACGCCTATTCGGCGCTGGGCAAGATCGATCTGGCCATACAAAGCTCCCGCGAGTCCATTGCCGCGGCACAGAAAAAGCTGGGCCCTCACGACGTTCCCAACAGCAACCTGCTGGCCGTCTCTTCCAACCTGGCAAAAAAACTGGTGCGTGCCCACCCGCGCGCTGCGCTCGACCTGACTCAGCCATTGACTGAGCTGGCGATGAAGGATGTGGAGCACTGCGATAAAGACACGCTGGTGTCGATATTGATACAGCAGGCGCTGGCGCACGAACTGCTGGACCAGGGCGATGCCGCAGTCAAGGTGATTACGCAGGCCAATGAGCTGCTTGCCAGCTTCGATGCCGAAGACGGCCAGCGCGTCATGCTTTACGATGCCCAGGCCGAAATCCTTACCACCCAGGGCATGCTGGACCGCGCAGCCCAATCGCTGGCCAAGGCGGCGGAGCTGCATGCCAAGCTGCACCACACCGGCACCGGGCAGATGGATTTCCATGTGCTGCACCAGGTGGATTATCAGCTGCGGCGCGGCGACGCTGCCCAGGCCAAACGTGATCTGGACGGCGCCTTCCTGAAAAACAAGGACCCGAAGGTCGTTTCAAGGCAGCGGCTGGAATTGGCCGTGCGGAGAAGCGAAGTCGCCCTGATGCGGCATGACTGGGCGGAAGCCTTGGCCGATGCCAGGGAAACGCAGGAAACCGCCAAGCGTTTCTCCACGCCGCTGTTCGTGCGTGACCTGCAAGCCAGGGCATGGGCAGTGGAAGGGCATGCTTTGCAAGCGCTTGGCAAACCGCAAGATGCCGCTTCGGCACTCAAAAACGCGGCCGCCATCCATGCAGATATGCTGGCGGGCGTGCCAGCCATTTAATCAACCTTGCCGGTACATCTGGCTCTGGCAATATAAAAATCCCCAAAATCAAGGCCCGATCGGCATTCGCCGAGATCAGCCTTGATTTTTTGCATCCGCAGGACAGGGCCGGTATCGGCCCTGTCCCGGGTTTGCCATCCGCTGAATTCCTTCCTCCCTGTCTTTCACCGCCAGGCAAGACGCCGGCACCGCTGTTTCTCTGTCATCTCAAATATTTTCAGAATGCGTGTCCGGTTTGCCGATGCAATTCCGTACTCATGCATGAGAGCTTTTAAATTTAAAAGTTTTTACTGAAGCCGGATCGAAAAAACCGCCCGCTTGCCGCCGAATGGCTTGCCGCGGTAACTCATTTTTCGGGTATTCAGAGAGAAGGATCGTAATCATCTAAAGCACCGGGCAATGTGAAAACCTATCACCTAAGAGATAAAAAATGCTTAAACGAGGAAAAATTTTGCGGGATACCAGCATCGGCGACGGCTTGCTATCCATCGACGGCCAGCAATATCCATTCAAGCTGGATGGAATCTGGAAATCCGATGTGTCACCCAAAGTGGACATGGTCGTCGAGGCGGCATTTAGCGGCGCCAATGAAATCAGTTCCATCACGGTAGTGGCGGACAACCAGCTGGCGAAAGAGCAGGCAGAGCTGGCCGTGGCCGCCATGAAAGAAAAGAGCGCCCAGCTGGCATCGGGCGTCGTCGCCAAATTCGGTATTGAAGTGTTGGTCGCGATGGCCTTGCTGATCCTGGGATGGTTCTTTCTCAATACCGTATCCATACAGATTTCTTCCAGCTACGGCGTCGGCATTAGCTTCTGGCAGACCCTGGCGATTGTTAATTCACCGGCTGGCGTGATGAATTCATTTGGCGCTGGCGGCATAGGCGGCGGTAGCGGCGGCTACGGCTTCCTGGCTATCGTGGCATTGATTGCGCCGATGGCGCCCTTCTTCTGGAAGGACCCACGCGCGCATCTCGGCGGCTTGCTCCCGCTGCTGTTCATGATCTTGATGGCGGCCATGATCTATTCCGGCATTCATGACGGCATGAAGCAGGCGCAAAACGCCGCCTCCAGCTTTGGCGGCCAACAGGCGCAGCAAATGATCGCCGATATGACGGCCAGCATGACGGCGCAGGCAATGAAAGCAATCTCCATCGGCATGGGCGGCTATCTGTCGGTTGCCGTGGGCCTGTATTTTGCCGGCAAGGGCGTCATCAAATTCCTGGCTGCCAAAGCCTGAATCCATTCACACCAGAGGAAATACCATGTTCAAATCTTTTGTAACCTGCTTCGCAGCGGTGCTGGCTATTGGCCTGGCCGGCTGTGGCGACAAGGTGCCTGCCGACACGTCCAATAAACCCAACCTGGCGGATGCGACGTCGCAAAAAACGGTGGAGGCCGCCAAACAGGTAGCGGTGCAGTCCAATCTGCCCAAAGCCAACCGCGATACGCCGATAGACAGTTTTGTCGAATACAACAGCGGCAACCAGCTGATGTTCGCCTATCTGGCCCTGAACGCGATGCCTATCGACTACAAGGAAGTGTTGAGCCGCTATTCGATGGACTACGCCCGGCAATCCGACGAGTTCAAGAAAAACGACCTGCTGACTGCGCTGAAACCGAAAGTCGATAGCGAAGTCGCCAAGGCCAAATCGCAGCGCTACGTGAAGATGTTCGTCAGCAATCCGATTGAAAAATTCGATTTTGAGAAGAAGGGATTTCCCGTATCCGAATCCATCTGGCAAGCGACCAACTACCGTTATTTTTCCGACAATGCCGAATACAAGATCGGCTTCACCAATGGCGAAGGCTTCCGTTATCTGAAGCCGGTCTCGGAAGAAGACGCCAGAAAAATAGAAGAAATGCGAAGCAAATACGTGCCGCTGCAGATGGCCGTGTATTGCTACCTGCAGGATGCCGATATCTCCAACAAAACCATCAAGGCCGAAATCATCAAGATCACACTGGTCGACAAAAAGGGTGACGTGCTGGCAAGCCAGTGAGTGCGATGGCGGAGGCGGCGCGGCAGTGAAAATTGCTTCGCCATAAGGCTTCGTGCCTCAGCCCCCGACATCGGCACTGCACGACGAATATCGAAAAATTTAAAAAAATCAGATCCCCATTGTGAGGAGATACAGCAATGAAGCTCAGGACAAATAAGGGCCAGCACCTCTGGAGCATATTTTTAATCATGGGCGTAGTGGTCGAAGTTGCGGCAGTGCTGCTCATCATCAAGGTGGACCCCACAATGGTTCACGTTACGGCCAATGTAGAACTCTTAAATCAAGATAAAGCAGCCAGCCCGGGGATATGCGGAAAACAGACCGAATGGTTCATCTGCGCACCGTAAGTTAGCGCAAAGCGGGGTTGCGCGAGCAGGGCCGATACCGCTCCTTGTTGATGAAGAGGGCCACGGCCTATTGGAGCCAGTCCTCCGTCAAGGCGCGGGAAGCAGCGAGTATGTCCAGAAACACTTTTTACAGGAGCACTTCCCTTGAGTAACGACTACGACGGCGGCCGCAATGACGGCGGCCAGTTCGATGGCGGATTGGGCATGAATGCGACCCATAGCGAGCAGGCGATGTATGGCGTGACCTCACACGACACGCCACAAGGCGCGGCTGCGAAGGTGGAGTTTGCCCGCAGAGCCGCTGGACTGGCCCCCCACACGGGTGCATTTATCCCCACCGGGCAGACGGGCGGTGGCGGATATTCGGGCCATCGCGATATCGGTGATGGCAAGGGCACGCGGTTTTTCGTCTACCTGTGGCGTTTTGTGCTCTGGTGCATCCTGGCGCCTGCTATCGTCGCCGGGCTCTGCTGGGGAGCACTCTGGGAAGGGCGAGTGCTCGACGGCCCTACGCTCGCGCGCCGCCTGGCTGCCTCCGCATTCCCCGGCGAGGTATTGCCGGAGCCTTCGGAACTCCTGCCCGCAAAGGAGTTAATGCGCCCAGTTGACCCAAAGACCATGATGGCCGAGTTCAAGGCACCGCTGCATGGCGCGGGCGATTCGATCAACGCCCGCCGGCCACACCTGGGCGCGCAGGCGTATCGATGTCTGATGGCGGCCGGCTGCCGCGAGCAACTCGCCCGCACTGATGCGTTTTATGCAGAACGCTTGCCTCGACTGGTGATAGTCAACTACTTAGGGCATCAGGTTGAAAAAGGAGACGAGAAGGCTGCTCGCGTCATGTGTCTCATGCCGCTGTTGACGGGGAGTTCGTATAAGGATGCCTTACTCGCTAGGGATACGTGTGCTGAAGTGATGCGGATCAATCCTGGGTCGGAGGCGGCTCGTGTGATTTATCAGAGGCTGATGAGTAATTGGTCGATGTGGGTTGCGTTGGGGGTATGGGTGGGTGGAGCCGGGGTTTGTTTTTTCGCGGGGGTAAGGGGATTTTGTTGGATGAGCCAGGATTCCATTATGGCATTGCTGACATGTTCCTGATAAAACGGATTAGTCGATGCCGCTTGCGTCTGCTTCTGAGACGGAGTCAGTTGCGTGGCCAGTTTTGCGACCAATGTTCTTACAATGAATACTCTGTGGCTAACGGCGGCGTCAAACTCGGCCAGACTGCGACGCTGGACCAGTGTAACGAACTGCTGCTGCAGGATTTGCTGAAGGCGGACACTGCGATCAACAGTTGCGTGCATGTGCCGTTGAACGATAACCAGCGTGCCGCGTTCGCGTCGTTTGCATTCAATGCCGGCGGCGGGAAGGTTTTGCCTGGCCTAGTTAAGCGCCGCGTGGCGGAACGGGAAGTTTGCTTTGGGGGGGCGCATGAGAGCTTATATCAAGCTGCTAATGGCAGCTGCAGCCATCGTTGCCCTGTTCGCGGCTGCGCTGGATCTGGAACATCGCGGCGTCGCACAAGGCAGAAGTGGGACCAGGAGAAGCTGGAGACGGCCGAAGCCGAAAAGGTGGCGTTGCTAACTCGCGTTAAAAACAATGAACGTATTGCAGAATAGCAGGCGCCAGACAACGAAAAAATCAGGAAGGATAACCAGGATGAAAAAGCTGCTTTTCGCAACGTTAATGCTAGCCCAGCAGGGCTGCGCCTCGCAACCTCAAGTGTCCGTAATGGATCTGCCTCCGGCTCCGAAGCCAAAGGCCCCAGCGTAGGTGATGCAGCCATTACCGGAACCGTTGCACTTCCGAACAAGATTAATCGAGATCTTCAAGATCTTATGAAAGAAGCGGACAATATAGTTGCGAGCTGCAGGGCGCTTCAGTTTTTTGTTATTCTTAACGGCGAGAAACTACACTAACATTGAAATCATAAAAATTACCGCAAAGAACTCATTGTTGTTATATTGTTAGTTCAACAATGGAGGATTTCACTATGTTTACCCTCGCGGCTGCATGCAGTGCATGCACGCCACCAGCAGCATCGTTCAATTTACTAGATTGGACTTTTTGGCAAAGCGCCTTTGCTTTAGTAGCGATTATTGTTTCGGTCGGCCCATATATAGTTTCGTTGTTTAAGAAGGGGCTGTTGGTGGCTGAGGTGTACGAACGAATATCTGTTACCCATGTACTTGGCAATCCCAACGTAAATTTGCATATAGCGGTTCGTAATATAGGGGGGAAGCCTATTCGAATCAGATCAATGACCCTGTCCATAGTCCTTCCTGATCAAAACACTATGGTGCTTGGAATGAAAACGTACGCACGACAAAACAATCCCCAGCTAATATTTTCATCACAGGTCCTAAAACCTGGTGAGGAAGAGTTTTATAACTTTACATTCTTTAATGTATTTTCACGTCACGAAGATATTCAATATCGAGAGTTGACGAATGACTTTATTGCTGACTTACGGGAGAAGAGAAGTCATGAGCCGGACATGCAGAAACTTGTTCACGTTTCTAATGAGCTTTTGGTGCGTGCAGAAACTATCATGAACCGCCATTTCAGGTGGATGGGTGGCGATAATCACTGTACTTTAAATATCGAGACCGAAGCGACTGGAGCAAAAAAGAAATTTAGATTTGGCAGTTCGTCGTTGCTGGTGACGAGTAAATTTAGATTTCTTCTAATGGAGTCTGACATTGCATTATTGAAGTCCTACAATAAGGAGTTTAGCCATGGCTTAGGTATTTTGCAATTTGATTCCAACATTCAGAGGCCGGTCTTCGTGGAGCGAATATTGGAAGGAAATCGTGTTACTTAGAACGGGAAGGCACTTTGTTATGCTCGCACTAGCGGATATATAAAATTGGGGCGGCCGGTCAATAAATTTTCATGTGTAGTAGACAATTGCACCCATGTCACTCGATGCCAAAAATCGCAGCAACTGCCTCCTGTTCTTTGGGAAACGCATGCCTCATATTTTTTTCAGACCGCATAATTTCTGCCGCTTTTTCTACGCTCGCTTTATCTTCATCGGCTCCATCTAGCATGCGCTTCAATTCGGTCAGTAATTTTTCTTCGATGTCTTCTAACAAATACTCTGGAAATATTGGTTGTTCCGTATGAGAGTCGGTCCCATAGATCGCCGTTCGAACCAGTTGTTCTGTTCCCGCTATATCGACTAGATGTGCAGGTAACCCATTACTTAAAATGTACAACTTTGCAATCGCAGTATTGATAATTGCACTGTACGTTCTAAAGAGTGCCCATGCTAAGTCCGAGATATATGGCCTAGCTGTAGAAGGTCTCTGTGACGTTATAAAATCAATATTGAACGTGTTATAAAGAGTGGCAAATACATCTCGAAATTTTTGTTCCTTCTCGCAAATTTTGACAGCTTCGTTAAATTTCAGCGTTTTCATAATTTCGATCAGATTTTTTAATTGTGCGTATTCTCTTGCATCGGCCCAAAGTTGATCGATTGCCTCTAATCGTCTTTTTTCAAACAATGTTTGTCGATTCGCTAGTCCCGTCACAGCACTTGATCTCAATGTCGCTATATCATTTTCGTTAGATTTTAAGTCCGATGCACTCTTTTGCTTTGCTCTAGAGAAATCTGATTTTAGCTCTGCCAGTTTTGCGTCAAATTCATATTTTACGCTCGCCGTTAACCTTGTTTTAATGACATTTTTAAGAAGCCAGGCAATACATAACGTAAAAGCACTTGAGCCAAGAGCGGTAACGAGTTCGGTGAACATACAATCTCCTATTTGTTAGCTCTATGATATCTCTTTTCAAAGCTTATTAAACGTTGTTAGTCTAATATCTTCAATTTAATGGTTTTTGCACACGTCAGAACTAGGACAAGGAGTGGGAGCGTGGGTAATATAAATGAATGTGCGCGAACCATATTCCCGGCTGATATGAACGCAATCTGGAACATTTCGGCGTCCCCCTTTGAGCCGCTTGACGAGCGGCCGGAGGCATTTCTTGGTTATCTGGCGTCGATCATCCGGCTCAGCATGAGTCGGGCCAGGCCGAGGCAGTCAGTGCATGCTTCGGCATGGTACCTCACTGGGCCGATATGAAGCTCGCCAAGTCGACATCTATCGCGCACGGAGACAGTTGCGGCAAAACCTTCTATCGCATGCTTGGAAGAAGAAGCAACTTTGCATTGTCCCCGCCGCAAATTTCTTTAAACCGAACTACGAGACCGGCAAGCCCGTTCGCTGGCAGATCTGGCGCGCCAAGGATAGGCCAATTGGCATCGCAAGAATTTGGGAATGGAAGGCAGATGGCTCTGAGCGCAAGCCGCTGGTGTCGTTTTCGATGCTGACGATTTACGCGCACAGCCTTTCTTAATGGAACGCCACTTCGTGACATTAAGGGCGGAGACGGCGGCCTTGTGGCGGTGAGGCTGCCACAAGCCACTTCGCAGCTTGCAAGCTGCTCAGATTCGTGAGGCGAAAGACAGCGCGCAGGCGCTGTCTTTCGTCCGCACTCATCCCGCGTCCGTACCGGACGCGGATTCGATTCCCGCGCGGCGATCAAAATAAAAAAACCACCCCGAGGGGTGGTTTTTGTATTTTGGTGGGACGGCGTCACCCGCATTGCCGTCGGAAAGGTCCATTTTTATTGGATGTTCCTAATTCTGGATTTTTAAGTTGCCCCCAAAGTTGCCCCCAGCGCCTATCACAACTTGACCTGCTTACGACGTTAATTGGCTAATTTTCATTATTGGTGTTGGGGCTGTCTTGAAAAAGTTGCCCCCAACTCCAAAAGTTGCCCCCAAAATCGAGAAAAATTATCTAATTCCGCATGAGTTGCCCCCAACCTCATCTTAGCGATCACGTTTTTGACAATGGCTGGCTGGTGAACTGCACTTAAATATTAACAAAAAGACTTTATTTTTTATTTGACTGCATGAAAGTTGAGATGCTCCAAATTTTAACCAAGACGACGGGGAAAGCCTCTTCGCTAGTAGTCAATGAAGCGGATGCCCTATGCTCGTTCGCCAGCGCGATGTTAGCCCATTAAACAGCTAGTCGGTGGGTCTGAGGTTATATTTTAAAATTGTGAATATGATACAAAAATATATGCTTATTTCCCTTGGCCAAATCAAAGATTTGAAGGCGCGAGCCAGTCCTATATTACAAATTTTTTTCTTCTAATGCGATGTCGATCACTCAAATCTCCTACTCGTCACGATAAGTAGGTTTGTGCTCTGGACGTGGGTTAGCTTTTTTGTGCAAATCAACAATTTGCAGTATCGAATGCGTTTCGCTAGGCAGGTAAAATAGCATAATACTGTGTTTTTAAGCAGTATAATGTACGCACTCACACACACCCCCAATTGAGGTGAACATGGCGTCAGCGGCTGAAATAGCGGTAAGGTGCTTCGAATCGGTAGAGGAAATCCGGGACTTCAAGGGGTATCACGAAGGTAATCCGCTGACCACCCAATCCTATCGGCGCTTGGTTGGTTATTACAATTTGCCGGCGAAAATGCATTGCTGCGTTGAAAAGTCGAACGGCAACTTATGCAAGCACGAGCACGGCAAAGGTTGGGTCGTTGAGAAGCAGGATGGCACCTGTACGTTAATGGGTAAAGACTGCGCCAATGACAAATTTGGTGCCGATCCAAAGTTGATAAAGGATATTCTCAACTATACGAACGCGATTAAGCGCCAAGCCAAACTATCCAAGATCCTGGCCCACCTGGAAAAGCGCTCCGAGCGGATGAGTGCTCTCGCTGAATTGCGCAGCGCGCTCGAGGGTCTGTACGCACGTGTTCACGAGTTGTTAGCCGAAATCGGCACGCAAACGACGAAGCGGCTTCAGGACATGTATCGCTCCAGGTCTGCCGAAGTCACTGTCATCGCGGTGAAATATCGCGAGCATGTTGAGGATGGTCGGATGAAGAAGGAGCGTAGTGCATTTACGCACCGCCTTGGGCTGTTAAACGGGTTGGCTATCGTATCCCGCGAGTCCTACACGCCAATTTATATCGCCGTCAGCAATATCTTGGCAGCGTTTGACGCGGCAGAAAAATTGAGCGATCAACCAAAAAAGGGAGAGGTCGATGCGCTGGTTGGACGTCTCGACGACTTTGAAAAGACAATGTATCAAGGAAACACTTTGCTTGCCTATGAAGCACAGTTCATGGGAAATAATATGGAACTGCTTTGTTTTCTGGTCGATGATCGGGCAGAACGATACAAGTGTGCACGGTTCGCGATGCACCAAAGCGGTGTGCAAGGTGGGAAGGACAATGCGAAAATTTGGCTTTCCGATCGCGAAGCCGATTTATGCAAACATCTAGCTGTGGATCAAATCAATATTCGATAGGTGGAATCGGCAAAGCAATATTGGGCAGGGGAAGAAAGTACATGTCCTCTCACCTATGAGTCGTTGAACCATGTGTTAGCAAAAGCAGGGCTCTGTACGCACCGATGACCGCGCTCGTCGCCTCCCTGGGATTCATTCCTATCGCAATTTAACATCCATTCGATGGGCGCAAACACAATGAATAATCTGCTGGACGTTCCAATCGCATCAGTCACCGCACTTACCCCGGAGCGAGCCGTTCTAGTAGTGCGCGCAATTCTTCGAGCCGAATGTGGGTATGCCAAATTAACGCCGGCTGCATTGACAATTTCTACTCGGCTCACGATTGCCGATGGAGGCATTGACGCAGAGGTCAAGCCACCCGTTGGATCAACTATTCCAACAGATTGCATTTTCCAGGATGGGGCTACGGGTTTCCAGATCAAGTCAGGAACGGCATTCAAACCTTGGACTGTCAGTTCCGTCCGCAGCGAACTGGTGAACAGTAAAGGGCAACTGCATTCGGAGGTTGAGCGAATTGTCCGTCGCGGTGGTCGCTATACGTTGCTTTGCACGGGTCATGACCTGACTCCTGAACAGCGCAATGATTCGATTAGTCAGATTGCTTCGATTCTCGATGAAATGGGGTTCCCAGGATACGAAGAGAAGATTCAAGTCTTTGGCGCGAGTCAACTTGCTGAGTTTGCGGAGCGCTATCCCGGGACGGCATCGTTGATGGCACCAGACCCGATCCAGGAGGCGTGGGTACTGGAGGAGTGGCAGCGCGACGCCCAATTGGCAAATGCCTTTGAACCATCGTCCGAACAGTCGGAGATAATTGCCCAAATCCGGGCAGGATTGCAAGGTGAGACCAAACATATCCGCGTTCTGGGTGAGACCGGCCTTGGAAAGACTCGCATCGTTCTTGAGTCGGTCAAGGATGAAAACATCGCACCCTATGTACTATATATTCAGCACGGCTCACTATTCGGGCAGACGAAACTTTTTCGACAATTGCTGAAAGCTGGCTACGACAAGCCGCTCATACTAGTTATCGACGAACTTCCAGAGTTCGAGTTATCAGATATCTGGAGACACTTAAAGCCGCTCTGCGGTAGCCTGAAAATTGTCTCGATTGACCATGGAAGGGATGAGACTCACGATGAGGAAATCGAGCGACTCGATACACCACGTCTACCAGATGGAATCATACGAAAGATACTGGCCACCCAAGTTGGCGACAAGCAAGAACTGCACCGATGGGTCACGATCTGCGAAGGGTCGCCGAGAGTGGCCCAAGCGGTTGCGGAAAATCTTCGCGCCAACCCGGATGATCTACTGAAGCCGCCATCCACCGTACCAATTTGGCTCAGATTTCTACATGGCTACGGCCGGCGCGACGAGGCCTCCGCAAGGCAGGTAGACTGTGTAACCCAACATTTGGCTTTGTTTAGCCGATTCGGTTACGAAGCGCCGGTCGGGGATGAGGCGGTGTACATCTCCGAGCTGATTCGAAAGATAGATCCTACTCTTGGGTGGGCAAGGTTCCAAGAGGTCATTCTACATCTTCGCGCGCGGAGAGTTTTACAGGGTAGTAGAACACTTTTCTTTGTACCGAGGGCCCTTCACATCTACCTATGGAAGCAGTTCTGGGAGCGCTATGGTCGCGCGTTTGATTTCACCGAGACATTCAGTTCCATGCCAGAGTCGTTGCATACGTGGTTCATGAATATGTTCAAATTTGCCGGAGGTGCAACTACGGCCCACGTCATTGATGATGTCCTTAGACCAGATGGCATCTTTGCCGAGCACGCACTATTAACCTCGGCAAAAGGGGCGCGATTCTTATCCACGTTAGCCGAAGCCAATCCCGCTGCGGTATTGAGACTCCTCGAAGCCACCGTAGGAAAGTGGACAGATCAGGAACTGTACGATTTCAAGCAGGATCGACAAAGCGTCGTCTGGGCACTTGAAAAAATTGCGGTATGGCCAGCCCATACCGTAAGGGCCATTCAAGTCTTGGCCCGGTTCGCTGCGAATGAGAACGCAAATTTCTCAAACAATTCTACTGGCACGTTAGTCGGACTGTTTCGCATTGGCCCGGAAGTTGCCGCGACGGAATCGTCACCGGAATCTCGGCTGCCAGCGCTTGTAAAGCTGCTTAGGGCGCCTAGGGATGTGGAACGCGTTCTTGGCCTCAAAGCAATCGAATCTGCGCTCGATAGTCGTGGCAGGGGCATGCGGATAGTCGGGCCGGAGTATCAAGGACTGAGACAAAAAGCCAAGCTCTGGAGTCCTACAACGTATAGCGATTGGTGGAAAGCTCATCTCATTTACTTTCAAACGTTGATCGACGAGACGCGAAATTGGCCGTCTTCTCTGCGCCCGGAAGTCTGCCTTGCCTTGCTGAACGCTGTTGAACAGCAGATTAAAACACCTCCATGTACCGAGTTGGCGTTCCAGGTTCTGGAAGCGCTAATTAACGACGACGCGATGGCGCCCGGGAAGCTCAATGAATTTTTCTGGCATTCACAAGAGTATGTAGATTGCGAAAAGGGTTCCATTGTTGCCAGCAGACTGCGCGGCATTGAACGTCGCTACACCAGACGAAATATGGCCAGTCGATTTCAAAGATATGTGGTTGATGTCGATTGGATGGAATGGGACGAGCATTTCCGTGAAATGCATCAAAAGGGGAAGACCCGATCCAAGACGCTTGTCAATGCACTGGCTCGCCGGATTGCCCGGCGCCCCGAAAAGCTAAATGAAGTTCAGCATCTGCTTGCGCCTGCAGCAAATACTCCGGCGTTGTGGCATTTCGGCGACCAGTTAGGGCTCAACGACCAGGCACGTACGCTGCTGATGCCTCTCACTCGGCTGGCGCTGGAAACTAAACATCACGTGTGTCTGCACGCCTACCTGACCGCAATCCGGCGCACCGATTCGAAGCTCTATCTTTCTACTGTCACCGGTTTCGTTAATGAGAAGGCCTCTGCTTGGTTGGGCGTGTCAATTGCACTTCGCTCGGAGTATGAAGACGAACTGTTCGTGCAATGCTTGGACGCACTGGAAAAACGATGGGTCGAACCGCGGCTTTTCGGAATGCTTGGGTTCGGGAAGGTTATTGAATTGCTTCCTGCAGAAAGAGTGGCGCGTTTATTTAGTCAACTGCGCGAATATGGGTCTGAAGAGGCGATTTTCCTATTGGTCGAACTGCTCGACTCAGTACCGCTCAATGATTCTTCGCCTTTTAGTTCGGCCTTCGTGTTCGGAGCGGTGACAAAAGCAATTCCGGGGGAGACGGGCCGCGACGTAATGAGAGGCTATCACTGGAAAAATGTCTGCGAGAAATTGATCAAATGGGACAGAACGCGCGCACTTTTGCTGCTAGACGAGTTGCTTACCGGAATGGGTAAAGTGTACCGCCTAAGTTATGACACGTATGCGGAGCCGTTGGCAACTAATCTGGTTCGGACCGATCCCGCTGGGGCATGGGATATTGTAAGAAAACACATCGAAGAATCGCTTCCAAAATGGCGTAGTGACCTTTTCAATTGGCTCAAGGGCGGTTTATCCACATTCGAAGGAAGAGAGCAGCGAGGTGCCATAGCCGACCTTCCGGTTTCTGAAATTCTAAAATGGATTGAAGTGGACCCAGGGCCCAGATCGGTATTAATGGCTCATGCTGCTCCGCGGAGCCTCGACGATGAGACAGGCGGTCAACTGACACGAGAATTGTTGAATAGATACTCGGGGTTTGATGGTGTGCGAAGTGGAATCAGCGCGACTTTTGGATCGGGCGGTTGGACCGGTCGGACCAGCGATTACCAGAAACGAAAGCGAGACAAATTTCGTCGATGGCTGGCAGCGGGCTTTGAGGCCGACGTTACGCAATGGATTGAAGCCGAGATTGAAAGTTTGGATCTGAAAATTCAACGTGAAGAGATAAATGAAGAGCGTTCGCGATATGACTGACTCAGGCCTCGTCAATAGTGACTATCTACACGTCATGCACAGAAGCTGTCTTTTGTTGCTTTGCATCGAAAATTTACCTACATATAGAAACAATCCTGTTCAGAAAACTGAGCAGGAGTTTGGAGTGATCGACTTGGCGTTGCTAGGCATTATTCGACGCTGGCGCATTCGTGACCAGACAAGCTTAGTGGGTCAGCGTACCCTCCACGGCAGCCGACTCTAACTGCCGCCACCGCCCAGGAGGTTGCCCATGTATGCGCCGGAAAGCAGTTGCAAACGCATATAAAGACGAATAGCCAACTCGCTCAGCAACTTCGATTAGTGGAGTGTCATGAGTTCGCAAAAGGTCACGCGCGACAGTCATTCGCCAGTCCGTAAGGTACTTCATCGGGGGGCCGCCGAGAACTTCCTGGAATATACGCGCAAACGTTGCACGAGACATATTGCTCAGCCTTGCCATTTCTTCCACTGTCCACGTTTTGCAAGTGTCTTCATGCATTGCCTGCAAAGCACGTGACAAGCGTGGGTCAGAAGCGCCACGGAACCACGCAGGTGCATTTGCGCTGCTTGCGAGCCCCGTTCGAAGTCCAAGAACCACCAAAACGTCCAGCAGCCTGTCTAGTACCGTTTGACGGCCAGGCTCCGCACCTGCAAGCTCCCTGGACAAAATCTCGACCACGCCGTGTATGGAATTATCGATGCGTGACGGGATGGAGAGCACTGGCGGCAGCGCATTAACCAGTCCAGCACCAATGTCTCCAGCGAAGCGATATGCCCCGCATAGAAATATCGCTGCACGCGGATCAAGCTTTTCCTCATCAGCAGCATGTTGGATTCGGAAATCCTCTGGAGATACGCAGAGGGCGCCGGGTTCATGGGCAATGAAATGATCGGGTCCCCCTCGAACGAGCGCCAGGTCACCGGGCCTTAGTTCAAGGGGGCTATCGCCGCCTTCAGTCCACAACCAAGCTCGCCCCTGAATCACCGCGTGAACGGCTAGCTGAATCGTGCCCGGCAACCTAAGGCCCCAAGGGGCTATGGCAACAGATCGCGCAAATACGCCGCCGGATGCGCGTGCCCTTACCAAGTGTTCTTGAAGTATATCCATGATTTGAGCGTATCACACAAAATATTGAGCGTCAAACATATTGAGACGCTCATTCATCGCCTCTAAAATCACCCTACCGATTAAATCACTAGGGAAAAACAATGAACTTACCAACGAACAACTGTATCTTGGTACTTGGCGCTACCGGAAAGACTGGCGCCCGGGTCGCTCAAAAGCTGGCGAAACGTGGGATCTTAGTCCGCAGAGCTGCTCGTACGAATGCCGACATCCGCTTTGACTGGAGCGACCCAGCAACCTTCGGCCCAGCTCTTCAAGGGGTCTCAGGTGTTTATCTAGTTTCGCCTGTGATGCGGGTCGATTTTGCGAGCATCGTATCTCGCTTCCTTGATGAGGCGGAACTGGCCGGCGTTCGCCATGTGACCTATCTCAGCGCATACGGTATCGAGCATGCGCCTCTCGAAGTTGCGCTGCGCGCCGTGGAACTGGATCTTGCCTCGCGCAAGTCGCTCTCGCATTCCATCCTGCGCCCGGCCTGGTTTATGCAGAACTTCTGCGAAACCTTCCTCAAGCCGGTGAACGACGAAATCATCGTACCGTGTGGCACGGGCGCCGAAGCTTTTGTTAGCGCAGAAGACATCGCCTCTGTGGCGACATCGACGCTGATCTACCCATCGCTACACTCCGGACGTGAATATGCCCCGACTGGTCCCGAAGCGCTCACCTTTGACGAGGCAGCGAACCTCATCTCGAACGCAGTCGGTCGCAAGATAAGCTATCGGAATATCGATCGCGACGTATGGGTAAACGCAATGATACAGGCGGGTGTACCTGCCGAATATGGCGAGGTACTCCGCAATCTTACCGAGACGGTCGCAAGTGGGCGCGGATCTCAACCGAACGACGATGTTTTTTTTGTGACTGGCGCAACGCCAATCCGTTTCGGAGAATTCGCGATCAAGACCGCCTCCGCTTGGTAAGTCGCTTTCTGTTGGATCGGCCACGCGCACCGGTCCAAATTTTTTTTGCCGCGTCCCCTGATAAAACTAACTAGGAATTGAACATGAAAAACAACATCAAAGCTTTGTTTGCCGCGCTTTTGTCGGCCGCATCCGCTCTCGCACTTGCTGCCGGTAGCTACGGCGTCGAGCACAACACTCAAGCGTTCCTTGAAGCGCTGGCGGCTTCTGGCGGTAAGCCGCTGGAGACGCTCAGCCCGATTGAAGCCCGACAAGTGCTGGCCGGCGCACAGGCCGGCGCTAAGCTGGCACCGGCCGATGTAAGTGAGAAAACCATTACCGTCGACGGCAAGCAGATCAAGCTGAATATCGTTCGCCCGATCGGTGTCAAGGGCCGGTTACCGGTCTTTGTATTCATCCACGGTGGCGGGTGGATCCTCGGTGATTTCCCGACCCACGAACGCTTCGTACGAGACATGGTGGCAGAAACCGGCTTCGCTGCAGTGTTCGTGAACTACACACCATCGCCGGAAGCGCACTATCCGGTGGCGATCAATGAAATCTACGCCGCCACCAAGTGGGTCGCCGAACATGGCGCCGAAATCAATGTTGATGGCAAGCGCTTGGCGGTGGTCGGGAATAGCGTCGGTGGCAACATGGCTGCAGTCACCGCCTTGATGGCCAAGGAGAAGGGCGGCCCGGCTATTAAGTCGCAGGTGCTCTTTTGGCCGGTCACGGACGCGAATTTTGAGGATGCGTCCTATGACGAGTTCGAACAAGGCCACTTCTTGACTCGTCCGATGATGAAGTGGTTCTGGAATGCCTACACGGCAGACCCGATCCAGCGCCAGGATATCCATGTATCGCCCCTGTTAGCGACGCCAGGTCAGTTGCATGGCCTACCGCCCGCTTTGATCATTACCGCGGAAAAAGACGTGCTGCGAGATGAAGGCGAAGCCTACGGACGCAAACTCGACGCTGCCGGCGTACCTGTGGTCACAGCCCGTTACAATGGAATGATTCACGATTTCGGACTGCTCAATGTAGTTAGCAATGTGCCGGCGACGCGGGCCGCCCTGCATCAAGCAGCCGAGGAACTGAAAGCACGGCTGAGTAACTAAATTGGATTGAGGGAAGGGAGATATTTTCTCCCTTTCGATATTGAATACTGGATGAACTCATCCTAACAGACTTATTTTTGGAGAGATAACATGACAAAAAAAGAGTACTCAACATACGCGCCCGTTAAGCCGTACTTCGACCTTGTCCGAGAAGCGCTAGGCGATCTCGTCGACGGGGACCACTTCTTCGACTGCGTAAATGAGGAGACCATTTACGAGGTCCGCTATGACTTCCCCGGATGGCCTAGAATCATCAAGGGCCGAGCCGAGCTGATGGAGAGTTTCCGTGGCTATGGCAAGCACATCGAGTTGCACTCAGTTGACCATCTTACCAAGCACGTCGCGGACGATGGACAAGTCGTTGTGATCGAATACGATGTCCACGGGACGATTCTTGCTTCTGGAGTTCGTTACAACAATCGGTTTTGTTCAATCATCGTTCTCGCCAATCGACAAATTGCTCATTGGAGAGATTATATGGATTCCTTGGCAGCATGGAATGCGTTGTCTGTAACTAACTAATCAAGCCTTCTTGTTAATTTGGTGCTTGTTCCCTAGCGCATGATACGTCTTCAGAGATATACATCGTACTCAATGACCTAGCATGACAATTCCCGCTGTTGCGTTGTAATCGGATGAGAAATGTTGCACCCCATCTTGGCCTAACTCATCCGATGTGGCCATCACTGAATTGGTATAGAAGGGGAAACTCCTTCAATTTGCTTGGCCTGACTGAGGCTGACCCAATAAATAGTTCCGATCAAAGGTAGAATTTCCGGTAATAGGACACAGACTATTGTGTGCCCCTTATTCACTTAATCACCTCTACTTGAGACAATTCTTATCCACGAGGGCCTTGTCTGTCAGGTTTCCGTCAAGAGGCCCGGCCAGCTCGCAGACTGCTAGACTGCCATAGCCCTTGTTGTTAGAGTAGAATTGATTCGCCTTGCTTGGCACGAGTAGAATCGCATCGTTAACGTAGAGAAAAATTTCTCCGTCACGTTTCGCTATAAAGCGCACGCTCGCGGTTTTGGCGGAGGACGCCATAGTGGTCATCGGATATTCAACATCTCCGAGCCGCCCCACTCGGGCGATGGGTTGGAACCATTGCCCGCTCCACGACCTTTTCATTGGTTCTGCCAATGCATACACTAGGGTTTCGTTGAAGGTAGGAGCGGACACTCCTCCCACGCCAATCGAAACTGATCCGTCACTCCAGGAGTCCAATTTGGTCAACGTAAGTTGGTAACCGTGACCCTGTTGCACTTTTCGGGCCGAGGCCCAACACAATTTCGTAGCGTCGAAGTTCGCCGATGTCGTTGCCCCAACTTCGGACTGCTCTGAGCAGAATGCGCCTGCTGAGCTGGCGGCACGCAGAATGGTATGGTAGCTGATGCCGACGATTGCATAGCCCAGTGCAAGTGCAAACAACAAGGGAATCAGCCGATCGGCCAGAATTTCCCAGACGCAGATTAGATGAACATTACAGCGCATGAATCTCGCCACCTTTAGCGTCGGCGTCGACGGCAGCGAATGTCCCCCTTTTTCGACTAAGTCAGTATCTTTGAGCACCCGGCACAAAATTGCCGTCCTCCATGCGATCACGGCGCTCGATATTAGTATAAGCATCAGTATCGTGCTCCATACCTTACTGGATGTTCCGCTGAACCAAGCAATCAGCAAGAGTAGAGCTCCTAGAATTGTTAGAGCGATAGACTTAATGAGCGAGCTCTTTGAGGAACGGACTGCCCAGTCAAGATAGTTCTTGCTATTTGAACGATGCCACGCATATCGTGATCGATCATGAATACGTTGAGCGAGAAACTGACCAGCTCCATATGAGATAACAACTAACACTAGTGCGGCTAGCATCTCAAGTGGCTGATTCTTTAGAGCCTGCAACCATGCCTTCGCGGGTGTCGGTACCACGGAGTCGGCCAATTGGAAGAGGTCTGTTGTCCATCCCTGCCAGATTATAGTGAAACATCGCGACCAGTTCCCGAGGGTCTTGACAAGACTGGTGCCGATCCACGGAATTGAAGATAGGATGAACTTGGCCACCTTCGAGTAAAGCCCAGCCGCATAAGGAAACGCGACAACGGACAATGTTGAAAAGAGGCATGCGAAATAGGTAACCCTACGCCACCATACCGTATCGTGCACCTGACGGACCATCTCCGGGTCGACAGGTTGTTCCGGAGGATTCAGAGATGCGATCGCATTCTTCAGGGCATCGGTGCGCGCTGCAGGATCACCGACTGTCGTCGCCGGCTGAGCACTTGGCGGGGAGCTACTTGTGTAGATGTCGGTGAAACCATGCATAGTAAGAAGCGTACCGTCAGGCGCGAGCACATTGAATGTGCTTGGTAGAGAAATTGGAGCATAGGCATCGGAACCGTATGCCATGCGCATGACCACACTACCGTGAACAGTCGGTACGATAGGTTTTTTATTTATATCGCAGCCCATCTCCAGCGATCGTGGTGCATACCGGTAGTAAGATGCAACACCTGAACGTGAGTCATAGATTCGTGCGTATGCCGAGCGGTCCTCGGCAAAATTTTTTAAAACCGCTGAGTCCAGACGTAGGCCGGTCCCTCTCAATTGGCTGACCATCCAGTCGAACGAGACTAGAGACAACTGATCTTCCGGGTAACCACCGCCTACGTTTGAGTGTGCTCCCGGAAACCAGACTTGCGTGATTCTTTTTAATGTTGAGTCGCTACTTATGGATTCCCTCGATTCATCGAATAGAATCGGGTGAAATGTCAATCGCTGATCGTCAAGCGAAAGAGCATGACACGCGCGTCTAACATTCTTTGACAGGGTACGGTCGGCGGTAACCATTGGCCAGATGAGCAGAGAGATACCCCACTTCAACTCATCAACCGGCATACCGTAGGCAGCGACGGTATCCCAGAGGCCAAGGAACTGAAATGGGATATTTCTGCGCGCTTTCTTGAGTGCGGCGTTTGCAGTTCGGTTGAACGGCCACAGCAGGCTATCTCGTAACCGCCTTCCAAGCCAAACGAAGGGGCTTCGGGAAGTAAAACGTTTGTCGCGGAAACGTCGATAAGCCAGAACCGCGTTCGAATGCAACTCTTCTTCTGATCCAAAGGGTACCAACCCTTGATTGTCTATGAGTCCAATCAGCATTCGGATCGTGAAAGCGCCGCGGCTGAACCCAAATCCATATATCTCGTCATTGTTTTCCTCCCCGTCCTTGCCCACGTAGTTCCTGCAGATAAACTTATACAGGTCGATGACATTACGCTTTAGTCCATATCCGAATACTCCACCGAGTGCGGCCAGGTATTTGTTAGAGGAGGTACCGACGCCATCGTCGTATTTTGCAAGTTGGTCGGGCATCGCTTGGTCGACAGCTTGGAATAGTCGCCAGACATTAGTCTTTTGAGCTTTTGCTGAGCTGTTGCCAGTGCCATCTGAGAAAACAAGGATCCGTTTCATTGTTATTTTCCAGCGAGAGTCTGACGGGAGTCATCCTCTGGGTGTTGACTGATGTTGGGGAGTGGTCGTTGCTACTCGGGACGGGAGAATGCACTTTTTGACGAGTTGTATTCCATTCGGACTCCTATGCTTGGTATTGGCAAGACTAATCGTTTTACCCGTTAATGCTCTATCAATTTAGAGTATTTGCTGCCCTTGCTACAATTCCGATTTGCGTATATATCTGTACCGCGCTGTAGGATCTTTGAGTGCCGGCATTAGCGTCCGCAACCATTTGTGATGCGACCAGTATTTGATGATCGCAAACGTTGATATCGGACGCCGATGATGTCGACCCGCCACCTGCAATGAGCATATCGACGTGGGTTTTCGCTGCAATTACCCATGCTACATAATCTTGCAATCTTGGACCGCTTCCAACAGGAAAGGGGGAAGGCGAGGGAAGTCGTCCACCGGAAATCACTAATTGGGCAGCAAGGTCAGCTAGGTTGTTACTAACATCTCCGATCAGAGCCATCGACTTCTCCTGTAATCATTTATAAATAGCCACAACTTGAATAAAAGAGCCAATTAAAATCTCTAAAGTCTTGAGTCCAGCTTTTGCTTCAGCTCGTCTATCAGCTGCGGTCGGATTGTTTAAGACTTCGATTAATTTTTCATGAGCATTCTGAGTTTCAGATATGATTTTCTCTAAATCTTTACTAACTAAATTTTTATATTCCTCGGACGTTGGTATTGGATAGTTTTTTAATTTTTCAAGAATCGCAGAGCGTTCAATTAAATTTCCTTTTTTTGTCCGGAAGTCATTCTGATAAGCGGCTCGAATCCGTTCATTTGCCAATCCGCTTGACACAAAGGTGCTCTTCATTGTCGCTACCACTTCAGTGCCTAGTTCACTAATCATTCCGTTTATTCGCTTCCATCTAGGAGTACCTGCGTCATTTTCCTTGTCGTTTTCGTCGACTTTTGTGTTTACGATTTTGCGGATGAGTTCCACTGATCCGTCTGACTCCGCGATCTGGTTAAGCACGTTTACGACGCCTCCAATAGCTCCCAGTTCTTTCGTGAGGTTGTCGTCTGTTACTCCATTTATCTTGGGCAGAATAGCGACATGCTCCGCAATGTCGTTATATTTTTTTCTTACGCTCTCAGCTTTTTCTGCTAGATCCTTTGCGTTGTCCGCGACGGACTTAGTAAGGTCCTCTCTATAGCCACCCAATACACGGTCAAAGCGAGATGGCTGTGGTTTCGCGGCGTTTTGGAGTAAGTCCAGGTAATTTGAAAAGAAAATTAGTGCATCAATTTGTGCTTGCGTTTTTATAGCGTCAATCTGAGGGTAGGTTATATTTTCGAAAAGAAACCTTACTACGTTCAGTTCCTTCGTATCCCAAGTCACAGTCGTGCCATTTCCGTAGTCGAATGCCTTCTGTCTCGAAAGCTCTAAAATCGTTAAAAGACAACCAGTCTCTACCTCGGAATAACAAATTGAGTTACATCCTTGGTAAGAGGGGTTTTTTTCACAGCGCCTTAGCGCTTCACAGGAATTCTCTATGGCCTTCCACTTTCCGGAGTTAACCAAGAGGGAAATCGTACTTGGACGCCCATCAATGAAAATTCCTGTTGGAGGCAGCGGCGCATGAGACGGACTGGGATCATTGGCAATGCCTTCTGCGTGGCGTAAAAAAATCGGTTCACCGGCGATTTGGCACGTGTCATCCTGGGCGATTGTAATTTTCCGAAATGTGTTTTGTGCCATTACGTTTTTATCATCGACCGATTTTACGGTGTCAGTCAGTTTTTTAGCAGCGTCGGTGAAATCGGTGGTCGTTGCGATTTGGTAGCTAGCACAACCGGAGATGGTTGCGGCAACAATAAGTGCAAATAAGCGCTCAAGCGTGAGTAACAGCATCATTTGTTTCACAATAACCTCTCTGCCCGCGTTAAAGCGAGATGTGATAACGGAAAATTTCTCGTGTTGATTATTCAGACAATATGGATGCGTGTCCAACTGAAAACGGTTTAATTCAAATAGACAAAGCCTCGCTTTGAAATTGGCGATGAATGGCAAATTTCGGCTTTATTCAACTCTTAGAAAATGAAAACACGTCGCAAGCAAGTGCCAGCGAACATTGTCAACAGTGAAGAATTCCCGAGGCTATAGTTGTTTTATTTGTATTTGAAAAATATAGTCTATTTTTATAAAAATACAAATATTAATTTAATTGCTACAAGGGGCCTTCTAGCGGACGCGCAAACAACGAATCCTACGTCGGCGCAAGCTTCGGAGAGTTTTGCGCGAAACCGTCGATCAGGGCGCGCACCCGTCTACTCAGCCACTTGAGTAGAAACGCTAAATATGCACGCGACCTTGCAAAAATGCTTGATGGCGGATAGGGCTTCCTACTGCACAATGGCTTTGTGCCTGGGCAAATCAGGATCAACTACGCCATGGGTCATTAAGTATTCAGCGAACCCTTACAGGCGTTGACGAGCAACCGAGGCAAGAAGCGACAAATTTTTGGCATTCACGTAGGAGTGAACTGCTTCCGCTTCGTCAAGATAGTTACACCCTTGCTCTTGATTGCTGCAACGGGGAGGTGTATTCGCCCACCGCCGTTACCTCGGTTGGGTTTCAAGCCGGTAGTTACCGTAGGAGAAAAAGGGGCTCTCGGTCGAGCACTGAGACGCTCCACAAGAGCCTGTTCTCGCTGCCCTCCTCGCGCATGGAAACGCTATTTTTTAATCAGCATATGAGATTTTTGGCGATCATGATGTTCAATCATATTGTTGCCAAAAAATAACTCTTGATATTTCCAATTTTGCATCTAATCTAATTGCGATATCGTGAATGCAACGGTAAAAAAGGCATTCGCCGGAATCAGCTCAGAGGAAATCCATAATGTCACGCTTACACTGTCGGGTTGCAGGGTTAATGCCGCTGGTCTTTAACGCTTGTGCCTTCACTTTTGGTCCGCCCACCACGAAGAACTCGGCGCCATCGCTGAGCACCTCCTTGCGCAAGACAATTCAAAAATCTATAAAAAAATCTTGGCAATGCTTGGAACTACTCTTGAGCAGGCGGCTGTTTCGATGGACTGCGTAAAGAATGTCGGAATTTCAAAAGTATCGTTCAAAACCACAACACCTCTAATATCCGTCGCCCAAATGTAATCCATTTTAATTCGAAGAGGGGAAGCGGCATTTCGAGGATTACATTGAGCGTAATTGGATTGCTGTTATGAAAAAGGGAATGCCATAAGGACTACCACTGCACCGATGTTTCTATTCAGTTCCCTGGACTATAAAAGCCAGTTACGTCGGAGTGGAACCGTACGATATTGTAAATGTCATATGCCGCTGTCGCCAAAGTAACGGCTCGAACCTATCAGATAGCCATAAAGCATAAAGATGAGGCGGGAAGTCGTTTTGATGTTGATCCACGCTGTTGGCGCGACCCAACAGCTACTCCATGTTGGGGCGGTATGTCGAAATAAGAATAGCACTGCGGTCGATGGATTCTTGAGCAGCGACGACATCCGATCATATATGCGGGAAGGTAATTTCGTTCGCGTGAGTACGTTGGGGAGACTGCGTACCGAATGGGATGGTATTCCTGCAGACATGAAGGCCAATACTTCGAAAAGCATTATTGCAGACGCCGCTGAAGTCATGTCTACGAAAGGTGACGTTGCCGGGTAGGCGCCGGAATGGGCAGAGGAAGCATTAGAAACTTCCTCGCAAATTTTCGACTGAATGAAATTTTTTGCGATAGAAAATGATAAAGATCGCAAATGGCAACTAAGCTTCGAAGATAGAAAGCGGTCTACCCACGTATAAAATGGGTTGAACGCTAGCAGATTATCAAAGCAGGCGCGTTTGGTTGCGCCGCTCACAGAGCTTTACAAATTAAGGTTCGCACCTATTTTTTACAAGATCACAATATGGAGTTATCCATGAATAGTGTCACGGACCCTGTTCGTCAGAAATTAAGTGTTTCGTCATGGTGGAACAAGCTGGCTTGGATGATCTTCCCATGATGAATGAGCATATTGTCGTGATTCATGGCATTGGCAGCCAATTGCTTAGTGAAACGATTCGCGTTGCGGCGCGTCGCTTTGGAGAAGCGAGAATGAGCAGTGTTTTACGATCTATCTGTTTTGCATTTGCTGCGCTGAGTTGCGGTTGCACTAGCCTGACAGAAATTCGCACCCATCATGGATCAGGGGAGGACACACCCATCATCGACGCGCTAAATCCGAGTAATGGATGTGGAAACGTAGGCAGCACTGCGACAACCCGTGCAAACTCGATTGAAGACTATAAAGATTACTGGGCTGGCTATACTGAATTTGACGACGAAGGGTGGTTGTACAATGCGGGCGGCCAACCGAGTCAAATGGAGGTCGTGCAGAAACGTCTGAAGCGAGAGCTCAATGATCCCGTTTTCGCAGAAACTGACTTTCTCATTGTTGCGTTTGTCCACGGTTGGCACCACAATGCACATGACAATGATTGTAATGTTCATGAATTTCGGGCTATGCTAAAAATAGCCAACGACCAATACGCGGCGGCGACCAGATTGGATACAAAAATCCGCCATCGTCGCATAATAGGTGTGTATGCGGCGTGGAGAGGAGAGTCAATTGACTCGGAAATCTTGAGTGTTACTACAGTTATTGATCGCCGAAATGCTGCCGAGCGCGTGGCAAAGGGAGACGTGCGCGAACTATTCGCACAGTTGCGAAAACTTCAAATTGGTGAGTCCCAGAAGCCAAATTCGCGTTCAGATCGTATGCGGACAGTTGTAGTTGGTCATAGTTTTGGTGGACTCATTGCCTTTCACGGTTTGTCTCCCGCTGTATTGAATGAATTGACACTCACAAAACCAGAAGAAGGCGCAGCGGGTTGCAAGCCGACTATCTCGCGACCTTCGGCAATAATTCTGCGAAAGGACCGTATAGAAAAATCTGAATCGCTATCGCTTGAACATGACAAGACGCCTCCCGTTTTTCCTGACATGCTGATATTGATTAATCCTGCATTTGAAGCAACTCGATTTGAGGCGCTGCATACTCTAATGAAGCCGAGCGATGGATGCAGATACCCCGAGGATCGGCCGAAGGTAGTCGTATTGACTGCTGATAATGATAGCGCAACAGGGCCTATCTTTACACTCGGCAGGAGAGTTTTGACCTTGCTTGAGGCGTACCCTAGCGACAGTGAATCGAATGTCCATGCGCGGGAAAAGGAGGCAAATATTCACGCTATTGGATTCACAGACCGTTACAGGACGCATCGATTATGCTTGATCTCTGATGAAAATGGCACAAAGCGAGCGGTTGCTGTTTTGACGCCTCCCACTCAAGCCGATTGGTCTGAGCCTGATCCTTATGCTCCTGTATGGGTTGTTAGAGCCCCAAAAGAAATTATTAATGGCCATAATGGCTTTTTCTTTGCGGCTCGCGATCCTGATATGGGCAAACAAGAGCCATATCTATTGAATTGGCTTGTGGGTTTGCACTTGTATGGGCCAGGGGAAGATTCGCCAGTGATGGCTCCGGCCAATTCGTGCCGTGAGCAATAAAGCTGAAACTCTTGGGAAAATTAAATTTGAATGCCATGCTAATGAGCATTGTTGATTTAAATCGAAAATTGACCCCCACGTTTAGCACACAATCCTACTAATTAAAATGAGTAGGGGATCTGAGTGACTGACGTGACATTATTAATAATAATCTGACGTTGGTACCTTCCTGACCAAGTCCCGCTCCGGGCAATAGCCAAGAAGCTCGGTATCTCCCGCAATACCATCCGGTGCCACCTGCGCTCGGAAAAATGTCTATTCGGCACGCCAATCCGCCGGTGCCTTCGATTCATACGCCTTCCGACTTTCAGGCTGGCTCAAGACCTAGGCGGCAAATTTCGTAAGCAGACTCGCAGTCCCAAGCATCTCCACGAGGAGTTTAACAATTTAGTATTTAAGGGGGCGTACGGAAGGTGCGCGGCGTTCGCCAGTCAATGGAGGGAGAGTCAAAAGAGTGGGCCAATGCGCTGACGAGCAATTTACGGCAATTGAGCAAATTGTTCTTTATTATGGGAAACTATTACCCTTTGATCGATAACTAAGAATTATGCATACTCGGCAGATGCAGGAAATCCCCGCAAAAACATCTCCTATAGCCAAAAATCCATTCCAATTAATCTGCCATAAATTCAAATCTGATCTGGCTGTGCCCAATGT
>NZ_JBMPPM010000009.1:0-267923 GCF_049339885.1 Undibacterium sp. TJN25 | reverse complement strand
TCCTGGTACGCCGCAACAAGACAGCCATGGAAGACGTTCGTGCGTTCAGCGCCGACCTGCACTCCGTCGTATTGTCCGGCGCCATGTCCAAAGCCGTTGGCGCAGCCAACATCAAAAAAGTAGGCTAGCGTCCTGGGTTTGAAGCTCGTTGTGTCAGAAGGCTGATGCAATGAGCGGCAGACAAGGCGCAAAACGCAGCAAGGGCGGGTTCCCTTGCGAGGATTTGCAACGCAGGATGGCGGTCATTTCATCGGCCTTCTACAACGAACTTCGAACTTAGGATGCGCATTCATGGCAATGGCAATCGGCAATGACGGAGATGGAGAAGACGAAGTCAACAGTACCATCAACACGACGCCGCTGGTCGACGTCATGCTGGTCCTGCTGATCATCTTCCTGATCACCATCCCCGTTGTGACACACACGGTCCCGGTCAAACTGCCGTCTGAAACCAATCAGCCGTACAAGACCAAACCGGAAAACATCAACCTGGCCATCGACAAGGAAGGCCAGATATTCTGGAACGAAGGCCTGGTGCCGGATACCCCGGCGCTGCTGGAAAAGCTCAAGAAGATCGCGGTCATGGTGCCGCAGCCCGAACTGCATATACGGGGTGACCAAAACACCCAGTATAAATATGTCGGCAAGGTCATCCTGACAGCCCAGCGCGCAGGCATCGCCAAGGTCGCGTTTGTCACCGAACCGCCACCGCGCGGAGGTTAAATCGGCGAAACCAAAAGCCCTTCTCCCGCGTGCGGGAGAAGGGTGGGGATGAGGGGCGTTGCGCTCCTGTAGAGATAGTGAAACAGGTATTTACATTGCAGGCCGAGATGAGTGAACGCCGATGTGAAAATGATTCTGCATCAACTCAAGCCCCCTCATCCCGGCCTTCTCCCGCACGCGGGAGAAGGGGCAAACCTCACAACATAAAGGAACCCACATGGGAATGAATATAGGCTCAGGCGGAGGCAGCTCCGCCGATCCGGAACCGATGATAGAGATGAACATGACGCCGCTGATCGACGTCATGCTGGTGCTGATCATCATGCTGATCATTACCATCCCGATCCAGAACCACGCCGTCAACCTCAACATGCCGACCAGCAGCCCTGCCAAGCCGCTGACGGACCCAGTAGTGGTGACGATCGACGTCGACTTCGACGGCACGGTACTGTGGAATGGCGTCGCCCTGAGCGGCGGCCGGCCAGAACTGGAAGCCAAGCTGCGCGAAGTCGCCGCACAGCCTGACCAGCCCGAAATACACCTGAAGCCCAACAAGCTGGTGGCGTACAAGTCGGTGGCAGCGGTGATGGCCTCGGCCCAGCGTCTGGGTGTGACCAAGATCGGCATGATCGGCAACGAACAGTTTATCAACGATTAAAGCGCCAGGTTGCAATGGCGGGCATGAGCGGTGTGAGCAGGATTATGAGCATCGGACTAGAATTGCTGCTTGCGTTTACAAAGGCATGTTTTGTAGAGAACAGGCTTGTTGACGTAGATGAAATACATGGCATGAGCAGTGTCGCAAGCGGCAGGGTATAGGGCAGGATCAGAATTTTATTGAATACCACTTAAATACCTATTGACAACCACTGTGGAAAACCATAAAGTGAAGTTGCCCCTTGCTACAAAGGGGGAAACAGAGGGCCGGGAATTTTTTCAGATGGAAAAAGAAGTGAGTAAACAATACCAATACCTGATCGGCGTAGATGGCGGCGGCACCGGCACCCGGGTGCTGCTGGCGGGTGCCGACGGTGCTGAGCTCGGGCGCGGTAGCGCCGGCCCTTCGGGCCTGATGCATGGAATAGAAAACGCGTGGAACGCCATCTTGTCCGCGGTGAAGCAGGCGTTTGCAGAGGCAGGCTTGTCAATGCCTGAGCTGGCGCAGATCGCTGCCGGCTGCGGCCTGGCCGGCGTGCACAACAGGCAGTGGGCCTCAGAATTTGCAGAAAAGAATCCGGGTTTCGGCGCGGTGGCAGTGGGCACCGACGGCCAGACTACCTTGCTGGGCGCGCACCAGGGCCAGGCGGGCGCCATCATCGCCATAGGAACCGGCAGTGTGGGCGAGGTGATGCTGGCAGACGGCAGCCGCCGTGAAGTGGGAGCCTGGGGCTTTCCTTCCAGTGATGAGGCCAGTGGCGCCTGGTTAGGCCTGCACACCATCAATCATGTACAGCATGTGCTGGACGGGCGGCATGCTCCCACGGAATTTGCGGAGGCAGTGATTGCCCATTGCGGCGGCGGGCGTGACGGTGTGTTCAACTGGCTGGCGCAGGCCAATCAAACCGCGTACGCGCAGCTGGCGCGCTTCACGATCAAGTTCGCTGCAAGCGAGCCGGTAGCGCGCGGCATCATGCAGAAGGGCGGCGAAGAAATCGCCAAGATGGCCTATGCGCTGGATCCATCCGCACAATTACCCATTGCGCTGTGCGGTGGCCTGGCTGCGCCATTGCGTGATTACCTGCCGCCGGCACTGCTGGCGCGCGTCGTACAGCCGCAGGCTGACTCGGCAGCGGGTGCACTGATCCTGATTAAGAAGAGTCTCTCAGAAAGCTGATAATGCTAGCGCAACTACTTGATTTCAAACCTGATAGCGATAGTTCCACGCCGCTGTACCTGCAGCTGGCCAACAAGCTGGCCAATGGCATCCATAGCGGCATCTGGCAACCGGATGAGGCGTTGCCTTCCGAGCGCACGCTGTCGGATGCATTGGAAATCTCGCGCGTTACCGCGCGCAAGGCCATCGACATGCTGTGCGAACGCGGCATGCTGACCCGCAAGCACGGTTCGGGCACCTATATCACTCCCAAGCTGGAACAGCCGCTGTCGCGCCTGACCAACTTCAGCGAAGAATTGCGCCAGCGTGGCTTTGTACCGGGCTCGCAATGGCTGTCGCGTGAAACCGGCGTGGCAGCGCCGGAAGAAATACTATCGCTGGGCCTGTCGCCCAACACGGTAGTCTCGCGCCTGAAGCGCCTGCGCACTGCCGACAACGTGGTGATGGCCATAGAAAGCACCACCATTCCTGCACTGTACCTGCCCAACCCCAAAGCGGTGACGGACAGCCTGTACGGCTATCTGGAATCGCACAATGTCACGCCCACGCGCGCGCTGCAGCATATCCGCGCAGTGAACGCGACGGCGGAGCAGGCCAAGCTGGCCGGCATCAAGCAGGGCGCCGCGATGCTATATATCACCCGTGTCGGCTATCTGCCGACCGGCGCCGCCGTTGAGCTGACGCATTCGTATTGCCGCAGCGATTATTATGACTTTGTTGCGGAGCTGTTTAGATGAGCGAAACACGGCAATTGCAGGGCAACGTACTGACGCCACAAGGCTGGATCGAAGGTTCGGTGAATTTCTCCGAGCGTATTTCGACGATCCAGGGCGTTATCGCCGATCCCGCAAAAAATCAGCAGCATTACATCCTGCCCGGTTTTGTCGACCTGCATGTGCATGGCGCCGGCGGCAAGGATACGATGGAAGCAGGCGACGCGGTGCAGGTCATCGCGCGCATGCATGCAAAACATGGCACCACCAGCATGCTGGCGACCACGATGACGGCCCCCATGTCGGACCTGGAGCAAGCCTTGCAGGCGATCAGCACCTCCTGCAAGCTGCGCAGCAGCGGCGCTGCCCGCGTACTGGGCGTGCATCTGGAAGGGCCTTACATCAACCCCGGCAAGCTGGGCGCACAGCCTGATTTTGCGACACTGGCGACGCTGGAAGAGGTCAAGCACCTGCATGCGATTGCGCCGATACGGCTGATTACCGTTGCGCCGGAAATGGAAGGCCACCTGGAGCTGGTCAAGCAATTGACTGCCATGGGCATGCAGGTCCAGATAGGTCATACGCTGGGCACCTATGAAGAGGGCGTCGCTGCGCTGGCCAACGGCGCCACCGGCTTCACACACCTGTACAACGCGATGTCGCGGCTGGATCACCGGGCACCGGGCATGGTGGGCGCGGCGCTGGCCCATGCCAAATTTTCCGAGATCATCCCCGACCTGCTGCACGTGCACCCCGGTGCGATCAAGGCGGCAATGCGCGCCATTCCGCACCTGTATTGCGTGACCGATTCCACCGCGGCCTCCGGCATGCCGGACGGCCAGTACATGCTGGGCCGCCAGGTCGTGCACAAATGCCTGGGCGGTGTGCGCCTGGAAGACGGCACGCTGGCAGGCAGCACGCTGACGATGGACCAGGCGCTGCGCAACCTGGTCAGCATAGGCCTGGACCTGGCGGATGCATCCAGACGCGTGTCCACCTACGCCGCCGATTATCTGGGCCTGCCTGAGCGCGGCCGCCTGCAAATCAACAGCTACGCCGATATCGTCGTGCTGGACCGTGAACTTAACCTGACCGCCGTGTATGTAGAAGGAGAAAAGATTGACCTCGCAGATGCTTAAAGAAGCTTGCTCTTCCGCCGAGTTTGTAGCACAGCAATTAACCCAGGAACGCGAGCGCTATGCCGAGCTAGGTCGTACCCTCAGGGACAATCCGCCGGCCTCGGTGCTGACGGTCGCGCGCGGCAGTTCCGATCATGCGGCCAATTATGCCGCCTACCTGATCATGGCCAGGCTGGGGCGCATCGTCGCCTCGTTGCCGATGTCGCTGGTCACACTGAACAAGTCCCCGCTGCATGCGCAGAATGCGCTGGCGATTGCGATTTCCCAGTCCGGCCAAAGCCCGGATGTGATAGAGCCGATACGCTATTTCCGCCAGGGCGGTGCTACCACCGTGGCGCTGGTCAATGACGCCGGCTCGCCGCTGGCGCAAAGCGCCGAATGGACGCTGCCGCTGCACGCCGGCCCGGAGCTGAGCGTGGCGGCGACCAAGAGCTTCATCACATCGCTGGTGGCTGGTGCGCGGCTGGCCGGCAACTGGCAAAACGATGCCGACTTCCTCAGTGCAATAGAAATGCTGCCGGAGGCGCTGGAATCTGCCACCCGCAGCGACTGGTCGAATGCACTGGATGTACTGACTCCGGCTTCCCGCATCATGGTTGTGGGCCGCGGCATCAGCTTCCCGGTCGCGCTGGAATCAGCATTGAAATTCAAGGAAACTTCGGTCATACAGGCCGAAGCATTCAGCGGTGCCGAAATCAAGCACGGCCCCATGGCGCTGATCGATGAAGGTTATCCGTTGCTGATCTTCGCCACCCGCGGACCGGCACAGGCCGGTCTGATCAAGCTGGCGGAGGAAATGCGCGGACGCGGCGCCGATGTGCTGCTGGCCGCTCCGGTCGATGTGAAAGAACGTAATTTGACCTTGCCGACAGCAGCCACGCCGGACCTCGATCCTATTGTAGCAATACAGGCCTTCTACATCATGGCCGCGAACCTGTCCATTGCGCGCGGGCTCGATCCGGACAAGCCGCGTCACCTGAGCAAGGTCACCAAGACCAGCTAGAACGCTTCCGGCTGGGCTGCGAGGGCACAAGGTCAAAGTTCGGCGGGGCTTGCACACCGCTTACACACCATATTGCATCCCCGGCACTTGTGTTGGCAGCGGGGCATGGACTCATACGCACAGTTTGATTTTACCGGCATGGAAAAATGCAGCGTTCCTCACTGAAAAAACTGATCATCGCAGCATGCATGGGTACAGCTTCCGCTGTATCCGGCCTGCTGCCGGCCAGTGCCGGTGTGGATGCCGGTATGAGGCCAGGTGTGAGTCCAGCTATGAGCCAAAGTATAAAACCCAGCGCAGCGCAGCCAGCGCCCGAAAAAATCGAATTCTGGACGATGAGCCTGAAGCCCAAGTTCATTCCCTATTTCCAGAACCTGGTCAGGAAATATGAAACCCAAAATCCCGGCATCAAACTGGAGTGGGTGGATTTCCCCTGGGATATCCTGCAACTGAAACTGATTACCGCCATCGCGGCCGGCACGCCGCCATCACTGGTCAACCTGAGTGTGCCGTGGGCGGAAGAATTTGCGCGCGATGGCTTGATAGAGCCGGTGGATGCACTGATCGGCGACCGCAGCGTCTACACGAAAGGTGCGCTGGCTGACATGAGTTTTCGCGGCCACCTGTACGGCTTTCCGCACTACAGCAACGTCAACGTCATTGCCTACAACAGCAAGATATTGGCCGCCGCCGGGCTGCAGCGCGCGCCGCGTAATATGGATGAAATACTCGCCTATGCAAGGCAGATTGCCGCCAGGACAGGCAAGGCCGGCTACGCGCCCGCGCTGGGCAAGATAGACGGCTTCCTGCTGCAACAGGGCCTGCCGCTGATCAGGGACGGTAAGGCCGTGTTCAACTCGCCTGATCATGTGGCGCTGATACAGAAGCTGGCTGACACCTACAAGGCCAACGGTTTTTTGAAGGACAAGCTGTTCGCCGAAGACAATTTCCCCGCTGTGGTGGACGCCTACCTGGGCGGGCGCCTGGGCATGATGGTCAGCGCGCCGACGGCGCTGAAGCGGATACAGGCGGATTCAAAAGAAATATACGCGGCCACCGGCGTATTCCCTGCGCCCGTGGGGCCGACCGGCATAGGTGACGGCGGCTGGATGTTCAACTTTGCGGTACCCAAGGGAGTGCGCCCGCAAGCGCTGCCGGCTATCGCAAGGTTCGCGCAATTCCTGACCAATGACGAGAACCAGCTGGAGTTCGCCAAAATCGCCAACGTCATGCCGACCACGGTCCGCGCGCTGGCCGATCCGCACTTCCTGCAGATTGCCGCGGATGCCGGCGCCACCGAAAAGGCATTGGCGGTAGCGGCAGGATCGATGGAAAATTCGCGCAGCCTGTATGTCGCCGGCATCGACGATTACGACGAATTGCGGCGCTTCCTCGTCAAGGCGGTGGAAGCGGGCATGACAGGCAAGAAAGACATCAGGCAGGCTCTGGATGAAGCGGTGCTCATCTGGAACAAAAAACTGGCAAAGCAGCGATGAGATTCTGGCGCAAACATGGCCTGCTGGCCTATGTCTTCCTGGCACCGGCGCTGGTGCTGCTGGCGGCATTTTCATTCTGGCCTGTGATCTTCGGTTCCTGGCTGGCCTTCACCGATTTCAGCCTGGTGCGGCCCACGCACTGGGTAGGCCTGGATAATTTCAGCTACATTTTCGGCAACGACATGTTCCTGACAGGGCTGAAGAATTCCCTGCTGTTCCTGCTGATCGTGCCGTTTACGCAGCTGGGCGCAATGATGCTGGCGGTACTGGTGAATAACCGGATGCCGGGAATACGCCTGTTCCGCGCCGCCTATTATGTACCAGTGGTCACCACCGTCGCCGTAGTCGGCATCATGTGGGGCTTCATGTTTCATGAACAGGGCCCGGTGAATTACGTGCTGCTGAAGCTGCATGCGGTCAGCGACCCGGTAGGCTGGCTATCCGACGATTCCATCGCACTGTTTGCCATCATGTTCGTGTCGCTGTGGCGCGGCCTGGGCTGGTATATGGTGATGTACCTGGCGGCGCTGCAATCCATCCCGACCGAGATGCAGGAGGCGGCGATACTGGATGGCGCCAACCTGTGGCAGCGCTTCTGGAAGATCACCGTACCCATGCTGTATCCCACCATCATGGTATGCACCATCATGTCGGTGCTGGCGGCGCTGAAGGCCTACCAGGAAGTGGATGTCTTGACGCAGGGTGGGCCGATGAATTCTACGTTCACCGCGCTGTACTACGCGTACGACCAGGGGCTGAAACACCTGAAACTGCCGCGCGGCCTCGCCGCCAGTTTTGTCGTATCGGTATTCTGCATAGGCATTGCCTTGCTGTGCCTGCGCTATATCCGGCCTAAGCACCGATGAAAACGGCTTCCTTCCCCGCTTCCCGCCGCCTGGCCGGCATCGTCGGGCAATACCTGGTATTGCTGGCACTGGCATTGCTGTGCGTGTTCCCATTCTGGTGGACGCTGGTAGTCGCTGTTTCCACCGAGGGTAACATCTTCGAGTTTCCGCCCAGCTTCTGGCCCAGGGCAATATCGCTGGATAATTTTGTCGAGGTTTTCCGCGTCATCCCCATCCTGGCGTTTTACAAGAACTCGCTGCTGATCACCGCCTCCACGGTGCTATGGAAACTGCTGTTCTGTTCGCTGGCTGCCTACCCGTTGTCGCGCATGCGCTTCACCGGCAGCAAGCTGGTGTTTGGCCTGATCCTGGCGACGATGATCCTGCCATCCGAGGTGAACTTTCTGGTCAACTTCATCACGATGACCAAGATCGGCCTGGTCAATACCTACACCGGCGTGATCCTGCCCAATGTGGTGACCGCAGTGTCCATCCTGCTGCTGAAGCAGGCTTTCGACGAGGTTCCGCAAGACCTGATCGACGCGGCCAGGGTAGACGGCGCTGCGGAATGGGTCATCTTCTGGAAAATTGTGCTGCCGCTAATTACGCCATGGCTGGCTACCGTCGGCATCCTGTCTGCAGTGGAAGCCTGGAATGAATATATCTGGCCTTCCATCGTCATCAGCAAACCCGAGGATTTTCCGCTGTCGGCAGGTGTGCTGTACCTGCGCGGTACTTACGGCAGCAGCACCCGCGTCATCGCGGCCGGTACCATATTGACGGTGGCGCCTATATTGGCCGCCTTTTTATTTACCCAGCGCTTTTTTATGCGCGGCATGGAGGGAGCAGTGAAATGAGTCAGACCGAAAATAGTACAAGCACCAGGCTGAACGCCCGCAAGGTGGCGGGGCAGTCCATCATGATACGCATGCCGGGCACGTCGCTGGACGCTGATACCGCGGCCTTCCTGCGGGACAACCATATCCGCGCCGTATGCCTGTTCCGCCAGAATATGGTGGATGCGCAGCAGCTGTCCAAGTTTACGGCCGACCTGCGCGCCGTGATGGGGCCGGACGCGCTGATAGGCATAGACCAGGAAGGCGGCGCGGTTGTACGTGCCACCTGGGTGCCGCAGCCGCCGGCTGCCATGTCGCTGGGCGCCAGCAACGATGCTGCGCTGTGCCGCGAAGTGGGCGCCGCCGTGGCGCGCGCGGTCAGGTCGCTGGGCTTCAACTGGAATTTTGCGCCGGTGCTGGACCTGAACAACAATGTCGATAACCCCGTCATTTCCGAGCGCTCCTTCGGCGCCGATCCGGACAAGGCTACTGCGCTGGCGCTGGCCTGGATGGAGGGTAGCCTGTCGGAGGGAGTCGCCTGCTGCGTCAAGCATTTCCCTGGACATGGCGATACCAATGTCGATTCGCACCGCGACCTGCCGACGGTGGACAAATCGCGCGCGGAACTGGATGCACTGGAATTGTCGCCTTTCCGCCAGGCAGCCGGCAACGCGCCCGCGGTGATGAGTGCGCACATCATCTATCCGGCGCTGGACCCCGACTACCCGGCAACGATGTCCAAAAAAATCCTGACCGGCATCTTGCGCGACGAGTGGAATTACCAGGGCGTCGTCATCACCGATGGCATGGACATGCATGCGATTGCCGGCCACTACGGCGTAGGCAATGCGGCGGTGATCGCGCTGGCAGCCGGCGCCGATATGGTCATGGCCCTGGGCACGCGGGAAACGCAGAAAGAAACGCTGGACGCCCTAACGGCAGCAATAGAAGCCGGCACGATAGACCAGGCCGGCCTGGAACAGAGGCTGGCCCGCGTGGCGGCGTTGGCGCGCAAATATCCGTGCACCCCGCTTCCTTATCAGACCGAGGCGGCGGACCAGGCATTGATGGTGCGCGCATGGAGCCGCGGCCTGACTTCTTATAAGGGTGCGGTTGCACCTGCGCCCGGCAGCAAGGTGCGTCTGGTGACCAGCGCCAACGTCGTCAGCGACGGTGTTTCCGAAGCCGGCATACCGGCCGCTAAAGTGGCTGCGATGCTGGCCCGTGTGTATGACGTCGATACGGTTACATTTGAAAAAATGGATGATTTCGACTGGAAAACCTTGCTCGATGACGGGCGCTACGTCATCCTGGCTTCGACAATACGCCTGCGCTACAGCGAGCGGGTGCGCGCCAGCTGGAAGCCGGATCTGCACCTGGTCTTGTGGAACCCGTTCCAGTCCCTCGACATACAGGCACCGGCGCTGATCACCTACGGTTTCTCCGGCCCGGCGCTGGAAGCGGCTGCTGCATGGTTTTCCGGCAAGTTGCAAGCGCAAGGGGTATTGCCCGTGCAGAGTTTTCAGGATATGACGGCAAGCTGAAGGCGAAAAGGGAAAAAATGAAAAACTGCGGAATGCCATGTCACGGGTAAAGCTCAGCAATATCGTCAAGGAATATGATGGCGGCGCGCGCATCATCCACGGTATTGATCTTGATATCGCGGATGGCGAGTTCGTCGTGTTCGTCGGCCCTTCGGGCTGTGGAAAATCGACCTTGCTGCGCATGATTGCCGGCCTGGAGGACATCACCGGCGGCGAGCTGCATATAGGTGACACGCTGGCCAACGATATCGCTCCCGCCAAACGCGGCCTGGCGATGGTATTCCAGTCCTATGCGTTATATCCGCACATGTCGGTATATGAAAACATGGCTTTCAGCCTGAAGCTGGCCGGACTGAAACGGCAGCAGGTGGACGACGCAGTGCAGCAGGCCGCGGCCATTCTGCAGATCGACCACTTATTACTGCGCAAGCCCAAGGATTTGTCGGGCGGCCAGCGCCAGCGGGTGGCGATAGGCCGCGCCATTGTGCGCAAGCCGGCGGTATTCCTGTTTGACGAGCCGCTGTCCAACCTGGATGCAAGCCTGCGTGTGCAGATGCGCATAGAACTGAGCCGCCTGCACAAGGAACTGAAGACAACGATAATCTATGTGACGCACGACCAGGTGGAGGCCATGACGCTGGGCGAACGCATCGTGGTCTTTAACGCCGGCCGCATAGAGCAGGTCGGTACGCCGCTGGAGTTATACGACCAGCCTGGCAACCTGTTCGTGGCGGGCTTTCTCGGCGCACCCAGGATGAATTTCCTCAAGGCGGAAGTGACCGGCATCGATGCGGGTGCCTCAGGCACTGGCGTTACAGTACGCGTGGCAGGCGGCATGCTGCTGACGCTGCAGGTAGGGCCACGCCAGCTGACTATTGGCGCCCAGGTCACCCTGGGTATACGCGCCGAGCATATAGCGCTGGCAACGGCACCGGACCGCAGTAACGCTGATGCCGATGCAGTGCATGTTGCCGCAGGCGTCGAGCTGGTCGAGCACCTGGGCGACTCGCTGATCGTGTATGCACGGGCCGCCGGTGAACAGGGCATGGTTGCCGTCAAGCTGGGTACCGGAACGGCAGCGCTGAAGTCCGGCGATGCTGTCAGCTTGTATCTGCCGTCGCAGCGCTGCCACCTTTTCGATGCAGACGGCAAAGCCTGTCCGCGCCTCTCTACGCAGTTTTCATAAATACAAAAATACAGGGGACACCTTCCATGACCAATAAAGAAAATGCTGCCCGCCATCCCATGAGCTGGGTTCCGACCCTGTATCTGGCCGAAGGCTTGCCCTTTTATGCGGTGGCGTTGATTGCCAGCCTGATGTACAAGAGCCTGGGCGTGCCGAATGACCAGATCGCGCGCTGGACCGGCCTGCTGGGGTTTGCCTGGGTATTCAAGCCCTTGTGGAGTCCTTTTTTGGAAACTGCGCGCAGCAAAAAAATCGTCGTAGTGATATTCCAGGTGGCGGGAGGCGTCTGCCTTGGGCTGGTTGCGCTGTCGCTGCAGTTGCCTTCCTATTTTGCCGTCAGCATCGCCTTGCTGGCGATGGTTGCCATTGCCTCGGCAACGCACGATATCGCAGCGGATGGCCTGTATATCGCCAGCCTCAGCAACAAGCAGCAGGCGGCCTATGCGGGCTGGCAGGGCGCTTTCTACAATGCGGCCAAATTCATTTCCTTTGGCGGACTGCTGTTTCTTGCCGGCCGGCTGGAAACGCATATCGGTGTGACCAATGCATGGATGGTGGTGTTCGGCATCCTGGGGGCGATGCTGGTCGCGCTGGGCATATACCATATCTGGGCCTTGCCCGGTACCCGGAATGTTGTTACCGGCGAGAGCCTGGGCAGCATCTTTACGACGCTGCGCGATGTCATTGCCGATTTTTTCAGGAAGCCGGGCATCCTGCTGTGCATCCTGTTTATCATCCTGTTCCGCGCGGCGGAAGGGCAGATACAAACGATAGGACCGCTATTCCTGCGCGACCCCCGGAGCGTAGGCGGCCTGGGTTTGACGACCGATGAAGTCAGTGTCGTCTATGGCACCGCTGGCACGGTCGCTTTCCTCACGGGCAGTGTGCTCGGCGGTTATTTCACATCCTGGCTAGGGTTGAAGAAAGCGCTGCCTTATCTGATACTGGCGATGAACTTTCCCAATATCGTCTTCATCATTCTCAGTTCCACCTTGCCCAGCAGCCTGGGTGCGATTACCGCTGCGCTCAGCGTGGAAATGTTCGGCTACGGCTTCGGCTTTGTCGGTGTAATCCTGTTCATCATGCAGGTGGTCGCGGTTGGTAAATACCAGACTGCGCACTATGCATTGGGTACCGGCGTCATGCAGCTGGGTTTTGTGCTGTTCAAGATGATCAGCGGCGATATCCAAGTGGCATTGGGCTACCGGAATTTTTTCATCTGGGTACTGGTTTCTGCGTTGCCCGTGCTGCTGGTTTTGCGCTTCCTGCCTTTCAGGAAAGAAGGGGAGCCGGAGCCTGAACCCGCAGTGGAATTTCAGGGTGACGAAGAGGGCCAGATCCGCGAATTCAAGAACTAGGCCGCTGTCATTCCAATGCCATGCACTGGCGGGATACGGGCAGGATACAGTCGATAAATGTATTCTGCGGCGTGACCATCCTGGTGATGATTTTCGTCAATGAATTGGCGGGCGTGCGCGGCATTTCTGAATAGTCGCGATGCTCGGCAGGCCGGGCCTGCATCTGCAGTTATGACAAGAAGAGTATGAACCCTGCGCGTACTGTAAATGCTATAACGCGCCTGTCCTCCATCGATGCATTGCGCGGCCTGACTGTTGCCGCAATGCTGATGGTCAACAGCGCCGGCGACTGGAACCATGTGTATCCATGGATGGAACATGCTGAATGGAACGGCTGCACGCCGGCCGACTTCATCTTCCCGTTTTTCCTGCTGATCGTTGGCGTTTCCCTGAGCCTGGCGCTGGGACCGAAGCTGGAGTCGGGAGCAGAGCCCGCCCAGCTGGCGCGCACGGTGCTGCTGCGCGCCGGACGTATTGTGCTGCTGGGGATTGCACTGCACGTCATTGCCTGGGCCTTGCTGGAGGGGCGTGAATTTCGCCTGCTGGGTGTGCTGCAAAGGATCGGCATCTGCTTTGGATTCGCCGGCTTGCTGCTTGTCTATGTCCGGAGTGGGATAGTCCAATGGACGTTTTTCATCATCATCCTGCTTGGATATTGGGTTTTGCTGATCACCGGCGGCAACCTGCAGCCGGATACGAATCTGGCCGACAAAATCGACTCTGCGCTGTTGGGCAGATACGCCTATCTGTATGATGCCGCAAGCGGCAAGACGCATGATCCAGAAGGCTGGCTGAGTACATTGCCATCCCTGGCCACCGTCATACTTGGCCTGCGCGCAGGTGCATGGCTGCGTAGAGGGCAAACCGGCCGGTTGGCATGGGCAGGCATAAGCGCATGCGCTGCCGGCGCCTTGTGGGCTTTAATACTGCCGTTGAACAAACAACTATGGACGTCTTCGTTTGTGCTGTGGACCGGCGGCTTTGCATTGCTGGCGATCGCGTTGGCCCACTACCTGGTTGACCTGCGCGGCTGGCCCGCGCTTGGCCGCAGCTTTGGCGTGAATGCGATAGCCGCGTATGCAGGTTCCTGGATAACAAGCTGCATACTCGCGGGAAGCGGCGCAATGGCTGCGCTGTATAGGGTTTTGTTTGATGTTCCGCTGACGCCGTTGGCCGGGCCGTACTTTTCTTCCGCTGCATTCGCGATGGTATTCACCACGCTTTGGTGGATGCTGATGAAACTGTTTTATCGGCGCGGCTGGCGTATCACGATCTGAAGAGTGAGGAATTGAGCGTCTGATATCCGGCAAGCGCCAGCTGGGCAAATAGGTACAATGCGCTGCTTGCAATCCGCCGGCAGCGCATTTTTTTCGCGGTAGCCGGGTTTGCCTATTTCGGCATCAGCACCGTATCGATGACATTGATTACGCCGTTGGATTGAATCACGTCATAAGTGCTGATACTGGCGACATTGCCGCTTTCATCCTTGATGCTGATATTGTGCGGCCCATTCATCATGAACCACAATTTGCCACCGCTCACAGTCGCCAGTTCGGCGGTGCCGCCATGCTTCTTGATCTCACCGGATATGGTCATGAAATCATATTTTCCCGGCACGACGTGATAGGTCAGGATCTTGGTCAGCGTTGCCTTGTTTTCCGGTTTCACCAGGGTTTCCACTGTGCCGGCAGGTAGCTTGCCGAATGCGGCATTGGTGGGGGCAAATACAGTAAATGGGCCTTTGCCTTTTAGCGTATCCACCAGGCCGGCGGCCTTGACGGCGGCAACCAGCGTGGTGTGGTCTGCCGAGTTGACTGCATTGTCTACGATATCCTTGCCAGGCAGCATACTTTGGCCCCCGACCATCACGTCGGCGGCGCCTGCCAGTGCGGAGCTTGCCATTGCAGCAGCGAACAACAGGGCATAGTTAAATTTGCGCATGATCATTTCCTTCCAGATTAAGTGCGAGATCGCACTAACTTCTACGAAGGAGTGATGGCGTCGGATTCAAATCTTTCCGAATACGTCTCTTGACGGCCTTGCTTCAGCTTTTTACCGCAGGTTTCTTTACGACCAGCGCTACGCCGGCAACGGCAATGAGCATGCCTATCATGGCGGTGATGGTAAAACGTTCGTTGAACATCAGCCACGCCATGCCGGCGGTTACCGGTGGCACCAGGTACATATAGCTGGTGACCTTGGTTGCTTCGCCATGCCGTATCATCACAAACAGCACGGAAATACCGACGCCCGACAGCACAAAGACCGACCACGCAAGCGCGCCGAAGAACTGCGGCGTCCACAGTACGGTCTGCGATTCGAAATATAAAGCCAGCGGGAAGGTGAGTATCAGTGACGCCGCAAACTGAATGAACTGGCCGGTGCGCACGTCGAAGGACGGGCATTTCTTTTTCTGGTACATGGTGCCCACCGTCATGGTCAGCAGCGCAAACACGGCCAGCAGGATGCTGGCGGTACTCATGCCGATGACGGAGATCTTGTTCGCGACGACCAGGCCTACGCCCAGCATGCCCAGCGCCAGGCCAAACCATTGGCGCTTTTCAGTTTTTTCCCCTATTAGCGGACCCAGACAGGCTGTTAATACAGGCTGGGTATTGACGATCAGCGCAGCGACGCCGGCCGGCATGCCCAGCTTGACGGCACTCCATACGCCGCCGAGATAACAGGCCTGCATCAGTATGCCGGCAATGGCGATATGCGGCCACGCGCTGCGCGCGGGCCAGGGTGCTCGCATGGTCACTGCCAGGATGCCCATGAACAGCAGCACGCCGGCATAGCGCAGGCTCAGGAAGGTCAGCGGCTGTGCATACGGCAGGCCGTACTTGGCAACGACATAGCCGGAGGCCCAGATCAGGATAAAAACGTAGGGGGCAAGGTGCAGGTATTTGGGGGCGTGCGGGGTATTCATACTTTAGGCCATTCATCGATGACATGCAGTATGACGGTAAACCGCAGCGCAGTCTTGGCGGATGTTGTCTGCGCTGCCTGAAATTAATTCATCTCATCGCATTGCAGGAGTATGGATGGATGTATGAATGGAAGTGTGAATCGGGGGTGTAAATCGGGAGTACGAATGCGGCAGGCCGCTGTTCCTTCCCTGCGGAATACCTTGTTATTTGGATGCAAGTTCCGTTTCCGCCGGCAGCTCTGCTATCCATTTCCTGGCTTCCCCTGTCATGATAAGCAGTTCTTGCTCGACCACGGTAAACATGGCTTCCACCAGGGCGCTGTCATTGGCCTTGATTGCATTTTCTATTTCCAGTGTCAGACCGGCAAAGCGTTTTGCGCCCAAAGTACCGATGGTGCCGCGCATTTTGTGGAACAGGTGGGCCGCCTCGTCACGCCGGCCTTCGTCCCATGCGGACCTTGCTTCATCCACTGGCGCCGTGCCGCGGTCTACCAGTTTTTTCAGGAAGCCCAGCAAGGTATTCCTGTGCGCGGGGCTGCCCTTGGTCAATGCATGGAACCAGCGCGGATCGAAGCTGGGTTCGGCTTTGTCCTTGTGTATAGGCTGGCCGGTAATGCCTCCGGTCAGCCTTCCGGGCGGCGACTTTTTCAAATCCAGTTGCTGGCCTATCGTCGCCAGCATATTTTCCACATCGATGGGCTTGGCAATAAAACCGTTCATGCCGCTGGCAATGCAGCGCTCCCTCTCCGTTTCCATCACGCCGGCGGTCATCGCGACGATGGGAATGTCCAGCGCCAGTTCCTTGCGGATGAGGGTTGTTGCGGTATAGCCGTCCATTACCGGCATCTGCACATCCATCAGCACCAGGTCGTAATCGCCCGCGTGTAGGCGCAGATGGTCTACCGCCTTTTGTCCGTCCTCTACGACGGCAACCGTTGCCCCATGCTGCTCCAGCATGCCTTTTGCCACGAACTGGTTGAATGGATTGTCTTCCACCAGCAGCAGGCGCGCACCGCGTATGCGGTCCTCCATTGTGCCGCTGCGCGACAGGAGCGCCGTGTTGCCGGCGCCTTTGCGTTTCATCAGGATTTCATGCAGCGAATCGAACAGGCTGGAACCGGTGATCGGCTTCACCAGGATGGCGTCGGCAGCGGACGACATGGTATTGTCCTTCAGCAGCGATGCATGGCCATAGGCGTTGGTCAGCAGGACCACGGGTGCTGCCTGTTGCGGGAATGCGTCACGCAAGACCTGCAAGATGCCGCGCCGGTCGATACCGGGCATCTGCCAGTCCACCAGTAGCGCGTCGTACACGTTTCCGGCCTCATGCAGCGCGCTGATATGGCCGAGCGCCGCCGCGGCGGAACCTGCGCTGTCGGCTTTCCAGTGCCAGGACTGTATCATTTTGCTCAGATAGTCGCGGCTGGTGGCATTGTCATCAACGATGAGTATGTTCAGTTCGCCGAGATCCGAGCCTTGCCGCATTTCCCTGGCGGCCGGGTCTGCTGCCAGCTTCAACGGCAGAGTAACCGTAAATTCCGTACCCGCTCCCAACTGGCTGCTGACGCTGATGCCGCCGCCCATCAATTCCACCAGCCGCTTGGAAATCGCCAGGCCCAGCCCGGTGCCGCCGAAACGGCGGGTAGTGGACTCATCCACTTGCGAAAACGCGGAGAACAGCCGCGTCTGCTGTTGCAGGTCCATGCCTATGCCGGTATCGCGTACATGGAAGCACAGGCTAGTCTCCTGGCCCGGCAATGCAATCTTTTCCACATAGATGCTGACCTCGCCGCGCTCGGTGAATTTAATGGAATTGCCGGTCAGGTTGATCAGCACCTGCTGCAGCCGCAACGCGTCGCCGACCAGCATTTTCGGCATGTCCGGCGCGACTCCTATGGCCAGCTCCAAGTCCTTGGCGCTGGCATTGGCCATCATGATGCTGGCCAGGGTTTTCAGCACGTCGTCCAGTTGGAAAGGCGAGACGGACAATTCCATCCTGCCTGCCTCGATCTTGGAGAAATCCAGGATGTCGTTCAGGATGGCCAGCAAGGACTGTCCCGAGGCCCGTATCATCTCCAGGTATTTTTTCTGTTCGGCGGACAAGCTGGAGTTACCCAGCAGGTAAGTCATGCCCAGCACCGCATTCATCGGCGTGCGGATTTCATGGCTCATGTTGGCGACAAATTCACTCTTGGCGCGGCTGGCTGCTTCGGCCAGATCCTTGGCTTCCCTCAGCGACTGCTGCAACTGCTGCTGTTCCGTCACATCCTGCACGATGACAATCGTGCAGGGCGATTTGTTCAGTATGAGCGGGCTAAAGGTCAGCTGCGCCAGAAACTTGGCGCCGTCGTGGCGCAGGCCGGCGAACATCTGTGGTACGTCATGCAGAGGATAGGCCGCATCCAGCGTGTGGTAAGAACGCGTACCGCTGGAATAGGACAGGTGCTGTCCCTCCAGGTCGGGCACCAGCGTTTGCAGTTCCAGCCCGTCCAGTGCATGCGCGGGATAGTGGAACAGCTCGTGAGCCTTGCTGTTGGCCTTGACGATATTACCGTATTCGTCGGTGACAATGATGGCGCCCGGCGACAGTTCAAACAGCGATTCAAAGTCCTGCTGCATACGGCGGCTTTGCAGCGCTTCCTGCATCAGCTTGTCATATGCCTGGCTTAGTTCGACTGATTTGGTGTCGAGCGCGGTGGTCATCGCGTTGAAGGCGCGTGATACGGTGCCGAACTCATCCACGCCTTCTGCTTCCAGCCGATAGCTGAAATTGCCGTCGCGGACCGCGCGCGTGGCGTCGACCAGCTTGGTCAGCGGGCGTATCAGTCGGGCAAAGGAAATCCAGGCTACCGCCAGCAGCGCAAGCGCGACAATCGCCAGCAGGATGATGCGGGCCCAGAACAGAAAGTGCTCGCGTGTGCTGCGTTCTATGTCTGCCGCCACGGCCCAGCGGTAGGTACTTTCGCCCATCGCCTGCACTTCCGAAATCAGCTGGCCGACCAGGATGGCCGAACGGCGGCGCGCCAGATTGGGACTGATATCCGCCGGCTGGCTGGTGATCAGCGTGAACAGGTTTTGCAGGCGCGCATTGCGGCTCAGCATGTCTTCCAGTTCTGTTTTTCCTACCTGCGTCCATGGGTGATAGCTGCCCAGCGCCGCGCTAAGTTCCATGTGGCGCTGCAGCCATTGCTTGACGGCGCGCTGGTTATTGTCCAGCATATATTCCTGCGTCAGCACCAGCAGGCTGGACATCTGCCTGGCCGTCAACTGCGCCTGCTGCTGCTCCTGGTTGATCAGGTCTACCTGCACCCTGGCTATATATACGGTGATGCCGGAGAGCACGCCGATGAAGACGCTGGCCGCAACGATCAGTAGGAGCAGGCGCCGGATTTGCATTACTTTGCCGCCCCTTTCGATCTGGCCGCATTCAATGGCTCCGCATTGATGAAGCCGGAGAAGTCGGGAAATTGTCCTTCGTTGATCAGGTCCTCGTTCTTTGCCCATCTGGCGGCATTATTGAGCGTAACCAGCAGCGAAGGGTCCAGCACCAGCTTGAACTGCGAGCCGGCCCACAGAGAGTCCAGTGCGGCGGGATCCAGGCCGCTGTGCCTGGCGAGGATGGCTTTAGCCTTCAATGGCTCGTGCGCGATGTACTGCACGGCCTTGTCCATTGCCCTCAGCAGTTTGACCGTTTCCGCATGCGACTGCGTTACCGTTTTGCGCAAGGCCACCAGGTGGGTGCTCAGATTATATGACGGCACAGTAACGTCAAACGCGTCCTTGCCCAGTGCTGCGCGCTGCTTCGAGGCGATGGGTTCAAACGTGGACAACGCATCGACCTTGCCACCAGCCAGCGCGGCCGACATGCCGTCCAGATCAACAAATACGTGTTCTACATGTTTGGGGTCTACCCCCTCGAACAGCAGGAAGTTATCCAGGAAATAGTGCGGCGCGGATTTCCTCGGCATGCCTACACGCTTGCCTACCAGGTCCTGCGCTTTCGTGATATGCGCGCTCTTGCGCGTGATCAGCTTCAGCATGGAGGTGCTGGTCGCGTAGGTAGCAAGGATGGAAAAATCCTGGTGCTCTATGCTGTTGAACATCATCGCCAGATCGCCTACTGCGGCAAATTGCGCTTTCCCTTCAAATACATTGTCGATGCAGCGGGACGCGCCTATGCAATGGTCAAATTTGACTGCCAGCCCTTCCTGCGCAAAATAGCCCATCTCGTCGGCCACGAACAGCACCGTGGCCGGCACCGATGATCCGGTCGCGATCGTGACGGGCGTCGGCACGTCGGCAGCGGCATAAGAGAAGTTGCAGCACCCCAGCGCGGCCGCGAAGCCGGCATATATTGCAAATGCGCGAAACCGCTGCAGAGGCGGCTTCATGGGCGCTGCGGGGCCAGGATCTGCTTTGCTGATTATGCGCATATATCCACCTTACTTGACAAGGGTGACACCGCTGGGCCTGACTTTTCTCAGGATCGATGGTTCCAGCAGATCCAGGAAATTAGGGATCTGGTGGTTGCTGATCAGGTTCTCACGGATGGCCCAGCGGGCCTCCGATTCCAGGGATATCAACAGGGATTGGCTAAGCACCATATTGAAGCGGAAATCGGCCCAGGCCGAGGTAATAAATGCGGGATCCAGTTTCAGATGGTCCAGCAGTATGGATTTGCTCAGTTCAGGGTTGTTCTGGATATACACCGTGGCGTTGTTCAGCGCGCGCACCAGCCTCACCATGTCGTCCCTGCGGCTGTTCAAAGTAGGTTTCAGCGTGACGAGGTTGAAACTCAGCGTGTGGACTGATCCGGTCGGCAGCGTCTGTGCTTCGCTGCCGAGCGCCTGCATGACCTTGAAGGCCGCCGGTTCAAACACGGCTGCCGCATCGATCTTGTGGCTGAGCATTGCTTGCGGCATGTCTTCCGGCGCCATGTTGATCAGCCCCATGCCGCGCGGATCGAACCCTTGGGATAGTGCAATCAGGTCGAATGCATACTGGCTGGACGTGCCCATCGGTATCGCCACTCTTTTTCCGACCAGGTCTTTCGCTGCGGAGATGTTGTCGTTCTTCCGGACGATCAGCTTGGTGTCGAAGTTGGCATTGCAGAAAGTGCTGAGAACGACGAAGTCCTTGCGCTCAAAGCCGTTGAACATGATGGGCAGGTCGGAGACGGTGGCAAGCTGCACCTTGCCGGCAAACATCTGCTTGATACAGCGCGCGCCGTTGATGCAATCCTCCAGCCTGACTTTCAATCCTTCCTGCGCAAACATACCCATTTTTTCCGCTACGTAAAACGGTGTGGACATGCCGGTGGCGCTTACCGCAATACTCAGTTCCGCAGCGAATACGCCGGGCGCAGCCAGCCCGGCCAACAAGCCCAGCACGCGGAAAACCGTAGGAAAGACTTTCATATATGGATATGGCGCCGGCATGAATTGCCTTATAGGCAAAGATTGTATTTATAGGGATGATATCTGCAATCAGGCAAACATTGCAAAAATACACGCGGCCGCGGCGCGCATTAAAAAACGGCGTTACCTGAAAGCAGGCAACGCCGTTTTAAATTTCCCGGTTCCCCGTAGGTAACCGGTAGAAGCATCCGCGATATTACGCCAGATTCTTTGCGGCAAAATCCCAGTTGACCAGCGCCCAGAACGCTTCCAGGTATTTAGGACGCGCGTTGCGGTAATCGATGTAGTACGCGTGTTCCCACAGATCGCAGGTTACCAGCGCCTTGTCTGCAGTGGTCAGCGGAGTGGCGGCGTTGGATGTATTGACGATATCCAGTGTGCCGTCGGCTTTTTTGACCAGCCATGTCCAGCTGGAGCCGAAATTGCCTACCGCGGATTTGTTGAAGGCTTCCTTGAATGCATCGAAGGAACCCCATTTTGCGTTGATGGCGTCTGCCAGCGCGCCGCTTGGAGTGCCGCCGCCGTTTGGTTTCAGGCTGTTCCAGTAGAACGTGTGGTTCCAGATCTGCGCGGAGTTGTTGAATACGCCGCCGGAAGATTTTTTGACGATCTCTTCCAGTGTGGAGTTTTCGAATTCTGTGCCCTTGATCAGGTTATTCAGGTTGGTCACATAGGTTTGATGATGCTTGCCATAGTGATACTCCAGGGTTTCCTTGGAAATATGTGGAGCGAGTGCGTCCAGTGCATAGGGCAGTGCCGGTAGGGTATGTTCCATAGTGCATCCTTTTATTCGTGGTTCGGTGAAAACTCAATTGTAATGGCTAAGTGAATCGGTTGCAGCAATTGCATTCATTTTAGACCAAATGGCGGCTTTCCCGCAGAGCGCGCCTGGTATTGTGGCGGCCGCGAAAGCTTTGCAGGTGTTGGCATACGGATAAGGAGTATATCCGTCCGCTGATAGTGCGATGCCGTATGCAGGCTACCCAGGCCAAGCTGTTAGGAGAGAGCGGATGCTCACTCCAGGCTGGGTTGAACGCTGCTGATGCCTACTTCGGCGCTGTCGCCGGCGGTGCGGACGCTGATGCTGGTGTTCCGCTGCAACTGCTTGGTTGAGCGTATCAGCCGGCCTTTGTGGTCACTGAGGATGCTGTAGCCGCGCTCCAGCGTCCTCTGCGGACTTAGCAGTTCCAGTTGCGCCTCCAGTGCGGCCAGTGCCTGGCGCCGGTTTTTGGCCTGGCCGGCCGCACCTGAGGCCAGCCTGCGTTTCCATTCGGCCAGCTGGGCCTGATGGCCGGCGGTGTCCGGCAACTGGTTTTTCAGTCTGGCAGACAGCTGCGCCAGGCTGGAGTGCGAGTGCTGCAGCGGATACCTGACGGAATAGGCCAGCCTTTGCGACCAGCTTTGCAACTGCAGGCGCTTGTGGGTGATGGCCGCCGCCGGGCTTTGCAGGCGGCGCGAATACCAGTCGACCGTCTGCGCATGGCTGGCCAACAGCCGGCGCATCGCCCTTTGCAATGCGCTGCCTTGCTGGCCCAGTTCCGCCAGCAGGTCGGCCCGGTGTGCTGCCGCCAGTTCTGCGGCGGCGGTCGGCGTGGCTGCGCGCACGTCGGCGGCAAAATCGGCAATCGTGAAATCGGTTTCATGGCCTACGCCGGAGATCACGGGCATGCTGGCCGCTGCGATGGCACGCGCGACAATCTCTGCATTGAATGACCATAGATCTTCTATGCTGCCGCCGCCACGGCATACCAGCAGCACGTCGCATTCGGCACGGCGAGATGCGGTAGCGATGGCCTGGGCAATTTTTTGCGCCGAACCTTCTCCCTGCACCGGGGTCGGGTACAGCACAATGTTCACATGAGGCGCACGCCGCTGCAACGTCGTCAGTATGTCGCGCAAGGCTGCTGCTTGCGGGCTGGTGACGATGCCTATGCTGCGCACGAATCCTGGAATGGCGCGTTTGCGTTGCGGATCAAACAGGCCTTCCGCAGTCAGTTGAGCCTTGAGCTGCAGGAAGGCTTCGTACAGGTTGCCGAGGCCGGCGCGACGTATTGCTTCCACGCTTAGCTGGTAGTCGCCGCGCGGCGCATACAGCGTGACCAGTGCGCGCACCTCCACCTTGTCTCCTTCGCGCGGGATGAAGCCGGCATACTGGGCGCGGCCGCGGAACATGACGGCCCTGACCTGGGCATTCTGGTCTTTCAGCGTGAAATACCAATGCCCCGATGCGGCGCGGGTAAAATTGGATATTTCGCCGGAAACCCACGTCAGCGGGATGTTCCGTTCCAGAAGCTGGGCAACGGCCTGGTTCAGCGCTGAAACAGTCAGTACGGGCGGCGCGGATGCTGGAGATGGGGGACGGAGATCAGGAGTCATGCGGGTCGGCAGGGAAAAAGCTGTCCACAGAAGCGTGGTGCGGGCCTTAGGATGTCATCAAGCGGCTGTGATGTCAAAAAATATTCATGATTATCCGCTAAGTGTTTGATTTTTAAAGAAAATCCAATTTTGCGTAATAAAGTGGCAAAGTAGGAAAATCCTTACAAATCAAGGACTTTAGCGTTACTTCTTCATATTGTTCACAAAGTTATCCACAGAATCCGTGGGCAAATCCGCATATGCGTTCGCTGATTTAATTTCTCGGGTGAAATATATTTCGAGAATTCAGCGGGTCGGTGGGGTGCTGTTTATTTGTGTAAAAATGGTTTATTTAATTTAATCAATTACTTATCGTGTTCCGGCGTGCTTGCTGACAAACTTATCCACAAAATGGGTGCAAAACTCCAGCCTGAAAATGTCAGCCACAAATTGTTGGCTTATCACTAAACCTATAGCAGAAAAGCGGCTCTGCCTAATAATGCAGCAGCCGTTTTATCCTGAATAAAATCAGCCACTTGCGCGCTTTTTATGGTCTTGCACACAATCTTATCCACAAGAAATGTGCAAAAGTCGCGCTTCAATTGGTTCATTGACGTGGCCGGATATTGGTCGGCTTGCGGCTGCCGCATTTTAAGGCAGGACTTGAATGGCTAATAAAATCAAGGACTTAAATACATTTTTAGTGCTTGCACACAAACTTGTCCACAGAAAATGTGCAAAAACTCCAGACAGACCGCCTGTGCCGCAAAGTTTGCTGCCGTTTTTTACCCCGGTTGCCTGCTTTTTAAGCGGTGACGCAATTGTGATTAAAATCAAGGAGTTATAGCTATAGCACAAAGATGTCCACAATCTTGCACACAGAAAATGTGCAAAACTGCGGCACAAGAAAAATATTTCTTGCCTATCATTGTCGCATTTTGCCGGGCAAGGCTTGCCCAAGGGCAGACAACACGCTACATTGCGGGGTTGGATTGACTGAACCCTCAAGGAGCTTCTTTTGTTCGCTATTCTTCAAGCGGCTGGCTGGCCGATTTATCTGTTGCTGGTTGCGTCCATCATTGCACTGGCGCTGATCATAGAGCGTTCGTTGTCGCTGCGCCGTCAGCGCATCCTGCCCAAGACCTTGCTGGCGGAAGTCATACGCGTATATCAGGCAGGCAAGATCAAGCAGGAAGTGATCGACCACCTTGCTGCCAACTCGCCGCTGGGCAAGGTACTGGCCGCCGGCCTGCGCAATGTGGAAGCGCCACGCGAAGTGATGAAAGAATCGATAGAAGAAGCCGGCAGCGCCGTCGCGCATGAGCTGGAACGCTTCCTGACCACGCTGGGCACGATTGCATCGCTGGCGCCGCTGATGGGCCTGTTCGGCACCGTAGTCGGCATGATAGAAATTTTCGGTTCGCAAAATGCGTCCGGCGCCAACCCGGCGCAACTGGCCCACGGTATTTCTGTGGCGCTGTACAACACCGGTTTCGGCTTGCTGATTGCGATGCCTTCGCTGATTTTCTATCGCCATTTCCGCGCGCTGGTGGACAGCCTGGTCGTGGATATGGAACAGCAGGCAGTGAAATTCGTCGATATCGTCCATAGCGCGAGAAAATAAGATGAACTTCCGCAAAGGACAGGGCAGGGAAGATCCCGAGATCAACCTGATTCCCTTTATCGACGTGCTGCTGGTGATCCTGATCTTTCTGATGGTCACGACCACCTACAGCCGCTTCACCGAATTGCAGATCACCCTGCCGACCGCGGATGCAGAAAAATCGCAGGACCGCCCGGCCCAGATCGACATCGGCATCGATGCACAAGGCCGCTACAAGATCAATAGCCAGCCGGTATCTTTCCTGGACACCGCCACGCTTGCGGAAGACCTGAAGCAGGCAGCTGCAGCGCTGAATGCAGGCAAGGACGGCGCGCGGCAGGATCCGGTCGTGATCATCAATGCAGACCGCGCCACCAGCCACCAGTCGGTGATCGACGTGCTGGAAGCTGCACGTATTGCAGGCATGGCTAAAGTGACGTTTGCAGCACAGGCCAGCAATAAAAAATAGCCTGCGCTGCGCAATGACGGTGCCGGCGCCTTAAAAACGCCGGCATCGCCGTTTTGGGGCGCAGTTTCCAGCGAGCTGCAGTTCATCTTGTTTCCCGATTTTGGAGTGTTCTTGGCTTCCCACATAGAAACCGGTTTGTTGCGGGCATGGCTGCGGCGCGGCTTGACAGCGCGTTTGCTATGGCCGTTGTCCAAGCTGTTCCAGCTGCTGGTGGGCTTTCGCGCCGGACTGTTCCTGATGGGTTACAAGCGCCAGACCCGCCTGCCGGTGCCGGTGGTCGTGGTCGGCAACATCTTTGTGGGCGGCACCGGCAAGACGCCGCTGACCATCTGGCTGGTGCAGCAGCTGCAAGCGGCCGGCTGGAAACCTGCAGTGGTGTCGCGTGGCTACGGCGCCAGTGCCGCAACGATTGTGGAAGCAAGGGCGGATGCGTCTGCTACCGCCGTCGGCGATGAGCCGCTGCTGATCGCGCAACGGACAGGCTGCCCGGTGATGGTAGGCCGCAACCGGGTGGAGGCCGCACAGGCTTTGTTGCATCGCTATCCGGAAACCGACGTCATCGTTTCCGATGATGGTTTGCAGCACTATGCGTTGGCCAGGGATGTGGAGATCATGCTGTTCGACCAGCGCGGCGTGGGCAACGGCTGGATGTTGCCTGCCGGGCCTTTGCGCGAACCGGCCGGCAGGCGCAGCGATTTTACGGTGCTGAACATGTCCGGCGCCAAGGCCGGTGCCGAAGCCCCGGGCGTGGATAGCGGCGCTGCGCGCATGCAGCTGGTGGCCGATGTAGCAAGCAATCTTGCAGATCCCACGGCCAGCCTGACGATGGCGCAACTGGCGGCGCGTGCGGGCAAGATCCTTGCGGCGGCCGGCATAGGCAACCCCGAGCGTTTTTTTTCCATGCTGCGCTCGGCAGGGTTACAGATAGAGACGATGTCCTTGCCGGACCATCATGATTTCGCGGACCATCCTTTTAAGGCGGTGCAGGCAGACATGATATTGATCACGGAAAAGGATGCAGTAAAATGTAGGCAGATCGAATCGATGCGGCAGGACGCGCGGCTGTGGGTAGTGCCGGTCAGCGCGCAGCTGGATGCGGATTTCGCGGTAAAACTTGTGGAAAAAATTTCGGAGAAACAAAATGGACGCTCGCTTGCTTGACGTGTTGGTTTGCCCCTTGTGCAAGGGCCCGCTGGTGTATGACAAGGCGGCGCAGGAACTGATCTGCAATGCAGACAAGCTGGCTTATCCTATCCGCGACGATATCCCCATCATGTGGGCCGATCAGGCGCGTGCATTGAATGCGGCTGCAGACGGCAACTGACATGAAGTCCTTTGTTGCAATTGTGCCGGCGCGGCTGGCTTCCACCCGCTTGCCGAACAAGCCGCTGGCCGACCTGGGCGGCAAGCCCATGGTGGTGCGCACCGCCGAGCGCGCACTGCTGTCCGGCGCGAGCCAGGTCGTGGTGGCGACCGATCATGCCGACATAGTGGCGGCCTGCCGCGAGCATGGCGTACAGGCAATCATGACGCGCGCCGACCATCCTTCCGGCACCGACCGCATTGCAGAAGTGTCTGCAGCGCTTGGCCTGGCAGATGATGCGGTGGTGGTCAATGTGCAGGGCGACGAGCCACTAATAGAGCCGGCGCTGATTGCTGCAACCGCAGCATTGATCAGTGCCGCTGTGCCCATGGCGACAGCAGCACATCCCCTGCATGATCTGCACGAGGTGTTCAACCCCAACGTGGTTAAGGTCGTGCTGGACAAGGCAGGGCGCGCGCTCTATTTCTCGCGGGCGACGATACCCTGGCACAGGGACGGTTTTGCTGCAACGCGCAACGTATTGCCTGAACGATATGCACCGCTGAGGCACATAGGCTTGTATGCTTACAGGAATGATTTCCTGAAAGCTTATCCGCTGTTGCAGATATCTCCGCTGGAGCAGCAGGAGGCGCTGGAACAATTGCGCGTGCTGTGGAATGGCCATCCTATCGCTGTCCACGTTACTGAGGCGATGCCTGCGCCGGGTGTGGATACCGAGGAAGACCTTGCCAGGGTCAGGCAATTTTTTGCGCCGGCGTCACTGGTTTAAATCATTTAGCTGGAAAAATAAGCTTTAGCAGGCTGATTTCATGGCAAAGCATCAATTAACTAATTTTTTGTGGTAAGTTTCGTGAAAAGATACTGTGTTATTACTACTGTCAGATATCGCAGCTTGGTTCGCCGCCAGCGATATTTTTCGGTAAGAGTTGATGCGTAGCAATGGTTGCCGCACCGTGCGAAAACATTCAATACGCAATCGGCGAAGCATAATCCAGTATCGTAAAACTAAAATATCGACAACATCCAGTATTGAGTCCGGTAGCGGGCACGCAATACGAAAGAATTCAAACTCGTCTTAGGAACTAAAATGCGTCTTATTTTGTTGGGAGCGCCGGGGGCCGGCAAGGGCACACAAGCTAATTACATCAAGGAAAAATTCAATATTCCGCAAATTTCCACCGGCGACATGCTGCGTGCTGCCGTCAAAGCAGGCACACCGCTTGGAGTGGAAGCCAAAAAAGTGATGGATGCCGGTGGACTGGTATCCGACGACATCATCATTGGCCTGGTCAAGGACCGTTTGCAGGATGCGGATTGCGCCAATGGCTATTTGTTCGACGGTTTCCCCAGGACCACACGCCAGGCAGATGCCATGAAGGACGCCGGCGTCAAGATCGATTACGTGCTGGAAATCGCCGTTCCTGACGAAGCCATCATCGACCGCATGAGCGGCCGCCGCGTGCATCCCGCGTCAGGCCGGGTGTACCACGTGAAATTCAATCCGCCTAAAGTGGAAGGCCGTGATGACGTTACCGGCGACGAACTGATACAGCGCGACGACGACAAGGAAGATACCGTCAAGAAGCGTCTGTCCGTCTATCACGAGCAGACCGAGGTGCTGGTCGGCTACTACGGTGACTGGGCCAAATCGGGCGCACCAGGCGCGCCTAAATACCGCAAGATCGCCGGCGTCGGTCCGGTAGAGGTAATCCGCGACAGTGCTTTCGCGGCACTCGCAGAGTAAAAAGAAAGCGGGCTTTATGCCCGCTTTTTTCATGGGAATTCCAGATAGCCGGTTGTATCGTATTTCAAGCCAGCCCAGGCACTCCAAATAAAAAAGGGCAGCGTACAAGTTTTGCAGTGCGTAGTTTTCATCATCCCGCGTTCGGTCAAATAGTGGATCGTAGAGGAGTTGAAGTTTCGTCGTTGTTTTACTTTGTCGTCATAAAAACATTTTTGCGTCCCACGCCACAAGCGCGGGCGCCGGGATGCCCATAACAAGTGGAGGAGTCAACATGGTAGCTGGTCTATGGTTTGCCGTCGCATGCGGAGTCATCGCCGTGCTTTACGGCCTGATATCCCGCAGCTGGATTTTGAAGCAGGACGCAGGAAATGCCCGCATGCAGGATATCGCTGCGGCGATACAGCAGGGGGCTGCCGCCTATCTGGCAAGGCAGTACAGGACGATAGCGATCGTCGGCGTGGTGTTGTTTATCGTGATTGCCGCGATCCCCGGGCTCGGCCTGATTACCGCGCTGGGATTTCTGATAGGCGCTGTGTTATCCGGTGCCTGCGGCTTCATCGGCATGAACGTGTCGGTGCGGGCCAACGTCAGGACCGCGCAGGCGGCCACCAAGGGCATGAATGAGGCGCTGGACGTGGCATTCAAGGGTGGCGCAATCACCGGCATGCTGGTGGTAGGTCTCGGCCTGCTGGGCGTCACCCTGTTTTACTGGGTGCTGATGGCGATGGCGCCGCAGGGTGGTTCCGACGCGACTGCGCACGACCTGATAAAGCCCCTGTTAGGCCTGGCCTTCGGCGCTTCGCTGATTTCCATCTTTGCCCGGCTGGGCGGAGGCATCTTTACCAAGGGCGCCGACGTCGGCGCAGATCTGGTCGGCAAGGTGGAAGCCGGCATCCCGGAAGACGACCCGCGCAACCCGGCAGTGATCGCCGATAACGTCGGCGACAACGTCGGCGATTGCGCCGGCATGGCCGCCGATCTGTTTGAAACCTATGTGGTGACGCTGATCGCCACGATGCTGCTCGGCGCGCTGGTCGTCGCCAATGCAGTGACCCAGGCCATCGTTTACCCGTTGTTGCTGGGAGCAGTCTCGATCCTGGCTTCTATCGTCGGCTGCTCCATGGTCAAGGCCAAGCCCGGCAAAAAAATCATGTCGGCGCTGTATACCGGCTTATGGTGGGCGGCAGGCCTGTCGCTGATCGGCTTCGCAATCGTGACCTGGATGGTGATGCCGGAAGCTATGCGCATGCCCATGATGGGTGCGACCGTCGTCGGTATTGTGCTGACCGGCCTGATGGTGTACATCACTGAATATTACACGGGTACGGATTTCAAGCCCGTGCGCCATATCGCGGAAGCATCCACCACCGGCCACGGCACGAACATCATCGCCGGCCTCGGCGTGTCGATGAAATCCACCGCTTATCCGGTGCTGGCGGTATGCGCCGCCATCCTGGCCGCCTACTGGCTGGGTGAAATGTGCGGCGCGGGCCTATACGGCATTGCGATTGCGGCGACTTCGATGCTGTCGATGGCCGGGATCATCGTTGCGCTGGATGCGTATGGGCCGATCACGGACAATGCCGGCGGGATCGCCGAAATGGCCGAGATGCCTTCGTCGGTGCGCGCCATTACCGATCCGCTGGATGCCGTGGGCAATACGACCAAGGCGGTAACCAAGGGCTATGCAATCGGCTCAGCCGGCTTGGCCGCGCTGGTCCTGTTTGCCGACTACACGCATGCGCTGGATTCGGTCGGCAAGCATTCCAGCTTCGACCTGTCCGAGCCCCGGGTGATTGTCGGCCTGTTCATCGGCGGCCTGATCCCTTACCTGTTCGGCGCGATGGCGATGGAAGCGGTAGGGCGCGCAGCCGGCGCCGTAGTGGTGGAGGTGCGGCGCCAGTTCAAGGAAATCAAGGGCATCATGGACGGCACCGGCAAGCCGGAATACGATAAGGCGGTGGACATGCTGACCACGTCGGCGATCAAGGAAATGATCATCCCTTCGCTGTTGCCCGTGGTTGTGCCCATCCTGGTCGGCCTGATCCTCGGCCCTGCGGCGCTGGGTGGACTGCTGATGGGAACCATCGTCACCGGCCTGTTTGTGGCGATCTCGATGACTACCGGCGGCGGCGCCTGGGACAATGCGAAGAAATACATTGAAGACGGCCACCACGGCGGTAAAGGTTCCGACGCACACAAGGCTGCGGTCACAGGCGACACCGTCGGCGATCCGTACAAGGATACCGCCGGCCCGGCGGTGAATCCGCTGATCAAGATCATCAACATCGTTGCCTTGCTGCTGGTGCCCTTGCTGCCAAGCGCGGGCGCACAGTCTGCGCACATGCCGGCGTCTGTTCCCGCAGCGATCGTGCAGCCTGTTGCTGAACCACCGTCGGAATCTATTCCCGGCTCAACAGCAATATCAACAGCAGCATCGGCGGAAGCGCCTCCGCCCAATACAATGATGATGTCGCGCAGCGCACCGGCTTCGGATGCTGCGGCCGCTCCAGTTCCCGCAGCACCTGCATCGGATTCGGCATCGAAGTAGGCAGGAAACGACATATTGCACAAAGGCGGCCCGATGCCGCCTTTTTTCATTGGCGGGCAAAAATTGGTTACAATAGCTGCCTGATGACGTTTACGTAAACGTCAATGTAAGTGTCAACGTAAGCGTTAATCTTCATTGACCGAATTGAACCAATGGAAGGCGAACCGGCGCAAGCGAAACAGATGCCGGCCCGGACGCTCCCAGAGTACATAGAAAGAGACAAGATCATGCAAATCCAGAACAGTGTTTTCATTATCACCGGCGGCGCCTCCGGCCTGGGCGCGGCGACAGCGCGCATGCTGGTTGCCAATGGCGGTAAAGTGGTATTGGCCGACGTACAGGTAGAGGCCGGCGAGAAACTGGCGGCGGAACTGGGCGGCAAATTCATCAAATGCGACGTGACTTCGGAAGCGGACGGCAAGGCAGTGGTTGCCGCGGCAACGGCGATGGGCACGCTGCGCGGCCTGGTCAACTGCGCCGGCGTTGCGCCTGCGGTTAAAACGGTGGGCAAGGACGGCGCGCATCCGCTGGATGTGTTTCAGCGCGTGGTCAACATCAACCTGATCGGCACGTTCAACATGGCGCGTCTGGCGGCGGAAGCGATGTCGGCTACCGACGCGACCGAGCAGGGTGAACGCGGCGTGATCATCAATACCGCGTCGGTTGCGGCGTATGACGGCCAGATCGGCCAGGCAGCTTATGCATCGTCGAAAGCCGCCGTAGTGGGCCTGACCCTGCCGATGGCGCGCGACCTGTCGCGCAACGGCATCCGCGTGATGACCATTGCACCGGGCATCTTCGAGACGCCCATGCTGCTCGGCATGCCTCAGGAAGTGCAGGATGCATTGGGACGCATGGTGCCGTTCCCACCACGTCTGGGCAAGCCGGACGAATATGCGCAACTGAGCAAGTCCATCATTGAAAACGTGATGCTGAACGGTGAAACGATACGGCTGGACGGCGCGATTCGCATGCAGCCGAAATAGGCGTGCAGCAGCTGGGAAGGGAATCGACTATCATTTCGTTACATGACTTTTCCTCGGCGGGCTAATACACTGGGGCAGGCCAGAATCCATTAACATTCAGTGTTAACAGATTCCTGGTTTGCCCTTTTTTTATTTGCGGAGAATGACACGATGCGGTTTTTGTGGACGGCGGTATTTGTAATCGGCAATGCCGCGCTGGCGGGATATGCCGGCGCCCAGGATGCGCAGCATGCGGCGCATTACGATGTGGCGAAGGCGCCGGAAATTGCTTCCGGCTACACGTCCAAAAATGGCTGGACCGCGCAAAAATACATGGTCGTTGCCGCCAATCCGCTGGCCGCGGAGGCGGGTTACCGGATGCTGAAGCAGGGCGGCTCCGCAATCGATGCCGCGGTAGCGACGCAGATGGTGCTGGGCCTGGTGGAGCCGCAATCGTCCGGCATAGGCGGCGGCGCTTTCATGCTGCACTTCGACGGCAAGGCAGTGCAGGCGTTTGACGGCAGGGAAACCGCACCCGCAGCCGCCACCGAAAAATTATTCCAGGATGCCAACGGCAAGCCACTGCCGTTTTACGATGCGGTAATAGGCGGGCGTTCCGTCGGCGTGCCTGGCGTGCTGCGCATGCTGGAACTGGCACACCGGCAGCACGGCACGCTGCCGTGGAAGAGTTTGTTCGTTCCGGCGATACAGCTGGCGGAAAAAGGCTTTGCCGTCAGCCCCAGGCTGTTCACCTTGCTGCAGGATGAGCGCTTCCTGAAAAAAGACCCGGTGGCGCTGGCCTATTTTTACAACAGCCAGGGGCAGCCTTGGCCGGTCGGGCATATCCTGAAAAATCCTGAACTGGCCAGGACGCTGCGCGCGATTGCAGAGCAGGGCACTCAGGCTTTCTATGCCGGGCGTATTGCGCAGGACATGGTGGACAAGGTGCATGCACACGCCAGCAATCCTGGCACGCTGGCCCTGAAGGATCTGGCGGATTACCAGGCAAAGGCGCGTGAAGCGGTATGCGCCGATTTTGAAAAATGGACGGTGTGCGGCATGCCGCCGCCGTCTTCCGGCGGCATCGCCATCGCGCAGATGCTGGGCATACTGGAAAATACCGGCATCCGGTCGCTGCCGCCGACAAATGGCGAGCTGAACCCCGAAGCCGTGCATTTGTTTACCGAAGCCGGTCGCCTCGCTTACGCGGACCGTGAACGGTATATCGCCGATACCGATTTCGTTCCCTTGCCCGGCAACAGTTTCATGCCCTTGCTGGACAAGACTTACCTGGCAGGCCGCGCCGCGCTGATCTCGGATAAATCCATGGGCAGCGCCAAACCCGGCACGCCGCCGGGCATGCAGGTCGCATGGGGCGCAGACCATTCGCCGGAACTGCCGTCCACTTCCCACATGTCCATCGTCGACGGCCGAGGCCAGGCGCTGTCGATGACCACGTCGGTGGAAGACGCCTTCGGTTCGCGGCAAATGGTAGACGGGTTTTTGCTGAATAACCAGCTGACCGATTTTTCTGCACTGGACAAGGATGCCAATGGCCCCATCGCCAACCGCGTGCAGCCCGGCAAGCGGCCGCGCAGCGCCATGTCGCCGACGCTGGTGTTTGACCGCCAGAGCAAACAGTTTGTGATGGCGATCGGTTCCCCGGGCGGTTCCGTCATCATCAACTACGTGATGAAGGTCCTGATCGGCAATCTGGATTGGGGGCTGGATCTGCAGCAGGCAATCAATCTGCCCAACTTCGGCAGCCGCAATGGCGCAACGGAGCTGGAGCGAGGCCGCTTTTCCGACGCCACGCTTGATGCCTTGAAGGCAAAAGGACACAATATACGGATATTCGATCAAACCTCGGGGCTGCATGGCATTACGCGCACCGTGGTGAATGGCAAGAGTGTGCTGTTCGGCGCCGCCGATCCACGGCGCGAAGGTGTTGCCAGGGGCGATTGATTGTGAAAAATCCGGAGACGAGACAGCAGGCATCATGAACAACAACGCAAAAACGGGCCTGATACTGACCGGAGGCGGCGCACGCGCCGCCTACCAGGTCGGAGTATTGAAAGCGATTTCCAATATCTTGCAGGACGACGGGTGGCATCCCGCCACTAATCCGTTCGGCATTATCTGCGGTACTTCGGCAGGAGCGATCAATGCCACGGCGCTGGCCTGCCGTACCGACAATTTTACCGAAGCCGTCAACAACATCCTGGACGTATGGGAGCATTTTGAGGCGGCGCAGGTGTACCGTGCCGATTCACTGGGCGTGATACGTTCAGGCGCGCGCTGGCTGTCCATCATGTCTTTCGGCTGGCTGCTGAATAAATGGCGCAAGTCGCCGCCGAACTCGCTGCTGGACAATTCTCCGCTGGAGAACCTGCTGAACCGCATGCTGGATTTGCCGCGACTGGACCAGGCGCTGGCGTCCGGCGTACTGCGGGCGCTGGCGGTTACCGCGTCGTCCTACACGGCCGGCCAGCATCTGACTTTTTATCAAACGCTGGAAGACATAGAGCCGTGGGTACGTAGCCAGCGCCTGGCGCAGCGCGATTTCATCAGCGTGCAGCACTTGCTGGCCTCGTCGGCGATCCCGTTCATCTTTCCGTCGGTGCCGCTGAACTGGGGCGGCCGCCTGGAATATTGCGGCGACGGCTCGATGCGGCAACTGGCGCCGATTTCTCCTGCCATCCACCTGGGTGCGGAAAAGGTGCTGATTATCGGTGCCGGCCGCCTGACCGAGCCTCCGAATGAAAATACCGAAATGGCGCATTACCCCAGCCTGGCCCAGATCGCCGGGCACGCGATGTCCAGCATCTTCCTGGATGGCCTGGCGGTGGATATAGAAAGACTGACGCGCATCAACAAGACGCTGGCAATGCTGCCGCCGGAACTCAGGAAAATGACGCCGTTGAAACCGGTCGATATCCTGGTCATTGCTCCGTCGCAAAGGCTGGACGAAATCGCCAGCCGGCATACCCGCAACCTGCCGCTGCCGGTGCGGACCATGCTGGGAGGAATAGGTGCGACCGAAGTGCGCGGCGCCGCGCTGGCCTCCTATCTGCTGTTCGAATCCAGCTACACGCGGGAACTGATCGCGCTCGGCGTCAAGGACACCTATGAGCGGCGCGACGATGTAGTCAATTTCTTCGGTAATTCGGTAGAGGAATGTCTTACAAGCAAGTCTGCCTGAAGCTGGACGCTGTGGCTTTCCGGTTCATTGTTCCTGTAAAACTATTATTAATTAAATAATTACGGTTGATTCGCAGGATACAAAACGTTACCCTATGGGCCTGACCATGCCGGTCGCCGATAAGAGTAACCATGATATTTAATGCAAGTTTTCTGAAAAAATGGATCGCCTTCGTGGCGATGCTGGTGCTGTCGGTATCGGTTTTTGCGCGTGAGGCGCCAGCTTCCGGCACGGTTGCCGTGACAGATCTGCCGCGAGAGGCGCAGGTCACGCTGGCCGCGATCAAGCAGGGTGGCCCATTTGCCTATGACAAGGATGGCGTGGTGTTCGGCAATTATGAATCCAGGCTTCCACGGCAAAAGCGCGGCTACTATCATGAGTATACGGTGAAGACACCTCGGGCAAGAAACCGTGGCGCGCGCCGCATTATTGCCGGGGGCGAGCCGCGTACTTCCGGCGAATACTATTACACCGACGACCACTATGAGACTTTCAGGAAGATCAAAGAGTAGCCGGGGATGAATTGCGAGAGTTGATAAGGGAAATAATGACCATAGCCGTACCAGAGGATGGAGAGGATTTGCTGGCAAGCGTTGCGCTCAACGTGGTGCAGTCCATACGCGCGTTCAGGATTTGCGACCTGCAGGCGCAGGCCGCCAAACTGGGCCAGCACTTCCTTTATGCGTATTGTCTTGAAGCCAGCACCAAGCAGCAGGTGCTGGGCAAGATTGCACAGTCGTTCGGCTTTCCACGGCATTTTGCGAAAAACTTCGATGCCTTGTCCGATTGCCTGACTGACTTGCCTTATAAAGCAGGTCCGCAGGCGGGATTCGTCATTGTGCTGGAGCAATTGCCCAATACGCAGAAGTTCGACAAGGAAGCCCGGGAAACGCTGCTGGACGTGTTTCGCGATGCTGCCGATTTCTGGGCAGATAAAAAGGTCGCTTTCCGCGTTTTTTACTCGTTCGAATAGCTTTCTCAGTACATATTGCCGATCAGGCATCGATGCCGGCGCTGTCGCGTTGGCATTTTTATTTGGGCTTGGCACTGGTACAATGCCGCCATGAGAAAGATTGTCATATTAATTTCCGGACGTGGCAGCAATATGCGCGCTATCGTCCAGGCGGCGAAAGAGCAGCAATGGCCTGCCGAAATTGTAGCAGTCATCAGCAACAAGGCGGATGCCAGCGGCCTGGAATACGCCGCTTCCATGGGTATCGCAACCGTTGTAGTCGCCAGCAGGGATTTTACGTCGAGGGAAGCATTCGACGCGGTGCTGCAACAGGAAATAGACCGGTTTGCGCCCGATCTCGTCGTGCTGGCCGGTTTCATGCGTATCCTGACGACACCGTTCGTGACCCATTACTCCGGCAGGATGCTGAATATCCATCCGTCGCTGCTGCCCAGCTTTACCGGCCTGGCGACCCACAGGCAGGCGTTGACTGCCGGCGTCAGGATACATGGGACGACGGTGCATTTTGTGACTCCCGAGCTGGACCATGGTCCCATCATCGCCCAGGCGGCGGTGCCGGTTTTGCCGGGCGACACGGAACAAAGCCTGGCCGAGCGCGTGCTGGTCCAGGAGCATGTCATTTACCCCAAGGCGGTGCGCTGGTTTGTCGAAGGCAAGCTAACGCTGGAAGGCGACCTGGTACACATCGGTGCTGAAAGCACGGAGAGCGCCGGAATTGCCTGCGTCGGTTAAAGCCCGCTGAAGCGTTTTGCGCTTTTAATCTGCAATGCCCGGCATGCTCATACTAGCGGTCCGGGTATCAACAAGAAATATGAGAAGAAGGAATAAGCATGAGATTACCTCCTGCCATCGTCGGCCATGCCGAAGAAGTTTTACGTGAAATCCTGCGTTTCACCGGCCCTGCCGATGTGACGTTGTCGCGCTATTTCCGCGAACATCCGAGACTGGGCTCGCGGGAGCGCGGTGTGATTGCGGAAGCAATCTATGGATTGCTGCGCAATAAATCGGTGTACACCAGCTTTTCGGAGTCTGGTAGCGGACCTGCGATGCGCCGTCTGACACTGCTGGGCCTGGCCGACGCCGCCGGCGTCGATGCGCTGGGTGGACTCAGCGATGACGAAATTCAGTGGCTGGAGCGCGTGATGCAGATCGACCGTTCTCATTTGTCGCTGGCAATGAAGTCGAACATGCCGGCCTGGATCTGGGACAAGTTTGTCGCCAAGCTGGGTGAAGAAGAGGCGCTGAAGCTGGCCGAATCGCTGAACGTGCCGGCGCCGCTGGACCTGCGCGTCAACACGATGAAATCCAACCGGGAAGACGTCGTCGCTTCCCTGGCTGCTGCGCCCATCATTGCCGAACCTACTCCGTATTCGGCGACCGGGCTGCGCATCCGGAAAAAACCGTCTATCCAGAACCTGCCGCTGTTCAAGGATGGCACGATAGAGGTACAAGACGAGGGCAGCCAGTTGCTGGCGCAGCTGGTGGGCGCCAAGCGCGGCGAAATGGTGGCGGATTTTTGCGCCGGCGCCGGCGGCAAGACGCTGGCGCTGGGTGCGGCGATGCGCAATACCGGCCGCCTGTATGCCTTCGACATATCTGAAAAGCGCCTGGCCAAGCTGAAGCCGCGTCTCGCGCGCAGCGGTTTGTCCAACGTACATCCGGTAGTCATTGCGCATGAAAAAGATGCGAAGATCAAACGCCTTGCGGGTAAGCTGGACCGCGTGCTGGTGGATGCACCTTGCAGCGGCCTGGGCACCTTGCGCCGCAACCCGGACGTGAAATGGCGCCAGACGGCGGACGGCATCGCCGAGCTGAACGTCAAGCAAAGCTCCATCCTGGATGGCGCGGCGCGCATGGTCAAGGGCGGTGGCCGCCTCGTATATGCAACCTGCAGCGTACTGGATGAAGAAAATGAAGCAATAGTGGAGGGCTTCCTGGCGACGCATCCTGACTTTGTGCTGGTGCCCGCATCAAAGGTATTGGCGGAGCAGAAGGTGGACCTGGAAATGGGCGACTACCTGAAACTGATGCCGCATATTCACCAGACTGACGGTTTCTTTGCCGCTATCCTGGAGCGCAACAAGACAGTTGCCGCACCTAAGCCTGAAGTGAGTGAAGCCGAAGCCGTTGAAGAGTAATGGAGTAAGAAATGAGTCGCGGGCTTACCTGGCGGCTCATTTTTTTGCCTGCATAGTAATAAATGCCGGGCTTACTATATCAATACACAAAAAATGCATTGCTTCGGTGATAATCCTGTCTTGCACGCGATCTGCGTGAGTAGATACTTTTCTCCGGCGAGCCCGTCCTCAACATGAGCACCCCTCTACTTACTACTTTGTTTTCAGACTTGTCCAACGATTTTCAGAATACGAATTTCGTTTGGCAGATCGTCGCCTTGCTGGCCTGCTGGGGGCTGGGTTGGTACGTTGCCCGGTTTTTGACCATGCTGTTTACCAAAAAAGGTGAGCAGAGCAACGCCGACAAGCTGAGGGTAGACCGTTTTTTTCACACCTTGCAACTGGTGCTGGTGCTGCTCTTCATCCTTGTCGCCAGGGTTGTCCTCGGCAAGTGGCAGCCGGTCCACCTGCTGACGGTGCTGATCCCGCTGATTGGATCGCTGGCGCTGATACGGTTCGGTTTTTATGTTTTCCGGCGCACTTTCGTGCGCGGTGGCCAAATCGGTACTTTCCTCGGCCTGTTTGAAAAATTCTTCGCCGGCTTGGTCTGGCTCGGGCTGGTGCTGCACTTTACCGGCCTGTGGCAGGACCTGTTCGATGCCTTGGATGACACGGTTTTGCCGATTGGTCACAACAAGGTGTCGCTGCTGACGATACTGCAAGCGCTGGTATCAGTGGTAGTCACCATCATTGTTGCGCTTTGGGCAAGTGCAGCACTGGAAGCCCGTTTGATGCAGCTTCCTACCATGCACATGTCACTGCGCGTAGTGCTGTCCCGGCTCGGGCGCGCGGTATTGATACTGGTGGCGGTGCTGGTCAGCCTGGCGCTGGTCGGCATAGATCTGACGGTGTTGTCCGTGTTTGGGGGAGCGCTTGGCGTGGGCCTGGGTTTTGGTTTGCAAAAAATCACCAGCAGCTATGTATCCGGGTTCATCATCCTGCTGGACCGTAGCATGTCCATCGGCGATATGATTACCGTCGATAAATACAATGGCAAGGTCACGCAGATCAATACCCGCTATACCGTATTAAAAGGGCTGGACGGCGGAGAGTCGGTGATCCCGAACGAAATGCTGGTTTCCAACCCGGTGCAAAATTATTCGCTGAGCGACCGTTCAGTATGGGTATCGACTGATCTGGTCGTCGCGTATAACACCGATATTGAAGCCTTGCTGCCGGTGCTCGCAGAAACGGCCACGACAATTGCGCGGGTGTCCAAGGAATCGGCTCCCTCTGCCTATCTGGTGAAGTTCGGTGCTGACGGTTTGGAACTCCGGCTGGGGTTCTGGATTAGCGACCCCGAAAACGGGCGCTCAGGGGTTATTTCCGATGTAAACCGTGCAGTATGGAAAGTTTTGCAGGAGCGCAAGATTGAATTGCCTTATGCACAACGCGTTGTGACTTTGATTAACAATGCACCTGATAAAGTTTCAGGCCGCGACTGAAAAAAATCACGTACAATGCGGAAAAAAATAAATTATACTTTGCCGCTGTAGCTACCTTAATCAGCTAAGATAGTGTCATTAACCAAGGAGTACATGTCATTTTGAGCACTTTTATTGCAACCGTAATTGATTTTCTGTCAAATGGCATTACCCGTGCCACCGGATGGCAGATTTTCATATTTACAGCGGTGGTTACCCATATTACGATAGCCAGCGTAACGATTTTTCTGCATCGTTGCCAGGCGCACCGTGCGCTCGATCTGCATGCGATCCCTAGCCATTTTTTCCGTTTCTGGCTGTGGCTGACAACAGGCCAGGTCACCAAGGAATGGGCAGCAGTGCACCGCAAGCACCATGCCAAATGCGAGACTGAAGAAGATCCGCATAGCCCGGTAACACGCGGCATCAAAAAAGTATTCTGGCAAGGCGCTGAACTGTATCGCGCGGAAACCCAAAACAAGGAAACCCTGCAAAAGTACGGTCACGGTACGCCGGATGACTGGATGGAGCGCAACTTGTACAGCAGGTTCAGCTGGCAAGGCGTGGCGGTAATGCTGGTCCTCGACATCATCCTGTTCGGTGTCGCCGGCGTGACTGTGTGGGCAGTGCAGATGCTGTGGATACCTGTGACGGCTGCCGGTATCATCAACGGTATCGGCCACTACTGGGGCTACCGCAATTACGATTGCGTGGATGCATCCCGCAACATCCTGCCTTTCGGCATCCTGATTGGTGGCGAAGAACTGCATAACAATCACCATACTTTCGGCACGTCGGCCAAGCTGTCGTCCAAATGGTATGAGTTCGATATAGGCTGGATGTATATCCGCATGATGGAAATCGTCGGCCTGGCCAAGGTGAAGAAAGTGGCTCCTGCGCCGAAGTTCGCTGAGATCAAATCGGCGATCGACATGGAAACACTGCAGGCAGTAATTACCAACCGTTACGACGTGATGTCCAAGTATGCGAAATCGCTGCGTCGTACGTGGGGTGACGAGATTGCGCATCTGCGCCAGAAGAATGAATTCGAAGCCGGCTTCCTGAAGTCCGCCAAGAAATTCCTGCAGCGCGAACCGACCAAGCTGGAAGCGCCGCAGCAGCAGCACCTGTCGGAAGTGCTGGCCCATAGTAAAGCCCTCAAGACCATGCATGACATGCGCGTGGAACTGGGCCTGATCTGGGAGCGTTCTACCGTCAGCCGCGAACAGCTGGTACATCAGCTGCAAGACTGGTGCACGCGCGCGGAAGCGTCCGGCATCCAGGCGCTGCATGACTTTTCTCAAAGGCTGCGCAGTTACGCATAATCAGCTTGATCTGGCTTGAATTAAAAAACGGCGCATGCGCCGTTTTTTTATGCCCGCAGTGGCGCAATGCCGGGAGTTGACGGCGGGCAGGCGGCTTCGCATTGTTTGCCGCAACGTTCTAAAGATATGTAGCGCAAGCAGTTGGAAAGCGGGAAGGGCTGTGAGCAGAAAGTGCAGACGAAAAAAATCCCCGCAGGTCAATCATGCAGGGATTTTTGGCAAAGAACCGAAGCTTACTTGATCTTGGTTTCTTTGTAGATAACATGCTTACGTGCCTTGGGATCGAACTTCATGATCTCCATTTTTTCAGGCATAGTGCGCTTGTTTTTGGATGTTGTGTAGAAATGACCCGTACCAGCAGTCGATTCCAGTTTGATTTTGTCGCGACCAGATTTAGCCATGATATTTTCCTAACAATAGTTTCGCTTAAACTTTTTCGCCGCGAGCACGCAGATCGACCAGAACGGCATCGATGCCGATCTTGTCAATGATACGCAGGCCAGCGTTAGACAAACGCAGGGAAACCCAGCGATTTTCTGATTCGACGAAAAAGCGACGATTTTGCAAGTTAGGCAAAAAACGACGTTTTGTTTTGTTATTAGCGTGGGAAACGTTGTTGCCAACCATTGGCCCCTTCCCAGTAACTTGGCAGACACGTGCCATGCTTAACTCCTTAGTGGTTTCCAGAATTGGAAAAAACGTGAGTATAACGAAAATTCTGCGAATTATCAACGACTTGCGTAAATTAATTGTGTCTTTTTAATTTTTAAAATTTAACAATTTGGGTTTCAGGCGTTGACACTCATATTTGCCCATGCTCCGCGAAGGAGTAGACATGGGGATTGGCGACGATAAAATGGTCCAGCACGCTGACATCCACCAGTGACAACGCCTGTTTCAGCTTTTGCGTCAAGGCGATATCGGCCTGGCTTGGCTCGGTGGAGCCGGAAGGGTGGTTATGCGCGAGGATGATGGCCGCCGCATTATGTTGTAAGGCCGCCTTGACGACTTCCCGCGGATACACGCTGGCGTGGCTGAGCGTGCCGCGAAACAGTTCTTCCGATGCGATCAGCCGGTTTTTGACGTCGAGGAACAGCACCGCAAAAGACTCATAGGGCTTGTTGCCTATCATCAGCTGCAGGTATCTTTTGACGGCCTGCGGCGAGGACAGGCCGGTGCCGCTTTGCAATTCTTCGGAAATCGCGCGCTTGGCCAGCTCCAGCACCGCATGCAGTTGCGCATACTTGGCGTCGCCCAGGCCGTGCATGGCGGAAAAATCCTTGATGGAAGCGGAAAACAGTCCCGACAGCGAACCAAACCGGCTCAGCATGTCGCGTCCCAGGTCTACCGCGCTTTTGCCCTTGACGCCGACGCGCAGGAACACGGCCAGCAATTCGGCGTCTGACAGCGCCGCCGCACCGTTCTTGATCAGCCGCTCGCGCGGTCTCTGGTCTTCCGGCCAGTCGGTAATCGCCATAAATAAATCAGTCCCTTTTGTCGAAGAAAATGTTAATAAGCCCCGGCTGGCTTACAATACTGGCTTACCTGATCCCGCATTAAATTATGTCTACGCCAAATACGCCTGCTCTCGTTCCCGTCGTCACCCCGGATGCCTACCTGACCCTGCATTATCGCCTTGCCAGCCTGCAAGGTGAGGATATTATCAGCACTTTTAATGAAAATCCTGCAACATTGCAACTAGGAACAGGGCAAATTGCTCCGGAACTGGAGGCTTCGCTGCTGGGTCTGGAAGAGGGCTCGCACACTACCCAGGAACTGCCACCGGAAAAAGCCTTCGGCCCGCGCAATCCGGATCTGCTGCAGCGGGTGTCGCTGGCCACGCTAAAGGAAAACTCCAATTTCGGCGAGCAGTATGCCATCGGTGACCTGGTGGATTTTGCCGCGCCATCGGGCGGCCGTTTTGCCGGCATCCTGCGCGCGCTGGATGAAGAGGGCGCGCTGTTCGACTTCAATCATCCGCTGGCGGGGCAGACCCTGCTGTTTGAGACCAGGATTATCGGCATACTGTAATTGTCCGGCGCCTGGCCTGCCTGTATGTGAATGCCTGCTGCAATTCGCGCAATAAAGCGTGCAAAAAAATGGAATCTGGTTTGAACATGGATAAAGAAATATTATTGGCCCAGCCCCGCGGTTTTTGCGCCGGGGTGGACCGCGCGATAGAAATCGTCGAACGAGCGCTGCAACAATTTGGTGCTCCGATCTATGTGCGCCATGAAATCGTGCACAACGCTTACGTGGTCAGCGACCTGAGAGAAAAAGGCGCGATCTTTATCGAAGAGCTGGACGATGTCCCGCCGGGTAATACGCTGATATTTTCCGCACATGGCGTACCGCAAAGCGTCAGGAAGGATGCCGAGGCCAGGGGATTGACGGTATTCGACGCTACCTGCCCGCTGGTCACCAAGGTGCACATGGAGGTGGCCAAGATGCGGCGCGAAGGGCGCGAGATCATCATGATAGGCCACCAGGGCCATCCGGAGGTCGAAGGCACGATGGGGCAAAGTGAAGGGGGCATGTACCTGGTGGAGACCGTCGAAGACGTCGCTACGCTGGAAGTCGGCAACCCTGAATTGCTGGCTTACGTGTCGCAGACCACCTTGTCAGTTGACGACACGGTGGAAATCATCGCCGCGCTGAAGCAGCGTTTTCCGTCCATCAGCGAGCCGAAAAAAGGCGACATCTGCTATGCGACGACCAATCGCCAGGAGGCAGTCAAGTTTATGGCGCCGCAGGTGGAACTGGTGATCGTGGTTGGCAGCGCCAACAGCTCCAACTCAAACCGCCTGCGCGAAGTGGCACTCAAAAAAGGCGCGATGTCGTACATGATAGATAACGCGGAGGCGATCAAGCCTGAGTGGCTGGCCGATGTTCAGCGCATAGGCGTCACCGCAGGCGCTTCTGCGCCCGAGATTCTGGTGCAGGATGTGATCGCCAGGTTAAAAGAACTGGGCGCCAAAAGTGTGCGAGCTCTGGACGGCGCAATCGAAAACGTTACTTTCCCGATGCCCAAGGGCCTGAACGCCCCAAAATGATCTCTTGATGTTGGGTAATTTCACAACATCAAGCTGAAATTAAATTTGTAACTCTCTTCTTATTCCGTATTTTATTAGGTGATTTCATCGCTAACATTGCTGCGCAGCTGAAACCCCGGTTTTCAGGTGTGCCCGCAATGGCGGTGTAGTAGTATTTATACGTAGTTTGAAAGCCAGTGGCAGTTTTGCCATTGCCACCCCCTTACTAGTCTGTATAATCTCGCCGCAATTGCTGTATTACCTATAAAGTAGTAACAGGAAAATTATAAAAGCTTTTTTACTAAAAGTTGTCGAGGAGAGTCCTATCATGTGTTTTCATTACACTTCCATTGCTCCGAATACTATAACGCGTCCTTTCGGATAACAGATTCCCACGCTCCAGCGGCACCCAGCATTGACCGGGGTGCCGTTTTTGTTATCAGGAATGATTTTTGCTGAACATGCTTAGAAGCCAAGAGTTTTGTTTTTCGGCAAAATTTTGATTCGTTTAAAAGAGAGAGAAACAACATGGATACCTTTATCCAACAAATTATTAATGGACTGGTGCTGGGCAGTATGTATGCGCTGGTCGCGCTCGGCTACACCATGGTGTACGGTGTTCTGAATCTGATCAATTTTGCCCATGGCGACGTACTGATGGTCGGCGCCATGGTAGGCATCACCATTTTGAAGCTATTGCAATCGGTAGCACCCGGCCTGCCGGGCATGGTGCAGCTGATCATCGCCATCATCGGTGCAATACCGGTCTGTATCGCCGTCAACGTGCTGATAGAGCGCGTGGCTTACCGCAAATTGCGCAATGCGCCGCGCCTGGCCCCGCTGATCACTGCGATTGGCGTATCCATTCTGGTGCAGGTGTTTGCGATGATGATCTGGGGCCGCAGCCCTATCGCCTTCCCCTCCGTCATGCCTTTCACGCCTATCCCCGTCGGCGGCGCAGTGATTTCGCAAACCCAGGTGCTATTGCTGGTATTGGCGACGCTGGCGATGGTCGGCCTGGTGCTGCTGGTCGAAAAAACCAAGATGGGCCGCGCAATGCGCGCCACTGCTGAGAACCCGCGTGTCGCCGGTTTGATGGGCGTGGATTCCAACAAGGTCATTGTGGCGACGTTTGCGATCGGCGCTGCGCTGGCGGCGATTGCCGGTGTGATGTGGGCGGCAAACTATTCTTCCGCGCAGTTTGCGATGGGCTTCGTTCCCGGCCTGAAAGCGTTTTCGGCAGCGGTGCTCGGCGGTATCGGCAATATCTACGGCGCGATGGTGGGCGGTATTATCCTCGGTCTCATAGAAAGCCTGGGCGCCGGCTACATCGGCGACCTGACCGGTGGCATCCTGGGCAGCCAGTACCAGGATATTTTTGCCTTCGTCGTGCTGATTATCGTATTGACCTTGCGGCCATCCGGCATCATGGGTGAACGTGTTGCTGACCGCGCCTAAGGAGAGAAGAACATGTCGAGCGTTTTTGATATAAAGAGCAATCCTTCCAAGGCATATACCAGCTTTGCCATCCTGGCGGTGCTGCTGGTTGCTTTCCCTTTCGTGGCATCCAATTTCGGTAATTCCTGGGTGCGTATCATCGACTTTGCGCTGTTGTACATCATGCTGGCGCTGGGTCTGAACATCGTCGTCGGGTTTGCCGGCCTGCTGGATCTGGGCTACATCGCGTTCTATGCGGTGGGCGCCTACACCGCCGGCCTGCTGGCGTCGCCACAGTTTGCGACGGTGCTGGAATCCTTCGTCAACAACTATCCCGCGGTAGGTAATTTCCTCATCATGGTATGCGGTCCGGAAATCACCAAGAGCGGCCTGCATCTGTCCGTATGGCTGATCGTGCCGATTGCGGCAGCACTGGCCGGCTTCTTTGGCGCCGTGCTCGGTGCGCCGACGCTGAAGCTGCGCGGTGACTATCTGGCGATCGTTACGCTGGGCTTCGGTGAAATCATCCGTATTTTCATGAACAACATGAATTCGCCGATCAACTTCACCAACGGCCCGCAGGGTATCAACCTGATCGACCCGATCAAAATCTTCGGCGTTTCGCTGAATGGCGAAGCAGGATCACAGGCGACGGTGCACTTCGGCGCTATCAGCATGCCATCGGTGAACGCCTATTACTTCCTGTTTCTGGCCTTGTGTATCGCGATCATCTTCATCTCATCGCGTCTGCAGCATTCCCGCCTGGGCCGCTCCTGGGTGGCGATCCGCGAAGATGAAATCGCTGCCAAGGCGATGGGCATCAACACCCGTAACATCAAGCTGCTGGCGTTCTCTATGGGCGCGTCTTTCGGCGGTGTATCCGGTGCGATGTTTGCCGCGTTCCAGGGCTTCGTATCTCCCGAATCCTTCTCTCTGCTGGAATCCATTTCGGTGCTGGCGATGGTGGTGCTGGGCGGTATCGGCCATATCCCCGGCGTCATCCTGGGCGCGGTCATTCTGGCGGCATTGCCGGAGGTGCTGCGCCATAGCGTGGAACCGATACAGAACCTGCTGTTCGGCAAAATCCTGATTGAAGCAGAAGTGCTGCGTCAATTGCTGTACGGCCTGGCCATGGTAGTCATCATGCTGAACCGTCCTGCGGGCTTGTGGCCTGCGCCCAAGCATGAAGACCGAATGACCGGCAACAAAGACACTGCGCCTGTGGCTTAAGGATACTGACATGACTGAAAAGACTATCTTAAAAATTGAAGGCGCCAATAAGCGTTTCGGCGGCCTGCAGGCTTTGTCCAATGTAGGAATCGAAATCAAGCAAGGCCAGATCTACGGCCTGATCGGCCCCAACGGCGCCGGCAAGACGACTTTCTTCAATGTGATTACCGGCTTGTACCAGCCCGACACAGGCACCTTTGAGCTGGACGGCAAGCCTTATTCGCCATCCGCCCCGCATGAAGTGGCCAAGGCCGGCATTGCGCGTACGTTCCAGAACATCCGCCTGTTCGGCGAAATGACTGCAGCCGAAAACGTCATGGTAGGACGCCATATTCGCACTCATCAGGGCGTGTTCGGGGCGGTGTTCCGCCACCCTGCGGCACGCAGGGAAGAAGAAGAAATCCGCCAGCGCGCGCATGAGTTGCTGGACTTTGTCGGCATAGGCAAGTTCGCCGAGCGTACCTCCAAGTTCCTGTCTTACGGCGATCAGCGCCGACTGGAAATTGCGCGAGCACTGGCTACCGATCCGAAATTGCTGGCGCTGGACGAACCTGCCGCCGGCATGAACGCGACCGAGAAACTGGCGCTGCGTGAACTGCTGGTCAAGATCAAGGCAGAAGGCAAGACCATCCTGCTGATCGAGCATGACGTCAAGCTGATGATGGGCTTGTGCGACAGGATCACCGTGCTGGATTACGGCAAGCCGATTGCCGAAGGCCTGCCGGCAGACATACAAAAAAATCCCGCTGTGATCGAGGCGTACTTGGGAGGTTCTCACTAATGCTTGAAAATGTATTGAAGATCAGCAATCTGAAGGTTGCTTATGGCGGCATCAAGGCCGTCAAGGGTATTGATCTGGAAGTCAATAAAGGTGAGTTGATCACATTGATTGGCGCCAACGGCGCGGGCAAGACCACGACGCTGAAAGCCATCACCGGCACTTTGCCAAGCTGCAAGGTCGAAGGTGAAATCCAGTATCTGGGTAAATCAATCAAGGGCATCAACTCTTTCCAGCTGGTCAATAGCCATCTGGCAATGGTGCCGGAAGGCCGCGGCGTATTCACGCGCATGAGCATCCAGGAAAACCTGATGATGGGCGCTTATACCCGTAACGACAAGGCAGGCATCAACGCCGACATTGAAAAGTGGTTCTCTGTCTTCCCGCGCCTGAAAGAGCGCGCTGCGCAGCTGGCCGGTACTTTGTCCGGCGGCGAGCAGCAGATGCTGGCGATGGCGCGTGCGCTGATGAGCCATCCCAACCTGCTGCTGCTGGATGAGCCTTCGATGGGCCTGTCGCCCATCATGGTGGAGAAAATCTTTGAAGTGGTACGCAATGTATCGGCGCAGGGCGTGACCATTCTGCTGGTGGAGCAGAATGCGAAGCTGGCACTGCAAGCGGCGCACCGTGGTTACGTGATGGATTCAGGCGCAATCACAATGAGTGGCGACGCCAAAGACATGCTGCACGACCCGAAAGTACAGGCCGCTTACCTTGGCGAATAAGGCTGCAGCGTAAGCTGTGCGCCTTCTTTGTTGAAAATGTCCCGCTTGCGGGGCATTTTTTTTGCCCGGGCCTGGGGCAAGAAAAAAGCCCTGGTTTTGAACTGAACCAGGGCTTGTTGCTACCTGCCGGCAGCGGCAGTGACCGTACCGGCGCGGCTAATGGAGCAGGATTATTTTTTTGCGGCGCGCGGCGCTGCTTTGACAGCCGCTTGGGAAATCTGCGTCACAGCTGTGCTGAGGTTGGCTTCCAGAGCTTCTACCGCCTGCTTGGTGGTCTTGGTCAGATGATCGTAGCTGGCATTGGCATTGCCGATGGCTGTCTTGAACAGGGCTACGACGTTTTCAGATCCGGCAGGTGCATTTTTTGACACTTCTTCGATCAGCGCCAAGACCTTGCGGTTGGTTTCTGCGATTTGTGTTTCGGCCGCTTTGGTAAATTCTGCCTGGGTGCTGGAGGCAATGGTTGCCAGGTGACGGCTGTAGGCGATTGCTTTTTCTGCATTCGGCTGCGCCTGAGCTGCGCTCAGGCTGAAAAATTCCTGTGGGTCTTTTGCTGAAAACAGTTGCTTGGCGGCGGCAGTGGATTCTTCGAGAGAAGTCTTTGCAACTGTCATGTTCAGGTCAACAAACTTTTCCACGCTTTCAAATGCTTTGCCTGTCAACGCAGTGATCAGCGCGAGCTGGGCATCGAAGTTCGCTTTGGTAGCTGCAGAAAATTGTTCAGGTATTGAAAACATTGATATCTCCTAAGAGGATGTAGAGCTTGGGGAATAAAGAATTGTATCCAGGAAACAGGGCAGAATACCCGTGCAGCGCCAGCTTTTTGTGCGATGCACCATGACATATTCTAGGGTTTAAAAATAATAAGTCAAGCCAATCTTGTGCGTTGCAATAAAATTGCCTTTTTGTACAACATTAATTATTGATCAGCGTCTGATCGCTACATCATGACTGAGCATTTTGCCAATAAAATGAGGATCAGGCGTGGCGATTATGCGGGCACATTATGACTGGCAGATGAAATATTGCTACTATGCTAGACTCGTTTCCAGGAAGCTGGTCCGTTTCGGCTGATGGCTGCGATCTGTTTTTTAATTGTTCTATTTGCGAGGAAAGAATGCCGTTGGAAGCTAAGCAGCGCAGCGATTTTCAGCATTTTCATGCGATTACGACCCGATGGATGGACAACGACGCCTACGGGCATGTCAATAACGTCGTGTATTACAGCTGGTTCGACACCGTGGTCAACCAGTTCCTGATCGTCAACGGCGTACTGGATATAGAACACGGCAAAGTTATTGGCCTGGTGATCGAAACCCAGTGCAACTACCTGGCGTCAGTCGCTTTCCCCGACCAGGTGACGGCCGGCGTTAGTGTCAGCAAACTGGGAAATTCCAGCGTGCGCTACGAGGTCGGCATCTTCAGGAACGACGAACACTCAGCCTCGGCCCAGGGCCACTTCGTGCATGTCTATGTGGACAAGGTAACGCGCAGGCCCGCCCCTATCCCCGCCGACATGCGTGCCTTGTTAACCACCATACAGTCCACTTCATGATTAGCACGCAATGATTACCACGCAAACCCAGCAGATCGTTGATGAAACGATGACGTCGCGGCGCTCCGTCCGCGCTTTCCTTCCCGATGCGGTTGCAAAGGAAGACATAGAGAAAATCCTGGAAGTGTCGTCCCGTGCGCCTTCCGGCAGCAATACCCAGCCGTGGAAAGTTTATGTGCTGACAGGGGAAAAGCTGAAGCAGCTTGCCGCCGCCATTCTTGCCGCACACAATGCTGCGGGCGGCGGCCATGCGGAAGAATATAATTATTATCCTGTCAAATGGACGTCGCCGTATGTGGACCGGCGCCGCAAGATAGGCTGGGATTTGTATGCCTTGCTTGGCCTGGGCCGCGAAAACAAGGCCGGCATGCATGCGCAGCACGGCCGCAACTACGGCTTCTTCGATGCGCCTGTCGGCTTCATCTTTACGATAGACAAGGTCATGGAGCAGGGCTCCTGGCTGGACTACGGCATGTTTTTACAGAACGTCATGCTGGCGGCGCGTGCACGGGGGCTGGATACCTGTCCGCAAGCAGCGTTCAACCAGTACCACAAGATCATTGCCGAGGTATTGCAGTTGCCGGAGAATGAGATGGTCGTCTGCGGCATGTCGCTGGGGTATGAAGACCGCAGTAAGATAGAGAATACGCTGACAACGGAACGTGAGACCGTTGCAGGTTTTGTCAAATTCCTGGAATGAGTATTTCCTTTAAAGCGGAAAAAAAACTTACCGGCCTGCTGGACCCGCGACGGGAGTTCGCCTTCACGCAGATTGAAAGCGAGATCCGCTACGATCCCCTGACACAGGAAACGGCGCGCATCTGCCATTTTTCCGGCATAGTGCCGCAGCCGGAAGATTTAACGGAAATACTGGAGTCCACGCGGCAGCATTGCCCCTTCTGCCTGCCGCAGGTCACAAAAATTACGCCAAAATTTCCACCGGCCTTCCTGCAAAACTTCCGGGCTGAAGGAAGTGTCGTCAGCGACGGCAGGCTGGTGCGCGGCGAAGCATGCCTGTTCCCTAATCTTTTTCCTTACGACGAAATTTCCGCCATTGCCGCGATATCGCATCAGCATGCTTTCGATGCCGCAGCCATGCCCGTGCGCGCGATCGCAGATGCGATTTTGCTGGCGCGGGATTTCTTCCGTCATGCGCGGCAGGCGGCCAGCCAGCCGGGGGATACCTACGGCTTGCTGACGTGGAATTATCTGCCGGCGTCCGGCGGCTCACAGCTGCATCCGCACATGCAGGTCGCATTGACGCGGCATCCCGGAAACCGGCTGGCGCGTGAGCTGACGGCGGAAACTGCCTACCTCAAGGCGAACGGCCGCACGTATGCCGGTGATCTTGTCGACGCAGAGCGCGGTGGGTCGCGCTGGCTGATGGAAGATGCCGCGGCATCATGGATCACACCGTTTGCACCGACCGGTGTGCTGGGCGACGTGATGGCGGTGTTTCATCATCGCAGTGCTGTCGAGGAGCTGAGCGACGATGACATCCACCTTTTTGCGGCATCGCTGAGCAAGATCGTCGCCTGTTTTGCTCACAATGGCCTCAACAGTTTCAATCTCAGTTTCTTCCCCGATGCGCCGGTCGATAAGCCAGACCTGATCTCAGGCCGTCACCGCCTGACAGCCAGGCTGCTGCCACGTTTTTATCTGAACAACAGGCTGCACGTGTCCGACGCATCCTATCTTCAGTTACTGCTGCAAGAGGCTTTTTGCATGCGTTTTCCAGAAGATCTGGCAGCACAAATGTGCAAAGAATTGTAAAACGATGTAAAACCGGTGACGTTTGGTCTATATTGAAGTACATCTTCATGTTTATGACACAAGGTTTTGCATAAGATAATTGCGCTAAGTCCTTAATTCTCTTGCGGAATTTTCGGATTTTGCTACACTGCACTAAATTCCGTGTCATAAATTTCCTGGAGTAAAGTGTGGTGGCATTTACCCAAAAATCTGTTTTGCAAGCTGCGCGGGCGATAGCCGCCGTTTTTGCTATCGCAGTACTGCCTGCGATGCTGATGTCGGCGCAAGCTGCAGAAGCCAGGAAGCACGTTGTGAAGAAGGCGGTTGTTCACAGGGTCGCCGTCAAGGCGCCTGCGTCTCGTCTGGTCAGGCATACCGTCATGGTCAATGGCAAACGCCGGGTGGTTGTCCAGCGTGTGACCGTTATTCCCGCCGCTCCCGAAAAACTTTCCGCAGGTGAAATCGCAGGCCTCAGTCACGGCAACGATGCGCTGGACCTGAAATCGAATGTCGCCTACGTCATCGACCAAACCAGCTCGCAGGTACTGTTTGATAAAAATTCTGAAGTTTCCTTGCCGATTGCCTCTATTACCAAGCTGATGACAAGCTTGGTCGTCGTTGAGGCCAGCCAGGACATGAACGAGGTCATCGAAGTCACCAATGAAGATATCGACAAGGAAAAGGGCACCAGTTCACGGCTGAAGATTGGCGCCAGGCTGTCGCGCGCCGATATGCTGCATATTGCGCTGATGAGTTCAGAAAACCGCGCCGCTTCCGCGCTGGGAAGAAATTATCCGGGTGGGCTGCCTGCTTTTGTTGCGGCAATGAATGCCAAGGCAGCACAACTGGGCATGAGCGAAACCCACTATGTCGATTCTTCCGGCCTGTCCCCGCATAACGTGGCCAGTGCCCGCGACCTGGCTAAACTGGTCAATGCCGCCTACCAGCAGCCGGTGATACGCCAATACTCCACCGACTCCAAATACGTCGTCGAACCGGGCGGGCGGCCACTGCAGTATTCGACGTCGAACCACCTGGTGGCCAATCCTGCCTGGGAAATTGGCTTGCAAAAAACCGGTTATATTTCTGAAGCGGGCCGTTGCCTGGTCATGCAGGCAATGATAGAAGGCAGGGCCATTGTCATGGTCTTCCTGGACTCCAAGGGTAAATACTCGCGTCAGGCAGATGCCGGCCGCATCCGTAAATGGCTGGAATCGCTGAAGCCTACCGCGCTCGGCGCAGCGCCAATGTAATTCCACCGCTGTTGTCAATGCAATGATGCGCGCCCCGCCAAGCTGCGGGACGCGCCATTCAACCAAGCTACGCCTCCACATCCGTCTCCAGCAGTATCTTCCACAGCGCTTTCGTCGCAGCGACACCGTCTGCCACCAGTTCCGGTGCCACGCGTGCCTTCTCATCTCCCTGCAGTCTGTGCTTATGCTGCAGCCTGCGGAAATTGCGGTAGGCATCCGCTACTTTCTCCGCCAGCCCGGCATCGATCAGGCCCAGTTCAGCACACAATTTCAGCAAGGCGATATTGCCCGAGTTCGCCGTAACCTGGGGGTACGGGCAGGCGTATTCGAGTACCAGGAATTGGACGATGAATTCGATGTCTATCATGCCTCCGGCATCCTGCTTCAGGTCAAACAGTTCGCTGCGGTTTGGATGGGCATCGCGCATTTTCTTGCGCATCGACAGTACTTCGGCCCGCAGCGCGGCAGTGTCGCGACGCTGTCGCAGGACGTTCTCGCGCACCTGGTCGAACTGCTGCGCAATGCTTGCTTCCCCCGCGCAAAAGCGGGCACGGGTTAGCGCCTGGTGCTCCCATAACCAGGCGGACTTTTCCTGGTAGCGCGCAAAAGAAGCTACCGATGAGACCAGCAGTCCGCTGGCGCCGTCCGGCCGCAATGCGATATCGATATCGAACAGGATGCCGGCCGGCGTATGGCAGGTCATCCAGGTGATGAAGCGTTGCGCCAGCTTGGCGTAAGCGGCGGGTGCGTCCTGGTCATCGTCGTCATACAGGAAGATGACATCGAGATCGGAGGCATAGCCTAGTTCCTTGCCGCCCAGCTTGCCATAGGCGATGACCGCAAATTGCGGCTGTTCCCTGTGCCGCGTTGAAATGGTTTCCCAGGCAGCCTGTATCGTGGCCGACACGATCAGGTCTGCCAGCCTGGACAAGGCATCGGCCAGATGTTCCACTGTCAGCTCGCCCTCCAGGTCTTGCGCCAGCAGCCGGAACAGCAGCGCATGGTGCATTTCGCGCAGGGTTTCCATCTGCCTTTCGGTATCGCCCTTGGCGTGGTCCAGCTGCTGTTGCAATTCCAGCGCAAACGCTCCCCAGTCCGGTGGCTGGTGCAGCACCGATTCGTCCAGCAATTCATCCAGCAGGATAGGATGGCGGCTCAGGAACTTGGCGGCCCAGTCGCTGGAGTCCATCATCCTGACCACGCGCTTTAGCGCATACGGATATTCGGTCAACAGTGCGAGATAGGCGGCGCGGCGGGCAATGGCTTCCATGAAGTCGAGCAGCCGGTTCAGCGTTTGCAGATGGGTATCCGATTGTGCGACGATCATGCTCAGCGCATTGTTGATCAGCGCTACCAGCTTGTTGCGGCTGTTTTCCGGCAGGGATTGCAGGCGCGGTGACTGCCATGTGGCCATCAGCCTCTGCACGGCAGCGGGAACATCATTGAAACCCAGCGCAGCCAGCTGTGCTTCAACCACTTCATGGCCGTCCGATTCCGACAGCGTTGCGGCAATCATCCTCTCATCGTCATCGGCGGAAGGTCCGGACTTTTTTTCCTTGAAGATTGCGTCGAACTGTTCGGCGACGAATTGCCGGTGGCCTGCCAGTTGCCGGAACAGTTCTTCAGTGTCGGCATAATTCATCATCTGCGCAATGATCTGCTGGTCTTCGGGCCTGGCGGGAAAGGTATGGGTTTGCGCATCGTCCAGATACTGCAGCCGGTGCTCCACATTGCGCAGGAAGCTATAGGAATCCAGCAGCTTCTCCACTACCAGCGGTTCCAATATGCCTTTCTCGCCCAGGATGCGTAGCGTAGCGCGGGTGGAGCGGTCGCGCAGTACCGCTTCGCGGCCGCCGCGTATGAGCTGGAATACCTGGCTCAGGAATTCTATTTCACGTATGCCGCCGCGGCCGAGCTTGACGTTGTTGCTGCGTTCGGGGTGGCGGGTTTCCTGCCGTATGACCTCCGCCCTGATCTGTGCATGCATGGAGCGCAGCGAATCGATCGCACCATAGTCCAGGTAGCGGCGATAGACAAAAGGGCGGACGATTTTGTCGAGTGCATCAATGTCGCTTTGCCTGCCGGTCAGCGCGCGCGCCTTGACCCAGGCATACCGCTCCCATTCGCGGCCCTGTATCATGAAATACTCTTCCACCATCGCAAAGCTGGCGACCAGCGGGCCGGATGCGCCGTTGGGCCGTAATGCCATGTCCACGCGGAAGCTGAAGCCGTCTTCAGTAACTTCTGAGATTGCAGCGATCAGTTTTTTACCGAGGCGGCTGAAGAATTCATGATTGGACAGCGGGCGCTGCTGCTCGGACGTAGTATGGGTTTCTCCATCTTCGGCATAACAAAAAATTAAATCTATATCAGACGATACATTCAACTCGCGGCCACCCAGCTTGCCCATGCCCAGCACGATCATTTCCTGCGCTTCGCCGCTGTCCTCGCCAGTCGGCATGCCGTGCGCCAGCACCATGTCTGCCATCAGCGCCTGCAGGTGGGTCTGCACTGCAAAATCGGCAAATTCACTGACTGTTGTGACAACTTCATCCAGGTCTGCCTGGCCGCCTAGATCCCGCGTGATCAACGCCGAAATCAGCAAATTCCGCAAGCGGCGCATCGCTCTTTGTAGACTAATCCCAACATCTATTTCTTTTTGTAAAAAAGCGGAAAAATCGGTGCGTCTCAAGGATAATCTGGATAGGTGTGCCAGAGTGTCTGCGCGGCTGCCGTCGGCATTCAGCCAGCGCTGCACAAACCTTGATGGCGACGGTGTTACAGGTAGGGGCAAAGGGAGATCGTTCATTGAGGCCTGCGGAGATAAATTCGTTGGAGGTTTTGCATCGATTTTAAGCCAAACGGAGATGAAAGAGGCCTGCTGTGGAAATCCTGCCTGTTTTACGCCGATTTTGCTTTGAGCCCCGTGCAGATGAACTTATACTCTTAGCAAGTATGCATATAGGCATGTTCCGGCCAATTAACGGGACAGCCGCGTTTTTGAGTTATCAGGGAACGGTTTAGAATTCATTCGAAAAGGGAGGCTGAGCATCATGCCTTTTTTCCATGCCGAGCCCCATGTTTGTAGATTATGACGACAGAAAATCCAGCTCCGCTTGCTGAAGACAGATGGCTGGATAAGATGTATCGCCGGTTTTGCGGCGGCTGCAGTACTGCCGGTTACGCCTGCGGGCGGGGGCTGCGCGTCATCCTGAAAATCCTGGCAATTTGCTACTTCGTGTTTTGCGCGCTGTTCCTCGGCTTGCGTTACGGCGTATTGCCGAATATCGAGCACTACAAACCCGATATAGAAAAAATGGCCGGTGCCGCGGTAGGGCGCGAGGTCAATATCGCGTCGATACGCGCATCCTGGAAAGGCCTGAACCCCAGCGTGTCGCTAGGCAATGTTGTGCTGAAGGATGGCGCCGGCAAGAATGCACTGGTGCTGCCGGAGGTGTCTGCCACATTGTCATGGTGGAGCCTGTTTGCTGCCGAACTGCGATTTGAAAATATAGAAATTCTCAGGCCCACGCTGGAGCTGGAGCGGCAGGCGGATGGCCGCATTTACGTTGCCGGGTTTTTCATCGATACGCATCAGCAGGGTGACGGCGGCGGCATGGACTGGGTGCTGTCACAAAAGCAGATCGTCATCCGCGACGGTTCTGTAGTCTGGAATGACCGCCTGCGCCCGGTGCCCGAACTGGCGCTGACCCAGCTCAATCTGGTGCTGGATAACCAGTGGCGGCATCACCGTTTTGCTCTCAGGGCGGTGCCGCCGGCAGCACTGGCCGCGCCGGTGGACATCCGCGGTGATTTCCAGCATCAGGTTTTTTCCCGCAAGACTTCAGATTTTTCTACGTGGAAAGGCGAAGTGTATGCCGATCTCAAGCAGGCCGACCTGGCGTCGCTGAAAGCCTACCTGGATTATCCGCTGGACCTGCAAAAGGGCTTTGGGACGGTACGTGCCTGGCTCAAGCTGGATCGCGGCCACATGGCCGACCTGACTGCCGACGTCAGGCTGGCCGACGTGACTGGGCGCTTCCGCCAGGATTTGCCGCTGCTGGATATGGCCCATATCAGCGGCCGCCTGGTTGCCAGCGAAAAACAGGGCAGCAACAGCAAGCTGCTGACTGCGATTCTGGGCGAGGGAGGGCATTCGGTTTCACTGATCGATTTCTCCATGCAGACCCGCGACGGTACTATCCTGCCGGCCACGACGATACAGGAAAATTTCATCCCGGCACAAAAGAACCAGCCGGAAAGGGTGGAGCTGTATGCGAAGCTGCTGGACTTGCAGACACTGGCCAATTTCGTCGGACACCTGCCGTTGCCGGCCAGCCAGCGCCAGATGCTGGCGGATTTTGCACCGCAGGGGCAATTGCGCAACTTCAGCGCCAAATGGCAGGGAAGCTATCCGGCGGTTTCTTCGTACTACGTAAAAGGCGACTTCATCAATTTGTCGCTGAAGCCGCAGGCGGCCCAGCTGGCGCGCGCCAAAACCGCGACTGAGCCTGCCAAGGCGGCAGTGCCGGCGGTGCCGGGATTCGATCATCTGTCCGGCACGGTGGATGCCAGCGACAAGGGCGGCAGCTTTACGCTGGACTCCGCCGATCTGGCGTTACAACTGGGGGGATATTTCAGCGACCCTTCCATGCCGTTCAACAGCTTGAAGATGCAGGCCAGCTGGCAGTTCCAGGAGCACGACAGGCTGCTGTTGCAGATAGGCCGGATGGATTTTGTGCAGGATGGCATGACCGGAGAGCTGTCGGGGAAATACCTGATGTCCATGCGCGGCAGCAAGGAGCCGCACGCCGATGAAATAGACATTAACGGCAAGCTCAACGGCTTCCAGGTCAACCAGATCGGCAAATTTCTTCCTCTTGCTTCGCCTGATCACCTGCGTGAGTGGCTGACTGGCGCGTTGCTCGGCGGCCGCGCCGACGACGTCACGCTGCGTCTTAAAGGGGATCTGGCGCACTTCCCTTTTGCGGCGACTGACAGCAAGGGCAGGCACGCGGGCGAATTCCAGGTAAAAGGCAGCATTGTCGACGGCAAGCTGGATTTTTCTCCGGGGCATCTGTCGGACGATGGCCAGTCGCCGTTATGGCCGGCGATAGAAAACATCAAGGGCAGTTTTTTGTTCGATCGCGCGAGGATGGAAATTCGCGCCGATACAGCCTCTACGCTGGGCGCCGACCTCAACAAAGTGCTGGCGGTCATTCCCGACCTTGGGCATCCCAATCAGGTGCTCGCGATAGACGGCAATGCCGGCGGCAATCTGCAGACGATGGTGCAATACGTGAATGCCAGCCCGGTCACTGGCTGGCTGGGACATTTCCTGCAGGACAGCAAGGCCAGCGGTACGTCGCAGCTTGCGCTGAAGCTGCAATTGCCGCTGAGTCATTTGATCGACTCCCGGGTGCAGGGCGGGCTATTGTTTAACGGCAATGACGTGGCGCTGCTGGCCGGACTGCCGCCGCTGACTACCGTCAACGGCAAGCTGGAATTCAACGAGCACGGTGTCAACCTGAATACGCTGAAAGCCAACCTGCTGGGCGGTGCGGTGGCCATTACAGGGGGTACGCAGAAAGAGGGCTTTATTCGCGTCAAGGCGGATGGGGTTGCCACATCCGATGGCTTGCGCAAGGCATTTCCGGGCACGACAGTAGAGAAAGTATCCGACCGCATCAGCGGCGGCGCGCGTTACGGCGTGACGATCAACGTCAGGAAGAAACAGCCCGAGATCATCGTTGAGTCTTCATTGCAGGGCATTGCATTGAACTTCCCCGCCCCGCTGCGCAAGGCCGCCAACGAATACATGCCGTTGCGCTTTGAGCTGAATCCGCTGGCATCCAATGATGCCGCAATATGGCGGGATGAGATAAAGATCGCGCTGGGCTCGGCGGTTTCCGTGCGCTACCTGCGCCAGAAAAACATCGACAAGAATACGCCTTGGCAGATGGTGCGTGGCGGCATAGGCGTCAATGCTCCCGCGCCTGAGCCCGATAGCGGCTTGACGGCAAATATCGATTTCAAGGCGCTGAACGTGGATGAATGGACCAGCCTCGTCGGCGCCCTATCTGCGACTCCTGCCGGCAGTGCCGCAGTGGTGGCGCCGGTTCCTGCAGGCACGCCCGGCGCGCTGACTGTGGAGCCGGTGAGGCTGGATATTTCCGCTTACGTGGAGCCTGATGTATTGGCTGCCCGCACGTCCGAGCTGCTGATCATGGGGAAAAAGCTGGACAATGTAGTGGTCGGTGCTTCGCATCAAAAAGGCATCTGGCAAGCCAACATCGACTCTACACAGGCCTCCGGCTACCTGAGCTGGAATGAAGGCGGCAACGGACAGGGCATAGGCAATGTCACTGCGCGCCTGAGCAACCTGATTATTCCGCAATCAGCTGCATCCGATGTATCCGATTTGCTGGAAGGAAAAAATACTTCATCGCAAATTCCAGGACTGGACATCGTTGCGGAGAACTTTGAGCTGTTCAACAAAAGGCTGGGGCGGATAGAATTGCTGGCCAGCAATGCCGCGATTGCGTCGGGTCGCGAGTGGCGCATCAACAAGCTGTCGCTGAAAAATCCGGATGCCGAATTGCGTGCCAGTGGAAAATGGACAACCCGCGGCGGCGGCGGGATAACCGGCCTGACTTATGCGCTGGATATCGCCGACGCAGGCAAGCTGCTCGGCCGCATGGGTTTTGCCAACGTCTTGCGGGGCGGGCGCGGTAAACTGGACGGCGACGTGCATTGGAACGGTTTGCCGTTTGCACTGGATATTCCTAGCATGACGGGCAACATCCAGCTGGAACTGGCCGCAGGGCAATTTTTGAAAGTCGATCCCGGCGCTGCCAAGCTGCTTGGCGTATTGAGCCTGCAATCCCTGCCGCGGCGGCTGACGCTGGATTTCCGCGATGTCTTCTCCGAGGGTTTTGCATTCGACTCCATCAGCGGTTCGGCCCAGGTCCAGCAAGGCGTGCTGAAAACTGATAATCTTAAGATGCGCAGCGTCAATGCCACCGTGCTGATGGACGGCAACGCCGATATCTCCAAAGAGTCTCAGAACCTGCATGTGGCGGTGATTCCTGAGGTGAATGCCGGGGCTGCCTCTGTTGTGTACGGGCTGGCCGTAAATCCCGTAATCGGGCTGGGAACTTTCCTGGCGCAATTATTCTTGCGCGAGCCGCTGGCCAGGGCTTTTACTTTTGAATACCAGATTACAGGTCCATGGAGCGATCCTACCGTGACCAAGCTGGACAACAGGCTGAGCCCCCAGTCCTCTGTGAAACAGGCCAGGGCGGACATCAACAACAATTGAGCAGGGCATGAGGACCGACATGAAAGTTGCTGCAATACAGATGGTTTCAACCCCGGTGCTGGAGCAGAACATGGCGACCGCAGGGCACCTGATGCGGCAGGCTGCGGAGGACGGCGCCGGCTTGCTGCTGCTGCCTGAATACTGGCCCATCATGGGCATGCACGAGACCGACAAGATCGCACTGGCGGAAGCGCCGGAACGTGGGGCGATACAGGAATTCATGGTCGATGCGGCGCGTTCGCTGGGCGTGTGGCTGATCGGCGGAACATTGCCGATGGCGTCCGGCGATCCGTCCAAGGTGCTCAATACGACGCTGGTGTACAGCCCGCAGGGCGCACAGGTTGCCCGTTACGACAAGATCCACCTGTTCGGTTTTACCAAGGGCGACGAGTCCTACCAGGAGTCGCGCACGATCACGCCAGGCAAGGATGTCGTCACTTTTGATGCAGGCTTCGGCAGCATAGGCCTGTCGGTATGCTACGACCTACGCTTCCCGGAGCTGTACCGTGCAATGGGCGCTTGCAGCCTGATTGTGGTGCCGGCTGCTTTTACGTACACGACCGGCCAGGCGCACTGGGAAATCCTGCTGCGCGCACGGGCGGTGGAAAACCAGTGCTATGTGCTGGCATCCGCGCAGGGCGGCAAGCATCCGAACGGCCGCCGCACCTGGGGGCATAGCATGCTGATCGACCCCTGGGGTGAGATACTCAGTGTGCTGGACGAGGGGGAAGGCGTGGTTGCGGGTGAACTGAAGCTGGATTACATGGACAAGGTACGCGAAAACCTGCCCGCGCTGAAGCATCGCATACTTGCCTAACAGGTTCGCATGCCAGGAGCAGGGCTGTTTCGGCTTGTTTGGCTGGCGCTTGCCCATATATGTTCTACAATCCGGTATCGGGCTCGTTTGCCCATCTGTAACGAATTTCTTGAGATAGACGAAGACTATGAACCATTACGAACCTACGCTGCGCCACCTGGCGGTTGCCCGCGATATCCTGCTGACCCCTTTCGGTCTGGATGAAAGCAAGCTGAACCAGGCGCTGGCGTCCATGTTCAGCCACAAAGTGGATTATGCCGACCTGTACTTCCAGTTCACCAAGAGCGAAGGCTGGAGCCTGGAAGAAGGCATCGTCAAGACCGGCAGTTTTTCGATAGACCAGGGCGTCGGTGTGCGTGCCATTTCCGGCGACAAGACGGCATTTTCGTATTCCGACGAAATCTCCGAACGCGCTCTGCTGGAAGCTGCCCGGGCCACGCGCACGATTGCGCGCCAGGGTGCGGGCAAGATCAAGGTAGCGTCGCAGATGCATGATGTCGGCGGTCGTGCGTTGTACCTGCAGGATGATCCTTTGGCTTCGCTGGATGCGAATGAAAAAGTCAGCCTGCTGGAAAGGCTGGAAAAGATCGCCCGCGCGAAAGACCCGCGCATAGTGCAGGTCATGGCCGGCCTGGCGGGTGAATATGATGTGGTACTGGTGGCGCGCAGCGACGGCGTCATCGCCGCCGACGTCCGGCCGCTGGTGCGTGTATCGCTGACGGTGATTGCGGAACAGAATGGCAGGCGTGAAGTCGGTTCCAGCGGCGGCGGCGGCCGTTATGATTACTCCTATTTTTCCGACATACTGCTGGAAAAGTATGCCGACGAAGCCGTCAAGTCCGCACTGGTCAACCTGGATGCGCGTCCTGCGCCTGCAGGGCCGATGACGGTTGTGCTCGGCCCTGGCTGGCCCGGCGTGCTGCTGCATGAAGCCATAGGACATGGCCTGGAAGGCGACTTTAACCGCAAAGGCTCCAGCACCTTCTCCGGCCGCATCGGCGACCGCGTCGCCGCCAAGGGCGTGACCGTGGTGGATGACGGCACCATCGCCGACCGCCGCGGCTCGCTGAACATGGATGACGAGGGCAACCCGACCCAGTGCACAACACTGATCGAAGACGGCATCCTGAAAGGCTATATGCAGGATACGATGAATGCGCGCCTGATGAAAATGCCGGTGACCGGCAACGCCAGGCGCGAATCTTTCGCCCACCTGCCTATGCCGCGCATGACCAACACGTATATGCTGGCTGGCGACAAGCATCCAGAAGAAATCCTGGCTTCGGTGAAAAATGGTTTGTTCGCCGTTAATTTCGGCGGCGGCCAGGTTGACATCACCAACGGTAAATTCGTTTTTTCCGCCAGCGAAGCCTACATGATAGAAGACGGCAAGATCACCTATCCGGTAAAGGGTGCGACGCTGATCGGTAACGGGCCGGATGTACTGAACCGCGTGTCCATGATAGGCAATGACATGCGCCTGGATTCCGGCGTCGGCGTATGCGGCAAAGAGGGCCAGAGCCTGCCGGTTGGCGTAGGCCAGCCTACGCTGCGCATTGATGGCCTGACCGTCGGTGGCACTGCCTGATTGCGATTGCCGGATAGGAGGTTTGGTGGTGTTCAATATTACACTTGCCAAACCAAAAAATTTGAGGCAATATGAGTTTAGACCTAATTTTATGCACCAAAAAATGACTTTTGCACGCTTTTATTTCTTCTTTTACTTTAGCTATTCCAGCCCAACGGCGGTGGAGAAGCGGCAGGCTCACGTAAAAGCAGCAAGTTAAGAGAGCCAACCAGATTCTTAAAAACCGCCAGGAATGGCGGTTTTTTTTTGACCATTTACTTTTTAGAAATGCACAGGAGAGAACATGCTAAGGACTGACGATCTACGTATTCGGGAAATGAAAGAACTTCTTCCACCTTCTCATCTGATCCGCGAATTCGCTTGTTCAGAAAAAGCGGCCGATGTCGCTGCCAACGCACGCACCGCCTTGCACCGCATCCTGCATGCGCAAGATGACAGACTGATGGTTGTGATCGGCCCGTGCTCCATCCATGACACCAAGGCGGCATTGGAATATGCACAATTGCTGGTCAGGGAACGCGAGCGCCTGTCCGCCGACCTGGAAATCATCATGCGCGTATATTTCGAAAAACCGCGCACAACCGTAGGCTGGAAGGGGCTGATCAACGATCCGTATATGGACAACAGCTTCCGCATCAACGACGGCCTGCGCACGGCGCGCGAACTGCTGCTAAATATCAATGAGCTGGGTCTTCCGGCCGGCACCGAATACCTGGACGTGATCAGCCCGCAATATATTGCCGACCTGATCAGCTGGGGCGCGATCGGCGCCCGCACGACGGAATCGCAGGTGCATCGCGAGCTGGCATCCGGCTTGTCCTGCCCGGTCGGTTTCAAGAACGGCACCGACGGCAATGTAAAGATCGCGGTAGACGCGATCAAAGCCGCTTCGCAGCCGCATCACTTCCTGTCGGTGACCAAGGGCGGCCACTCGGCGATTGTCTCCACCAACGGCAATGAAGACTGCCATATCATCCTGCGCGGCGGTAAAACGCCCAATTACGATGCCGTCAGCGTGGATGCAGCCTGCAAGGACATCGCTTCCAACGGACTTGCTTCACGTCTGATGATAGATGCTTCGCATGCCAACAGTTCCAAGAATCCTGCCAACCAGATCCCGGTCTGTGCCGATATCGGCTCGCAGATTGCCGGCGGCGATACGCGCATCGTCGGTGTGATGGTCGAATCTCATCTGGTAGCAGGCCGCCAGGACCTGGTTCCAGGCAAGGAGCTGGTCTACGGCCAATCCGTGACGGATGGTTGCATTGCGTGGGAAGACAGCGTCAAGGTATTGGAAGGCCTGGCGGCGGCAGTAAGGCAGCGCCGCTTGAAAGACCGGGAGTAAAAAGACGACGGGCAAACCCGCTTGGAACCGGGTTTGCCTTGCAGCGTTAGAAGCGCTTGGTCAGCACCATCTGTTCACCATCCCGCCGCATTTCCATGCGGTTCAGGAACGACATTCCCAGCAAAATAATCGGCAGGCCCGATTCCTGCACCATCGCATCGACCTGGTGCAGTTCTACGTCGCCGATCTTGACGGTATCAAGCTTTACCCGGTACACGTTGATGATGCCGTTGGCCGTGCTGGCCCGGCCTATCTGTCCTTTCCGGTAGTCTATCCCCAGCCGGGTCGCGTCGGCGGCGGGCAGCGCAATCAGGCTGGCGCCGGTATCGACCAGCATGCTGACGCCGCTGCCGTTGATGGAACCCCTGGCGACGAAGTGGCCCTGGGAATCCGCTTGCAGCGTGACGCTGGAGCTGCCTCCGGAACTGCTGGCATGATGGACATACTGGCCCATCGTCAACACCTGGCGCTTGCCGTTACTTTCTATGGTTGCGGTATCGCCATCCACAGCCACCAGCCTGGCGCCCTCGGCCACGGTAGCTCCGACCGCGTATGTTTTCGGCGCCTTGTCGTCAATGACCAGTACCGCCTTGCCGGGAAACAGGCCGACCACGCCTATGCTGGCAGCCTGCGCCGCGGCGATACAGCAGCACAGGCAAAGCAGCGCGGCCAGGGTTTTCACCGGGATGTCGGAGGTGATAATGCGATGAGGACGGTCAGTCGCGGAAATTGTTGAATTCAAGCGGCAGGTCGGACACTTCCTTGCGCAGCATGGCCATGGCGGCCTGCAGGTCGTCGCGTTTGGCGCCGGTGACGCGCACTGCGTCGCCCTGGATGCTGGCCTGTACCTTCATCTTGCTGTCCTTGATGACGCGCACGATTTTCTTGGCCGCTTCGGTTTCTATGCCGTTCTTGATCTTGATGACCTGCTTGACCTTGTCGCCGCCGATTTTTTCTATTTTACCGTCATCCATAAAGCGCACGTCGACATTGCGTTTGACCAGCTTATTGGTCAGCACATCGCGCACCTGGCTGAGCTGGAATTCGGAATCGGCATACGCAGTCAGGTCGCGCTCTTTCTGTTCCACGCGGGCGTCGCTGCCCTTGAAGTCGAAACGGGTGGTAATTTCCTTGTTGGCCTGGTCGACGGCATTCTTGACTTCAACCATATTGGCTTCGGAGACGGTATCAAATGAGGGCATGGCTATTCCTTACTAAACAATATTCCATCATTTTAACCCAGCTGGAACCCATCTTAAAAATACTAGGCTCCTTATGCGGCTTGAGGTGTAGACGGGCGGGTATTTGGCGTTGCATTCCGGCCCGGACGCTCTTTTCAGGTGAGTTCTCGGTATAATTCAGCGCTTATGACCACCTTACTGTCGCTCCAAACCGATTATCCTTTGCGCAAGCTGAACAGCTTCGGCATTGATGCACATGCACAAGAATTCCTCAGTATCGACCACGTCGCGCAACTCCATGCGCTGAGGGCCAACGAAGCGCTGGCCGGCATGCCTAAACTGATCCTGGGCGGAGGCAGCAACTTGGTCTTGCCGGACCAGGTGCCCGGGCTGGTGGTAAAGATTGCGCTGGCCGGGAAAGAAATCATCAGCGAAGACGACACCCATGTTTATGTGCGCGCGGAAGCCGGTGAAAACTGGCATGAGTTTGTGCAATGGACGCTGGCACAAGGTTTCGGCGGCCTGGAAAACTTGTCGCTGATTCCTGGGACAGTAGGCGCTGCGCCTATCCAGAACATCGGCGCCTACGGCGTGGAGATGCAGGATGTCTTTCATTCGCTGGATGCGTTCGACCTTGGCACCGGTGAAGTACTGACCTTGAGAAAACCTGCCTGCCGCTTCGCCTACCGCGACAGCATTTTCAAGCATGAATACAAGGACAGGATGGTAATCCTGGGTGTCGTTTTTGCGCTACCCAGGCGCTGGGAGCCGAAGCTCGGTTACGCCGACGTGACCAATTATCTGGCGGAGAAAAATATTGGTGCACCAACCCCGGCCGATGTTGGCAATGCCGTGATCGCGATACGCCAGGCCAAATTGCCGGATCCCACCGTCATCGGCAATGCAGGCAGTTTCTTCAAAAATCCCGTCGTCAGCGCGGAACTGCGCGACCGCCTGCTGCAATCCCATGAAAAGCTGGTCAGCTACGCGCAGCCTTCCGGTGACTACAAGCTGGCCGCCGGCTGGCTGATAGAGCAGTGCGGCTGGAAAGGCAAAAACCTGGGCAATGCAGGCGTCTACGAAAAACAGGCATTGGTACTAGTCAACCGCGGCGGTGCCACCGGCAAGGAAGTGCGCAGGCTCGCGCACCAGATACAGCTGGATGTGCAGAAAAAGTTTTCAGTGATGCTGGAAGTTGAACCGGTATTTGTCTGAGGCCGCCGGTTGTGCCTTTTCTTTGGAAGTTCTTATAGAAAGTGGCACACGTAGTCCAGCGTCTCCACCGTTTCTATTTCAAACTTGGAATTGCCCGGCACTTTGAACTGCTGGCCGGCGTGGTATTCATTCCACTGGTCTTCACCTTGCCGGCGAATGCGGCATTTTCCTGCATTGACTTCCATCAGCTCTGGCGCGGCCGTATTAAATACCAGGCTGGATGGAAAGATCACACCTATGGTTTTCTTGCTGCCGTCTGCAAACAGCACGGTGTGCGATACGCATTTGCCGTCGAAATAGATATTGGCCTGCTTGACGACGCTGACCTGGTCGAATTGTGTAGTCATATTTTTCAGAGAATAAAAAAACAGCCCGCATCCTGTAAGGGCGGGCTGTTTGTATGTGCCGATAGGGGAGTTACTGGCCGCGTTTTGCGCGCGCATTGGCGGCAATGCGCATGCGCAGCGCGTTCAGTTTGATGAAGCCGCCCGCATCTGCCTGGTTATAGGCGCCGCCATCTTCGTCGAAGGTGGCGATGTTCATGTCGAACAGTGAATCCGTTTTAGAGTCGCGCGCAACCGTGATCACATTGCCTTTGTACAGTTTCAGGCGCACCCAGCCGTTCACTGTCTGTTGTGTCTGGTCGATCAGCGTTTGCAGTGCGACGCGCTCCGGCGCCCACCAGTAGCCGTTGTAGATCATGGATGCATAACGCGGCATCAGGTCATCCTTCAGATGCGCGACTTCGCGGTCCAGTGTGATCGATTCAATGGCGCGGTGCGCGCGCAGAATGATGGTGCCGCCTGGGGTTTCATAACAGCCGCGCGATTTCATGCCGACGTAGCGGTTTTCCACCAGGTCCAGGCGGCCTATGCCATGCTTGCCGCCGAGGCGGTTCAGTTCCGCCAGCACGGTGGCCGGCGACATGCGGGTGCCGTTCAGTGCGACGATGTCGCCTTTCTCAAATTCCACGTCCAGGTATTCCGCTACATCCGGTGCTGCTTCGGGGCTGACAGTCCAGCGCCACATCGACTCTTCGGCTTCCGCGCTAGGGTTTTCCAGATGGCGGCCTTCGAAGCTGATGTGCAGCAGGTTGGCATCCATGGAGTACGGTGCGCCGCCGTTCTTGTGCTTCATGTCGATGTCGATGCCGGCGTCCTCTGCATATTTCAGCAGTTTCTCGCGGGACAGCAGATCCCATTCACGCCATGGAGCGATGATTTTCACGCCTGGCATCAGTGCATACGCGCCCAGTTCGAAACGCACCTGGTCGTTGCCTTTGCCGGTAGCGCCGTGCGAAATGGCATCGGCGCCGGTTTCCCTGGCGATTTCGATCAGGCGTTTGGCGATCAGCGGGCGGGCAATCGATGTGCCCAGCAGGTATTCGCCTTCATAGATGGTGTTGGCGCGGAACATGGGGAACACGAAATCGCGCACGAACTCTTCGCGTACGTCGTCAATATAGATGTTCTCAGGCTTGATGCCGAATTTGATGGCCTTTGCGCGCGCCGGTTCCAGTTCTTCGCCTTGGCCGAGATCGGCGGTGAAGGTGACGATTTCACACTGGTAATTGTCTTGCAGCCATTTCAGGATGACTGAAGTGTCCAGGCCGCCCGAGTAGGCGAGTACTACTTTTTTGATGTCGCTCATGATTTGCTTTCCGATATTGCAGTAGGTATTAATTTTTGCACATGCTGCGCAGTCTCTTCATGCGCCGCATTGACTGGTCTTCTTTATTTCTCTTCTATCTTGCCGACAACCAGGTATTCAAGCAGCGCCTTCTGTATATGCAGGCGGTTTTCCGCTTCATCCCAGACCACCGACTGCGGGCCGTCGATGACGCCGGCCGATACTTCTTCGCCGCGGTGCGCGGGCAGGCAGTGCATGAATAGCGCGTCCGGCCTGGCCCTTGCCATCTTGGCTTCATCGACGATCCACCCGTCAAAAGCCTTCAGGCGCGCCTGGTTTTCTTCTTCGTAGCCCATGCTGGTCCATACGTCGGTGTTGACCAGGTCAACGCCTGCGCAGGCATCGGAAGGATTGTCGAACAGTGTGTAATTTTTGTTGGCGGGGTCCACGAGCTTCGCATCGAGGTCATAGCCTTTGGGCGTGGATACATTCAGGTGAAAGCCGAACACCTGCGCTGCCTGCAGCCACGAGTACAGCATATTGTTGGCGTCGCCTACCCAGGCCACGGTCTTGCCGGCGATGGAGCCTCGGTGTTCCACATAGGTAAACACATCGGCAAACACCTGGCAGGGATGGTGTTCATTGGTCAGGCCGTTGATGACGGGCACGCGCGAATTCGCGGCAAAGCGCTCGATGATGTCCTGGCCGAAGGTGCGGATCATGATGATGTCGCACATGCGGGACATGACCTGGCCGGCATCTTCCACAGGTTCGCCGCGGCCCAGCTGGCTGTCGCGTGTATTCAGGTAGATGGCGGCGCCGCCGAGCTGGTGCATGCCGGCCTCGAAAGACAAGCGGGTGCGGGTCGAATTTTTTTCAAAAATCATAACCAGCGTGCGGTCCAGCAAAGGATGATAGGTATCGTAATTCTTGAATTTGCGCTTGATGACGCGCGCACGTTCCATTACATACTCGAATTCGTCCAGCGTGAAGTCGGAAAACTGCAGAAAATGTTTGATAGCCATAAAAGGAATCGGCAGCAATAGGAAATTTGCTGCCGCTTGATTATAACTGCTTCATTATAAGGGATTTATTGACGTTTTCCGATATAAATTAAGAACGATGCGGCCAAACAAAAAATGGGCTGGACGGATTTAAGCAAATTTTCTTGGATTTCTGCGGCGTATTCCTGCCTGCCGCCTTACATTAATTGCCGTTGCCTGCATCAGATCCGGCTTATCTTGTATAGCCCATGGTCTGCGCTGCTTCATGCACCAGTTGCTCAAACAGATCATGCCGCATTTCAGCAATGTCGCCGCTCTTTACTGCTGCCAATATCGCGCAGCCGGGTTCGGCGTGGTGATGGCAGTTGTAGAACTTGCAATGGCCCAGATGCGGCAGGAATTCGGGGAAAGCGCGTTCCAGCATGCCTTCGCTCAGATGGTGCAGGCCGAACTCCTGGAAGCCTGGCGAATCGATGACGGCCGACGCCGCATCCATCTGGTACAAGCGGGTAAACGTGGTCGTGTGCTTACCGGTATCCAGCGCCGCGGAAATCTCGCGCGTGGCGATCTCGGCATCGGGGATCAGCAGGTTGATCAGCGAAGACTTGCCCATGCCGGACTGGCCGATGAGGATGGTGCTTTGGCCTTCCAGCAATGCCAGCAAGGTGGCGCGGGTGGATTCAGGCGCTGCGGTGACCGACACTTCATGCACCGGGTAGCCGAGGCCTGCATACAGCGCAACCCTCTCCCGGGCACGCGGCAGCAGTGCGGTCACGTCGGTCTTGTTCAGTACGATGTGCGGTTTGATGCCTGAAGATTCGGAGGCAACCAGTGCGCGCGATACCAGGTCGTCAGCGAAGCTGGGCTCGGTCGCAACGACAATCATCAATTGCGTCAGGTTAGCGGCCAGCATCTTGGATTTATACTGGTCGGAGCGGTATAGCAAGGTCTTGCGCGGCGTGATTGCTTCGATGACGCCCTGGTTTTTTGACGTCAGCTGGTATTCGACAACATCGCCGACGGCGACATCGCTTTTCTTGCCGCGGGTGACGCAATGCAGCTTGATGTCGCCGGCCTGCACCAGGTAGTGACGGCCGTGCGCGGCAATGACGGTGCCGTTCTGTCTTTCGATTGCAGCCATCAGCAGAAAGTCTGCTGATGCACGGTATCCACCTTGGCGGCGCAGATAAAGTCGTTTTCCGAAATACCGCCTTTGCCGCCGTTGACGGTATGCGTGTCAAACTTCACGACGCAGCGGTTGTAAGTCACCACCAGTTCGGGATGATGGTCCTCCACGTGGATCACATAGGCAATCGCGTTGACGAAAGCCAGGGTTTCATAATAGTTCTTGAATTCATAGGTCTTGACGATGCGCGGGCCTTGCTGCAGCCAGCCCGGCGTTGCTGCAAGGTAGACGGGCAGGCTGGCGTCGTCCAGTGCGGTTTCTGTGTGCTGGCATTTTTTTGCCAGCAAGTCTGAAGTTTTAATCATGATATTACTCTTTAAGTTGATTCAGTCAGCCGCCATCAGGCGGCAGTTAACTTGTGGATGCGCACAGATGCAGGCGGGTGTGAATCGTAAAAGGCGGAATGTAGCGGGTCCGGCGTCAGGGTAGATGCATTGTCTTCATATAGCTTGACCAGTGCGGCCACCAAGTCACCGGCATTGGTATGCTTGGCAGCGAAAGCGTCTGCCTCGAACTCATGCTTGCGTGAGCTGATGGACGTCAGCGGCGACAGCAGGAAGGTAAATACCGGCAGGCTCAGCATGAACAGGATCAGCGCCATCGCATCATTCCTGGCCAGCAGCATGGGCTCAACGCCAAGGCCGGTAAAGAACCACAGTTGCTGCTTCAGGAAGCCCAACAGGGCCAGGAAGCCCAGCGACACGATGAACATCACCACGATGCGCTTGACGATATGCTTCAGCTTGAAATGCCCCAGTTCGTGCGCCAGCACGGCTTCGATCTCTTCCGGTGCAAGACGCGCCAGCAGCGTGTCAAAGAAAACGATGCGCTTGGCGGCGCCAAAACCGGAAAAATAGGCATTGCCGTGGGCGCTGCGCTTGGAGCCATCCATGACGAACAGACCTTTGGATGCAAATCCCACACGCTGCATCAGGCCCTCAATGCGGCTGCGCAGGGCATCATCCGACAATGGGGTAAACTTGTTGAACAGCGGGGCGATGACAGTAGGAAAAATCACCATCATCAGCAATTGGAATGCGCTCCAGACTATCCACGCATACAGCCACCACAGGTCTCCGGATTTTTCCATCAGCGTCAGCACCACCCAGATCAGCGGCAGGCCGATTGCCGCACCTAAACCTGCACTCTTCAGCATATCGCCGAAAAACAGGCCGAGCGACATCTTGTTGAAACCGAATTTTTCTTCCAGCACAAACTGGCTATAGTAATCAAACGGCAACTCCAGCAAGCTGCTGATGATGGCGAATGCCGCCAGCAGGCTGATCTGGTAGCCCATGCCGGGTCCGGTAAGATGGACGATTTCCACGCTCAGCCATTGCAGGCCGCCAAACAGCGTGAAGCCGATCAGCACGGCCGCATTGAAGACCATGGACAGCATGCCGAACTTGGTCTTGGCGACGGTGTAATCCGCGGCCTTCTGGTGCGCGGCCAGCGGGATCTTCTCCGCAAACTCGGCGGGTACGGCTTGCCTGTGTCTCAGGATATGCTTGATATGGCGGGAGCTCAGCCAGAAGCGCACTGCCAGTGTCAGCAGCAGGAAAACGATGAATAAAACAGAAAATGCCAGTGAATACATGCGATGCCTGTGAGAAAATGCGGTATCGGAAGCTGTTCGGCTATTATGCGCCTCGCTTTTATGTCCTGCACAAGGGCAGGGGAAGCACGCGCATAGCCTGAAAAGCAGCCACTTTTTAGAATAAGGGAAGAATTATGTCACAAGCTGCGGATGATCAAGCAATTGCGCCGGTAACTAATACGCCGCCGGCAAAGCCGAATGAATTTAACCTGGTGTGGCTGGACATGGAAATGACCGGCCTGGACCCGGACACGGACCGCATCATCGAGGTGGCCGTGGTGGTAACGGATTCACAGTTGAACATCCTCGGCGAAGGCCCGGTATTCGCGATTCACCAGGCGGACGAGACGCTGGACAAGATGGATGCCTGGAACAAGGGCACCCATGGCCGTTCCGGCCTGATCGAGCGCGTCAAGGCCTCCACGGTAACGGAAGCAGATGCCGAGGTGGCGCTGGTTGAATTCCTGAAAAAATACGTTCCTGCGGGCAAATCGCCGATGTGTGGCAATACGATCTGCCAGGACAGGCGCTTTATGGCGCGTGGTATGCCTAAACTGGAAGCGTTCTTCCACTACCGCAACCTCGATGTTTCCACATTGAAAGAATTGTGCAAGCGCTGGAAACCTGAACTGGCCAGCGGCTTCAAGAAACACCAGAAGCATACTGCGCTGGCAGATATCATCGAATCGATTGAAGAACTGAAATACTACCGCGAGCATTTCATCAAGGAATGATTGCTTTAGTGCAAAATAAAAAGGCTCCATAAGGAGCCTTTTTTTACTGCGTGCATCGGGTAGTAAACACTTAAGTTTTACACGCCCAGCAATTCCACTTCAAAAATCAGTGTTGCATTGCCTGGAATAACGCCGCCGGCACCGCGGGCGCCGTAGCCCAGGTCGGAGGGAATCGTCAGCAAGCGTGTGCCGCCGATTTTCATGCCTTGCACGCCTTCATCCCAGCCCTTGATCACATGGCCTGCGCCCAGTGGGAAAGAGAATGGATCATTGCGGTCTTTGCTGGAATCGAACTTCTTGCCTGCGCTGCCGTCAGGGTTTTGCAGCCACCCGGTGTAATGCACGACGACGTGGTCGCCTGCCTTGGCTTCATCGCCGGCGCCGACTGTCACGTCTTCATATTGCAGGCCGGACGGAGTAGTAATTGTAGACATCTTATTTCCTCTATGTGATCTGAAACTGGCGCAATTGTAGTCTAAAAATCTGGCTTCTTCTCATGCCGCGCCATAGTTTGCATAAGGCCTGCCGCAAAATTATTTGATATTTCGCAAAAGAAGGTAAAAAAAGTGAGAAATTGTTCTCAAAATTAAATTTGGCGCAACATGCGGGGTAAAATACTATCAGTCATCAATTTAAAGCGGTATTTATTCATGCGTAGTCGTTTCCTCTGGTTGTCGGTTGTCTTGTCGCTCTGCAGTTCCCTGGTTGGCGCCCATGCGGCGAATAATGCGAATGTGGTCGTGGTGCTGAATTCGCGCGATGCGACTGTCAGCCTGCTGGATCAGAATACCTACAAGGAACTCAGCACCTTCGCCGTCGGCAAGGAACCGCACCACCTGATGGCCACGCCGGACAACAAGTCGCTGATCGTCGCCAATGCAGTGGGTGACGAACTCGTATTCCTTGATCCCAAGACCGGGCAGATACAAAGGCGCGTCAAGGATATCGCCGACCCCTACCAGATCGGTTTTTCACCGGACCAGAAATGGTTTGTATCGAATTCGCTGCGTCTCGACAGGGTGGATGTCTACCACTACGACGGCAAGGAATTGACGCTGGCCAAACGTGTGCCGCTGGCAAAACTGCCCAGCCACATGGCGTTTGACGCCGCCAGCACCACCGTCTTCATCACACAGCAGGGCAGCGACCAGATTTCCGCCATCGACCTGGCTAGCCAGAAAGTAAAATGGACAATTCCCGTCGGCAAGGTGCCGGCCGGGATAGCAATGACCCAGGACGATAAATATCTGCTGGTCGGCATCATGGGCAGCGATTATGTCGAAGTCATCGACTGGCGCACGCAGAAAACCGTCAAGCGTATCAAGGCCGGCGCCGGCGCGCATAATTTCCGTGCCTTTGGCGACAAGCGCTATACCTTTGTTTCCAACCGCATTTCCAACACGATCAACATCATCGACCAGAATACGCTGGAAAATGTGGGAACTATCCCTGTTCCCGGCGGTCCAGACTGTATGGAACTGACGGATGATGGCAAGACGTTGTGGGTGACGCTGCGCTGGATCAAGAAAGTGGCGGTCATTGATGTTGCAAGCAAAAAGGTCATCAAGCTGATTCCGGTCGGACGTTCCCCGCATGGCGTATTTTTCCTGAACAGCGCTCCCCGAATTTAACGACCAGATATAACGCAGGCGATCAATGAAAGTTTTCCTTGCAGCCTGCATGACGGCCGGGCTGATGGCTGGTTTGCTGCAGCCGGCCCTTGCCGAGTCCCGCGCGGACTGCAAAGGCACGATCTATCTCACTTTCGATACCGGCAGCCAGTCCCAGGCCGAATTTATTGCCAAGACGCTGCGTGAGCAGCATATCAAGGCCACTTTTTTCCTGGCCAATGAAAAAACCGTCAAGGGCGACTATTCGCTGGATCCTGGCTGGGCGCCTTACTGGCGTAGCCTCGTCGAAGACGGCCATGCCTTCGGCACCCATACTTTCGACCACGTGTACGTTGTGCGCGACCTGCCCGGCGGGCATATCCAGGTAAAACCGCAGTTTGGTGCGCAGGCAGGCAAACTGCTGGACTGGAGTCCGCAGCAGTATTGCGAGGAGATCAAGCGCGTGGACCAGCGCTTCCTGCAACTGACCGGCGCGCATATTGACCATTACTGGCGCGCACCCGGCGGCAAGCTGACGCCCAACCTGGAAAAAGCAGGCAAAGCCTGCGGCTATGCGCATGTAGCCTGGGCGCCGGCGGGATTTTCTGGCGATGAACTGCCAAGCGAGAAGTGGAGCAATCCACTCTTGCTGAAGCGCGCGCTGGACCACCTGAAAGACGGCGACATCTTCATGGCCCATCTGGGCATCTGGTCGCGCAAGCAGCCGTGGATGCCGGAGAACCTGCAGCCGCTGATTGCCGGCCTGAAGCAGAAAGGCTATTGTTTTGCTACATTACGTGAAAACTCCCAATACAAGTAAGCCGGTGCCGGCTTTGCTTGGGTTTTTCATCCGGTATTGTCAATGCCACAAATATCGCAAATCCTCCGGGATGTCAATTTGATGAATTTTTCTATTTTTTCAGACCTGTTTGCCAACGCGCAAGCCTGGGTTTTCGAGACCATCGTGCAACCGCTGATGTTTTACGTCGGACTGGGTGAATATATAGAAGACGCCTTTGAAGGCGTGGAATGGTTCCTGATCGGGGTTTGCCAGCTGGTGATCCTGTATATCCTGCTGCGCCCGCTGGAAGCAAAGCTGCCGGTGCATAAATTCACCGACCCCCGCGCGCGCTGGAATGATTTTATTTATACGGCGCTACACCGGCTGGGCGCCTTCTCTGTGCTGCTCTTTTTTGTGCTGGACCCGGTGCTCGATACGCTGACCGGCCTGCTGCATCTGGAAGGGGTGAACCCCTTCAACCTGGAAGATATCTGGCCCGGCATGCTGGACCATCCTGTACTGGTGTTCCTGCTGTATCTGGTAGTGCTTGACTTCTTCGATTACTGGTACCATCGCGCTTCGCACCAGTTCAACTGGTGGTGGGGGCTGCACAGCCTGCACCATAGCCAGCGCAACATGAATTTGTGGAGCGACGACCGCAACCACTTGCTGGATGATTTCCTGCACGGCATTTACATGGGCCTGATTGCGATTGCCGTCGGCGTGGAACCCGGCCAGTACATCCTGCTGGTGACCGTGTCGCAGATGCTGCAAAGCTTGCAGCATGCCAATGTGCGTATCCATTTCGGCGCCATCGGCGAGCGCCTGCTGGTATCGCCGCGTTTTCACCGCACGCACCATGCCATTGGCGTGGGCCATGAAACCCGCGGCAAGGGAACCTTGGGCGGACATAATTTTGCGGTGCTGTTTACCATCTGGGATATTCTGTTCGGCACCGCGCTGTTCGACAAGGAATATGCGATGACCGGCATACGCGACCAGTTGCCCAGCCCCGAGGGCAGCGGCAGGGAATACGGCCAGGGCTTCTGGCATCAGCAATGGCTGGGCCTGAAGCGCATGGTGGGACGCGACAGGCCTCGTGATGCAGGCCACAAAACGCTGCTGCGACAAGATCCGGCACACGAACCGTTTCAGCACCAGCAGCCTGCCGAGCAGCAGGGGCAAGGCTGATGCGCGATATCATGCGGGCCTGGGGCAAGGCGCTGGCCGCCCAGTTCCACTATAAAATATTCTTGCTGACGGCGTTGCCGTTTATCCTGTCCATCGTGCTGTGGGGTGTGGCCATGTGGTGGGGCTTGCAGTATCTGGTGGACACGATCCAGTCCTATTTTGTCGATCACGACGGTTTCCAGTTGGCCGGCCGGCTGCTGGGCATGGTGGGGCTGATTGCGCTGAAGACGGTCATCGTGCCGCTGATTGCAATGTGGCTGCTGCTGCCGCTGATGATTCTGACCTCGCTGTTGTGCATCGGTGTTTTTGCGATGCCGGCGATCAACCGCTATGTGAGCCGGCGAGATTATCCAGAGCTGGAAATGCGCGAGGGCGGCAGCCTGCTGGGCAGCCTGTGGCGTGCATTCTCCTCTTTTGTTATTTTTGCAGTACTATGGCTGGTCACGTTGCCTCTCGCACTGATCCCGGTGCTGAGCCTTGTCGTGCAGCCGCTGCTGTGGGGGTGGCTGACCTACCGCGTGATGGTCTATGATGCACTGGCCGAACATGCAGATGCGGAAGAGCGCGAGCTGCTGACGCGTCAGCACCGCAGCGCGCTGCTGGCAATAGGAACCATTGCTGGCATCTTCGGTGCGGCACCCAGCCTGCTGTGGCTTGGCGGCGTGCTGTCGGTCGTGTTTCTGCCTGTCTTTGCCGGGCTGTCCATCTGGCTGTACCTGCTGGTGTTTGTGTTTACCGGCCTGTGGTTTCAATATTATTGTATGGAGGCGCTACGGCAGCTGAGGGGGCGCAAGCTCGAACCTGCCTGACCTTCGCTGAACCTGCTGATCTTCGGCACACCCTGTTTCCATCGGAGAGTGATATGGCAATTGGTCTGATTATCATTGGCGATGAAATCCTGTCCGGCAAGAGGGCGGACAAGCATCTTCCCAAATTCATCGAAATCCTTGCTGCGCGCGGCCTGCAGCTGGCGTGGGCGGAATACGTGGGGGATGAACCTGCCCGTATCATTTCCACGCTCAAGCGCACTTTTTCCGGCAACGACATCGTCTTCGTCACCGGTGGCATTGGCGCCACGCCAGACGACCATACGCGCCAGTGTGCCGCGGCTGCGCTGGATTTGCCGTTGGCACTGCATCCGGAAGCCAAGACGCTGATCCAGCAAAGAATTACCGACATGGCGGCGGAAGCCGGCAAACCGGCCAATCTCGATACGCCGGAGAACTTGCACAGGCTCAAGATGGGCGAGTTTCCGCAAGGTGCTGAACTGATCCCCAATCCGTTCAACCGCATCCCCGGCTTCGCCATCCAGAACCATTATTTCGCCCCCGGCTTTCCTGTCATGGCCTGGCCGATGATGGAATGGGTGCTGGATACGCATTATGCGCAGCTGTTTCACCAGGAGCCGCGTGCCGAAAAATCGGTGCTGGTGTTCGAGGCGATGGAGTCGACATTGACGCCGTTGATGGAATCGATAGAAAGAGAATTCCCTCTGGTAAAGGTATTCAGCCTGCCCAGCGTTGGCAATCACCAGATTCGTCGGCATATAGAACTCGGCGTCAAAGGCGAACCGCAGCAGGTGGATGCCGCCTTTGATGTACTGCTGACGGGGCTTGACGGTTTCAATGCCGAATATGTTCCCGCCTGAAGGGCTGCGCAATGAGCGGGCCACTGCCTTCCGTGCGTAAATTCATGCCCAAGATGAATTTTTCCAGGGTGTCGCTACGCGACCTGCTGGTGGCGTTCGGCCCCATTACGCTGATGGTCATTGTCGTCTGCGGCCTCGGCTACTGGCTGGTGGATCCGGCGCCGCCCAAGGAAGTCGATTTTTCGACGGGACAGGAAAACAGTGCTTACGAAACATTGGCCAAACGCTACGTCACCGAGCTGGCCAAGAACAAGGTCAAGGTTAACCTGTCCCCTTCACTTGGCTCGCAGGAAAACCTGGCGCGCATCATCGATCCGGACTCCAGCATTGAAATCGGCTTTGTGCAAAGCGGTTCCACAGACCAGGCGGATGCCGAAAGCAAGGGCCTGATATCCCTCGGCAGCCTGTTTTATGAGCCGGTCTGGCTGTTTTACCGCAGTAATAAGGACATCACGTCCATCACCAGCTTCAAAGGCAAGCAGATCAATGTCGGGCCGGATGGCGTTGGCGTGGCACGGCTGTTCAAACAGATATTGTCCGTCAACGGCATGGACGCGGCCGACGTGAAACTGGGCACGCTGGAAAACACGGCCGCCACCGTGGCGCTGCTGGACGGCAAGATCGATGCGCTGGTATTCAGCTCCGCGTCTGATTCCCCCTTGCTGCAAATGCTGCTGCAAACTCCCGGCATCAAGCTGTTCGATTTTGTGCAGGCGGAAGCTTATACGCGGCGCTTTCCTTTCCTGTCGCACGTGGTCCTGCCGAGAGGCATTGTCGACCTTGGCCGGGATATCCCCTCCAAGGACTATCACCTGATCTCTCCGACCGCAACCCTGGTGGCGCATGAGGGCCTGCATCCGGCGCTGATCGACCTCTTTGTAAAAGCCGCACAGGATATTCACAGCAATGCCGGCTGGTTCCAGAAACAGGGCGAATTTCCGTCAGACCGCTATACCGAGATTCCTGTAGCGCCTATCGCCGAAAAATTCTATAAAAATGGGCCGCCCATGCTGCAACGCTACCTCAGCTTCTGGGTCGCCAATTTCGTCGAACGCATGTGGGTGGTCATTGTGGCGCTGGGCGCACTGATACTGCCTTTGTCAAAAATTATCCCGCCGCTCTATGTATGGCGCATTCGCTCCCGTGTGTACCGCTGGTATGGGCAGTTGCGCACTGTTGAGCAGGCCATCGAGGAAGTGGCAGATGGGCAGCATCAGCAGGTTTATGCGCGGCAGTTGCAGAGGCTTGACGATATCGAGGAGAAAGTGAATCACATCTCCATCCCTTTGTCGTTCGCTGAGGAGTTGTATGGCTTGCGTAGCCATATTAATTTTGTTCGTACGCGGATATTGTTATTGATGAAGGGGCAGGGGGAGATGAGTTTGGAGGCTGCGCCTGAGCCTATGCAGGCTTGAGTTTGTTGATGGTAGCTTTGTGTCGACCGTCGCTTAGGGTTTGAGACTGCTGGTCGGGGGTAGCCCGACAGCTACTTACTTCTTCTTGCTTCGCCAAGAAGAAGTAAGCAAGAAGAAGGCGACCGCAGACTTGCCCTTCGGGTGATGAGGCTATGCCTCATCACATTTTGCGCACCGCCAAAAATGGGAAATGGGCGAAACTCGCCTTCGGCTCAGACAACACCCATTTCTGATCCATTTTTCGCAGAGCACAAAATGCTGCGTCCCGAGCGGGGGTTAAAGTCAAAAGCAGCTTTAAAAGCAACCCCAACGCCAAATTCAAAAACAACCCCAACAGCCACACCAAGCCAGCTCAATTTCAGATAATTAGGTTCTTTCGAAAATGGAGAATCTGGTTGCCGCTGCTTTTGACTTTGCAGTTGCGGTTGCCGTTGCAGTTGACGTACCCCCGCTCGGGACGCTGCATTTTGCTGCGTGACAGAAAATGGATCAGAAACAGGTGTGTCTGAGCCGAAGGCGAGTTTCGCCTGTTTCCCATTTTTTGTCATGCAGCAAAATGTGATGGCGCTTTGTGCCATCACCCGAAGGGCAAGTCTGCGGTCGCCTTTTGTTTGCTTACTTTATTTTGGCGAAGCAAAATAAAGTGAGTAGCCGCCGGGCTACCCCCGGCCAGCAATCCTAGCTAACATCACCCTTCGAGCAGAAGGCTAATTACGTTATCGTACCCTTACAAGAAGTGCTACATGCAAGTCTTTGACGGAGCCGGTAGCTTCAGCAAACACGCAAATCAAAATTTGCAAAACTTTCTAAAAGTTTCCCGCGAACTGATAACGATTCCCCGGATGCCACATAGTCACCACCGACGCCACCTTTCCCAATGATAGCGTCTGCCGGTGCAGCACCAGGCAAGGTTCTTTCACCGGGATCTGCAGCATGTCGGCGATCTGCTTGGGCGGATTCACGGCTTCTATGCTGTAGTGCACACCCTGCAAGGGGGCGGCTACCATCAGGTATTCATTCGGTGTGATGCGGGAGAAGTCCTGTTCCAGATAGTCCGGTGCGACATCAGGATTGACCCAGCGGTCTTCTACCTGGATGGGGATGCCGTTTTCAAAATGCACGATGATGGAATGGAACAGCTTGCGTTCCTGTTTCAATTTGAACTGGCGCGCCAGCAGCTCGGCTGGTTTTGCTTCTACAAGCTGATGCAGTTCACTGTGGTGCTGGTGGCCGCGGGCGCGGACTTCATCGGCGATGCTTTTGATTTCGACCAGCGTCGCCTGATATTTGTGCTGGGCGACATAGGTGCCGGAGCCCTGGATGCGGGTTAGGATCTGCTCGGTGGTCAGCTCGCGTACCGCGCGGTTGACTGTCATGCGCGAGACGCCGAATTCCTTGGCCAGCACCTGTTCCGAAGGGATGGCATCGCCTTCCTTCCAGGTGCCTGCCTGTACCTCTTTCAGCAAATAGTCCTTGATGCGCTGGAATGCCGGGGCCTGCTCCTGCTGTTCTTTTTTTGCCACGCTGTCCTCTGCCTGAAATTCTCATCTTTTTTAGAACACATCCCACTGCTATGGATGAAGTGCGTTCTAGTGTTGCATGGTAACACCAGAAACTGCCCGTCCATGCGGGCGGCTCCATGCGAATTATTTTTCCAGGCTGTCCGAATTTATTCACATAGAATCCGCTTGCAAAAGTTGTATATACAACTTAAACTAAATCGTCGCCCATTGCTATCCCGTCGTCCATCATGTTGCTTATCAGTAAGGACGCAAGGAACTGAAACCCCGGAAAGGAAAATCATGAATACAGTTACTGACAACAGCCTGATGAATAATGACCCGCGCTGGGACGAGAGCCGTGAGATCCGCGCACCGCGCGGGCCGGAAAAAACCTGCAAGACCTGGGTAGCCGAGGCGGCTTACCGCATGATTCAGAACAACCTGGATCCGGAAGTGGCGGAGAACCCCAAGCATCTGGTCGTGTATGGCGGCATAGGCCGCGCGGCGCGCAACTGGGAATGCTTCGACCAGATACTGGCGTCGCTGAAAAACCTGGAAGAAGATGAAACCCTGCTGGTGCAGTCGGGCAAGCCGGTTGGCGTATTCAGGACGCATGCCGATGCGCCGCGCGTGCTGATCGCCAATTCCAACCTGGTGCCCAAATGGGCCAACTGGGAACATTTCAATGAGTTGGACCGCAAGGGCCTGTTCATGTACGGCCAGATGACTGCGGGTAGCTGGATTTACATCGGCAGCCAGGGCATCGTGCAGGGTACGTATGAAACCTTTGTCGAAGCAGGCCGCCAGCATTTTAACGGCGACTGGGCTGGGCGCTGGATACTCACTGCCGGCCTGGGCGGCATGGGCGGCGCACAGCCGCTGGCCGCCACGCTGGCCGGCGCCGTGTCGCTGAATATAGAATGCCAGCAAAGCAGCATCGATTTCCGCTTGCGCACCCGCTACGTGGACAAGCAGGCCAAGGACATCGACGACGCACTGGCGCTGATCCAGCATCATTGCGAGCGCAAGGAGGCAGTATCCATCGCCTTGCTGGGCAATGCGGCAGACGTATTGCCGGAGCTGGTCAGGCGCGCGAAAGCGGGCGGCATCAAGCCCGACCTGGTGACCGACCAGACGTCGGCGCATGACCTGTTCAACGGCTACCTGCCCTCTGGCTGGAGTGTGCCGCGGTGGAAGGATGCGCAGAAAGACCCGGCCCAGCATGCCGCATTGACGCAGGCGGCAGCGGCGTCCTGCGCGGTGCACGTGCAGGCCATGCTGGACTTCCACGCGATGGGTATTCCCACCGTGGATTATGGCAACAACATTCGCCAGGTCGCCTATGACACCGGTGTCAAGAATGCTTTCGATTTCCCCGGTTTTGTACCAGCCTATATCCGTCCGCTGTTTTGCGAAGGCAAGGGGCCGTTCCGCTGGGTCGCGCTGTCCGGCGATCCGGAAGATATCTATAAAACCGATGCCAAGATCAAGGAACTGTTCCCGGAAAACAAGGCAGTGCATCACTGGCTGGACATGGCAAAGGAACGCATCGCCTTCCAGGGCTTGCCTGCGCGCATCTGCTGGCTGGGCCTGGGCGAGCGCCACCTTGCGGGCCTTGCCTTCAACGAGATGGTAAAGAATGGCGAACTGAAAGCGCCGGTTGTCATCGGTCGCGACCATCTGGATACCGGCTCCGTCGCCAGCCCCAACCGTGAAACCGAAGGCATGCGGGACGGCACCGATACCGTCTCCGACTGGCCTTTGCTGAATGCCCTGCTGAATACGGCGGGCGGCGCCAGCTGGGTATCGCTGCACCATGGCGGCGGCGTGGGTATGGGGTACTCGCAGCATGCCGGCATGGTCATTGTTGCCGATGGCAGCGACGCTGCCGCCAAACGGCTGGCGCGCGTGCTCGTTAACGATAGTGCATCCGGTGTGATGCGCCACGCGGACGCCGGTTATGAAACTGCGGTAGCCTGTGCCGAGCGCAACGGCCTGAAATTGCCTATGATCAGCAAAGCCTGATTCATTTCATGTCAATATCGATGAACAACACTATGAAACAAACCCTCATCCTCCAGCCCGGCCAGATCAGTCTGGCTGAACTGCGCGCCATCTGGCATGACGCGCCGGAACTGTCGCTGGCCCCCTCCGCCTATCCGGCGATTGAGGCCTCGTCGGCTGCGATACGCAAGATCGTGGAACGCGGCGAAGCCGCTTACGGCATCAATACCGGTTTCGGCAAGCTGGCCAAGACCCGTATCCCGGACGACCAGCTGGAGCTGTTGCAGCGCAACCTGATCATGTCGCATTCGGTCGGTTCCGGCGAACTGATAGAAGATGCCGTCGTGCGGCTGATCCTGGTGATGAAGATCGCCAGCCTGGCGCGCGGTTATTCCGGCATTCGCGCTTCCGTCATCGACACGATGGTAGCGATGTTCAATGCCGGCATCATGCCCTGCATTCCTGTCAAGGGCTCGGTGGGCGCGTCCGGCGATCTGGCGCCGCTGTCGCACATGACGCTGGCCATGCTGGGAGAGGGCGATGCCCGCGTGGATGGCAAGCTGCTGCCGGCCCGGCAGGCGCTGGAAGCCGCAGGCATACAACCGGTAGTGCTGGCGGCAAAAGAAGGCCTGGCGCTGATCAACGGCACACAAGTGTCGACTGCACTGACGCTGAACGGACTGTTCCTCGCAGAACGCCTGCTGGAAGCGGCCACGGTCGCCGGCGCATTGTCGGTGGATGCGGCCAAGGGTAGTGACGCGCCTTTCGATCCGCGTATCCATGCAGTGCGCGGCCAGCCGGGGCAGATTGCCACAGCGGCCATCTACCGCGAGCTGCTGTCCGGCAGCGAAATCCGCAAATCCCACCTGGTCAATGATGAGCGCGTGCAAGATCCGTATTGCCTGCGCTGCCAGCCGCAAGTGATGGGCGCCTGTCTGGATATCATCAACAACGCAGCGCGGACCTTGCTGATCGAAGCCAATGCGGTGACCGACAATCCCCTGGTCTTTGTCGAGGAAGGCGAAGTGATCTCGGGTGGTAATTTCCATGCCGAGCCGGTGGCGTTTGCTGCCGATACGCTGGCGCTGGCGATTGCCGAGATCGGCTCCATTTCCGAGCGCCGTATTGCGCTGCTGATTGATGCATCATTATCCGGGCTGCCGCCTTTTCTGGTGCAGTCTTCCGGCCTGAATTCGGGTTTCATGATTGCACACGTGACGGCCGCGGCGCTGGCTTCGGAAAACAAATCCATCGCACATCCTGCGAGCGTAGATACGATACCGACCTCGGCCAACCAGGAAGACCATGTCAGCATGGCGACCTACGCCGGCCGCCGTCTGCATGAGATGGCGCACAATACGGCCACCATCGTCGGCATCGAATTGCTGGCTGCGGCGCAGGGCGTGGATTTCCACCAGCCGCTGACGACGTCTCCACACCTGGCTTGGGCACACCGCCTGCTGCGCAGCCGCGTGGCTTTCTATGACAAGGACAGGTTCTTCGCGCCGGATATCGAGGCGGCGAAGCAACTGGTGGTGCAGGGGGAACTGAGCGCGGACTGCAAGGCGCTGTTCAGTGGACTCTACCTGGGATAAGGCTGGAACGATGCGTCTCTGGAACGCCGGCGACTGTGTGTCCATGCCGTGGAAAAACGGCGGCGGCATTACTACTGAAATTGCCGTCTGGCCCGAAGGTGCGGGGCTGGACAGCTTCGGTTGGCGCATCAGCAGCGCGGCGGTTTCCGCATCCGGGCCGTTTTCGCGGTTCGCCGGCATAGACCGCAGCCTGGCGGTGTTGCATGATGGCGTATTGAGTATACGGGCCGATGGCGGCGAGGAATTCAATCTCACTGCTGCCAGCGAACCATATTGTTTTCGCGGCGAACAGCAGGTTGAGGCGCTCGTGCGCTACGGCGAGCTTACTGACCTGAACGTGATGACGCGGCGCGGCGTTTACTCGCACCGCTTGCTGCGGTTAAGCGGACAGGCCCTGTATGCGTTAAGGCGCACGGCTTCCATACTGCTGCTGTATTGCCCGCAGGATGGAGGCGAGATGCTGTATGAAGGCGCAGCCATAAGCATTGCTTGCGGGGATATACTGATGCTGGACCGCGATGACAAGTCCGGCTGTGTTGAATTGCGTTGCGAGCCGCAGCATGTGTTTTACCTGATCCACATTGCAGACGACAAGGAATGAGCCAGGCATGGATAGCTCCATAGACAATCAATGGGATGCGCTGTGGGTCAACGTCCACCTTGCAACAATGCAGGATGGGGATGGCTATGGTGAAATCCGCGACGCGGCGATTGCCGTCAGGGACGGCGTCATAACGTGGCTGGGGCCGCGTTCCAGCTTGCCGCAGGCCTATACGGCAACGGTGCAGCATGACGGCAAGGGCTGCTGGCTGACGCCTGGCCTCATCGATTGCCATACCCATATCGTTTATGCAGGCAACCGCAGCGATGAGTTTGAGGCGCGCCTGAACGGCATTGCCTATGAAGAGATTGCGCGCAAGGGCGGCGGTATCTTGTCCACCGTGCGCGCCACGCGCAGCGCCAGCGAAGAGGAACTGATGCTGGCCAGCCTGCCGCGCGTCGCCAGCTTGCTGCGCGAGGGCGTAACTACGCTGGAAATCAAATCCGGTTATGGCCTGGACTTGCAGACGGAAGCAAAGATGCTCAGGGTGGCGCGACAGTTTGGCCTGCATTTTTCCTTGCGGGTCAAAACCACTTTCCTCGGCGCGCACGCCTTGCCGCCCGAATATGCAGGCCGGGCAGACGAGTATCTGGATATGGTGTGCACAGCCATGCTGCCTGCGCTGGTCGGAGAAGGGCTGGTGGATGCGGTGGATGCCTTTTGCGAGAAGATCGGGTTTTCCGCTGCACAGACCGAAAAGGTGTTCCAGGCGGCACAGCGTTACGGCTTGCCGGTCAAGCTGCATGCCGAGCAATTGTCCGACCAGGGCGGCGCGGCGCTGACGGCGCGCTATCGCGGCTTGTCGGCAGACCACCTGGAATACCTGTCGGAGGACGGGGTGGCCGCCATGTCGGCCAGCGGCACGGTGGCGGTGCTGCTGCCGGGGGCTTACTACTTCCTGCGCGAGACAAAAATGCCTCCGGTCGCCGCGCTGCGCGCCGCCGGCGTGCCGATAGCAGTGTCCACCGATTGCAATCCCGGTACTTCCCCAATGACCTCACTGCTGCTGGCGATGAATATGGCAAGCACCTTATTCCGGCTGACGCCGCTGGAAGCGCTGGCGGGTGCGACACTGAATGCGGCAAAGGCACTGGGCCTTGCGGCGCAGATTGGTAGTCTTGAAGTAGGCAAGCAGGCTGATTTCGCGTTATGGACGATAGATCGGCCGGGCGACCTCGCGTATGCGATCGGCGGCAATCCCTGCCAGGCGGTCGTTTATGGCGGAAAGTTGCGCCACGTCTGATTCGCGGGGAAAAGCATCGTGCCTTGCCAGAAAGAAAAATTTCGTCAAATCTTCAGTTGTAAATCTCATCATTTTCCAAATAATCGTTAAACTGTCGTTTTAACAAAAGATTCAGCTGTAAGACTGCATGTCTGCCGCTATTCTTTTGCGAGCAACCGGATAGCCAGTCGCCTGTCATTTACGCAGACAGGCGGACCTGGGGAAAATGAGGAAATCGATTTGCTGCCTCCTGCACACACCATCAAAGATAAAGTCGGGCCTGTCCTGAAAAATAGGCGTTTCAGGCGCCGGGGACTGGGCCTGCTGATCGGCTTCATCGTGTTGCTTGCCGCCAGTTGGCTGGCCGTGCCGCACTTCGTCAACCAGATTGCCGTCGAGCAGGTGCAGCAGAAACTGGGGCGCAAGCTCACCATCGGCGAACTGTCTTTTTCGCCACTGAAGCTGGCGTTGACGGCCAATGACGTGACGCTCTACGAGCCGGACCGGAAGACGCCGATGCTGACGCTGAAATCGGCGGTGATGAATCTGTCGCTGGCCTCGCTGTTCAGGCAGGCTTTGGTGATGGATGAGATACGGCTGGTAGCGCCATATGTTCACATCGTCCGCACTGCAGGCGGCGATTACGGTCGCTACAATTTTTCCGATATCCTGGACCGCATCGCTGCGATGCCGAAATCTGCCAGCGACGAGCCTTTCCGTTTTTCACTGGCCAATATCCAGTTGCAGGATGGTGGCCTGCAATTCGACGACAAGGTTGTGGACCGGCATGTCAAGGTGGAGGCGCTGCAGATGGGCGTGCCTTTCCTCTCCAACTTCCCGTCGCAGGTAGAGAGCTATGTGTCGCCCATGGTATCGGCCAGGGTCAACGGTACGCCGTTTTCGCTGAAAGGCCGGACCAAGCCGTTTGACTCCACACTGGATACTTCGCTGGCACTGGACATCGAGCAGCTGGACCTGGCCAGCTATGTCGCCTATTCGCCGGTGCCGCTGCCCGTCAGGCTGGAAGGCGCGAAGCTGAGCACCACGCTGGATCTGGTTTTTTCACGCAAGAAAGACCATCCAGAGCTGCTGCTGTCGGGCGACATCAGCTTGAAATCGCTCGTCGTCAGCGACCTGAACGCCGCGCCGCTGCTGCATGCGGACGCTGTTTCCACGCATATCAAGCAGCTCAATATTTTCAGCGGCGCCGCGTCGATAGACAAGCTGCTGATCGCCCGCCCGGAAGTATGGCTGGCGCTGGACGGCAAGGGGGTGCTGAACTGGGCCAGTGTGACAGCCAAGCCCGCTGGCGCAGCGAATTCTCCCAATCCGCCTGCTGCAGACGCGCGAGCGGCAAGCTCTGCAGCGGCATCCAACATGGCGGCTTCTGCCGCGCCTGTCCGGCAGGCGGCTGTGACCAGCATCCTGGGAGAGCTGGCGGTGCAGAAAGGTATACTGCACTGGTCCGACGCGGCCAATGCAGTACCGGCGCAGGAAGTAACGCTGAGCGATATCGGCATCACTGTCCGGCAGTTATCTACCCAGGCGGACGCAAAGCCCGCCGTGATCAGCCTGTCAGCAAAGGGTGGGCATGACGAGGTGCTGAGCTTCAACGGAGATTTTCAGCTGGCGACGAATGCGGTAATCGGGCAAGCCGAATTGCAGGCGCTGGCGCTGGTCGACTACCAGCCTTATGTGAACAAAACGCTGTCCGCGAATGTGGGAGGGCTGGCAGCACTGAAATCCCGCATTGCCTACCAGCAGGACCGGTTCAGTATGGACGACCTGAGTGCGGCCATCAGCGACTTTACGCTCGCGCCTAAAGACAAGGTCGGCAAGGCGGACGGCGGCCTTGCGATCAAGTCTTTTTCCATTGACAAGATGAGCCTGGACACGCAGGCCCGCAGCGTCAAGCTTGGCCATGTAGCATTCGACGGGCTGAAGGCCGATGTGCGGCGCGACCCACAGGGTGTGCTGAATCTACAGAGCATCGTGCGCACCAAAGCGGTTGCAGGCACCGCTGCTGCAGCCCCGGTGAAGGCGGCAGCGAACGACGGCAAGGAAAACAAGGGCAACTGGAAAACCAGCGTGCAAAAGCTGTCGTTTGCCAATTCCGCCATTGCCTTCGCCGACCAGTCGGTCAGTCCGGCAGTTTCGCTGAAGACCGATAGCATCCAGCTGGATATCGACAATGCTGACAGCGAAATGCTGAGTCCAACAGCCATTTCGCTGCATGCGGGCATCGAGCGCAAGGGCAGGCTGTCGCTGAAGCTGAATGTCGCCGCTGGCATGAAAGCAGTCACCGGCGAGGTAGATGGCCAGAGTTTGCCTGTGGCGAATTTTTATCCCTATTTTTCTCAATACATGAACGCCAGCCTGACGCGTGGGCAGGCGGATGCGAAAGGTAAATTCAGCATCAGCAATCCGGCGGAGGCATCCCGGAAGATCGCCTATGACGGTAGCCTGAAACTGTCCAATTTCCACTTCCTGGAAAACGGCGCGTCCGACGATTTCCTGGAATGGAAATCCATCGACATGGACGGCATCGCAGCCAGGGTCGCGCAAGACCAGCCGCAGATCAGCCTGAAGAAGCTGACGCTCAGCGATTTCTACGCGCGCGCCATCTTGTCCGATAAGGGCAGACTGAATCTACAGAGTATTTTTGCTCCGAAAAGCGCTGCTGCCGATACTGCTGCTGTCGCTGCTGCGCCAGCGGTCGACAAGCAGACGGATGCCAAGGTAGAGGACGGTGGCCTGGTTCTTTCCGGAAGCAGCAGCAAACCTGCCGCCGCAATGACTGTGAATCCTGCGACTGTCGCCAAAGCGCCGGTAATACGCATTGCGCAGACAGTGGTCAAAGGCGGCAACATCAATTTTACCGACAACTTCGTCAAGCCTAACTACAGCGCCAACCTGACAGGCTTGTCCGGCAGCATAGGCGCGGTGGCATCGGACAATCCGCAGGCCGCTACCATCGACCTGTCCGGCAAGATAGACAATGATGCACCGCTGCTGATTTCCGGCACGCTGAACCCGCTGGCCAAGCCGCTGTTCCTGGACATCAAGGGTAGTGCCAACGGCATAGAGCTGACACGCCTTACTCCTTACGCCGCCAAGTATGCCGGCTATGCGATAGAAAAAGGCAAGCTGACCATGCAGGTTGCCTACCATGTGGAAAACCAGAACCTGCGCGCGGAGAACGATGTGCGCATCGACCAGCTGACGTTTGGCGAGAGGATAGACGGTCCGGACGCGACCAAGCTGCCGGTCTTGCTGGCAGTGGCGCTGCTGCGCGACAACAACGGCCAGATAGCGGTCAACCTGCCGGTGTCGGGCTCTTTGTCGGATCCTGAATTTTCCGTCGGTGGCGTCGTTTTCAAAGTCTTCGTCAACCTGATCACCAAGGCGGTTACTGCGCCGTTCTCGCTGCTGAGCTCAGCTTTCGGCGGCAGCGGCGAAGAGTTGTCGTATATCGAGTTCCGGCCCGGCCAGAGTGTCGTGACGGCGGATGCCGCAGGCAAGCTGGACAATCTGGCAAAGGCGCTCAAAAACCGTTCCGGCCTGAAGCTGGACATCATCGGCCGCGTGGATCCGGCGGCGGACACCGAAGGGCTGAAGCGCGAGTCGCTCACGCAAAAAATTAAAGCGCTGAAACTGAGGGAACTGCGTCGCGCCGGCACGCCGGCAGGCTCGGCGGAAGACATCACCGTGGATGACGCGGACCGGAAAAAATACATGGAAGACGTCTATTCCGCTGAAAAATTCACCAAGCCGCGCAATGTGATCGGCATCGCAAAAACGCTGCCGACAGAAGAAGCGGAACGCCTGATACTGAGCAATACCGCAGTCACGCCAGAAGCATTGCGCGCGCTCGCACAGTCGCGCGCCGACCGTGTGCGCGACTACCTGGAGCAAAAAGGCGAGGTCAGCAAGGATAGGCTGTTCCTGATCGCGCCAAGGCTGAACGCGGACGGCATTAAAGACAAAGGTGCAGCCACCAGGGTGGACTTTTCGCTGAAATGACCGATAGAAATGACGCGAAGCCATGTTGAAACTGGATTTACGCATTATTATTACAAGTTAAAAAAGGGGACATCAATGAAGCGACTGGCGACGGTTTTAATCCTGCTGTGCGGAATAGCGGGTTTGCAAGGAGCAGCGGCAGGCGCTGAAAAAGCGGCGGCTACTCCGGCAATTGCGGCGCCGGCCACGCCGGCCACCGCGCGCACCAGGGTGGTGTTCCAAGTCAGCGACAATGACGAGGCAAAATGGAACCTTGCACTGAATAACGTCAAGAACGTGCAGGCCGCGCTGGGCGCGGATAACGTCGATATAGAAATCGTCGCTTACGGCCCAGGCATCAATATGCTGAAATTCGACGCGCCGGTAGGCAACCGCATACAGGCTGCGTTGCAGGCGCGGGTCAAGGTGGCAGCTTGTGAAAATACGATGGAAGCGCAAAAGCTGCGCAAGGAAGACATGCTGCCGGCAATTTCCTATGTGCCCGCCGGGATCGTAGAGATCATCCGGCTGCAGCAACAGGGCTATGCCTATATAAGGCCCTGATAGATACGTAAAAATCCCGGGCAATGGCGTGGACTGGGGCTGTCGTGAAAAAATAGGGGTAAATCCGGAAAAACTTTACTTCAATATTTCACTTGACAATATAATCACAAAAATGGGAATTCCCAGCGAACAAATAAAATTGCCGTAAATCATTTTGTTCCGTACTGATTTCGGCCGGGTAAAAAAGGAAAAGCGATGAGTGGGATGCCTGTAGCCAATATTTTGTACGTAGAAGACGATCCGGACATACAGACGGTTGCCCAGATTGCCCTTGAGGTTGTTGGCGGCTTTACCCTCACCACCTGCAGTTCCGGCCTTGAGGCGCTGGAGGCTGTGAAATCCGGTTGCCAGCCGGATTTGCTACTGCTCGATGTCATGATGCCCAACATGGACGGGCCGACCACATTGGCTGAATTGCGCCAGTTGCCGGCAACGCTGGCGACACCGGTCATCTTCATGACGGCCAAGGTGCAGGCAGGGGAGCTTGCCTACTATAAATCGCTGGGCGCCATCGGCGTGATTGCCAAACCGTTTGACCCCATGGAGTTGTCGGAGCAGGTTCGTGAGCTGTGGAGCCAGGGACATTAAATGAGCGACAAAAACGATAGCCTGCAAGAAAAGCTGCGCGCGCTTGAGGCGGTATTCCTCGCCAAGCTTCCGTCCAGGCTATTGGAGATGGAAGATGCGCTGGGCCTGTTTTTGCAGGAGCCGGAAAGCAAGGCGCATCTGGCCTTGCTGCACAGGCTGCTGCATACGATGGCAGGTTCGGCCGGCACTTTCGGTTTCCCAGAAGTCGGTGCGCAGGCACGCGAATTTGAGGGCAGGCTCAAGCCGTTGATCAACGGCGAGACATGGAGCAAGACCATGCTGAGCCAGTATGCGGGCGACCTTAGAAGGTATTTTGCAGACAGCATCAAAAGCGCGGAAAACAAGCCGGCCTCGATCGATATCGATGAAGATGCGGACGATACGGATGAGCGTGTCTCGCCGCGCCTGGTCTATCTGGTGGACCACGATAAGGCCTTGACCGAAGCGATTACGCTGCAACTCGAACACTTTGCCTATGAAGTGGTCAGCATCAACGAACTGAAGTCGCTGCACGTGGCGATAGCAACCCGGCGGCCGGACGTGGTCGTCATCGAACTCAGCTTCCCCGAAGGGAAAATGGCCGGCGCGGAAGAAATCGCGCGCATCCGCAAGTTGAGCCGCCTGCGCTTCCTGACGATCTTCGTTTCCAATACCAGCAGTTTTGAAAGCCGCCTGCTTGCGGTGCGTTCCGGCGGCGACGGTTATTTCACCAAGCCTATCGACATTGTTTCGCTGACCGACAGGATAGATGCGGTGATCGGCAGGGAGGAGCCCAAAGGCTACCGCGTGCTGGTCATCGATGACGACGCGGTAACGTCCGAATATTACGGCACCGTACTGAGAAGTGCCGGCATGATCGTCAAACTGTTGACCGACCCCAGCCAGTTGCTGAAAGTGATGACAGATTTCCGCCCGGAGTTGTTGCTGATGGATGTGTATATGCCGATGTGCAACGGCATAGAGCTGGCAAAGATCATACGCCAGGATAATTCCTACCTGGATGTTCCTATTGTCTTCCTGTCCAGCGAAGGCGACCTGGGCAAGCAGCTGGAGGCAGTGCAGTCCGGCGCCGACGATTTCCTGACCAAGCCTATCGAAGCCGATTTCCTGGTGTCTGCCTTGTCCAGCCGCGCGGAGCGCTACCGTTCGTTGCGCGGCCTGATCATGCGTGACGGCTTGACTGGCCTGTATAACCACACGGCGATCAAGGAAGAGCTGGCGGCAGAGATGTCCATTGCAGGCCGCAACGGCGGCCCTTTGGCGCTGGCGATGATAGATCTGGACAATTTCAAGGGCGTCAACGATACCTACGGCCATCCTGTCGGCGACCAGGTGTTGCGCACCCTGTCGCGCTTGCTGCGCCAGCGCCTGCGCCGCAGCGATATTGTCGGGCGTTATGGCGGCGAGGAATTCATCGTCATCTTTCCCAGCACGTCCGCGGCCGTCGCGCGCAAGGTGCTGGACCAGGTCAGGATTGCTTTCCATAAGGTGCAGCAGCATTCGGACCAGGGCGATTTTGCCGTCAGCTTCTCGGCCGGTATCGCCGACCTTGAGCTGACGACGGATGCCGATGAGTTGTTCGACTCCGCCGACGATGCACTGTACCGCGCCAAACAGGGCGGCAGGAATTGTATTGTCGTGGCCTCCGGCCAGTCCTGAACGTCGGATAAAATAAACCCCTTGCATGGTGCTCCATGCAAGGGGTTTATTTTATGGCTTGCAGCTAAGCAGGCTCGGACGCCGGATTTAAATACGCGTAATACCGGTCGGCTTCAGCCTGGATTCCAGCGCCTTGCCTTTGCGCGCGCGCTTGTTGATGTGGATACCCAGACCGGTGGCGCTCAGGTTGACGTCCTGCACTTTTGCCGCGCGTCCGATGCCGGTGACGCGTACACCTTTCTGGCTGATGGCCTGGGCGGCCAGCAGTTTTTCCTTTTCTTCCAGTTCCATTAACGTCACACCGCGGCCGCCGCTGGATAGCTGTTTAATTTCGGTCAAGCCGAATACCAGCAGCCGGCCTTTTTCAGACAGGCACGCAATGGCGCTGGCATCGTCGGTGACGACGGAAGGCGGCAGCGGCTCATCGCCTTCTTCCAGCGTCATGAAGGCCTTGCCTGCCTTCATGCGGCCGGTCATGTCGGCAATCTTGGCGGTAAAGCCGTAACCTGCGGTGGATGCCAGCAGCAAGGTGATGTCGGCGGTACCTGCGAAATAATGCAGGATGCGTGTGCCGCTGGCCAGGTCGATCAGCGTGGTCACCGGCACGCCGTCGCCGCGCGCACCCGGCAATGCAGCCACCGGCACCGAGTACACCCGGCCGTTGGAGCCGAACACCAGCATCTGGTCCACGGTGCGGCATTCAAATGTGCCGTACAGGCCATCGCCCTGTTTAAATGCAAACTGTGCCGTGTCGTGGCCGTGTCCGGTGCGGGCGCGTACCCAGCCCTTTTGCGAAATGACTACGGTAACCGGCTCGTCGATGAGCTTTTGCTCCATCGAGGCCCGCTGTGCCTCCTCTATCAGCGTGCGGCGCGCATCGCCGTACTGTTTGGCATCGGCCTCGATCTCCTTGATGATCAGCTTTTTCATTGATGCAGGATTGTCCAGCAAGTCGTGCAGCGCCGTTTTTTCGCTGCGCAGTTCCGCCAGCTCCTGCTGGATCTTGATCGCTTCCAGCCGTGCCAGTTGGCGCAGGCGGATTTCCAGGATGTCTTCGGCCTGGCGGTCCGACAAATTGAAAGCCTGCATCAGTGCCGGCTTCGGTTCATCGGCTTCGCGGATGATCTTGATGACCTTGTCGATATTCAGCAATACCGCTTCGCGGCCTTCCAGAATATGAATGCGGTCGTCGACTTTCTTCAGCTTGAACTGGGTGCGTCGGGTCACGGTGGTGAAACGGAAGCTCACCCATTCGCTCAGTATTTCCAGCAAACCCTTCTGGCGTGGACGGCCGTCGCCGCCTATCATCACCAGGTTGATTGACGCGCTGGTTTCCAGCGAGGTCTGCGCCAGCAGCATCTGCATGAATTCGCCCTGGTCCTGGTTCTTGGACTTGGGTTCCAGCACCAGGCGCACCGGTGCATCCTTGCCGGATTCGTCGCGCACTGCATCCAGCAGGGACAACACGGATTGTTTTAGTGCGATCTGTTCCGGCGACAACGATTTCTTGCCCAGCTTGATCTTGGGATTGGTAATTTCCTCAATTTCTTCCAGTACTTTTTGCGACGAGGTGCCGGGCGGCAGTTCGGTGATGACGGCCTGCCACTGGCCGCGCGCCAGTTCTTCTATTTTCCAGCGGGCGCGTACCTTCATGCTGCCGCGGCCGTTGGCATAGATCTCAGCAATAGCAGACGTCGGCGTAATGATCTGCCCTCCGCCTGGGAAATCCGGGCCGGGGATGTAGGTCATCAGTTCCGCGTGCTTCAGCGCCGGGTTGCGGATCAGCGCCACGGCAGCCTTCGCTACTTCGGTCAGGTTGTGCGAAGGAATTTCCGTCGCCATGCCGACTGCGATACCGGATGCACCGTTCAGCAGCACGAACGGCAGGCGACCCGGCAGCAGGCTGGGCTCTTCGGATGAGCCGTCGTAATTGGGCTGAAAGTCCACCGTGCCCAAGTCGATCTCATCCATCAGCAGCTTGGAAATCGGCGTCAGGCGGGCTTCGGTGTAGCGCATCGCCGCCGCGCCGTCGCCGTCGCGAGAGCCAAAGTTGCCCTGGCCGTCAATCAACGGGTAGCGCAGCGAGAAGTTCTGCGCCATCCGCACCATGGCGTCATACACGGATTGGTCGCCGTGCGGATGCAGCTTGCCGAGTACGTCGCCGACCACGGTGGCCGATTTGCGCGGTTTGGCAGTGGAGCTCAACCCGAGTTCATTCATCGAGAACAGGATGCGGCGCTGTACCGGCTTCTGGCCGTCGCTGACATCAGGCAGTGCGCGGCCTTTGACGACCGAGATGGCATAGTCCAGGTAAGCGCGCTCGGCAAAGCTTGCCAGCGTCAGCGTTTCGCCTTCCGGCGGCGGCGGGGGAGGCGGTTCCTGGTCAAATAAAGTCGCTTGTTCACTCATGTTGCTTGTATCTTTATGTTTTTATGTTAATGCGCCTTGGTGCTGCGGCGCGTGTCAGTCTGCTTGTTTCAGTCCGTTTATGATGCGACGTGGGGGATACCTGAATCAGATATCGGCTTCCACTTCATTGCCATGTTCTTCCAGCCACGAGCGGCGCGCGGATGCCTCGCCTTTGCCCATCAGCATATTGAAGCGCGCTTCGGAAAAGTCCTGGTCGAATTCGCCCAGCGCCACCGGCAGCAGGCGGCGCGTATCCGGGTTCATCGTGGTTTCCCATAGCTGTTCGGCATTCATCTCACCCAGGCCTTTAAAGCGGGAGATAGACCAGGCGCCATCCTTGACGCCGTCCTTGCGCAGCTTGTCTTCAATCGCGATCAGTTCGCCTTCGTCCAGCGCATAGATTTTCTGTGCCGGCTTCTTGCCGCGCGCGGGTGCATCAACACGGAACAGCGGCGGGCGCGCCACGCAGATATGGCCGTGCGCGATCAGCGCCGGGAAATGGCGGAAGAACAGCGTCAGCAGCAGTACCTGGATGTGCGAGCCATCCACGTCTGCATCGGACAGGATGCAGATCTTGCCGTAGCGCAGATTGGACAGGTCCGGTGTGTCCTTGACGCCGTGCGGATCGACGCCGATCGCCACGGCAATGTCGTGAATCTCGTTGTTGGCAAACAGGCGGTCGCGCTCTGATTCCCAGGAGTTCAGCACCTTGCCGCGCAGCGGCAGGATGGCCTGGAATTCCTTGTCGCGGCCCATCTTGGCGGAGCCGCCTGCGGAATCGCCCTCAACCAGGAAAATTTCATTGCGGGAGATGTCGCTGGATTCGCAATCCGTCAGCTTTCCAGGCAATACGGCAACGCCGGAAGATTTTTTCTTTTCCACTTTTTGCGCGGAACGCAGGCGGGACTGCGCCTGCTTGATGACCAGTTCGGCCAGCTTCTTGCCGTAGTCCACGTGCGAGTTCAGCCACAGCTCCAGCGGCGGCTTGGTAAAGCCCGACACCAGGCGCACTGCGTCGCGCGAGTTCAGGCGCTCCTTGATCTGGCCCTGGAACTGCGGGTCCAGCACCTTGGCGGAGAGTACGAAAGACACTCGTGCAAACACGTCTTCCGGCAGCAGCTTGACGCCCTTGGGCAGCAGCGAGTGCATTTCCGCAAAACTCTTCACCGCGCCGAACAGTCCTTCGCGCAAACCCGATTCATGCGTGCCGCCGGCGGGAGTAGGGATCAGGTTGACATAGGATTCGCGGACCACATTGCCTTCCTCGGTCCATGCCACCACCCAGGCGGCACCTTCGCCCTCGGCAAAGCCGTCGGTATCCGCGCCTGCATACTGGGCGCCTTCAAACAGCGGGATCAGCGTGTCGCCGTGCGATGCCTGCGCCAGCGCTTCGGTCAGGTAGCCGCGCAGGCCCTGGTCGTATTGCCAGGTCTGGCTTTCACCGGTCTTGGCGATTGCCAGCGTCACGCGTACGCCCGGCAGCAGTACCGCCTTGGAGCGTAGCAGCCGCTGTAGTTCCGGCTGTGAAATGCTGGGGGAGTCGAAGTATTTGGCATCCGGCCAGATGCTGACGCGGGTACCCGATTTCTTGTCGCCCTTGGCCAGCGGCTGCGAAGTCAGCGGTTCTATGACGTCGCCGTTGGCGAAAGTCAGCTTGTGCATGCCGGCTTCGCGCCAGACGGTGATTTCCAGGCGCTTGGACAGTGCATTGGTGACCGATACGCCCACACCGTGCAGGCCGCCGGAAAATGCATAGGCCCCTCCGGAGCCCTTGTCGAACTTGCCGCCTGCATGCAGGCGGGTAAAGACGATTTCCACCGTCGGCACTTTTTCCTCGGGGTGGAGGCCGACAGGGATGCCGCGGCCGTCGTCTTCCACGGTGATGCTGTTGTCGGCGTTGACCGTCACCAGGATATTTTTGCAATGCCCGCCCAGCGCTTCATCCGACGCATTGTCGATGACTTCCTGGATGATGTGCAGGGGATTTTCGGTGCGGGTGTACATGCCGGGTCTTTGCTTGACCGGCTCCAGCCCTTTTAAAACGCGGATGGATGATTCGCTGTAATCGGATGTTGCTGTAGAAGATTTTTTTGTCGACATGCAATTATTACAAGTTGATTGTTATTTTAGTAAAATGATTGATATTATTTGCGCGCGAACCCATACCGGCTGGCAAATCGCTGTATGCTGCCAATTTCCAAACTCATTGCGTCAATAGGAGTTCGCACTCGCTGCTATTGATGAGATGAGTTCTAACATACCGGGAGTTATTTGGTCAAACCAGCACCATGCCTTCATTTTGCGGGCAGCTGTGCTGGCTGAACTTTAAGCAGCAAGTATTGTAGCTGCATTGCGCCAACGGATACCTGATGTCACAAAAAACTCCAGCTATAGCAGTACGACTGATAGGCTTCACTTCCAAGGAAGAAGAAACCTTTGCCAGCGTATTTGCGGTCGACCGGGACCGGGATTATAGCTATCTTGTCTTGAGGCAAGGCAGTTTACAAGATCCCGAGATGTATATTGTTAATGCCGAGGACCTGAAAGCGCTGACAATTCTATCCGATCTGAACCCCGGCGACGCACAGCCTGCGCTATTAATCGGTAAAACCGGGATTTCTTTGCCGTATCCCATCCTGCCCCGGCCCATACGCTGGAGGCGCCTGCTGGAAATGCTGGATGCACTGGCCGATGGACGGCGCTTGCTGCTGACTACGCTGAGCGCGCTTGATACCGTCACGGTTCCAGAACGGCGCCTGCGGGAGAGGGTGGATCTTGACCTGTCCGATCCCAACCAATATGAACGGATGCGCAAGCCGGCTCCTGCGCAGGGCGGCATATTGATTGTGGATAAGGATTTCAGGTTCAAGGACTACGTGGCCAGCCTGACGGGCAATTACCGCTTCCCGGTCAATCTCGCAACCGACCATATCAGCGCGCTGGAATCCAACGCACAGCACAAGCATGCGCTGATGATGGTCAATACCTCCACGCCGGACATCAACCCCTACCATCTGTGCGAAATGATCAAAGGCCAGCATGTTGCGCACAAGCTGGCTGCCATCCTGTTGATAGACCGTTCGTTCGCTTACGACAAGGATGTGGCCAAAGGCCGGTGCGAGGGCTTCCTGGACAAGCCGCTGTCGCGCAAGGTGATTATTGCGGCGATGCAGAAGTTTTTGCCGATGACGTAAGCTGCGAATCGTTGACTGGTGAGCCGTAGATCGGCAGTTTAATCGGCAAGAGCGGCTGCTGCGGTAAATGATCCGGGATGCGTACCTGCGATCTGTGGAACGCTCCCGGATTGCGCTATGCTTTATCCAGGCCACTTTTCTTTGTTTTTGGGTTTGCTTATTTACTCAGCAAGCGCATGCCGCGTTCCAGCCCGTCTATCGTGACAGGGAACATGCGGTTGTTCATGATCTGCTTTATCACCGATACCGACTGGCGGTATTGCCACAGGCCTTCCGGTTCCGGATTGAGCCAGATGTATTTCGGGAAGGTGGACGTAAAGCGCTGCAGCCATGCGGCGCCGGCTTCATCATTGTTATATTCCACCGAGCCGCCCGGCTGCAAAATCTCGTAAGGGCTCATCGTGGCGTCGCCGACGAAGATGACCTTGGTGTCTGGCGTGTATTTACGCAGGATGTCCCAGGTCGGAAACTTCTCGGCATGGCGGCGGCGGTTGTTTTTCCACAGGTAGTCGTACACGCAGTTGTGGAAATAAAAGAACTCCATGTTCTTGAATTCGGTCTTGGCTGCTGAAAACAGCTCTTCGGTGCGGGCGATATGGTCGTCCATGGTGCCGCCTACGTCCAGCAGCATCAGCAGCTTGATGTTGTTCTTGCGCTCCGGCTGCATCTTGATGTCCAGATAGCCGGCGTTGTTGGCGGTGGCCTTGATCGTGGCATCCAGCGCCAGCTCGTCTTCCGCGCCCTGGCGGGCGAACTTGCGCAGGCGGCGCAGCGCGATCTTGATGTTGCGGGTGCCGAGTTCGCGCTCGTCGTCGTAATCTCGGTAGGCGCGCGCTTCCCATACCTTGACGGCGGTGCGGTTGCCGCCTTTGCCGCCTATGCGTATGCCTTCAGGGTTTTGCCCGCCGTTGCCGAAAGGCGAGGTACCGCCGGTGCCTATCCATTTGTTGCCACCTTCATGACGCTCTTTCTGTTCTTTCAGCAAATCCTTGAGTCTGTCCATCAGTTTGTCGTAGCCGAATTTCTCCAGTTGCGCTTTCTGTTCATCGCTGAGTTCGCGCTCCAGGCGCTTGCTCAGCCATTCGAGCGGGATTTCGGGATTTTTCTCAAAGATGGTATCGATGCCCTTGAAATACAGGCCGAACGCTTTATCGAATTTGTCGTAGTGCGCCTCATCCTTGACCATGATGGTACGGGACAGGAAGTAGAAGTCATCCATGGACATGTTGATCAGGCCTTTTTCCATCGCTTCCAGCAGCATCAGGAACTCCTTGATGGAAACGGGTATCTTGGCGTCTTTGAGGATGAAGAAAAAATCGATCAGCACGTTGGCTCCTGTCTGTGTCTCGTTAAGTTCTATTTATTAATTATTTGTACCGGCTTTTATTCTGCACCGGCTTTATATCTGCCGTGCAGGTACTGCAAGTTCTTTTTTACGCCTGCCCATTCGTTCTGGATAATGCTGTACACCACGGTGTCGCGTATCCTGCCGTCCGGCTGCACCATGTGGTTGCGCAGTACGCCGTCGCGCTTCGCGCCCAGTCTTTCTATCGCCGCCTGAGATTTGTGGTTGAACCAGTCGGTGCGCAGTTCCACGGCAATGCAGGCGAATGTTTCAAAGGCATGTGTCAGCAATAAAAGCTTGCACTCGGTATTGACGGCGCTACGCTGGAAGCTCTTCGCATACCAGGTATAGCCTATCTCCAGCCGCTTATTATTATGATCGATATTGCAGTAGCGTGTGGAACCGATGATTTTTCCGCTGGCCCGGTGCCGTACCGCAAAGGCGAAGGCTTTTTGTTCCTGTTGCAGGGTCAGCGCAATATCCAGCCATGCCTGCGTTTTGTCGGGTGACGGCACCGACGTGAAAAACAGCTTCCATAATTCGCCGTCGGCGGCTGCGGCCTGGATGTCGGCCAGGTGCTCCTGCCGCAGCGGCTCCAGGATGACTTCCTGGCCCTGCAGCGTGAAAGGGGTGAGTTCCATCAAGCGTCCTTATCAATCGGTATGGCAAAAGAGATAGTCTTACTGCAACAATATAGCAATGCCGGCAGCTGTACAGGCAGCACTGTGACAATATGCGACAATGGAGCCTCCCAGCGAGCCTGTTTATATACCATACTTGCTAATGCCGTAAAAAGACGTTATACTGCAAAGCTGTACAGAATTATGCGGCGTGGCATTGTTGTTGCGATCGCTTTGACCCAGCCCAGTTTAGGAAATCTCATGGCAAATACAGCACAAGCACGTAAACGTGCTCGTCAAGCAGTTAAGCAAAATGCACACAACTCCAGCCAGCGTTCGACGCTGCGCACAGCGATCAAAGCTGTTCGTAAAGCAATCGAAGCCGGTGATAAAGCTGCTGCAACAACAATCTTTCAATCTTCCGTTTCGACGATTGACCGTATTGCTGACAAAAACATCATTCACAAAAACAAAGCAGCTCGCCATAAGAGCCGTTTGTCTGCCGCTCTGAAAGCATTGGCTTAATCTGCCTGTTTTCACTGGCCGGCTATGCTGGCCAGGGCTGTGAAGCAGTAATAAAAAACCCGCACGTTTGTGGGTTTTTGTGTTTTGTGCCGCAGTTTTACCTGGCCGGATATTGGTTATCCAGCCAGGCTGTGTGCTGCCTTTGGGCTAATGCTACTTCAGTGGCAGGCCCTCTATCTTGCTGCCCGGCTTGATATTCTTTTGCTTGAACCAGCCCAGATTCATTTCCAGCGCGTAGCGCACTGCTTTTTTCGCGCAATGGGAATCCAGGGTTTCCGCCTGCATGTCTTCGATATTGACGATCTTGCCTTCACTATCCATGAAGGCGACCGACAGGGGAATCAGCGTGTTCTTCATCCACATGCATACGCCGGCGGGTGCGCCGAAGTCGAATACCATTCCCTCATTGGCGCCCATCTTTGTGCGGTTCATCAAGCCTATTTCACGTTCTGCGTCTGTAGCTGCGACTTCCGCCTGGATCACGTTAATGCCTGCGGTTAGTTGTTTAACAGCTAATTTTGTCTGCGCAGCAGCGTCGGCGGAAAAAGCGAAGGCAAGGCACAGGGATGCGATGGCACGCAAGTGGATTTTATGCATGGTGTCCGGTGGGTTCATTATTGGTTGGTTTGACGGAAAAGCGGCCTGCCGCATTTCAGCGGGCGAGATAGTGTACTACGGCGATTTGCCCCTTGCATGCGCATATACACGCTGAAACAAATGCCGCGGGCATTGGTAGGCAATAAAACGCTTAGGCAAATAAAAAAGGCAGGGAAACCCTGCCTTTGGCATGAAACTGAAAACCGGTAATTATTTTGGTGCAGATGCGGACGCGGAAGAAGATGCGGCAGCAGCAGCTTTTTTATGTTTCTTGGCTTTCTTGGCTGGTTTTGCTGGTGCATCTGCAGACGCTGCAGGAGCGGAAGAAGCCGCAGGAGCTTGAGCAAATGCGGCAGAAACGAACAGACCAGCAACCAGAGCGGCGATCAATTTTTTCATTTTTATTCCTTCGGGGATAGTGTTGAGGAAACGACGATTCAGTTGAATCAAGGCAAATAACGCGAGCTATGGAGAACGGTTGACAGTTTATTCGTGCCCCAACGCAAAATAGTTAAAATTATTTCCCGGCCGGGCGCAAACTCCGTGGCCCTTTGCCCCTTATGCACCTCACATGCTGACTTCCTGCCATTCGCCGGGTAGCAGCGGATGCGTCTCCAGCGAAAAGTTGCCGATTGAACTACGCACCAGCCTCAATGTAGGCAGGCCGGCTGCTGCCGTCATGCGGCGCACCTGCCGGTTCTTCCCCTCAGACAGGATCATGCACAACCAGCTGGTAGGGATCTCTTCACGATGCCGTATCGGAGGATTGCGCGGCCACAGCCATTGCGGTTCCTGTATGTGCTTGACAACGCTCGGCTGGGTGATGAAGTCGCCCAGGTCCATAGGCTGACGCAGTCTCTCCAGCGCGGCGGCATCAGGCTTGCCCTCCACCTGCACCAGATAAGTCTTGGGCTGTTTATGGTCCGGGTGGCTGATCGTGTGCTGCAGCTTGCCGTCGTCGGTCAGCAGGATCAGGCCTTCGCTGTCCGCATCCAGCCTGCCGGCAGGGTAGATGCCTGGGATGGACAGGTAGTCGGCCAGAGTGGGACGGGTGGGGTGTGCGGAAAACTGGCACATCACGTCAAAGGGTTTATTAAACAATATCAGTTTCATGCAAGCCTGCAGTAAGTGCCGTGGCATAGGTGCGCCAGCCGGCGGAGCGTCTTTTCGAGCCGCATGTTAACATGCGCCCGTGTCGTAAAAGAATGGCATCTAGTAAAATACTGGTGCATAATACGAAACGGTAGTCTTGTGTCTTATAGAAGAGTTGCACGCAAATTTGCCGATGCAGGATCGAATCCACGCATCCGATGTATTGCTGAGCACTACACTGCGAGGCTTGTTCAAAGCGATAGCGCAAATGCCCGGTCGCCGAAATCTACGGAGAATACGATGTTCCAACATATTAAAGTTCCTGCTGAAGGTAAGCAAATTACCGTCAATGCCGACTTCTCGCTGACAGTCCCGGACAATCCTATCATTCCTTACATCGAAGGTGATGGCACAGGCATTGATATCAGCCCCGTCATGATCAAGGTCGTCGATGCAGCAGTTGCCAAGGCCTACGGCGGCAAGCGCAAGATCAGCTGGATGGAAATCTATGCCGGCGAAAAATCCACCAGGGTGTACGGCCCGGATGTATGGCTGCCGGAAGAAACGCTGAAAGTGGTGAAAGACTACGTCGTTTCCATCAAAGGTCCTCTAACGACACCGGTCGGCGGCGGCATTCGTTCGCTGAACGTGGCCCTGCGCCAGGAGCTGGACCTGTATGTCTGCCTGCGCCCGGTGCGCTATTTCAAAGGCGTGCCATCGCCGGTGCGCGAGCCTGAAAAAACAGACATGGTCATCTTCCGTGAAAACTCCGAAGATATCTATGCCGGCATTGAATGGCAAGAAGGCTCCGAAGGCGCGAAGAAACTCATCGAATTCCTGGTCAAGGAAATGGGCGTCAAGAAAATCCGCTTCCCTGACACGTCCGGCATCGGCGTCAAGCCTGTATCCCGCGAAGGCACGGAACGCCTGGTGCGTAAGGCGATCCAGTACGCTATCGACAATAACAAGCCTTCCGTGACGATAGTCCACAAAGGCAACATTATGAAGTACACCGAAGGCGGCTTCCGCGACTGGGCATACGGCCTGGCGCAAAAAGAATTCGGCGCGGAACTGATTGATGGCGGTCCATGGTGCAAGCTCAAGAATCCCAAGACAGGCAAAGACATCGTCATCAAGGATTCCATCGCCGATGCGTTCCTGCAGCAGATCCTGTTGCGTCCGAACGAATACAGCGTGATCGCAACGCTGAACCTGAACGGTGACTACATTTCCGACGCGCTGGCGGCACAGGTCGGCGGCATCGGCATCGCCCCCGGCGCCAACCTGTCCGATTCTGTTGCGATGTTTGAAGCAACCCACGGTACAGCGCCGAAATACGCAGGCAAGGATTATGTGAACCCCGGTTCACTGATCCTGTCCGCCGAAATGATGCTGCGCCACATGGGCTGGGTTGAAGCGGCAGACCTGATCATCAGCGCCACCGAAAAATCCATCGCTGCAAAGAAAGTCACCTATGACTTCGCGCGCCTGATGGAAGGTGCGACACAGGTATCGTGCTCCGGTTTCGGTGATGTGATGATTGAAAATATGTGACAGGCAGGGGCGTGTTAACACGCTCCCTTGCTCCGTAGTGAAAAAGCCGGCTCAGCGCCGGCTTTGTTTTTTTAGAAATTCTGGCTCAGCGCATAGCGTATCAAGTCGGCCTGGCCTTCGATATTCAGCTTGCGCTTGATATTCAGCCTGTGCGTTTCCACGGTGCGCACGCTGAGGCCCAGTTCCTGGGCGATATGCTTGTTCGATTTGCCGGTGGCGATGCTCTTCAGGATGTCTTGTTCCCTCTGCGTCAGCACGGCCGCGGATGAGGCGCTGTTGCCCGGCTGCTGCAAGCCTGCGCTGAGGTAGGTGCTGCCGGATGTCACGGATTCTATTGCGGCGATGATATGTTCCGCCGGCGCGTCTTTCAGTACATAGCCGCGCGCGCCGGCCTGCATGGCCTGCGTGACGTATTCCGCCTTGTCGTGCATCGATAGCATGATGACACGGATGCCAGGATATTCCGCTGCAAAGCGCGCAGTCAGCGCAATGCCGTTGCTGCTGCCGGTGCTGTTCATGCCGGCCATGCCGCTCATGCCGTGGCCATTCAGGTTGATGTCCATCAGCACCAGATCGATTGCGGTGCCGGCGGCTTTCTGCATCGCTTCTTCTCCATTGCCGGCTTCCCCGACGATGGAGAAATGCGGAATGGTTTCCAGCCTGGCCTTCAGGCCGTCGCGCACCAGCGGATGGTCGTCCACCAGGAAAATCCTGATTACCTCCTGCGCGCTCACGTACGCGCTCCCTTGCCGCTGGGGATGCTGGCGATAACCTGGGTGCCGCCGGTATTGGAATGCACTTCCAGCTGGCCTTTGACGGTGTCCAGTCTTTCTTTCATATTGCTTAGTCCTATGCCCCGTTTAGGGTTGCCTGCAATGCCGGCTACGTCGAAGCCGGCGCCGTTATCGGAAATCAGCAGCCTGATTTGCCGCGCATCGCCCGACAGCAGCATGCTCACCTCAGTGACTTGCGCCGCGTGCTTGTGGATATTCATCAGCGCTTCCTGCGCGACCCGGAATAATACCGTATTGCCGACCTCGGAAAGCCCGGACGTATGGCCACGCGCCTCGAAATGCACCGGCAGCGAAGAGCTTGCGGCAAATTCGCCAGCGAGTTGCTCAAAGGCCGCGGCCAGGCCCAGGTCGTCCAGCATTGCCGGGCGCAGGTCGTGCGAAATCCGGCGCAACTCGCCCAGTGCGTCGTTGAGTTGCATGGTGGCGCGTGTGAACGAAGTTTTGGCGGCATCCTCCTGCGCCGGGCGGCTCATCAGCTTGGCCAGCCCGGATTCTATCTGCAGCTTGATCGACACCAGCAGCTGGCTGAGGCCGTCATGCAGGTCGCGCGACAGGCGGGCCCGTTCGTCTTCCTGCGATCTCACCACGCTTTGCGCCAGCACCTTGAGCTTGGCTTCGGCAACGCGTGATTCGCTGATATTGAGCGCCAGCCCGCACAGGGCGATCAGCAGCGCGCTGATGACGGCAATGCCGGTAATCCAGAACATCGTGCTTTGTATGTTTTTAGCAACCTGGATGTCGATCTTGTTGAGCGCAGTGTCCACATCGTCCAGATAGATGCCGGTGCCGAGCATCCAGCCCCATTTTTTGAGCGCGACCACGTAGCCCATCTTGGGCGCCATCTTGTGCGTCGAAGGTTTTTCCCACATATAGGGCACGATGCCGCCGCCTTGCTGGGCCTTGGCGATCAGGTTCTGTATCGTGCGGTTGCCCTCGGGGTCAGTCAGCTCCCACAGGTCGCGGCCTACCAGCTCGGGCTGGCGCGGATGCATCAGGTTATTGCCGTGCATGTCATAGACATAGAAATAGCCGTCGTTGCCGTAATCCAGCCGTGACAATATTTCCTTGGCCCTCTCCATGGTTTCCGCGTCGGGCTTGTCGGAGTCGTACAGCTCGGAAATGGCCGCCATGCCCAGCGTCACATAATGCTTGAGCTCTGCTTCCTTGCTTGCCATGTAGGCCTGTTCGACTGTAGAGCGCTGCTGCTGGGCGAGCAGTGTGGTCTGGTGCAGCACCGCCAGCGCGATGCCGAGAAAGGCCAGTAGCAGCGGGATGATGGCGAACAGGATGATTTTGTAGCGGAGTTTCATGGTGTGGCCGGTGATGACGGGGCAGGCGGTTTGCTGCGGGCGGCGGCAATGGCCTTGATTGTATTGGGCGTCCGGGGTTCTGCAAAGAGGAAATTAAGATCGTGTCGGCGATATCGAGGCAGGAAGCATATCGCCGGTTGCGCATGAAGATAAGGGAAGGCAGGGCGGGCAGGGGTAAGACAGGAGGGCGCAGATAAAAAAAGCCCCGCGTGAGCGGGGCTTTTTACACAAAATCCTGATCGTGAGATTAAGGGTTTTGAATGTTGGAAGCTTGCTTGCCTTTAGGGCCTTGCGTGACTTCGAACGTTACCTTCTGACCTTCTTTGAGGGTCTTGAAGCCGTTCATCTGGATTGCGGAAAAGTGGGCGAACAAATCCTCACCGCCGTCATCCGGAGTGATAAAGCCGAAGCCTTTGGAATCATTGAACCACTTGACGGTACCTGTTGCCATAATGCATCTTTCAAATATAAACTAATCACACGAGCCGTAAAAGCAAGAAACTTAGCGCAAAGCTACCTCCCCCTAAACTTGCTCACTTCTATTGACAAGTGCAACATAATCTTGTCAATAAATATCATTCTTGGCGGAAAAAAAGGTAAAGTCAAGATATTTCCATGGTCGTTGTAGCATTGTTGTTTTTTCACTTAATTCTGTCTGCCTGGTAATGTGTTGCTAAAGCATCGCGAAAGCACTTGATGAATGGAAATTGGTCACCATCTGCGGGAAGTACAGAAAACGCGTAACATTCTAAAAGGGGCTAAATAATGCTCTTATTATTTAACTCGCTGGCAGATCAACGTACTAGAATATACGTATGGGAAATAAGCAAGAAAACGGTACGATACTGGAGCGGCAGGCGCAGAAGCTGAAGCCGCCGGCCATGTACCAGGTTACCTTACTGAACGACGACTACACGCCGATGGAATTTGTCGTAGCGATCATTCAGGAGTACTTTAATAAAGACCGGGAAACCGCGATGCAGATTATGCTCAAGGTGCACAGGGACGGTAGAGGCGTTTGCGGCGTATATTCGAAAGATATCGCCTTGACTAAAGTGGAACTCGTTTTGACGCACGCTCGTAAGGCAGGACATCCCCTGCAATGTGTGATGGAGGAAGTATGATTGCGCAAGAATTGGAAGTCAGTTTGCACATGGCTTTTGTGGAAGCCAGGCAGGCTCGTTATGAATTCATCACGGTCGAGCATTTACTGCTGGCCCTGCTGGATAATCCTTCGGCAGCCGAAGTGATGCGCGCCTGCGCGGTCAATATTGAGGATTTGCGCAAAACCCTGAGCAACTTCATCAGCGATAACACGCCGACGGTGCCGGGTACCAGCGAAGTGGATACCCAGCCTACACTGGGCTTCCAGCGTGTGATACAGCGCGCGATCATGCACGTGCAGTCCGCTTCCAACGGCAAGAAGGAAGTGACAGGCGCCAACGTGCTGGTGGCGATCTTCGGTGAAAAAGACTCGCACGCGGTCTACTACCTGCATCAGCAGGGTGTGACTCGCCTTGACGTGGTCAATTTCATTTCGCACGGCGTGCGCAAGGATCAGCATGTTGATCCTGCCAAATCGTCCGAAGGCGTGGAAGAAGCGCAGGCGGAAGGCCAGCAAAAAGAAAACCCGCTCGACCAGTTCACGCAAAACCTGAACAAGTCTGCCGCCGAAGGCAAGATCGATCCATTGATCGGCCGCGACAGCGAAGTCGAACGCGTGATCCAGATCCTGTGCCGCCGCCGCAAAAACAATCCGCTGCTGGTTGGCGAAGCCGGCGTGGGCAAGACTGCCATCGCCGAGGGCCTGGCATGGCGCATCACCCAGGGCGATGTGCCTGAAATCCTGCAAAATGCCGTTGTCTACTCGCTGGACATGGGCGCGTTGCTGGCCGGTACCAAATACCGCGGCGATTTCGAGTTGCGCCTGAAAGGCGTGCTGAAACAATTGAAGGATACTCCCAACGGTGTATTGTTCATTGACGAAATCCACACGATCATCGGCGCCGGTTCGGCTTCCGGCGGCACGCTGGATGCATCCAACCTGCTGAAACCGGCTTTGTCCAGCGGCCAGTTGAAATGCATCGGTGCGACCACTTACACCGAATACCGCGGCGTCTTCGAGAAAGACCACGCGCTGTCACGCCGTTTCCAGAAGATCGACGTCAACGAACCAACGGTAGAACAGACAGTGCAGATCCTGCGCGGCCTGAAATCGCGTTTTGAAGAACACCACAACGTCAAGTATTCTGCCTCGGCATTGACGACGGCGGCTGAACTGTCGGCACGCTTTATCAACGATCGCCATTTGCCCGACAAGGCAATTGACGTCATCGATGAAGCCGGCGCTGCACAGCGTATCCTGCCGAAGTCCAAGCAGAAGAAGACGATAGGCAAAGCGGATATCGAGGACATCATCGCGAAGATCGCGCGTATTCCGCCGCAAACCGTCAACCAGGACGACCGTTCCAAGCTGCAGACCATAGACCGCGACCTGAAAAACGTCGTGTTCGGTCAGGAGCCTGCGATCGAAGCTTTGGCGTCGGCCATCAAGATGGCGCGTGCAGGCCTGGGCAAGACAGACAAGCCTATCGGCTCCTTCCTGTTCTCCGGTCCTACCGGCGTGGGCAAGACCGAGGTGGCCAAGCAGCTGGCATTTACGCTGGGTATTGAGCTGATACGCTTCGATATGTCTGAATACATGGAGCGCCATGCGGTCAGCCGCCTGATCGGTGCGCCGCCGGGTTACGTGGGTTTCGACCAGGGCGGTTTGCTGACCGAAGCGATTACCAAGAAGCCGCATGCAGTGCTGCTGCTAGATGAGATAGAAAAAGCGCATCCGGATGTCTTCAATATTCTGCTGCAGGTGATGGACCATGGCACGCTGACCGACAATAACGGCCGCAAGGCGGACTTCCGCAATGTGATCATTATCATGACGACCAATGCCGGTGCAGAGAGCCTGCAGAAACGGTCGATCGGCTTTAACGACAGCAAGGAAGCCGGCGATGAAATGGCAGATATCAAGCGTATGTTTACGCCTGAGTTCCGTAATCGCCTGGATGCGATCATCAGCTTCCGCGCACTGGATGAAGAGATCATCCTGCGCGTGGTGGATAAATTCCTGATGCAACTGGAAGAGCAACTGCACGAGAAAAAAGTGGAAGCCACTTTCACCGACAGCCTGCGCAAATTCCTGGGCAAAAAAGGTTTCGATCCGCTGATGGGCGCCCGTCCTATGGCCCGCCTGATCCAGGATATGATCAGGAAAGCGCTGGCAGATGAACTGTTGTTCGGCAAGCTGGTCACCGGCGGCAAGGTCATCGTCGATCTGGATGACAAGGATCAGGTCAAGCTGGAGTTTGCTGAGGGCGACAATTCAGCGCCGCCGGAAGCTTCGCAAGAGGTTGCAGAGGCTGAATAAGCTGTCACAGTGAAAAAGCCCGGATGCGTCCGGGCTTTTTGTTTTTGGAGCGGAAGAAAGAAGGAAGGTAGCACGGATGCAGCGCAGTGTAATCCGGAAGGCTATCCGGGGCCATGAATTTCCTGGTGTGCTCCCGGATTGTGCTACGCTGCATCCGGCTACGTTTTTTTTATGCGATCGCTACCTCAATGCTTGCCGGTGCTGCCAAAGCCACCCGCGCCGCGTTCGCTGGCGTCAAAATCATCTACTACGTTAAAGCCCACCTGCAATACCGGCACGATGATCATCTGCGCCAGTCTTTCCATCGGTTCCAGCACGAATGCCGACTGGCCGCGGTTCCACGTCGAGATTTTCAGTTCACCCTGGTAGTCCGAATCGATCAGCCCCACCAGGTTGCCAAGGACGATACCGTTCTTGTGGCCCATGCCGCTGCGCGGCAACAGCATGGCGGCATAGCCGGGGTCGCCGATGTGGATCGCGAGACCGGTGGGCACCAGCACGGTTTCACCCGGCTGTATCGTGATGGCTTCGGTAATGCAGGCGCGCAGATCGAGGCCGGCGCTGCCTGGTGTGCCGTAGGCCGGCAGCAGTTCTTTCATTCGTGGGTCGAGGATTTTGAGGTCGATATTTTTCATTGATGCCAGATCTGGTTGATTTGTTTGTGAGCGGGGTGATTAATTCGGTGCCGAAAGTGAGAAGGTTTGCGCCAGCAGCTCATAAGACCTGAGCCGCGCGGCATAGCTGCCTGCAACTGTCAGCACGATGATCTCGTCGGCGCCGAACTGCTGTTGCAGCGCCAGCATTTTCTCGGATACCTGGTCCGGCGTGCCGATAACGCTGCGCGGCCTTTCACGCTCAATGATCATGCGGTCGCGTTCGCTGAACCTGGCGGAGTCGATCTGGCCGGCGCGCGGGATGGGGGCATTGACGCCATACGCCATCTGCAGGCGGCGCATGTCGACGGCCAGCGCCAGCTCCTGTGCCTGCTGCTCGGTATCGGCGCAGATGACGAATACGGCGACGGCGGAATAGGGCCTTGCTTCCAGTTCGGTGTTGAATCGGTCGCGGTATTCCTGCGCTATGTAATGGCCATTGTGCGCATTGATGAAATGCGCAAATGCGAAACGTATGCCCAGCTGGGCCGCCAGATTGCCGCCGAAGTCGCTGGAACCCAGCATCCAGATTTGTGGCACGGTATCTACCTGCGGCTGCAGGGCGATGCCATGGGCCGGGTGATTGGCCGGCAGCGTGCCGTGCAGATGCCAGATCAGCTCCTGCACCTGCTGCGGGAACAGTTCTCCTCGATTGTAGGCGCCTGCTGCCACTGCCTGCGCGGTTTTTTGGTCGCCGCCGGGGGCGCGCCCCACGCCGAGGTCGATGCGGTTCGGATAAAGGGCTTCGAGCATGCGGAACTGTTCAGCCACCTTGAAAGGGCTGTAATATGGCAGCATCACGCCGCCCGAGCCTATGCGTATGCGCTGGGTGGCCGCGCCTATGCGCGCCAGCAGCACTTCCGGCGCGCTGTCGCAGACGCCGAACAGGCCATGGTGTTCCGCGCACCAGTAACGGGTGTAGCCGAGCTGGTCCGCCAGCTGCGCCAGTTCTATGCTGGCTGCCAGCGCATCGCGTGCGGTGTGGCCTTCTATGACGGGGGACTGGTCCAGCACCGATAATTTGACGGCTGATTTCATGCTTGCTGCCTTGGTAATAGGGGTTGCCTGCTCTAGCGCAGGCGCGCGGCGATCTCTGCAATGAGCTGGCCGGCCAGCGTCTGCTTGTCGGCGCGCGGCAGGCTGGTGTGCCCTTGTTCATCGAACAGCATCAGCTCATTGTCGTCCTGGCCGAAGGTGTTGTGGCCGATATTGCCAACCAGTAAAGGCACGTTTTTCTTGATGCGCTTGGCGGCGCCGTATTCAAGCAGATTTTCCGATTCTGCCGCAAAGCCCACGCAATACGGGCGGCCGGGCAAGGCGGCCACGGCGGCGAGGATGTCCGGGTTCTGCGCGAACTGCAGTTGCGGCATATCCTGGTCACCGGCCTTTTTCAATTTTTGCGTGCTGGCATTGGCCACGCGCCAGTCTGCCACTGCGGCAACGGCGACGAAGATGTCCTGTTTCTGCAATGCCAGGGCCGACATCACGGCGTCATGCATCTGCTGTGCAGTCTGCACGGAGATGCGGCTGACCCCGTAAGGCGTCTCCAGCGCCGTCGGGCCCGATACCAGTGTTACGCTGGCGCCGGCTTCGCGGGCTGCCTGTGCAATGGCATAACCCATCTTGCCGGAAGACAGGTTGGTAATGCCGCGCACCGGGTCTATGGGTTCAAACGTTGGACCGGCGGTAATCAGCACCTGCTTGCCTGCGAGCAACTTGGGCTGGAAGGACGTAATGATTTCATTCAGCAGTTCATGCGGTTCCAGCATGCGGCCCATGCCGACTTCGCCGCAGGCCTGGTCGCCGGCAGCCGGCCCCAGCAGCTGGATGCCGTCTTCCTTGATCTGCCTGATATTCCTTTGCGTGGCCGGGTTTTGCCACATCTCCACATTCATCGCCGGTGCAATCATCAGCGGCATGCCCAAAGGGCGGGCCACGCACAAAGTGGACAGCAGGTCGTCGCAGGCGCCGTGCGCCAGCTTGGAAATGAAGTCGGTACTGCAGGGGACGATGACGATGGCATCGGCGTCGCGTGTCAGGTCGATGTGCGGCATGTTGTTGTGTATGCGCGCATCCCACTGGTCAGAGTAGACGGTGTTGCCGGACAGGGCCTGCATCGTCACCGGTGTGATGAATTGCGTGGCTGCCTGCGTCATGACGACCTGCACGGTAGCGCCGGCCTTGCCGAGCGCGCGCGTCAGCTCCGCTGCCTTGTAGCAGGCGACGCCGCCTGTCAATCCAAGAACAATTTTTTTACCCGCAAGCTTCATGGTCCGCTCCTCAGCCTTGTTGCCTTATCTGTTACCGCACTTGATTGCTCGCTTCTTTGCTCATTTCTTGACGCGGCGCAATTCATCCAGGATGAACAGCGCGGCGCCGATGCTGATGGCGGCATCGGCAACATTGAATGCGGCAAAGTGGTATTGCTCTTTGTAATGGAAATCCAGGAAATCGATCACATGGCCGTATAGCAGCCTGTCGATAACATTGCCGAGTGCGCCGCCCATGATCAGCGCCAGCGCCCAGCAGAACAGTCGTTGCCCCGCATGCTTCTTGAGCAGGTAGACAATAAACAGCGCCGCGCCTATGCCGATGGCTGTAAACAGGTAGCGCTGCCAGCCGGAAGCCTGCCCCAGAAAGCTGAATGCCGCGCCGGGGTTATGCCACAGCGTCAGGTTGAAAAAAGAAGTGACGGGCAGCGTCTCGCCCAGCACGAACAACTTGGCAATGGTGATCTTGGTCAGCTGATCGAGCAGGATGACGATGGCTGCGACGCCCAGCCATGGACCCAGTGATGAACCTGAAGAGCCGGAAGAGGTAAACGACGGTTTGGACGGAGCGGCAGAGCGTTTTTTGGTTGCCATATTCAGCGATATTTCAGCGATAGGTTTCAGCGCCGATTGCATTCAAAAGAGAATCAACCAGCGTCAATGGGTGGAAATGCTGGCCTCATCCGCCAGCGGCAGGTGTGGCCAACCGATATTGCCGATGGACCCCGGCAGCGTGCCGGAGTCCATCAGTATCATGCAAAATGGCGTACTTCGCCTGCGCCGAACAAATTGCTGACGCAGCGGCCACACAGTCCTGCGTGGTCGGCGTGTGCGCCGACGTCTGCACGGTAATGCCAGCAGCGCTCGCACTTTACATACGTGGACGGCGTCACGACGATGGTTTCTTCCGCCTCGCCGGCAACCTGCTCCACCGCAGCAGCGGAGGTGATGAAGATGAAGCGCAGGTCGTCGCCGAAGCCTTTCAGCAGATCGTATTTCGCGCCGCTGGCCTTGACCAGCACCTCGGCCTGCAAGGACGCGCCTATGCCACCGGCAACCCGCACTTCTTCCAGCTGTTTGGTGACTTCGGCGCGGATATCGCGCAGTGCCGCAAACTTGGCCAGCAAGGCCTCGGCGCCGTCGATCTCAGGCAGTGCGTAATAGATTTGCGTGAAGATGGTTTCATCGCTGCCGGCAAATTCTTCCTTGCCCGCAAATGCCGCCCATGCCTCTTCTGCCGTAAAGGACAGGATAGGCGCCATCACGCGCAGCAGCGCCTGCGTGATATGCCAGATGGCCGTTTGCGCAGAGCGCCGTGCCGCAGAATCAGTGCCGCTGGTATACAACCGGTCTTTCAGGATATCCAGGTAGAAGCCGCCCAGGTCTTCCGAGCAGAACGACTGCAGCTTGGAAACCACCGGATGGTATTCAAACACCGTGTAGTGCGCCAGGATGTCTTTTTGCAGCACCGCCGTATTGGCGATTGCATAGCGGTCGATTTCCAGCAATTCGGCCAATGGTACTGCATCCTTGGCCGGATCAAAGTCGGAGGTATTGGCCAGCAGGAAGCGCAGCGTATTGCGGATACGGCGATAGGACTCGGTCACACGCTTCAGGATCTCGTCCGAGATGGACAGCTCGCCCGAATAATCGGTCGACGCCACCCACAGGCGCAGGATGTCCGCACCGAGCGTATCGGACACCTTCTGCGGCGCCACCACGTTGCCCTTGGACTTGGACATTTTCTTGCCTTCGCCGTCCACGACGAAGCCGTGCGTCAGCAGTGCCTTGTAAGGCGCGCAGCCGTTCAGCATCGACGAAGTCAGCAGCGACGAATGGAACCAGCCGCGATGCTGGTCCGAGCCTTCCAGGTACAGGTCGGCCGGGAAGTGCGACTGCTCCTTGTGCGAGCCGCGCAATACCGTCTGGTGCGTCGTGCCGGAGTCGAACCAGACGTCCAGCGTATCGCGGTTCTTCACATACATGTCCGCTTCATCGCCCAGCAGCTCGGCGATCTCCAGTTTTTGCCAGGCTTCGACGCCTTGCTGTTCTATGCGCAGGGCGATCTGTTCCAGCAGTTCCGGCGTGCGCGGATGCAGCTGGCCGGTTTCCTTGTGCAGGAAAAAGGCCATCGGCACACCCCATTGGCGCTGGCGCGACAGCGTCCAGTCCGGCCGGTTGGCGATCATGCCGTGCAGGCGCGCCTGGCCCCAGGCCGGGAAGAACGCGGTTTCACCGATGCTGCGCAAGGCGGTTTCGCGCAGGCTGGCGCCACCGTCTTTGGGCGTGTTGTCCATGCTGGCGAACCACTGCGATGTGGCGCGGTAGATGATCGGCGTTTTATGGCGCCAGCAATGCATGTAGCTATGGTCGAACATCACCAGGTTGAACAGCGCGCCGGCCTCTTCCAGCTTGGCGCAGATAGGCTTGGAGGCATCCCAGATATTCATGCCGGCAAAGAACGGCAGCCACGACGCATACCTGCCGTCGCCCATCACCGGGTTTAGGATATCGTCATCCTTCATGCCGTGCGCCTTGCAGGACTGGAAATCCTCTATGCCGTAGGCAGGGGCGGAATGCACGATGCCGGTGCCGCTGTCCAGCGTCACGTATTCACCCAGGTACACGGGCGAGTAGCGGTCATAGCCTGCATCCAGCGCTGCAAACGGATGCTTGAACTTGATTTCCGATAGGTCGGCACCCAGCGTGGTGGCGATGACCTTGCCTTCCAGCTTGTATTTCTGCAGGCTGGCTTCGACCAGGTCTTGCGCCAGGATCAGCAGGATGGTTTCACCATTGCGCACGGTTTCCACCAGCGCATAGGTGATTTCCGGATGCATGTTCAACGCCTGGTTGGACGGGATAGTCCATGGCGTGGTGGTCCAGATGACGCAGTAGCCTTTGTCGGTTGGCAGCTTGTCCAGCTTGAAGGCCTTGGCGATCTTGTCCTGTTCTGCAAACGGGAAGCCGACGTCGATCGAAGGATCGCGTTTGTTTTCATATTCAACTTCCGCCTCGGCCAGCGCGGATTCGCAGTTGAAGCACCAGTTGACCGGTTTCAGGCCGCGATACACATAGCCTTTTTTCAGCAGCTTGCCCAATGCGCGCAGCTCATCCGCTTCATTGCTGAAGTTCATGGTCTTGTACGGATTATCCCATTCGCCCAGTACGCCCAGGCGGATGAAATCGGCTTTCTGCCGCTCGATCTGCTCATTGGCGTAGGCACGTGCCTTGGCCTGCACTTCGGCGACCGGCAGGTTTTTGCCGTACAGCTTTTCGATCTGGATTTCGATAGGCATGCCGTGGCAATCCCAGCCCGGAACGTACTGCGCGTCAAAGCCCGCCATATTGCGCGACTTGACGACGATATCCTTCAGTATTTTGTTGACCGCATGACCGATATGGATGTCGCCGTTTGCATACGGCGGGCCGTCATGCAGCACGAATTTAGGGCGGTCTTTGGACGCCTTGCGGATACGCTGGTAGATTTTCTTGTCCTGCCATTCCTTGACCCATTTAGGTTCGCGCTTGGCCAGGTCCCCGCGCATCGGGAAAGGCGTTTCGGTCATGTTGACCGGGTATTTGCTGACTGCTTTATTCGGCTTGCCGGATTGATTTTCAGACATGGTTTTTCTTTAGTGAGGTATTCGAAATTCAGTGTGCGGCGCTTCGGTGCTGCAATGCGCCCGCGCTAAAGACGCTGGATGGTCTTCAAATTCGGTCGGTCGCCGAGCTGGCCTGCTTGCGGCCCTGTTCATGGATCGCTTGCGCCTGGCTGCCGTTACCGAAATAGGCTTTTGCCTGTTCCGCATCGCGGTCAATGGCGGTGACCAGCGTGGGCAGGTCGATGAATTTTTCTTCATCGCGCAGCTTTTTCAGGAATTCCACCTGGATCAGCTTGCCGTAGCAATTGCCGCTGTAGTCAAACACATGCGTTTCCAGCAGCACGCGGCCACTGTCGTCCACGGTGGGGCGCACACCCAGGCTGGCCACGCCCGGCAAGGGCTCGTCGGCCAGGCCGTGTACCTGCACGACGAAGATGCCGTTCAGTGCGGGGCGGTGGTGCGCGATACGCAAGTTCAGTGTGGGATAGCCGATGGTGCGTCCCAGCTTCTGGCCGTGCACGACGCGGCCGGAAATACGGTATGGGTGGCCAAGCAAGGCCTCCGCCTCCGCAAAATTGCCATCGGCAAGTGCACTGCGCACGGCGGATGAGGAGATGCGTACGCCCTTGTTCTGCACCGCAGGCAAGGTCTCCACTTCAAATCCATAACGTTTGCCGGCTTCGACCAGCATGGCGATGTCGCCGGCACGTTTGGCGCCGTAGCGGAAATCCTCGCCCACCATCAGCCATTTCACATGCAAGCCTTCCACCAGCACCTTTTCGATGAAGTCTTGCGGCGTCAGCGATGCAAAATGCGCATTGAAGTGTTCGACGATGACGCGGTCCACGCCTGCTACCGTCAGCGAGGCCAGATTGTCGCGCAGGTTGGCGATGCGGGTAGGTGCGCGCGACAGGTCGCCCGACATCTGGGCAAAGAAGGCGCGCGGGTGCGGTTCAAAGGTCATTACCGCGGCATCCAGCGACAGGCGTGTCGCCGCTGCGCGCAATCTGGACAGCAGAACCTGATGCCCTAGATGCACGCCGTCAAAGTTGCCTATCGTCAGCGCACAGGGCGCGCGCGAGGCAGCATTGGGAAGTCCGCGAAATACCTTCATAGTGTGAGGAGAACCACTGCAAAAACCTTAGATTATAAATGCTTTCGACCGGGTTTCTGCACCGGGTATGGCATAGATGCGGATTTGCGTTGGATATTCAAGCAATTTCAGGCAATTTGCCGTAATCATCGATCAAATATCTGTTATTGACCGGTTTAGTGATGATGGTGCGACCACAAGCCGTCCGACGAGGCCATATAGGATTCCACCGCATCTTTCTGGCCGGTGGCGTGGCGCATCACTTCGCCGCATTTGCAGATGCCCTGGTAAGGCTGGATATGTGAGCAGGCTGATACTTTTTGCAAGAATACCTGGACCGGCTTGGTGCAGGTCTTGCATTTAAAGGTCAGGATGCGGGCGGGTTTGCTGCTCATTGTGTTCCTCGGTATAAATATTGATTTTGCTTATTTCTGGTTTGCGCTTACTTCGTGCCCAGGCGCCACAGCGACGTGATTTCCGCTGCGCGTGCCGCGTGCAGCGGATCCTCGGTGTCGGCGGCTTTTGGGTGATGCGGGCGTATGTCCGACTTGCCCAGCACCTTCAGGCCGCCGCCGTCTATCAGTGCCAGCAGTTCTTCGCGCGAGCGCAGGCCAAGATGTTCGGCCAGGTCGGACAGAATCAGCCAGCCTTCGCCTTTGGACTCCAGGTGCTCTGCCAGCCCGGCCAGGAAGCCGCGCAGCATGCGGCTTTCAGGGTCGTACACCGCATGTTCTATCGGCGAATTGGGCCTTGCCGGTACCCACGGCGGATTACACACGACCAGCGGAGCGCGGCCCGGCGGAAACAGGTCGGCCTGGATCACCTCTACTTGCTTCTGTGCGCCCAGCCTGTCCAGGTTTTCCTTGGCGCAGGCCAGCGCGCGCTCATCCTGATCGGTGGCGATGATGCGTTTGACGCCGCGCTTTGCCAGCACCGCGGCCAGCACGCCGGTGCCGGTGCCGATATCGAAGGCCAGCGCGGTCGAGGGCAGCGGTGTATCCGCCACCAGGCTGATGTATTCACCCCTGACCGGAGAGAACACGCCGTAGTAAGGATGGATGCGGCCTTCCAGCGCGGGTATTTCCACGCCTTTCTTGCGCCATTCATGCGCGCCTACCAGGCCCAGCAATTCGCGCAGCGACGCCACAAAGGGTTCCGATGCCTTGCCGTAGGCTTCGCTGCACGCCTGTTGCACGTCCGGCGCGCGGCGCAGCGGGATGCGGAAATCCGCGTCGAACGGCAGCAGCAGCATGGCCAGCGTGCGTGCTCTTTGCGACTGCGCCTGCCGGTGCAGGTGAAAAGCCTCGGTCGGTGACGCTGGTATCTTGACCGCTTTCTTCGACTTTCCCGGTTTATGTTCGATGCGGCGCGCCAACGCCTGCAATAGCTGGCGGGCATTCTGGAAATCGCCGCGCCACAATAAAGCTGTGCCCTCGCTGGCCAGCCTGTAGGCGGTGTCGGCGTTCAGGCGGTCGTCGGCGAGAATCACTTTTTTGGGCGGCGGTGAGCCGCTTTCGGAGTGCCAGCGGGCAGAACGGGTCTCGCCGTCTTCGGTCCAGCTAATGACGGGAGTATCGTTCACGGAATTCCTCTTGGGCTGCGGTCAGGTAGGTAGGCTTGCTTGAATGGCATCGTTGGCGCATGTTTGCCGACTAAACCCATCAGTTTAACAAAAAACGGCGCGAATCCCGCCATCCGGGGGAAATAAGCCCGGCGCGCAGGCGTTCCTGCCGTCCCGTTATTCCTTGATGCCCTCGACGCTGAAGGACAGCGTCACTTCATCGCTGACAAATGGCACATAGCGGCCAACGCCGAAATCGCTACGCAGGATTTTGGTATAGCCGTTGGCGCCGCAGGCCTGTTTGAAATAAACAAACATGAAACGGCAGTTGAAATGCGTGATTTCGAAGGTGGCAGGTTTGGTCACGCCCCTGATGGTCAGGTCGCCGTCCACCTGTACCAGCTTGTCGCCGTCAAAGCGCATGGTGCTGGATTTGAACGATATCTGCGGGTATTTGGCGATATCGAAGAAATTATCGGAACGCAGGATCTTGTTGAAGGTTTCCGATCCCGTGCTGACCGAGCCAGCTTCAATGACGATGTCGATGGCGCCGGTCTTGGCGGCAAGGTCCAGGTCTATAGAACCGGAGTTGTTGTCGAAGCGCCCGCGCTGGTCGGACAAGCCCCAGTGGCGGTATTCAAAGCTGGAATACGTATGTTCGGGGTCGATGATGTAGCGGTCGGCCGCGCACGCATTGCCTGCAAGCGCGGCAGAAAAGGACGCAGAAACAGCCAGGACGATGAGCGAGCTTGATGAAAATGACACGTTTTCCCCGTTTTCAGTCGGCGGCATGTGGCGTTTGCCAGCATGCCGCCAGATTACCAGAAAATTCTTCCGGCACAGGTTAATTCCGCGATCTCTCCAGCAGGTTCAAGGGCCTGGCTTTAGCCTGGGTTTGGTGTCTAAGGCTTAAGGCTTGACGAATTTCAGCGTCATGCGGTCGCTTTCGCCTATCGCCTCGTAGGCGGCCCTGTCCTTATCCTTGTTCAGATAAGTGGGAGGCAGCGCCCAGACGCCTTTTTCGTGGTCGGCATTGTCCTTGGGGTTGGCATTGATTTCCGATTTGGCGACCAGCTTGAAGCCGACACTTTCCGCTATCTTGATTACATAAGCTTCATGCACATAGCCGGTGCTGGTTTTTTCATCCTGTGGCTTGGCCGCAGGTAGGCGGTGTTCTTCCACGCCGAATACGCCGCCTTTTTTCAGGCTGTCATACGCGGTCTGAAATACCGATTTGACTTCGGCGTCGCCGCCATCGTCTATCCAGTTATGGATGTTGCGGAAGGTCAGCACGAAATCTGCGCTGCCCTTGGCGGCATAGTCCTGCTTTGCCGGCGGCTCGAAAATACCCAACTGGACCTTGTCATAGACTGCTGGGCTGGCATTAAGCTTCTGCTTGAACCTTTCCAGGGCCCGGCGTGAATATTCGCTGCTGGCATCCGGGTCATTCGCACCTTCGATCAGTTTGCCGTGGTCGCGCAGGTAGGGCGCCAGGATTTCTGTATACCAGCCGCCGCCGGGTGACAGTTCCACGACGGTGGAGGTCGGTTTGATGCCGAAGAATGCCAGGGTTTCATACGGATGGCGGAAATTGTCGCGCGCTGCATTGGCAGGCGTGCGCTGACTGCCGGCGATCGCGGCTTTCAGCGCATGGTCAGGAGCTTCGGCTGCCTGGGCTGAGGCAGCGATGGCGCCGGTGAGCGTGCAAGCAAGCGAGAATGCCTGTAAAAACTGTCTCATGGTTCTCTCCAGAAGAGATGATTGATTTTGGTGTACGCCAAACTATGGCTTTGCACCTGCGGGGGAGTGTGCGCAGCTTGGACTACCCGGGCAGGAATTAGTTCGGCAACAAGAGTTGAGATTGTACCTGCGGAAAGCGGTTTCTCATTTTCGCCATAAGCTTTATTATTGTGCGCTTAATATATTTGGCCGGGCTTTGTTCATCTTTGTCAGCGAAGCCCGCCGTAACGAATTTACCGACTCGTGCCTCGCTGCCGACTTTTACCTATCATGACCACACAAAAAATCATTCCCCGCCTGCTTGCAGGGCTTTTCAGTTCCGCGCTCACGCTGGCAGCGGTCGCGGGCCTCGCTCATGCGGCCGATACTGCAGCCGCTACTGCAGCCCCTACTGCTGACAATACGGCGGCGGCTGTCCCCGCATCTGCGCGCGCGCAGCCGCAAGACCGGGATTTCATCAAACTCAAGGACAGCTTCCTGGCAGCGCTGTGGCGAGAAGACCCGGACACCGCGATATGGGCCGGCAAATTCGAGAGTGCGGCGAGGCTGTATGTGCCGGACGCCGGATCCCGCGCGCAGCGGCTGGCGTTTGATAAGCTGTGGCTGGGCCGCTTTGCGAAGATGGACCAGGCAAGGCTGTCGGTCAACCAGCGTACCGACCTGGCGCTGATCAATAACTATCTGGGCTCCAGCCGCTGGTACCTGAGCGATTTCCGCGAATTTGAATGGAACCCCAGCCTGTACAACGTGGCAGGCGGTTTCGACGTCATCCTGAACACGGAATACGCACCGAAAGCGCAGCGCGTGCGCGGTCTTATCAAGCGCCTGCAACTCGTTCCGGCCTACTACGATGCCGCTCGCGCCAGCATCAAACGCCCAACTCCCGAACATACGCACCTGGCGATCAGCCAGAGCGCCGGCGCACTGGGCGTGCTGGATGAAGTGGAAAAAGCAGCGCAGACCGAGAAGTTGAGTCCTGCCGAGCGCGCCTTGCTGGCGCAGCGCCTGGCCGCGGCGCGCACTGCGGTGCAGGGCTACGTTGCGTGGCTGACGGATCTGGAAAAAACGCTGACGCCGGAAAATTCCCGTTCTTTCCGCATAGGCAAGGCACTGTACGAAGGAAAGTTCGCTGCCGACATACAATCCGGCTATACGGCCGAACAGACTTTTGCACGGGCCGTGCAGGCCAAGGAAGAAGCGCATAAGAACATGGCAAAACTGGCCGATGAACTCTGGCCCAAATACATGGCCGGACAGGAAAAACCCGAAGATCCTGTCAAAAAGATTGCGATGGTGATTGCCAAGCTGTCCGAAAACCATGTGAAGCGTGATGAGGTCTTCAATACGATACGGCAGCAGATCCCGGTATTGCAGGACTGGATACGCGACCACGACCTGGTGGAGCTGGATCGCAAGAAGCCGCTGATCGTGCGCGAAACGCCGGTCTACGAGCGCGGTGTCAGCGTGGCGTCGATAGAGGCGCCGGGACCTTTCCGCCCGCATGACAATACCTACTACAACGTCACCCCGCTGGACAGCCAGACGCCGGAGCAGGCGGAAAGCACGCTGCGCGAATATAACTATTGGGTCATGCAGATACTCAGCATCCATGAGGGCGTGCCGGGCCACTACGTGCAGCTGCAGCATGCGAACAAATCGCCTTCGCTGATCAAGAGCCTGTTCGGCAACGGCTCGATGGTCGAGGGCTGGGCGGTATATAGCGAAAGGATGATGCTGGAATCCGGCTACGGCGGCAATACGCCGGAAATGTGGCTGATGTATTACAAATGGAATCTGCGCACGGTTTGCAACACGATACTGGACTATAGCGTGCATGTGCTCGGCATGAGCGAAGCCGATGCAAAAGCGTTCCTGACTCAGCAGGCCTTCCAGACCGAGTCCGAAGCCAACGGCAAGTGGCTGCGCGTGCAATATTCATCGGTGCAGCTGGCAAGTTATTTCAGCGGCTACAGCGAACTCTATGAATTCAGGGAGCAGCGCAAGAAGGCGCTGGGAGACAAGTTCAACCTGAAGCAATTCCATGAAGAATTTTTGAGCTACGGCAGCGCGCCGGTGCATGTCATCAAGAGCCTGATGCTGAAGGAGTGACATGCGTTGCGCATGCAGGGGGCCAGCCTGGCAATAGGCATAGTCATGCACTATCGCCAGGCCATCAAAGCGGCTTCTGATCTACTAATCTACTACTCAGGTCGCTGCACGGTTTCCAAAAAACGATGTAGCGAACGACTGCAGCAAATCGCCGACATTGCCTGAGCCTTCTTCCGGCACTTCGCCGTCCGGCGTCAGGTGGTTGATGACGCCCGGCAGCATTTCCGCCAGGTGGCCGGCGGCGCTGTCATGCGAGATGCCGGCGGCGTCCGCCAGTTGCTGCAACTGGCCATTGCCCAGCGCCTGCTTGATCTGGTCGGCAGAGATAGGCAGGTTTTGGCCTGTGCCTACCCAGGAGCTGACAATTTCGCCAAGGCCGGATTGCTGGAAAGTCGCCACCATGCCCTGTACGCCGCCGCCGTTCTGGCTGTTGGACAGCATGCCGATTGCGGCCTGCATCAACATCATTTTAGGATCGCCGGGTTGGTTAGGGTCCTGGCTGCCGCTGAGCATGCCGAGTGCTGTGTCTAAGAGTCCCATGATGTTCCTTTCAATAGGGTGAACTACGGGTAGGCTGCAGCTCAATTACCGATGAGTTGCAAATGCGCTGCGGTACGGTAAAACAGGGTGACGCACAAATATGTCCTGGGTATTACTTGTTTCAACTGCGTGATGCTGCCCATGCCTACATGCCGCCCCAGGCGGCATTCAGCATGGCGATTGCGGCAAGGCCTGCGGTTTCCGTGCGCAGTATGCGCGGCCCCATCGACAGCGCCAGCACGCCTTGCCGGATGGCCAGGTCTTCCTCGGCTTCTGAAAATCCTCCCTCCGGTCCCACCATCAGTGTTACTGCCTGCGGCGGATGATGGCGCGACCAGTCTGCCAGCGATAGTTCGGCACGCGGCGTCAGCAAAATGCGCTTGTGCATATCCTGCTGCGCCAGCCACTTACCGACGTCCATCAGCGGCGACAGGTGGGCCAGCCGATTGCGCCCGCACTGTTCGGAAGCCGACACGATGATGCCTTGCCAGTGCGCTTGTTTCTTCTCGGCGCGCTCGGCGGACAGTTTCACCACGCAGCGCTGCGCGGCCAGCGGCTGTATCGTGCCGGCGCCCAGTTCTATCGATTTTTCGATAATCCAGTCCATCTTGGACGCCTCCGGCAGTGCCTGCGCCAAGGTCAGCGCATACGGCAATTCCGTTTCGCCGGGCAGGAACAGCTTGACCTCGGCCTCTACCTGTTTCTTGCCTACAGTGGTCAGCGTGGCGACATACGAGCCGCCTTCGCCGTTAAACAGGGTGATGCTGTCGCCGGCAGCCTGGCGCAATACAAATAAATGATGGGCCGCTTCGTCCGGCAGGCTGATGGTGGCGCCGATGGCGAGCGGGGCAGGGCAATAAAATCGGGGCATAATTCAGCAAATTAGTAGGTCGTGCAGGCATTCAATAAGCCCAATCCTAAGCGCATTGGGCCGAGAAAGATATATGGTGCGGTCAATATCTAAAACAATTCCAGGCGAGAAACGTCTTAAAAATCAGGGACGGGGGTCAACGGCCAGTCATTGCGGCTCGGTGTGCAAGCTTGGATGCAGCATGCCAGCCTAGGCTATTTGCAGAGGCAAAGCGCGTTTTGCACCAAATGATATAAAAGCAGCAATTGTAATATGAGGGCCATGCTCTGGTAAAATAATGGGCTTTGCAGAGTAGCGCATATTCTGCCTTGCTTCATTACCAAGTTTTCGCACATTATCCCGGACGACCGACCGCCATGACTTCTTCTCTCCCGCCAGCAACAACCACCAAAATGGCCAATGCAATCCGTGCATTGGCAATGGATGCAGTACAAAAGGCCAATTCCGGTCATCCCGGCATGCCGATGGGGATGGCGGATATTGCTGTTGCTCTGTGGACAGAACACTATCGTCACAATCCGGCTAATCCGAAATGGATCAACCGCGACCGTTTCGTACTGTCGAACGGCCACGGTTCCATGTTGCACTATGCGCTGCTGCACCTCACAGGCTATGACCTGAGCATGGATGAGCTGCGCAATTTCCGCCAGTTGCACTCCAAGACACCGGGTCACCCTGAAGTGCATATCACGCCGGGCATAGAAACCACCACAGGCCCGCTGGGGCAGGGCATCACCAATGCAGTGGGCATGGCGCTGGCGGAAAAACTGCTGGCAGCTGAATTCAACAAGCCCGGCCTGGATGTCGTGGACCACCATACCTATGTCTTCATGGGCGATGGTTGCTTGATGGAGGGCATCTCGCATGAAGCCTGTTCGCTGGCCGGCACGCTGCGCCTGAACAAGCTGATCGCCCTGTGGGATGACAACGGCATCTCCATCGACGGCCATGTCGAAGGCTGGTTTACCGACGATACCCCGAAACGCTTCGCTTCCTACGGCTGGAATGTGATTCCTGCGGTGGACGGCCACAATGCTGCGGCAGTGTCGCAGGCGATTGCCGCCGCCAAATTGTCCGACAAACCGACGCTGATCTGCTGCAAGACCGTAATCGGCAAAGGTTCTCCGAACATGGAAGGCACGCACAACGTGCACGGCGCCGCGCTGGGCGATAAAGAGATTGCCGCAGTACGCAGCCATATCCAGTGGGATTCGCTGCCGTTTGAAATTCCTGCGGATGTGTATTCCGCATGGGATGCCAAGGGCAACGGCCAGAAACTGGAAGCCGGCTGGAATGACACGTTCAAGACGTATTCTGCACAGTTCCCGAAAGAAGCTGCAGAACTGAACCGCCGCATGCTGGGTGAATTGCCTGCCAATTTTGACGACGTGGTGAAAGCGGCCATCGCTTCCTGTGTAGAGAAAAAAGAAAACATCGCCACTCGCAAGGCCAGCCAGAATGCGATCCAGGCATTTGCGCCTTCGCTGCCTGAATTCCTAGGCGGTTCGGCTGACCTGACAGGTTCCAACCTGACCAACTGGAAAGAATCCGTCGCCGTGCGCGGCAACCAGGCCGGCAACCACATCAACTACGGCGTGCGCGAATTCGGCATGAGCGCCATGATGAACGGTATTGCGCTGCATGGCGGCTACATTCCGTTCGGCGCGACCTTCCTGACCTTCTCCGACTACAGCCGCAACGCGATCCGCATGGCAGCGCTGATGCAGATCCGCACGCTGTTCGTGTTCACGCATGACTCCATCGGCCTGGGCGAAGACGGACCCACGCATCAGTCGGTTGAACATGTTTCCAGCCTGCGCCTGATCCCCAACCTGGACAACTGGCGTCCTTGCGACACCGTGGAATCGGTTGGCGCATGGGCGCATGCTGTCAAGCGCCATAATGGCCCGAGCACGCTGATCTTCTCGCGCCAGAACCTGCCTTACCAGGAGCGCACCGCAGCGCAGATCGCCGACATCCAGCGCGGCGGCTATGTGCTGCAAGACGCAGCCGATGCCAAGGCAGTGCTGATCGCCACAGGCTCCGAAGTAGAACTGGCTGTCAAGGCCGCCGCCGAGCTGGCGCAGCAGGGCAGGCCGGTGCGCGTGGTCTCCATGCCTTCCACCGACGTGTTCGACCGCCAGGATGCCGCCTATAAAGCTGCCGTCCTGGGCAAAGGCTTGCCGCGTATCGCGATTGAAGCCGGTGTCACCTCCGTCTGGTACAAATATGTGGGTCTGGACGGCGCCGTGGTCGGAATCGATACTTTTGGCGAATCCGCTCCTGCGGGCGTACTGTTCAAGCATTTCGGCTTCACAGTGGACAATGTCGTCAAGGTCGTCAATGAAACTATAAAGAACTACGCGGCATGATGAACGTGATTTTGCGTCCGGCCACGGTGGCGGACGCTGCAGCGATTGCAGAAGTAAGGATCAACAGCTGGCGCGCGACCTATCGCGGCATCATCCCCGCGAGCTACCTGAACGACATGAAGCTGGAAGACAGTACCGCGCACTGGACCAAGGTGCTGCAGGCCGGCAGCAGCAAGATATGCGTGTTTGTTGCGGAGAATGACGAGGGTATCGTGGCTTTTGCCTCCGGCATGATATTGCCGGAAACGAAGCTGGGCCTGGATGCAGAACTGACTGCGGTCTACCTGGAGCCTGACATGCAGCGCGCCAGGCTGGGCCGCCGCCTGGTGCTGGAAGTGGCACAGGCATGCCGGACCGCCGGCGCAACCGGGCTGCTGGCCTGGGTTATCTCGGAGAATAAGCCAGCCCGCAAATTTTATGAGCACCTGGGCGGCGAATTGCTGATCGAACAGGGCTTTACCTGGGACGGCATGGATTTGAAGGAAGTTGCCTACGGCTGGAAAGATATCAGCCGGCTGATCAATGACGTACCCCAGCTCAGGAGCCTGCATTAAATTGGATTCGTTCAGATCAGGCGCGACAACCGGCATCGGTATGCGCAGAGATACCGGCATCACCAGGAATTAAGCACCAGTAGCAAGTACTGCTTCCATAAATCAATAATAGCGGCAGTGCAGTAGTGGTTTGTTTTTTCGATTTTATTACCTTTCCTTTGGAGAAACTTCATGACGATTCGTGTTGCAATCAACGGCTATGGCCGTATCGGCCGTAATATCCTTCGCGCTCACTACGAAGGCGGCAAGAAACATGACATCCAGATCGTTGCCATCAATGACCTCGGCGATGCCAAATCGAATGCCCACCTGACCCGTTATGACACTGCGCATGGCAAATTCCCGGGCACTGTGGAAGTGGACGGCGAATACATGATCGTCAACGGCGACAAGATCCGCGTTTTCGCGGAACGCAATCCTGCCAACATCGCCTGGGGTGCTGAAGGCGTGGACGTCGTGCTGGAATGCACAGGCTTTTTCACTACCAAGGAAAAAGCTTCCGCCCACATCGCCGGCGGCGCCAAAAAAGTCATCATCTCCGCTCCAGGCGGCAAGGATGTTGATGCAACTATTGTGTACGGCGTCAACCACGGCGTGCTGAAATCCAGCGATACCGTGATTTCCAATGCCTCCTGCACTACCAACTGCCTGGCCCCCCTGGCCAAGGTGATGAACGACGCAGTCGGCATCATCAACGGCCTGATGACTACCGTACACTCTTATACCAACGACCAGGTATTGACAGACGTCATGCATGAAGACCTGCGCCGCGCCCGTTCCGCTACCCAAAGCATGATCCCGGCAAAAACCGGCGCTGCTGCTGCACTGGGCCTGGTATTGCCTGAGCTGAACGGCAAGCTGGATGGCTACGCGATCCGCGTTCCGACCATCAACGTCTCCATCGTTGACCTGTCCTTCATCGCCGCGCGCGACACGACTGTTGAAGAAATCAACAAGATCATGAAAGCCGCCTCTGAAAGCGATGCACTGAAAGGTATCCTGAACTACAACGAAGACCTGCTGGTATCGGTGGATTTCAACCACAATCCGGCTTCCAGCACGTTCGATTCCACGCTGACCAAAGTATCCGGTCGCCTGGTCAAAGTCTCTTCATGGTATGACAATGAATGGGGTTTCTCCAACCGCATGCTGGACACGACTGTTGCATTGATGACTGCCAAATAATTTTTCTTATTTCTAGTCTGACGCGTTATGCGTTATGTAATAAATACCCTGAACTTTTCAGGGTATCTTTTTGTCTAACACAAGTCAGCCATCCCGGGCCGGCCTTTTTCGGAGACATGAACCATGTTATACGCCAGGAAACTCGTTTCAGACAATAAGGGATTTCTGCTGTTCCTGTTCTGCATGCTGATGGTGCGCAGCGCACTGGCCGACTGGTACCTGGTACCGTCCAGTTCCATGTATCCCACGCTGGTGGAAGGCGACAGGGTCATCTGCGACCGCCTGGCCTATGACATCAAGGTGCCGTTCACCGACGTCATCGTCAAACGCCTTGCCGACCCGCGCCGCGGCGATGTTGTCACTTTTAGCTCGCCGAAAAACGGTACACGCCTGGTCAAGCGCCTGATCGCCTTACCCGGCGACGTGGTGGAAATGAAAGAGGAACATCTGGTCATCAATGGTGTGCAAGCCGACTACACGGTTCTGCAAGCCGTCGATAAAAAGCACCTGACGCCGCAACGCGAATATCCTGGCGAACAACTGGTGCTGCACGAAAGCATGGACACACTGCAGCACGGCATCATCGTCATGCCAGGCAGAATGGCGATGCGCAATTTCGGTCCCGTCAAGGTGCCGGAAGGGCAATACCTGATGCTGGGCGACAACCGCGACAACAGCGAGGATTCACGCTTTATCGGTTTTGTGAAGCGCGAGTTGATTACCGGGCAGGTGAAGAGGCTGCTGTTCTCTTTGGATGGGGATAATTATTATTTGCCCCGGTGGGAGAGGATAGGGGCGGCGGTGTAGTTTGCCATTGCTTGGCTTAGGTGCTAATACTCGTTAGTTTGTTTTAGATTGCTGGCCGGGGGTAGCCCGGCATGCTACTTACTTTTTTGCTTCGCCAAAAAAAGTAAGCAAAAAAAGGCGACCGCAGACTTGCCCTACGGGTGATGGCCCTATGTGCCATCACATTTTGTGCATCCCAAAAAATGGGAAACAGACGAAACTCGCTTCGCTCAAACAACGTTCCTTTCTGATCCATTTTCCGCGAAGCGCAAAATGCTGCGTCCCGAGCGGATTAGCGTCACCCCCCCAACTGCCACACCAAGCCGCGTTTTGCCTGCTTCCCATTTTTTGTGACGCACAATCGGGCACTCATGCCGGGCTACCCCGGCAAGCAATCATAAATTTAATATAAACGTGCTAGTAGCAGCTTTAGTATAGCTAGCTAGCTACGCTCAAACACCCTGTGATTCTACATACCCCAAGGTTGCAGAAATCTGCGCAGCAGTACTAATCAAATCACCCAGCCACTCTTCCTGCAAACGGTCCGCCGGCGCCGAGATCGACAAGCCGGCGATCATCCGCCCGCTGTCGTCGCGGATGCCTGCTGCCATGCAGCGCACGCCCAGCTCCAGTTCTTCATTGTCGCGCGCAAAACCGTATTCGCGCACGGCGCGCAGCTCGCCTTCCAGTTTGCTGAGGTCGGTGATGGAATTCTTGTTGTGGCCTGCCAGGCCGGTGCGGGTGGCGTAGGCACGGATGGCTTTGGGTTCGTCCAGCGACAGGAACAGCTTGCCGGTAGAGGTCAGGTGCAGCGGCGCACGGCCGCCGATGGCGCGCACGACCTGCATGCCGGAGCGTTCTGAGAAGGCGCGGTCTATATAGACGATTTCGTCGCCCTGGCGCACCGACAGGTTGACTGTCTGATGCGTCTGGCGGTGTAGCGAGCGCATGAATTCCAGCGCGGCTTCACGTACGTTCAGACGGCTCTTGACGATATTGCCCAGCTCCAGCAGACGCATGCCCAGGCGGTAGGTACCCGGCTCGGCGCGGTCAACGAAGCGCGTGGTGACAAGGTCATTCAGGATACGGTGTGCGGTGGACGGGTGCAGGCCGGTTTCGATGGCCAATTCTTTCAGGCTTACCGGGTCCTGGTAATTGGAGAGCGCGTCCAGCAGCGACACCAGGCGCTCTATCACCTGTATCGAGGTTTTGTCGTTCGGAGTATCGTTTTTCATGATGGGGTTGGTGCGATGCAATAGACTTACTTATACCACAATGTGAAAAGTACGTCAGCTTACCGTCATCAAATTCCCCGTAGGAGCACAAAAATCATTCATTTGTGATAATTAATCTGAAGAGGCCGAGTCTTGTACGGTGGCAAACATTGCTGCGCGGGGGAGTCCTGTTAAAATCCGCCTGCGGGTTTGCTGCGGGTCTATATCCTCCGGCAGGCAATCGACGATTTTACTTAATCAAGCAACAAGGGCCTGCATGTCTAATCAAGAACAGCCGATCAGCGAATTTAAAAGCAAGAGCGGTTTAAAGAGGATATTTTCTGCATTTTTCTATTCCATCGACGGATTCAAAAATGCGTGGAAGAATGAACATGCATTCCGGCAAGAGCTGGTGCTGGTCATCATAGGTTCTATCGTTGCGCTGGCGATGCCGGTGTCGGCGTTTGAAAAACTGATGATGATTGCGGTATTGGTGCTGGTGCTGGTGGTGGAGTTGATCAACTCGGCGATCGAGGCGGTGGTGGATCGGGTCTCGCTGGAGCGCCATTCGCTGTCCAAGAATGCCAAGGATTTTGGCAGCGCGGCGGTATTGCTGACTTTCCTGATTGCGGTCGCCACCTGGGCGGTCGTGCTGTTCAACCGGTTTTATTACTGATTTTATTAGCGATGATGACGGTGTTGCAGCGCGTGCCGCAACACCGAGCGTTCATTAAACGCTGGTTATCAGTTCCAGCATTGCCTTGAACAAGGCACTGTCCTTGTCCGTCAGCGCATCGCAGATTGTCAGGTGGTTGGCTTCCGGCAGCGGGATGTCTGCACGGTGCTGGGTTTGCCAGGCCTTGGCGATCAGGCTGGTCTGGCGCTTGAATTCGTCCGATTCCAGTCCGCCCACCGCCGTAATGAACGGCGCCGAGTGCGAGTGCGGCATGAAGCCCGGCGACAGGCTGACAGCGCGTTCCTCAGTCAGCTTCAGGTCCACATTGACAAATTCCGCATGCGGCACCGGCGTCAGGTCGTACAGGCCGGAAGCCAGCACGCCTGCCTTGATCATGTCGGCCGGCAGGTCGTTCGCATAGACCGGCCATTGCGCTGCCATCATCATTGCCGCCAGGTGCGCGCCGGCCGAATGGCCCGCCACCACAATGCGCTGCGGGTCGATATCGTATTTTTCCACATTTCGGTACAGCCAGGCCAGTGCGCGCAATTGCTGCTGCACGATCTCTTCTATGCTGGCGCCGGGCGCCAGTGTGTAGTTGGTCAGCGCGACGTTGACGCCGGCTGCCGTAAAGGCTGGTGCGATCATCGAGAAATCGGATTTGTCCAGCGAACGCCACCAGCCTCCATGGATGAACACCAGCAAGGGGCCGCCGGGTGTGCGGGTAGGGAACAGGTCCAGCCTTTCGCCGGTGCTGTCACCGTACATCAGGTCGTACAGGCCGGCATTGGTGCGGCGCACCAGCGACGACTGGTTGACCCAGCGGGTAAAAATATAAGGGTGGTCTGGAATGCCGGCACGCGCATTGTATTGCTGGCCGTAGTATTCGGAAGGGTTTTGCATAAACTCGTGACAGGTTCGGAAAAAGCATTATGGTACCCGAAAGGGGATAGACTATGCCGGCAGCGGCGATTGGAAGAATATTTGTCCTGTTCCCGCTTAAAAGTCTACACTAGCGCCTTTCCCCGGCACCATAAGATAAAAGCACATGATCCCAGCCATTTCCTCCACGCAGAATGCCACGCTGTCACAGGCGCTGGATGCCTGCATCAACAACAAGACCAAACCACTCGGCAGCCTCGGCCGTCTGGAAAGCCTGGGCAGGCAGATCGGCCTGATCCAGCAAAGCACGCAGCCCTCGCTGAGCCAGCCCGCCATCATCGTGTTTGCGGCGGATCACGGCATCTGCGCAGAAAACATCTCCGCCTTTCCGCAAAGCGTGACCTGGCAGATGGTGGAAAATTTCCTGGCGGAAGGCGCGGCCATCAACGTGTTTGCACGCCAGAACGGCATTGCCCTGCATATCGTGGATGCAGGCGTCAACCATGACTTCGGCCCACGCGAGCAGCTGTTGAACCGCAAGGTGGCAATGGGCTCGCAGAATTTTGCACAGCAGCCGGCGATGACGGCAGAGCAGTGCAGGCAGGCGATACAGTACGGCAAGGCGCTGGCGGCAGACCTGCCCGGCAACGTGCTCGGCTTTGGTGAAATGGGCATAGGCAATACCACCGTGGCAGCCGCGCTGATGCACAAGCTGACCGGTGTGCCGGCAGCGCAATGCGTGGGTGCGGGCACCGGCCTGTCCGCCGAAGGCGTATTGCACAAGCAGCAGGTGATAGAAAAAGCTGCAGCATTGCATGCGGGCGTCACCGAGCCGCTGGACATCCTCGCGGCCTTCGGCGGGTTTGAAGTGGCAATGATGGTCGGCGCCATGCTGGAAGCCGCGTCGCGCCGCATGGTGCTGCTGATAGACGGTTTCATCGTTACTTCAGCGCTGCTGGTGGCTGCGAAGCTGCAACCATCCATCCTCGACTATTGCGTATTTGCCCATCGCTCCGACGAGAGCGGCCACGCAAAAATGCTGGATGTGCTGCACGCGCAACCCCTGCTGCAGCTGGACTTGCGCCTGGGGGAGGGCACGGGCGCTGCGCTGGCTTACCCGCTGTTGCAGGCAGCCGTCAACTTCATGTGGCAGATGGCAACCTTCGAGTCTGCCAAGGTCAGCGGCAAGAGCTAGGGGCCTGGATTCCGCCATGCATCAGCTACGCCTGTTTTTTATCGCGCTGCAGTTCTTTACGCGCATTCCCATTCCGCGCTGGGTAGGCTTTGATACATCCTGGCTGCACCACGCGTCGCGTTACTTTCCGGCCGTGGGCTGGGTAGTGGGCGCCTGGACTGCGTCGGTGTATGCATTGGCGTCCGCGCTGTGGCCGCAGGCAGTCGCTGCCGTGCTGTCCACCGTGGCCGGCATCTGGATGACGGGCGCTTTCCATGAGGATGGTCTTGCCGACGTATGCGACGGTTTCGGCGGTGGTTCCACGCCGGAGCGCGTGCTGGAAATCATGAAGGATTCGCGGGTAGGCGCCTACGGTGCGATAGGTATCAGTTTGATGCTGCTTGCCAAATGCACGGTGCTCGCCGGCCTGCCGCCGGTCTGGGCCGTGGCCGCCTTGCTGATGGCGCATCCGCTGTCGCGGCTGATGGCGGTAAGCCTGATCTGGAAGCTGGCCTATGCGCGCCTGGAGGGCAAGGCCAAGCCGCTGGCGCAGCACATGTCAAATAGCGAATTCCTGCTGGCATGCGTAACGGTGCTGCTGCCTGTTGCGGCGCTGCTGTATTTCAAGGCTTTCCTGTTGCCGCACTTCCTCGCAGGCCTGGCCTTGCTGCTGCTGGCCGGCTGCTGGCTGGCGCGGCTGTTCGTGCGCCGCATTGCCGGCTACACCGGCGATTGCCTGGGCGCCGTGCAGCAGTTGTCGGAACTGGCTTTTTATCTTGGGTTTGCCGCGGCCATCGGCAAATTTATCTGACTCATTTGATTCTTCTGATGTAATGCGACTCTACCTGATCCGCCATCCCCGGCCCGAGCTTGCCGCCGGCACCTGCTACGGCCAGGCGGACCTTCCCGCGGATGCCGGCCATTGCAGCGAAGTCGTCGCCGCGCTTGCACAAAGCTTGCCGCCTGGCGCGCGCATCATTTCCAGCCCGCTGCAGCGTTGTTCGGTGCTTGCGCATGCATTGGCGCAGGCCATGCAAAGCAAGGTGCCCGTGCTGGATACGCGGCTGATAGAAATGGATTTCGGCAATTGGGAAATGCGCCGCTGGGATGATATTGCGCGTGCCGAAATTGACGCCTGGGCTGCGGATACCGTGCATTACCCTCCAGGCGGTGGCGAAAGCGTGCTGCAGATGGCCGCGCGGGTGATGGAGTTTCTACGCGACATTCAGCGCCAGCCCGATGCTGTCGTTGTAGTGGTTTGCCATGCAGGGCCCATACGGCTGATGCAGGCTTACCGTCAGGGAATGCAAGTGGCGGAGCTGGCGGCGCAGGCAGTCAATTCCGTTACAGGCCCGGCGGCAATCCTCTACGGCCAGTGCGTGCAGATAGATGTGCCCAGGATTGGGTAATCTTGCAGGATTGATATTTTTAAATGGACACTTCCCGTTGTGCTGACCCCTTGCCTTTCACGTTCGGCATGCATGCCACGGACTCTTGCCTTGATACAAAGCCCGAGACCCTATAAAATGGCGGGGTTTTGGTGCTCGCGGACATGCTCATGTCCGCGGTTAAACGGGAAACACAGTGCAAGCCCAGCCTTACCATCCGGCGATTTTGCATAATGTGTGCTGCCCCCGCAACGGTGTACAAGTGCCTCGCTAGTCCTCTCAAGGTTCCTCCTGAAGTCTATCCTGGCAAGCTCTCTTCCAATACCACTGTGCAGTCTGCATGGGAAGGTCGGATAGCCATACTTGTTAGCCCGGATACCGGCCAAGATAGGTGAAAGTGCTGCGGACGGGGATGTTCGTCAGGAATTTTTCTTTGCATCGCAATGGCTGCCGGGACTGTGTCCACAGGCAGCGCGCGCATGTATCCGATAGCGGCACTTTTGTTCAATCCAGCCTGCGGGGACGTTGGCTGGTTGCCTCTTTTTTGTAGCTATCATGACCTCTATCGTTTCCCGCCGCGCTGTTTCAGCGCTGAAGCCGCTCGCCATCAGCCTGGCCGTTGCCTCCCTCTTTCCTGCAGCTTCGGCATTTGCCGAAGATACTGCTAACACTGCCAACGTCGTCATGACCGCAGGCCGCCAGGTGCAGGCCGCCAAGGACGTGCTGGCCGACAACGTGGTCATTACGGCCGACGAAATCGCCAAGTCCGGTTCGTCTTCTGTAGTAGACCTGCTGCAAAAGCAGCGCGGCATTGAAATCGCGCGCAACGGCGGCCCGGGCACGACCTCTTCCGTGTTCATCCGCGGCACCAGCAATTCGCAAAACGTGGTGCTGGTAGACGGCGTGCGCATCGGTTCCTCTACAACAGGCGGCGCCACATGGTCCACCATTCCCCTGTCGCAGATCGAGCGCATTGAAATCGTCTATGGTCCATTGAGCAGCCTGTACGGTGCGGATGCCATCGGCGGCGTGATCCAGATTTTCACCAAAAAGGGCTCCGCCGGCGCTACAGTCACACCAACGGCATCCGTTGGCGCCGGCACCTACGGGCTGCGCAAGGCGGATGCAGGAATCTCCGGCGCGACTGAAAACCACATCAGCTACGCGCTGAATGTCGGCCATGAAGAGGCCGACGGTTTCTCCGCCAGCACGCCTGCCGCAGGTTCTTTCACCTACAACCCGGACAAGGACGGCTACAAGCTGGACAGCGTCAGCGGCCGCCTGGCTTATGAATGGTCCAAGGGCCAGGAAATCGGCGCGAGCCTGTTGCAAAGCCGGCTGAAGGCGCAGTTCGATGCCGGCCCGGGTTATGACGACCGCACGCAGCAAGACTTGCAAACGCTGGCCATCTACAGCAAGAACAAGGTCACCAATGACTGGACGCTGAAAACCCAGTACGCCCAGGCCAAGGACAAATCCTTCACCGATGCGTCCTACGGCAAGAGCCAGATCAACACCGAACAAGACACCTTCAACCTGCAGAATGACATCAGCATCGGCAAGGATGTGTTGCAGGTGCTGGCGGAAAACCGCAAGGAAAAAGTCACGACCACTACCGCGGAAGTCAACGGCGACCGCACGACGAATTCGCTGGCAGCTTCCTACGTGCTGAAACGCGGCGCCAGCCTGGCCAGCGCCAGCGTGCGCTATGACCACAGCTCGGTGTACGGCTCCAATACCACCGGCAGCATCGCCTACGGCTTCCGTATCAACGACGCCTTCCGCGTCAACGCCAGCTACGGCACCAGCTTCCGCGCGCCTACCTACAATGAGCTGTACTACCCAGGCTTCGGTATTTCCACCAACAAGCCGGAAAAAGGCAAGAACGCGGAGATCGGCGCCTACTATGAAATGGGCGATACCCAGCTGAGCGCGGTGTACTACCAGAACAAGCTGACCGATCTGCTGGTCAGCACCAATGTCTGCCCGGTACAGCAGGATACGCATCCGTTCGGCTGCTCGTACAACGTGGAAAAAGCCACGCTGTCCGGCCTGACCGTAGGCGGTTCCACCAAGTTCGGCGACCTGAGCCTGCGCGCGTCGCTGGATATCCAGGATCCGAAAGACGACACTACCGGCCTGCAACTGGCGCGCCGCTCCAAGCAGCATGGCAACGTGGCTGCCGAGTACTCCCTGGGTAAAGCCAAGCTGGGTGTGGAAACGACTTTCTCCGACAAGCGTTATGATGATGTCGCCAACAAGAAGGTTCTGGGTGGCTACAGCCTGCTGAACCTGTATGCAACCTACGACATCGCGCCAAGCTGGTCCGTCATCGGTCGCTGGAACAACGTGCTGGATAAAGACTACCAGCTGGCAAAAAACTATAATGCTGCAGGATCCAACGTGTTTGTCGGCCTGAACTACGGTTACAAATAATCGTAGAAATCATAGTTATTTGTAAATTGACCGGTATCAAGCAAGAACTAAGCTGTACCGAAGCAACACCGGCCGGCCCCAACGGGCCGGCCGCAGTAATACAGTAGTGTGATGTAAGCCTTCCAGTTTTTCCGGCAGCCGCCGGCAAGACTGGCGGCATCCCAGATTTCCCTTTTACAAAGGCTGATTGTGCCTCTTGCCTCTGCCGCCGGTATCCGCCTCGCCAGACCTCCTGCCGCTTCCGGGCGCGCGCTTGTCGTCCTGTCCGGGCTGCTGGCCGTGTCGGTCGCCAGTATCCTGGCGGCCTGTGTTGTCGGCTCCATCTCGCTGTCTTACGGCGAACTATTCAATGCGCTGGCAGATATCCTGCGCAGCAAACCTTCTACACTGGCAGCAACATTGCTGGAATTGAGGCTGGGCCGCGCCCTGTCCGGCTTCTCCGTCGGCGCCACGCTGGCGCTGGCCGGCGTGCTGATGCAGGCGCTGCTGCGCAATCCGCTGGCCGAGCCCTATGTGCTCGGCATTTCCGGCGGCGCCTCGGTCGGCGCGCTGGCAACCATACTTTTCCTGGGCACCGCCTGGATGATAGACGCAGCCGCTTTTGCCGGCGCGATGGCAGTGGCCATGCTGCTGTTCGGTCTGGCCTACCGCGACTTCCGCGGCAGCGGCAGTTCCGAAGGCAATGCGCCACTGCTGCTGCTGACGGGCGTCATCATCGCGGCAGGCTGCGGCGCGCTGGTCAGCCTGATGCTGTCGATCGCACCGGACAGCCGCATGCGCGGCATGGTGTTCTGGATGATAGGCGACCTGTCGACGACGCAGCCGCGCTACCTGCCTTGGGTCATCCTGCTGGCGGTGCTGGCTTTTGCGATGAAGGCGGCGCGTTCTATCAATGTCGCCGCCATGCACGCAGACAATGCCAGCACGCTGGGCATCAAGGTTGGCAGCCTGCGGCAGGGCATGTTTTTCTGTTCGGCGCTGCTGACGGCAAGCGCGGTCAGCAGCGCCGGCAGCATAGGTTTTGTCGGCCTCATCATGCCGCATGCCTGCCGCTTTGCCTGGGGGCCGGACCACAGGCTGTTGATACCGGCTTCGGCGCTGGCAGGCGGCAGCTTCCTGGTGCTGGCAGATACGGTGGCGCGCAGCGTCGTCGCGCCGCAGCAGTTGCCGGTAGGCGTGATCACGGCAATCATCGGCGTGCCGGTTTTCCTGTTGCAGCTGCACCAGCTGAGGCGGCGCTGATGCAGGCCCGCAAACTGGATGTATATGTCGGCAAGCGCTGCCTGGTCCGTGACCTGGAGTGGCAGGTGCAGCCGGGCGAATGCTGGTGTGTGATAGGCCGCAACGGTGCCGGCAAGAGTACCTTGCTACGCACGCTGGCAGGCCTGCGTCCTATTGATGTAGGCCAGGTGAGCATGCATGGCAAGGATGTCGGCGCGTGGCCACTGGCGGAACTGGCGCGCGAGCGCTCCTTCCTGGCGCAGGGCAGGGTGGATGCTTTCGCCTACACCGCGATAGAAACCGTACTGAGCGCGCGCCACCCCTACCACGACAGCCGCTACTGGGAATCTCCCGAAGATATCGCGCTGGCGCATGCAGCTTTGCAGGAACTGGATGTTGCCGACCTGGCAGACCGCGACGTGCGCAGCCTGTCCGGCGGCGAGCGCCAGCGTGTGGCCATTGCGGCCTTGCTGGCGCAGGATGCCGGCCTGATGCTGCTGGATGAGCCGGCCAATGCACTGGACCTCGCGCACCAGGTCAGCGTAATGCAACTGTTTGCCCGCCTGTGCCGGCAGCAGCACAAGGCTGTCGTCATGGTCAGCCATGACCTGAACCTGGCTTACAGCATCGCCACGCATGCGCTGCTGCTGATGGGCGACGGCGCGTGGCAGGCAGGCACTGCCGCCGAAGTGATGACGGCAAACAGGCTGAGCCTGTGCCTCGGCCATCCCATAGAGATGTTCCGGCACGGCGGGCAGACGGTTTTTCTTCCCCAACATTGAACAAGGCAGGCATGGACCAACAGGGTAACGACCGAAGTAGCGACCAGGGCGAAAATTCCGGCGGTGCGGACAATATCAACACTCGCCACCAGCGCCGCATGCAGCGCAAGAAAGAAGTCGTTGACCAGAAAATCCAGGCAGCGCAACGCCGTACCGGCGTTCTGCTGGTCAATACCGGCAACGGCAAGGGAAAAAGCTCCAGCGGCTTCGGCATGGTGATGCGCGCCATGGGCCATGGCATGAAAGTCGGTGTCGTGCAGTTCATCAAGGGGGCGATGTCCACCGGCGAGGAAATGTTCCTGCGCCGCTTCCCGGAAGAAGTCAGCTTCCATGCAATGGGCGAAGGCTACACATGGGAAACCCAGGACAGGGAGCGCGATATCGCCAAGGCCCAGCTGGCCTGGGAGCAGGCAAAGCGTTTTCTCAGCGATCCGCAGATAGGCCTGGTGCTGCTGGATGAATTGAACATCGCATTGAAATACAAATACCTGGATATCCAGCAGGTGCTGGCCGACCTGGACGGCAGGCCCGAAATGCAGCATGCGATAGTGACCGGCCGCGGCGCACCGCAGGAACTGATCGATATCGCCGATACCGTCACCGAAATGCAGGTGGTGAAACATGCTTTCAAGGATGGCATCGCCGCCCAGGCAGGGGTGGAGTGGTAATACGATGATGCCAGACCGCGAAACCACTGTTGTACTGATTTCCGCCATTGCCTCCGGCCAGGGCAAGACCACGGTCACGGCGGCGCTGGCGCGTAAACTCGTCAAACAGGGCCGGTCGGTCAGAGTGTTCAAGACCGGGCCGGATTTTATCGATCCCATGATGCTGGAACGCGCCTGCGGCCATCCGGTGCAATCGCTGGATTTATGGATGGTAGGCCTGGAGCAGTCGCAGGCCATGCTGGCGCAGGCGGCGCAGCAAGCCGATGTAATCCTGATAGAAGGCGTAATGGGCCTGTACGACGGCAATCCGTCGTCGGCGGACCTGGCGCGCGCATTCGGCGTGCCGGTGCTGGCCGTCGTGGATGCCGGCGCCATGGCGCAGACCGTCGGCGCGGTCGTGATGGGCTTGCGCGATTTCGGTCCCGTGCAATTGGCGGGCGTGGTGGCAAACCGGGTGGCCTCGCCCGGCCATGCAAAGATGATCGCCGACGCCATGCGGGATATCCCGTTGCTTGCCACGCTGCCCAAACAGCAGCAGGCGCTGCCGGAAAGGCATCTGGGTCTGGTGTTGCCGGACGAAGTGGTGCAGCTGGATGTCATGCTGGACCAACTGGCTGAGCAGCTGTCGCTGGACCTGGATGCGCTGGATGCCTTACCCAGGCTGAGGCTGGCTTCCGCGCCAACTGAAGAAATTCCGCCGCTGCTGAAGGGCAAGACCATTGCCATCGCGCGCGATGCCGCGTTTGCCTTCCTGTATCCGGCCAATCTGGAATGCCTGCGTAGCCTGGGCGCGCAGCTTGTATTTTTTTCACCCGTCAATGACGAGGTGGTACCGGACCATGCCGATGCGCTCTACCTGCCTGGCGGCTATCCAGAGTTGCATGCGCAGGCGCTGGCCCAGGCCGTGCGCTGGCAGCAATCAGTGCGCGATGCACATGCGGCGGGCAAGCCCATACTGGCCGAATGCGGCGGCATGATGGTGCTGACTGAAAAACTGGTGGACAAGCAGCAGGCAGAATGGCCTATGCTCGGCCTGCTGCCTGGCACGGTCGTCATGCAGACCCGCCTTGCCGCACTCGGCGCGCAAGCCTGGCAGACACCACACGGAAACCTGCGCGGCCACACCTTCCACTACTCGCGTTTTGAAACGGCATTGCAGCCGGAGTTGCATACGCACAAGCATTCCAACGGCGAGCCAGGGGAAGCGATATACCGCACCGGTAGCCTGACGGCGTCCTACTTCCACAGCTATTTTCCATCCAGCCCTGCCGCGGCTGCGGCGCTGTTCCTTCCGGTGCAGTCATGATGCAGCAGCCCGCACGCACACTGGTCTTCGGCGGCGCCCGCTCCGGCAAGAGCGCCTATGCGGAAAAGCTGGCGGCCGCCTCCGGCAAGCGCGTGGTGTACATCGCCACCGCGCAGGCCGGGGATAGCGAGATGCAGGCAAGGATAGCGTTGCATCGCCTGCAAAGACCCGCCGCATGGATAACGGTGGAGCAGCCGTTGGTCTTGGGCGAAGCGATACGGCAGCATGCGGCGCCGGATACGCTGGTGCTGGTGGACTGCCTGACGGTGTGGCTGTCCAACCTGCTGTTTTCCGCACAGCGCGATTATCCGGATGTGGGCAAGGTCGTGCCGCCCCCGGCCTTTGCGCAGCAGCGCGACGACTTGCTGCAGGCTCTACAAAATTTGCAGAATGCGCAAGGCGGCATAGTAATGGTGTCCAATGAGGTGGGCATGGGCATCGTGCCGCAGGGCGCGGTGTCGCGCTGGTTTGTTGATGAAGCCGGCCGCCTGAACCAGGCAGTGGCTGCACTCTGCGAGCGCGTCGTATTCATTGCCGCCGGCCTGCCGCTGGCGCTGAAGGGCTGACATGCTGGAACTCGGCTATTCCTTCGTCGTACTCTGCGCAGCGGCGGGCGTGGCACTGGATCTGGCGCTGGGGGAAACCCGCCGCTGGCATCCGCTGGTAGGTTTCGGCACCCTGGCTGGCCTGGTGGAAAAGAAACTGAACAGCGTTGCAGCGAACCGCTACACCGGCTTGCTGGCATGGAGCCTTGTGGTGCTGCCTATTGTCGTGCTGTGCCAGTTTATATTGTTCAAGGCCGCTGCTTTTAATCCCTGGCTGGGTGCCGCGCTGCATGCGGTGCTGTTGTATTTTTGCCTGGGCTTGCGCAGCCTGCATGAGCATACGGCGCCGATACAGGCGGCCTTGCAGGGCGGCGATCTGCATGAAGCAAGGCGCTTGACCTCATACATCGTCAGCCGCGATACGGCACAGGCCGACGAGCAGGACTTGTCCAAGGCCGCGGTGGAATCGCTGCTGGAGAACGGCTGCGACGCGGTATTCGGAGCCATTTTCTGGTTTGTGATGGCAGGCGGTGCAGGCGCGGTGCTGTATCGGCTGTCGAATACGCTGGATGCGATGTGGGGCTACCGCACGCCGCGCTTCCTCGCTTTCGGCTGTGTTGCGGCGCGCATGGACGATGTGTTGAACTGGATACCGGCGCGGCTGACCGCACTCTCTTATGCGGCGCTGGGCAATACCCGGCTGGCGTGGTTGTGCTGGCGTACGCAGGCGCCGTTATGGACCAGCCCCAACGCAGGGCCGGTAATGTCGGCAGGCGCCGGCTCACTGGGCCTCGCCCTCGGTGGCGCGGCAGTGTATGACGGTGTACTAGAGCAGCGGCCTGCACTGGGCATGGGCGTACCGGCAGTAGCTGCCGATATCCAGCGCGCCTGGCGCATCGTGTTCAACACGACGCTGCTGTGGCTGGGCGTTCTTGTCGTGATATGGCTGGCAATGGAAATAGGCGGGGTAAGGCATGCTTGAACACGGCGGCAATCTCAGGGATGCGGTACAAGGCTTCGGCAGGCCCCTGGAAGACTGGGTGGACCTGTCCACCGGCATCAACCCGCGTTTTTATCCCGCGCCGCAGATCGCGGAGCATGCCTGGCACAGGCTGCCGGAAAAATCAGACGCCTTGCAGACGGCGGCGCAGGCTTATTACGGCGCGCCGCACCTGCTGGCGGTTGCCGGCACACAGGCGGCAATCCAGGCGCTGCCACGCCTGCGGCCCACATCGCATGTCGTGGTATCCGCGCCTTCGTATGCGGAGCATGCGTACCAGTGGCGGCAGGGAGGCCACCATGTGCGGGAATTGCCCTATGCAGAACTGGCGGCTGCCGTGCCGCAGGCCGATGTCGTTGTCATCTGCAACCCGAACAATCCTACCGGCGCAGGCGTGCTGCCGCAAACGCTGTTGCAGTGGGCCACGCAGCTGCAGGCGAGGGGCGGCTGGCTGGTAGTGGATGAGGCCTTTGCCGATACGCTGCCCGGCACCAGCGCTGCTGCCTGGGCGGGCCAGCCCGGCTACCCCGGCCTTATTGTGCTGAAGTCGATAGGCAAGTTCTTTGGCCTGGCGGGCCTGCGGCTGGGTTTTGTTGCGGCCGAGCCCGCTCTTCTGGACAAGCTGGAAGCGCATCTGGGGCCGTGGGCCGTCAGCGGCCCGGCGCAGCAGGTTGCCTGCGTGGCGTTTAACGATACTGCCTGGCAGCAGGATACGCGTTTCTATTTGCAGCAGCAGGGCGACAAGCTACGCGCGCTGCTGCGTCGGCACGGCTGCCGTTCATCGGGAACGGACCTGTTCCAGTGGTGTGCCGATGCCGACCTGCAGATGCAGACGGAAGCATTGTGGCAGCATCTGGCCGCGCAGGGAATATGGGTTCGCCTGTTCAGGGAGGCAGCGCGCGGCCTGCGTTTCGGCCTGCCGGCGGACGAGGCGGCGTGGCGGCGGCTGGAGCAGGCATTCGAAAAATGGGCTTTCAAAAAATGATTACCTGGAAATGAAGCGATGAAAAAATTCTTGTATAGCGTGTGCATGCTGGCCATGTTCTTATCCGCCACCGCACGGGCAGCCATTACCGTCACCGATGACCTCGGCAACACCGTTGTGCTGCAAAAGCCCGCACAAAGGGTCATCAGCCTGTCGCCGCATGTCACGGAACTGATCTATGCCGCCGGCGCCGGCGAGCGTATCGTCGCCACAGTCAAATACAGCGATTATCCGGCGGCGGCCAAAAACATCCCGCGTGTCGGCGACAACCGCCAGGTGGACATAGAGCGCGTCATCGCGCTGAAGCCGGACCTGCTGATCGTATGGATGCATGGCGCCTTCGAGCGCCAGCTGGAGCCTCTGGCCAAATCCGGCATTCCTTATTTCTTCAGCGACCCGCGCAAGCTGGACAATATTCCGGAAACACTGACCAAGATGGGCGCGATGTTCGGCACGGAAAAGCAGGCGAAGCTGGCGGCAGACGATTTTCGCAAGCAGGTATCGCAGCTCAGCAGCCGCTACCAGAACAAGGGCAACGTCAAGGTCTTTTACCAGGTGTGGAACAAGCCGCTGTATACGCTGAATGACCAGCACATCGTCAGCGACGTCATCCGTACCTGCGGCGGCGAAAACATCTTTGGCAAGCTGCCGGTGCCGGCGCCCACTGTCAACCTGGAAGCCGTGCTCGCGGAAAACCCCGAAGTCGTGCTCAGCGGCGACAGCAAGAACCAGCCGGTCAGCGGCATAGAACAGTGGAAGCCTTTCCCCAGCCTGCTGGCGGTCAAGAACCACAACCTGGTGGCGATAGACGGCGACGAGCTGAACCGGCCCGGCCCGCGCATCATAGAGGGGGCCAGGGCCGTGTGCGAAGCACTGGAAACCGCGCGCAATAACCGCAGCGTGTACAAGACCGCCACGGCGGGCCAGAAACCATGAGCCACTATCAGCGCATTGCCTGCCTGAGCACGGAGGCGGTAGAAACCCTGTATGAGCTGGGCGCCGAGCAATATGTCGTCGGCATCTCCGGCTTCACCACGCGCCCGGCCCGCGCGCGCAAGGAAAAAACCAAGATATCCGGCTTCTCTTCATCAAAAATAGAACGCATCCTTGATGTCAAGCCAGATCTTGTCATCGGTTTCTCCGACATGCAGGCCGATATCTGCCGCGATCTGGTCAAGGCCGGCATCGAGGTGCACCTGTTCAACCAGCGCACGGTATCCGGCATCCTGCACATGATCACCGTGCTGGCCGCGATGGTGGATCGCCAGCAGCAGGGCCGCAGGCTGGTCATGGAGCTGGAGGCAGCCATATCGCACGCCCGGCGGCAGGCCGCACAATGGACCCTGAAGCCCACCGTCTATTTTGAAGAATGGGATACGCCGATGATGAGCGGCATAGGCTGGGTGTCCGAACTGATTGCGATTGCCGGCGGTGAAGACGCCTTTGCCGACCTGGCGCAGCACCCTAGCGCCAAAGAGCGCATCATCGCCGACGGCGAACAGGTGATACAGCGTACGCCGGATATCATCATCGGCTCCTGGTGCGGCAAAAAATTCCGGCCAGAGTCGTTATGCGCTCGGCCCGGCTGGGACAGCATTCCCGCCGTACAGCACGGCCATGTGGCCGAAATCAAATCGGCGGACATCCTTTCCCCCGGACCCTGTGCGATTACCGAAGGCCTGCCGCAGATACAGGCACTGATCGCGCAATGGCAGCTGGGTGTGCAGGCCAGAGCAGCGCAGGTGCAGGCATGAAGCTCACGACCTTGATGGTGCAGGGCACGACGTCGGATGCCGGCAAGAGCACGGTCGTGGCAGCCTTGTGTCGCTTGCTGGTTAGGCAGGGCGTGTCCGTGGTGCCGATGAAGCCGCAAAACATGGCGCTCAACAGCGCCGTGACGGTGGATGGCGGCGAAATAGGCCGCGCGCAGGCATTGCAGGCGTTGGCCGCGGGTTTGCAAGCGCATACCGACATGAACCCGGTGCTGCTGAAGCCTTCTTCCGACACCGGCGCCCAGGTCATCATCCACGGCAAGGTGCGCGCCGACATGAACGCCAAGGACTACCATCAGTACAAGACGGTGGCCATGGGCGCCGTGCTGGAATCCTACCGTCGCCTGCAGCAGCAGTATGAAGCCATCATCGTGGAAGGCGCAGGCAGCCCGGCTGAGATCAACCTGCGCGAGCGTGACATCGCCAACATGGGTTTTGCCGAGGCGGTTGACTGCCCGGTGATCCTGGTGGCCGACATCGACCGTGGCGGCGTCCTTGCCCATTTCGTCGGCACGCTGGAATGCCTGTCCGAGTCGGAGCAGAAACGCATCGTCGGCTTTGTCATCAACCGCTTCCGCGGCGACATCGCCTTGCTGGAGCCGGCTCTGGACTGGCTGGAAAAAAAGACCGGCAAGCCGGTGCTGGCAGTGTTGCCTTACCTGCACGGCCTGCAGCTGGATGCGGAAGATGCCATCCAGTCCAGCCAGGGAACGGCAGGAAAATTCCGCATCATCGTGCCGGCCATCCCCCGCATTTCCAACCACACCGACTTTGATGCGCTGCGCGCGCATCCCGATGTGGACCTGCAATTCATAGCCCCCGGCCATGCAATCCCGGCGGCCGACCTAATCATCCTGCCCGGCAGCAAAAGCACCCGCGCCGACCTCGGCTTCCTGGTGGAGCAGGGTTGGCTGGAAGCGCTGGAAAAACATCTGCGTTACGGCGGCAAGGTCATCGGCATCTGCGGCGGCTACCAGATGCTAGGGCAGGTCGTCAGCGATCCGCACGGCGTGGAAGGCGCACCGGGGGAATCTTCCGGCCTGGGCCTGCTGGACATCACCACCGAGCTGACGCAGGAAAAGCGCTTGCAGCAAGTCAGCGGCTTTTGCGCCTTCGGTAGCCAGAGTAAAACCGGTGCCAAGGCCAAGGTCAGCGGTTATGAAATCCATATGGGCATCACTTATGCCAGCAACGACACCCTGCCGGCCTTCATTATCAATGGCGAAGAGGAAGGCACACGCTCGCCGGACGACCAGATACTGGGTTCCTATCTGCACGGTTTATTCGACGAGCCAGACGCCAGTGCCGCGCTGCTGGAATGGGCCGGGCTGAAAACCGATGCCAGGGTAGATCTGGCGGCATTGCGCGAGCAAAGCATCAACCGGGTCGCAAACGCCTGCGCGCCCTTGCTGCAGGCTTTGCAGCAACTCTGATAAAGACGGAAACAAGGCCAAACGCACCCTCTGATACAATTCAGCCTTGGGCACGGTTTGTATTGTGCTTTAATTAATTAATTGACCGATGGTGTTTTTGATTTGTGTCTGACTTTGCCAAATCGCTCCTATCGGAATCGACAAATCCCTACCTAATACCTGACATCATGAAAATTACAGAAAACACAGCAGTCTCGCTGAACTACACGATGTTCGACGACGCCGGCAAGATCATCGACAAGAACGAAGAGCCCATCGTCTACCTGCACGGCGGCTACGACAACATCCTGCCGGCCGTTGAAGAAGCGTTGGAAGGCAAAGCTGCAGGCGACACCATCTCCGTAACGATGGCGCCTGAAGACGCCTTCGGTGAATTCGACCCGGGCATGGTCCGCGAAGAAGAAATCGGCCTGTTCCCACCCGATATCGAAGTCGGCATGATGTTCGAAACCCGTGATCCTGAAACTGAAGAATCCATGCAGTTCCGCGTTACCGCAATCGATGCCGGCAAGGTCACCGTGGACGGCAACCATCCACTGGCCGGTATGACGATTCGTTTTGATGCGAGCGTGCTGAGTGTGCGTGAAGCGAGCGATGAAGAGATTGCGCATGGCCATGTGCATGGGGAGCATGGGCATCATCATTAACCAGGGCTAGTAATACCTGTGGTATTGCTTTGATCTGACAAAAAAAGCGCTGGGTAGACGTCGAAAGATGCCTGCCACGCGCTTTTGCTTTATCCACGTACTTGAATCCTCAATAAAATTAGTTCGATTGTTGGCTGTCCATGTTTTTGTGAGAAAAAATCATCGACCTGCGTCCATCATTTAAAGCTGCCGGCACCCTCCGGCAAAGAGTCGCCGACATTTTGGCCGCGCTCTTCGCAGTCGGCGTATTGTCGCAATCCGCAACTTTCTTTATATTGCCATTTTTGGTGCCATTATTAACGGGATTGACCGTTGCGGTTGTCGGCGTTGCTGCATCAAGTTTTGCGTTTGCCGCGGTTTACCGCTTGCGCAACCTTCACTCGGTAATGACATCGCTTATTGTTGTTCTCATTTGGTTAGCTTGGATCTTTGTTCCGACTGCGAAACTATCAGTTTGGACCCGGTTTGAGTTGCAAAGGCCGAGCTATGATTTGGCAGTGGCTGATATCAAGCGTGGAGTCGCCCCTCGCTGTTTGCAAACACACGATTGCGAAATCTCTTCTGCTGCACCAGGTTATGTCGTATTTCCTTTCCCTGGCTTTTTAAGCGGCTGGCAAGCAGTTGTGTATGCGCCAACCGGCATAGATAGTCATTTTTCGGACAGGCAAGCGTTCGCAGCTTCGGCATACTGTGATAAAAAACCTCTAAGTGGACCTTACTATTTGTGTACGTTTTATTGAGAAATGTAAACACAGAAGCACAAGGCAGCACGCTACAATAGATCGCACGTCGATAGGGCCACTGCTTTAATTGTCCAGCGGTAGGGTGTCAATAGCGCCAGCGTATTGCACCGCATGCGGCTTAAAAATACTGTGCCTCTTTGTCATATTCAATCCCAGCCTAGATAGCACGCCAGCTTAATTTAACCACCATTCGGTGCAATACGCTGGCGCTATTGACACCCTACGGAAGGGTCTCTGCATAACGCGACTTTGAAATAGAAGAAGGGCGCTGAATGATCACTCTTGTGATTGCTCAGCGCCCTTCATTTTTACACCCGCTTTACTTCAAATACTTACTTGCCTTCACCCAGATGCTCGATAAAGAAAGCCTCATATTTCTTATGCAGCGCTTTCGGTTTCACCACGCCGCCCAAGGCATGCACGCCGTCCGGATCAAGGAACAGGTCCACTAAATCTTCCTTGCCGTTTTCCATCAGCGCGCGGTAGACGTTCACCGTGTCCTGGTAGAGCACGTTGGGATCCTGCATGCCGTGCACCAGCAGCAGCGGCTTTTTCAGGCCGGCTGTCAGTGGCAGCAGGGAGAAGCGGCGCAGGCTGGGCTTGTCGCGTTCTGTCTTGCCCAGGGTGCGGCCGCTGTACCAGCTGTTGTAGTTTTCCCATTCGGTCGGGCCGGCGCCTGCGGCGCCTGCGGCGAAGGTGTCGGGGCTGGTGTACATGGTGTACTGGGTCTGGAAGCCGCCGAAGCTCCAGCCTGTGAGGCCGATGCGCTTGCTGTCCACGCCCAGGTTCTTGCTCATGTACTTGGCCAGGTCTTCCAGGTCTTCGGTTTGCGGTTTGCCGGGCTGTTCCCAGTTGGCGTCGCTGAAGGCGCGGCCATAGTCGGAGAGGCCGCGCGGGTCAACGGTGACCATGACGTAGCCGTGCTTGGCGGCCATGTACATGCCGAACAGGTAGCCGGTCTGCTGGAAGCTGTCGGTTTCGACGATATGCCTGTCGTTCAGCGGGCCGCCGTAGGTGTAGACCACGGCAGGGCGGCGGTCGGCGGCGCTCCAGTTGGTGGGCTTGAAGACGTAGGCCTGCAGGACGTCGCCGTGGCGGTTGGTGAAGTGGAAGCGTTCAGGGCGCATCAGGTCTACTTGGGCCCAGGCGGGATCGTGGCTCTGGGTCAGCGTGCGGTGCGTTGCCTTGGGCAGGTCCAGGTATTGCAATTCCGGCCGGTGCGACCATTGGCCTGCCATGGTAGCGATGTGGGTGCCGTCTTTCGATACAGCAGTGGTGCGGTGGAAATCGCCCGCCTGGCCCAGTGCTTTCATGTCGCCGGTGGCGAGGTCCACGCGGTACAGGTTCATTGCCGCAAAATCGTCGCGGTTGGAGGCGACGAACATGGCCTTGCTGTCCGGGGTGAAGCCGATGATGTTATGGGTTTCAAACTTGCCCTTGATGACGGCGTGCGCGCTGCCGTTGGCGGCATCGATCACGTAGGGCTGGCGGTAGCCGTCTTCATCCAGGATCGCAATCAGCTTGCTGCCGTCCGGCGTGAATTGCGGCTCCAGCACGCTGACTACCTCGTGCCCGACCTTGCCGCGGCGCTCGAACACCATTGCCGGTTTCACGCCTTCTTCTGCCTTGCCGACGTAGATGCGCAGCAGTTCTTTTTCCCGTTCCCAGGTGGAGAAGGTGTAGCGGCTGCCGTCCTTGGCCCAGCTCACCTTGCTCATTTCAAACCAGACGTCGCCGCCGGCATTGGTGAACACGGGTTCCGGCTGTTTGGCGGAGACATCCGCTACCTTGCGTATGTACAGGGCGGAGGCCAGTATCCGGCGTTTGTCGTCCGATACCTCGCGCGGCACTTTCTTGGCGGTGGCGAAGCGCGAGTTGTAGTTCATGATCTCTACCTGGCGCTCGGCCGGGGCCGGTTTGGCATCGCCTTCCGGTTTTGGTTCCGGCGCTTCGGCAGAAATGGCCATCCACTTCTTGTCTTCGCTCAGTACAGTGTCTGTGATCTTGTATTTCTTGTCGGCGTCGTCCGGGTTCCACAATTCGCGGTTCAACTGGACTACCGTGCCGCTGTCGAAGCGGGAGCTATAGACGCGTTTGTCGTCCATATACAAGTAGCCGCTGTCGTCGGCGTTATACGAGACGATGCGTTTCTGGCGACCGGTCTGGGTCAGTGCCGTGAACTTGCCGTCGGCCATGTTCAGGCGGAACAGGTCGCCGCGGTATTGGAAAATCAGTTCGTTGCGGGTCTTGGCCCATATCAGGTCTTCCACGCCGGGGTACAGGTCGCTGGGCTTGAGTTTTTCTTTTTCCAGTTTCTTTTTCAGCTCATCGCGCAATTCCCATAATTCTTTCGGCTTGTCGCTGAGCAGGGCTGCTTTCTTGGCCGCTTCGTCGGCCTTACGGTCTGCCTCGGCGACTTCTACGGCACTCTTGCCGTCCAGCTTGGCGGCTGCGGCGGCGGCTTTTTCCTTGGCGGCGTCGGCATCCAGTTCCGCTTTCTTTGCCGCGTCCTTGATTTTCTTTTCAGCCAGTTCACGCTTCAGCACTTCCAGTGCTGCGGTTTCCCATTGATACAGGTCCACTTTTTCGCCGCGCAGGTAAGCTGCCTGGGCTTCTGCCTTGGCTTGCTGCTCCGCTTCTTCACGTTGCTTTTGCAGGCCTTTCTTGTTGAAACGCTCCAGGTCTTCCGGCGAGTCGTAGGCCTTCATGATGGTTGGCGACGTGATGCGGGTGTTCTGGCCGGTCTGCGTGTCGTAGACATACAGGTCGGACCCGTTTTCACCGAAGGGATTCCACAGATAGGCCAGGTAACGGCCGTCTTCGCTGAAATGCAGCTTGCTGGCAGCCTGGCCGGCATAGCCGCGGGCCGGGTACAGCCGCTCCAGCGTGAGCTCGCCGGGTTTCAGCTTGGCCATTGCCGCAGTGGAGGCGGGCGCGGTTGCTGCCTGGGCTGCATCATGGCTCAAGCCTAAGCCGGCCGTGGCGGCCCATGCCAGCGCGACGCTGACGGATAGTAATTTTGGTGTCATTGGGGATTCCCTCGCATGGTTGCCGCCTCGCTCTTACACTTGGCAGGTCTGTAATGGGTTCGGGCAATATAGTTGCCTGATAGATATGGACAAGTATGGTTGGAAACAGTTCCTGCGCGGGAAGTATTTTAATGAAAATTTTTTACCAGGGAAGGGTTTTGCCAGGCAGAAGGACCCGGCAACTCTTGGCGCAGGAACAGCTATCTGCGTTTTGACCGCTTTATCCATGCTTTTTGTCATTCCGTCGCAGTATGGTTGAGGCCTGCCTTAGGTTTCCCTAAGATGCAGTCATCGGATCACTTCAACGCTAGATCCGATCAACAAGAACCTCTTTCCATAAAAGGACATTGCCATGAACACCAGGACTCGCAACACCTTGCTGACCACCGCCGCACTGCTGATACTCGCCTTTGCCGCCGTATGCGGGCTGATGGCGGTAATGGGCCACGATGCAGGTTGGGCGGTGTCCGTGGATGGCGATACCGTGGACGGCTTTACAGGCGCCGGCTTCGCCATAGGCGGGCTTGCAATAGGCATCATTGCCGCCATATTTGCCATTGCGCTGGTGGGGGCCGTCCTGGCAGGCGTATCGGTTATGCTGATGGGTGTATTTGCCTTCGTAGCGCTGGCGATCCTGCTGGCACTGGCACCGGTATTGCTGCCGCTGGCCTTGCTGATCGGCTTCATTGCCTTGCTCAGCCGTAAAAAGCCCGCCTGAACCGCCGCATCCTGTATTTTATATAACGGGCTCCCAGGAGCCCGTTTTTGTTTCTGGGGCGACATTTGTGCAGCGAAGGCGGTTTTTACGGAAACGGCTGCATGCTCTTGCAATTCCACTTATCTTCCCTTCTTTTGGGCCCTGGCTTATAGTTTCGGGGCCGTCGATGTTAAGATGCGGGGCTTTCCGCGAGCATGGCTCAATTTGTGGCTGTTTTTGAACTAAAGAGGGTGCATGAAAGACTATTACTTTGTGTTGGGGATACCAAGCACGGCGCCGCTGGCTGAGGTTAAAAAGGCATTCCGGCAAAAGGCTGCCGAATTCCACCCGGACAGGAATACATCGGAAATAGCGCCGGAAAAATTCCGCGAGATCAGGGAAGCCTATGATGTGCTGGGCGATGACGCCGCCAGGGCTGCCTATGACGAGAACCGCAGGCGCAACCTGCTGGAAGATCCGCTAGAGACCGCGACAGAGATTTGGAAGAATTATTTATCAGGAGTATTGCAGTGAAGTTGTCTAATTTTTTTGAGGCCCTGGCCTCTGCGTATGATGCAGAGCTGGAAGATTTGCGTAGTGATTCCGAAGGCAACGACATCCTGCGCAAGCGCCTGATGACCAAGCGCGGCGAAGTGCCGCTGCTGCTGCCCATGCTGAAGAGCAACCCGGAGATGGTGGCGGTGGCCTTTCACGGCGGCATCAAGTTTCCCAATAGCCTGGTAATGGAAGCGCTGGCTTCCAAGGAACCGAACAGGTTTCCTTCATGGAAGGAACTAAAAGCTTCCGTGGTGCTGGAAGCATGGGCCGAGAAACTGAGTGCAATTGTGTTGGATAATGAAGACGGCTCGCAGTTCATGGTGACGACGGCTTGCCTGGAATACCTGAACAAGAGCGGCAAATCGCGCGCGAACAGCCCTTCCAACGTGGAAGAGAGCGAAGAGGAAGACGAGGATGACGGCGAAGCTAATGAAGGCCGCTACCACCTCGATACGCGCAACGGCAGCGGCGATGAATACGAGGAAGAGCAGGAAGGCGGCCTGGAAGAAGCGGGCGCCGAATGGCTGGCGGAGCAGGGCTTCGACCGCAAAGACTAACTGGACATGTCAGGAGCAATATGAAGACAAATTTTCCTGCGCTGATAGAAGCGCAAAGCCTGGTCAAGATAGGCGATATCGTCGGCGCCGAATCCGCGCTGGCGACCATGGCGGAAACCGAGGGCGATCACGCATTGGTCGCCGCGCTGGACGAGTTCCCGGCCAAGGATCTGCTGGCCATCATCCGCGAATACGATACGTCCAAGGAATCGCTGGTCAACCTGCTGGTGACGCCGGAGCAGTTCGCCAAGGCCGTGGTGCTGGAAAAGCGTTACGGCGATCTGAGCCATGAACAACTGCGCGGCATGATCAATTCCGTCATCTTCCGCGAAGGCGCGGACCCGGCCGAGTTCCTGTATGAAATCGGTGAACTTGACGGCGGCTATGATGCGCTGGTGGATTACCTGTCCGAGCGCACCAAGCGGGTCGAGCATTTCTACCGCTACGGCACCTTCGATCTGTTTGAATACGGCGATGATGTCAAGACCCAGGCCATTGACGACGACCTGATGAACCTGAACGGCGATACCGATGCGTCAGTGTCGGCGCAGGACATGGCCAACGTCATCGACCATGACTGGATGGAAGTCACTTATATCCTGCGTTTCCAGTTGCCTGAACTGTTCCGCGAAGTGCTGCTGAAACTGCGTACCCGTTACCAGAACAGTGCCCAGGCGATGGAAGATGCCGAAGCCGATGCGCAGGTGCCGGACGAGGATGATGAAGATGCACCGAAGAACGAGAAGATAGACAAGGGCGACGACGAGGAAGAATCCGCGCTGTAAGAGCAAGGCGCGGCGGCTTGAAAAGGCCGTTAGCGCAAGCCGCTCTGTTCCGTCACATGCCGTCCCGTCCGGGGCGGCACGCTTTCCCTGGAATGACAAGCTGCCACCACTGACCATCACCGATTGCGACCGATAAGCGATGTCTGACAATACTTTCAATGTTTCCCTGTTTGAAGACCGTCCTTTCTTTGAAAGGGCCTTGCGGCTGGGCGTGCAAAAAGGCGTGCTGGACCAGGCCAGGATCGCGGCGATAGAAGCCGATGCCCCCAAGGGCATGGTGCAGATTGCGGAAGCCTTCGGCAGCAAATACCTGCGGCCCGAGATAGAGACGGCGCGCAAGCGCATCGTCAATCTGGTCAGCCTGTATCTGTCTGAAACTGCCAATGGCGACCTGGATGTGGCTGCCAAGCTGATCCGCGATAATAGCTTTTTGTCGTTGTCGCGCGGCGGTTCCGGCATGATCAAGGCCTTGTTTGCAATGCCGGAATATGCGTTGCTGGGCCGCGAGGAAAAAGGCCGTGTCGAGGATTTTCTTGAGTACTGGTCGCGCAAGGAAAGCCAGATCGATTACCAGAAAGCGCTGGCGCAGCGCAAAGCCAATATGCTGGAGATAGAAGCCGGCTTGTGGTTCGGCGAACAGCTGGAACTGGAGCGCGAGGATTTACGCGAACAGGATGCCGACGCCGAATCGGTGATCCGCACGGCGATGCTGCTGCGCCTGGCCGGCAAGCCTGCCGGCAGCCTGATAAACCAGGTGGAGTTTGCCGGTCTGCTGGATACCATCCGCGCCAAAGGCATCAAGCCGAAAAAGGCCGCCAAGGCCAAGGCAGAAGAGATACCCGAAAAATTCCAGGCCATCGCCGAGCGTATCCGCAAGGAAGTGGAAGAGCGCGACTTGCCGCGCATCCTGGACATGGAAACCTCGCTGGACAAGCTGGTCTATGAGTTGAAGGACCGCTACTACCTGCGCGATTACGAAGTGGAAGATACGTCGGAATACGATGCGCTGGTGTCGAAGGAATGGACCAGGGTTACCAAGGGCAAGACCGACATCGATGCGCTGCTGACGCTGTTCCTGTGCCTGGCGGCTGACCTGCCGCCGAAGACCAGCCTGACAGAAGGGGCTGCGAAGAAGCTGGTAAAGAAATTGCGCGACGAGGGCTTCCACCCGGATACGGCCAGCGAGTTCATCCGTGCAGCGGCGCCACATGAGAAGCAGGAAAGCCTGCTGGCGGACTGGGAAGAATTTGTCGAGGAAGCCAACAACTACCTGCTGGACGACTGGGACAGCACCTACAACGGCGCCATGCGCTTCCTGCGCGAAAACTGCTATATCGAAAAGCCGGCAAAAAAATAAGCGCATGCCGCAGCAGCATGCGGCGTGCACTGAATACCTGCGTTTTGCGTGCCGCTCCGCGTTATACTAGGTGTCAGAATGACTACCGAAGCCGATGCGTGGAATGAGCAAAGACCATCTTGACCGCCTGTTCACCTACAGGCTGCATATCCTGACCAAACTGGCCGACCGCGGCACCGACGCCGCCTACCAGGACAGCTTCGGCCTGAGCCTGAGCGAAGGCCGCGTGCTGCTGACGGTGGGCTTTTTCAGCCCGGTCTCCGTCAAAGACCTTGCCGCCCGCGCCAATCTCGACAAAAGCCAGGCCAGCCGTTCCACCGAAGCGCTGATCAAAAAGGGGCTGTTGGTCAAGGAGCCCAACCAGCAGGACGGCAGGGGCGTGATCATCTCCCTTTCCGGTGAAGGTGCAGCCGTGTACCGCAAAGGCATGGCCATTGCCAGCCGCCGCAACGAGGAATTGCTGTCGGTGCTGGATGAGGAAGAGAAGAACGTGTTTGCCGGTGCGCTGGAGAAAATCATTCAGCAGGCGCAGCGCTTGAATGCAACGGCGGATGATTGAGATTGGCAATGTCAGATAGTTTGGTCTCTGTGGTTCGGGATGACGGTTCGCCAGCCTATGCAGCTATGCAGCAGCGGTAGCCTGGGTGGAGCGTAGCGCAACCCGGGGCATGGCTCGCTAGCGAGCCTTTCGGCGTCCGATCATTGGGTATGCTGTGCACGTGCAGGGATTTGTTCCAGCATTCAGGTTTGCTCCCGGATTTCGCTGCGCTGCATCCAGGCTACTTTTCTCTTTTTTGGGGAAGGCGCTGAGTACGATGTTACGCATTTGGCGTCCATCAGGCTTGACTTGCAAGACAGGATGAATGTCCTATCTCCCACGCGCGGAAGATAGGACTAAAAACATACATCAGGCATCTAATTCATAACTATACAGCCCCGCATTGCGCGCGCGCTGCCGCACCAGCCCCAGCACGGCATTGATGAACGGCGTCTCCACGCCGACCACCTTGCCCAGTTCATGCCCCACACCCAGTATCGCGTCTATCTCCATCTGGCGGCCGGCTTCCAGGTCTTGCAGCATGGATGTCTTGAAGGCGCCTAACTTGCGGGTCATTACCATGCGTTCGCGCGCATCCACGGGCAGGATGATGCCCAATTTGGCGGCGATGCTTTTTGATTCCTCCATGATGGACAGCACCAGCTGGTTGGTCAACGGATCATCGAGGATCACGTCCATTGTGGAAGAGGTCAGCGCGCTGATTGGATTCATCGTCATATTGCCCCACAGCTTGGTCCATATTTCCTGGCGGATGTCATTGGTGACCTTGACGTCGAACCCGGCTTTGGACAGCAGGCCCGCGACCAGCTCCAGGCGCGCCGTGCCGCTGCTGCCGGGCTCGCCCACGGTCAGCTGGTTTCCCAGGCCGCGGCGTATCGTCCCCGGTTCGGCGATGGATGAGCCGAAATAGATGACGCAGCCGACCACCTGCGCGGGCGGCAGGTAGTCCGCCAGGTTATGCGAAGGGTCTGCCGTGCGCAGCCAGGTGTTGTCGTATTCGCCTTTGAGGCCGGCCATGAACCACCATGGAATGCCATTCATCGCCGGCACGATGACGGTATCCTTGGAGATCAGTTTCTGCAGTTCGTACGCCGACTCGAAAAGCGCGGGCGCCTTCAGGCACAGGAAGATGATGTCCTGTGGCCCCAGTTCTTCCGCCGATGCGGTGGCGACGGGATGCGTTACCGTTTCCACCTCCTGCTCCACCAGTTTCAACCCGGTGGCCTGGATCGCTTCAAGATGCTTGCCGCGCGCCAGCACCGAGGCCTTGATGCCGGCCTGCTCCAGCTTGACGGCAATCAGGCCGCCGATGGCGCCCGCGCCTACTATCGTGATTTTGAGGTCTTTCATTATTGCTCCTAAGTTGCGTAGCTGTTGTCTGTGCGTTCCGCCTTGCGTATCAGCGCGGCCAGTATGCCGGCGCCGGCTTCATGGTCAGGGCGGAACTGCAAGGCGTCCCTGGTGGACTTCATGCAGACATCGGGTGGAATCCTGATGGCATTGCCGCGCATGGAATCGGTCGTCAGCTGGATCTCGCAGGCCCTGTTCAGCGTCCATAATAAAGAGAAGGCATGGGAGATCGATACCCCATGCGCCAGCAGCCCGTGGTTGCGCAGCACCAGCAGCCGTTTGCTGCCCAGCGCCTGCAGCAGGCGCGGCCCTTCATCGTCATGCACGGTAATGCCTTCAAAGTCATGGTAGGCAATCATATCGTGCAATTGCGCGGCGTAGAAATTGGTGGGCTGCACGCCGCCTTCCATGCATGCGACTGCGAGCCCTGCAGTGGTGTGGGTGTGCATCACGCAGTGTGCATCTTCCAGTGCCGCGTGGATTGCCCTGTGCACCACATAGCCGGCCGGGTTGATAGGAAATTCATCGCTGCCGATGATGTTTCCGTCCAGGTCCACTTTCACCAGGTTGGAGGCCCTGACCTCATCGTAGGCCAGACCGAAGGGGTTGATCAGGAAATGCTTTTCCGGCCCGGGAACGCGCACGGTGATGTGGTTGAATATCAGTTCGCTCCAGCCCAGCGCATGGAACACGCGATAAGTCGCGGCCAGTTCGGTGCGCAGCTGCCATTCGCTGTCGCTGCACCATGCAGGCTTGCCGGCGACCGACGCCGGCAGCGCGGGTAATTTATTCAACTTATCCATTGCCATTTTCCTTCAGGGTTTGCAGGGCGTGCTCCAGCGCACGCGCGAAAGCCTCATTTTCGGCTTCCGTGCCGACCGAGATACGCAGCCATTCCGCAAGGCCGTACACGCCTACCGGCCGCACGATGATGCCGCGCGACAGCAGTGCCTGATAAACCGCGTTCGCCTGCGGTATGCGGATCAGCACGAAGTTGGCATAGGAAGGAATATATTCTATGCCCAGCGCGCTGACAGCGCGGATCAGCTGTTCCAGCCCCTTCCTGTTAGATGCATAGGTTTGCTGCAGGAACTCCTCATCCTGCAGCGCGCCTATCGCTGCTGCCTGCGCCACATTGCTGACATTGAAAGCCTGCCTGATGCGATTCATATAGTCGGTGATGTGCGGCTGCGCAATGGCATAGCCTACCCGCAGGCCCGCCAGGCCATAGGCCTTCGACAGCGTGCGCGACACGACGAGGTTAGGATATTTTCTTACCCATTCGGCACTGTCGAAACGTAGCTCCTGCGGCAGGTATTCATTGTAGGCCTCGTCCAGCACGACGACGACATGCGCTGGCACAGCCGCCAGGAACTGTTCTACCTCAGCCGCAGGCAGGAAGGTTCCCGTGGGGTTGTTAGGGTTGGCCAGGAAGATCACGCGCGTATGTGGCGTTACTGCGGCCAGGATTGCTTCCAAGTCGTTTCCATAGTCCTTGGCCGGAACGACAATCGCTTCGGCGCCCACCCTCTGGGTGGCCTGCCCGTACACGATGAAACCGTATTGCGAAAACACTGCGGCGGTTCCCGGCTGCAGAAAGGTGCTGGCGACCATTTCCAGGATGTCATTGGAACCGTTGCCGAGCGTGATCCACTGGTCGGGCACGGAGAAGCGTTTTGATAATTCCAGTTTCAGGTTGAAACCGTGCGCATCTGGATAGCGCGACACATCGTCCAGCGCGTGCATGGCCAGCTGTTTTGCGCGGGGGCTCATGCCTAGCGGATTTTCGTTCGAGGCCAGCTTGATGATGGCGGATTCTTCAATGCCGGTTTCGCGCGCCAGTTCTGCAATGGGTTTGCCGGCCTGGTAGGGCATGGTTTTTTGGATATGTTCGGGGAAGCTGATCATGGCGATGGTCCTGAATTGGTTGTGGGTGCAACTAGTCTAGGTCAAACTGGTTGTGCGCGCAACTAATTTGTGCAATGATGCAGGTATGGTAGTTAAGCCGTATGATTGTCAATACCACCTTTGAATGAAAGCTGTTGCTCGTAGAGAATTGCCGAGGAGTAGAGATGCGTTATTGGAACCTTAACCAGGCTCGCAGCGGCAGCCTGGACATAAGCCGCGCGACTGGCATCATGGCGGCCATCGCGCATGAAGACAGCAATGCGATGGCGGCAGAGATAGTACGAACGCTGGATGCGCTGGCGCCTGTGTCGCAATGCACGATATTTGCGTATGAGAACAGCAACCGTCCACGCACCGTGTCGGTGGCGGACCATCGCGGCGGCAAGTTCCTGAAGGATATTGCGGATACCTACTCGCGCTTCTTTTATTCCTTTGACGGCAACCAGACCATCGTGTCGTCCGCCGATACGCAGCGGCGCGATCCTGCAGTCTTTCTGCATCATCAGAGTACGGCCGACATAGGCCATGCCGCCTACCGCGAAGCCTGCTACGGGCGTCCGCACGTATCCGACCGGCTGTCGCTATTGTCGCAACCGGCAAAGAATGTCTGGCTGGCAATCAACCTGTATCGCGATCTGGACCAGGGCCAGTTTACCCCGGATGAAATTCAAAAGATCGAGGTGCTGACACCGCTTTTTGCGCATGCCGCGCGCAACCATTACGCCACCTGCGGCCAGGGGCAGCTGAGCATTGCCGAACAAATGCTGGCGCGCGTGCGCGAGGCCTGCGACGATCTTTCCAAACGGGAGCTGGATGTGGTGCGCGGCGTGCTGGAAGGCCGCACTGCGCAGGAAATTGCCGAACTGATGGGCATACGCGTATCCAGCGTCCAGACCTACCAGAAGCGCGCCTACCGGCGGCTGGGCATCTCCAGCCAGCGCCAGCTGTTTGCGCTGTGCCTGTCCCGCTGAGCAGAAGCCGTTTTCCACCTGTCCCATCCTCCCATCCCTTCATTTTCCTTTCATGCCGATGTCCCCAAATTGGGGACAAAGCCCGTTTCCCGCTGATCCATACTGGTATCGCCAAGTGCCCGGTTTTTACCGAAGGCACGGCCTGATACAACAATACAGACGGAGACGAGACATGAATCTGACCAAGGCGCTCAAGCCTGATTATCCCAGCGATGCGGCAATGGAAGAGGGACCCCGGCGTGAACGGCGCGTGATGCAAAAAGTATCCGCACGCCTGCTGTGGTTCCTGTTCCTGCTGTTTGTGTTTTCTTTCCTGGACAGGATCAATATCGGCTTTGCCGGCCTGACGATGATCAAGGACCTGGGGCTCAGCAGTACGCAGTTCGGCTTGGCGACGACGCTGTTTTACGTCGCCTATATCATCTTCGGCATTCCCAGCAATATCGCGCTGGCACGCATCGGCGCCGCCAGATGGATAGGCAGCATCATGATTGCCTGGGGCCTCGCCTCCACGGCAACGATGTTTGCAAGCAGCCCCGCCAGCCTGTACGTGTTGCGCATTATCGTCGGCGTGACCGAAGCAGGCTTTCTGCCCGGCATGCTGCTGTATATGACCTACTGGTTCCCGCCGGCTTACCGCGCCCGTGCAAACGCGCTGTTCATGATTGCGATGCCGGTGACGGCGGCGCTGGGCTCCGCCGTGTCAGGCTATATCCTGGGGTTGGACGGCATGTTCGGCATCAAGGGATGGCAATGGCTGTTCCTGCTGGAAGGGCTGCCTTCCGCGATATTGGGTGTGGTCGTGTATTTTTATCTGAACGATACGCCGCAGCAGGCGAGCTGGCTGACGCCGGACGAAAAGCTTACCTTATCAAAAATGATTACCGCTGCAAAGCCGGATGAGCGGCCCAGTGTGGGCGGGGGCATGGAGAAAAAGCCGCTGCTGCGCGAGCTGTTCTCACCGGTGGTGGTGAAATTCGGCCTTGCCTACTTGTGCCTGGTGAATACGCTGGCTATGGTGGCGGTATGGACGCCGCTGATCGTACGCAGCTTCAATGCCGGCACCAGCAATGCGCAGGTGGGTTTGCTGGCGGCCATTCCACAGCTATGCACGATTGCCGGCATGATTTTATGGGGCAGGCATTCCGATCTGCGCCAGGAGCGCAAGTGGCATATCGTGCTGCCCATGCTGCTGGCCGCCGTGGGCTGGATGCTGTCCGCTTATTCAACAAGTCCGGCCGTTCAAATGCTGGGCGTCTGCCTGGCGTCGACGGGCTCCTACACCGCCATGTCCATTTTCTGGACGATGCCGGATTACGCGCTCAGCTTCAAGGCCAGGGCAATCGGCATTGCGGCCATCAATGCGGTCGGCAATATCGGTTCCGCGCTAAATCCGGTCGTGGTCGGCTGGCTGAAAGATGCAACGCAGAGTTTTTCCGCCGGGTTGCTGTATGCCAGCGTGCTGCTAGTGGTCGGGGCGGCTGTGATCCTGGCCTTGCCCGCGCCGCCCCGCGCAGCGCAGGCAGGCGGGCAGTGAAGGGCAGAGCGGCGAAGTAGTGTTTACGTTACGGGCAGTAAGGAGAAACAATGAACTACGATTTCAAACCATATCCGCATGAGGCCAAAAAATATGCCGCATGGGTTCCCGCGGCTGAGGCGGCGGCGCAGATAGAGAGGCACCCGGTGATCATCGCCGGCGGCGGTCCGGTAGGCTTGGCGATTGCGCTGGGCCTGGCTCGCCACGGCGTGCGTTCCATTGTGCTGGAGGCTGACGACGGCGTCTGCACAGGCAGCCGGGCGATATGTATTTCCCGCCGCAGCCTGGAGATCATCGCGCGGCTGGGCGCGGTGGACGGCTTCCTGGAAAAAGGCCTGCCGTGGACCGGGGGGCGCAGCTTTTACCGCGATGCCGAGGTGCTGCATTTCACCATGCCACATGACCAGGACCAGCAGTATCCGCCCATGGTCAATCTTGCCCAATATCACATCGAGCAATTCTTGCTGGAGGCGGCGGAAAAGCAGGCCGGGCTGATAGAAATCCGCTGGCAAAACAGCTTGACCGGCGTGCAGCAGCATGGCAACGGCGCCACCTTGTCTGTTGCTACCCCTGATGGTGACTATGTGATGGAAGCCGGTTGGCTGGTTGCCGCCGACGGCGGCCGCAGCTTTGTCCGGGAAGCGCTGGGGCTTGCACTGAAAGGCACCAGCTATGAAGGACGCTATGTGATCGTCGATATCCTGCTGAACAGCAGCAGGCCGGCAGAGCGCCTGGCCTACTTCGATCCACCCTCCAATCCCGGTTCCACGGTGCTGGTGCATAAGCAGCCGGACAATGTCTGGCGTATCGACTACCAGTTGCAAGAAGATGAAGATGCCGAGCAGGCAGTACGGCCGGAAAACGTCATCCCGCGGGTGCAGAGCCTGCTGGAGATGATGGGCGAGAGCAGCGATTGGTCGCCGGTGTGGATCACCGTCTATAAGGCGCATGCGCTGACACTGGATCAATACCGGCATGGCCGCGTGCTGTTTGCGGGAGATGCTGCGCATCTGGTGCCCATCTTTGGCGTGCGCGGCGCCAATTCGGGCATAGACGATGCCGATAACCTGGCCTGGAAGCTGGCCTCTGCAGTGAAAGGGCTGGCGGCCGATGATTTGCTGGACACGTATTCCCAGGAGCGTGTACAGGCTGCGCATGAAAACCTGAGGCAGGGCATCAAAAGCACCGAGTTCATGGCGCCGCCTTCGTTTGCGTTTGAACTGATGCGCACTGCCGTGCTGGGTTTGGCGGAGCGGCATCCCGCTGTCCGGCCGCTGATCAACCCGCGCCAGACCAGCGCCATCCGCTACCTGGATTCTGCGCTGAATGTGGATGTCGCGGATGAGGCTGGTTTCGATGCCGGGCCGCCACCGGGAGCGACGCTGCCGGAAGCGCCGCTAAGCGTTGTCGACGGCGATATGCAGGAGGAGACTTACGTCACCCGTCTGCTGGGGCCGTGGATCACGCTCCTGTATTTTGACCGCGACGGCACGTTGCCGGCAGCAGCGACAGCCCTGACGAATGAGCTTGTACGCACGGGCATCCAGGCCCGGTTCATTCCGGTAGCGCAAACAAGGCCGGCCGGCGAAGGCTACACGGCGTGGGATCATACGGGCAGGCTTTTCCCGCTGTTCGGCGCTGCCGTTGGCACGCTGTACCTGGTGCGCCCGGACGGGCATGTGATGGCGCGCTGGAGGCAGTTCAATCCGGCACAGGTGCTGTCGGCTGTCCGCCGCGCATTCCCGGCACTGGCCGCAGAAGGAGATCACTCATGAATGAACAGGATATCGACCGGCTCTACACGGCGCTGTGCACTGCCATGACTGACATTGGCGCAGAACGCTCGCCGCTGCTGCTGGCCCGTTTTGCACTGCTGGCGATGCTGCAGATCGGCGATGCAGCAATCATCGAGAAGATGATTGCCGATGTGCGGGAGGGCCTTGAGGGACGACCTCAGCCTTAATCAGCCTTAGATCAGCCTTAAGTCCGTCCATCTTAAGCATCTGCTGTAGGTGTATGGGCAAGGCATTATTGGGCGATCTTCCTGCACGCCAGCGGCAGGTAGCCTGCCGGAACCGTGGTCTGGTTATTGCCCTTGAGCGTCATCTTGCCCGGCGCGTCTGCATTACCGCAAACCCAGGTCACTGGCACCACGGGCGCGCCCTCGACGATGGCCGGGCGCAGCGTCAACACTTTGTTCCTGATGACGCCTTGCGCGCGGTTGCCGAAGGTGATGTTGATCACGCCGTCCTGCACGCTGACGGCGCTGACATAGTTGTTGACGATCTTGTCGGAGGCAGGCAGGCCTGCCGCTGTGTTATCCGCCGGTAAGGTCTGTGTGGCGGCCCATGCGGCGGCGATCGGCTTCTTGGCGATATCGGCCAGCGGCAGCCCAGACTCGATCTGCTCGCGGACAATCTTGTACTGGTAGGACGGCAGCGCCATTGCAGCGAGAATGGCGATCACCGCCACGACAACCATCATTTCCAGCAGGGTAAAGCCCTTGGGCGCGTTTGTCATTTGTCTATCTGGCCGTTTATGTGGATATGCGGGTATAAATGAAGAATGGTTTACAGTAGTGTAAATCAGGCAGCGGCAAAATTCTTTCCGATTTCACATCTTCCAACGGGCTATTTTCCGACGTCCGGCATCATGGAGAAATACGGGCGTCATGGAACTTTGCCAAACTGGGTACAGTCGAAGGCATGCCCTTCGAGGATACTGCAGCATTCTTGTCCTATTTAAACCGCTTATTACTCATTTATTGCCCGTTTTGCAGACTTATGCCGACAATTAGCCCCGACTTCCGTATGACCGCCGTTGCTGCTGCATTGCTGCTCGTTTTCAGCGGTGCAGCGTATTCACAGGCATATGCAGAGGCATCTCCGCAGGCGGATACTGCGCCTGCACCGGCGGTGACTCCGCAAAAAACTGAACCAGTCAGGACAGTGGAAATTACCGGCACGCGCAATTATGACGAGCGCCGCGAAGATACGGCTACCAAGCTGGTGGTGACACAGGAAGAAATCGTCAAATACGGCGACAGCACGATAGGCGATGTATTAAAGCGTCTGCCGGGCATTACCATAGGCGGCGTGCAGGGGCGCGGCGGTGAAATCCGCATGCGGGGGCTGGGCTCCGGTTATACGCAGATACTGCTGAACGGCGAACCGAGCCCACCGGGGTTTTCTCTGGACTCCATTGCGCCGGAATTGATAGAACGCATAGAAATCATCCGCGCCGCCAGCGCGGAATACAGCACGCAGGCAATCGCCGGCACGATCAACATCGTGCTGAAGAAAGCGATACAGACCGCGCAGCGCGAGATCAAGCTTGGAGCCGGCAATGAGCACGGCGTGTGGTCCGGCAGCGCCAACCTGCAATTGTCCGACCGTGTCGGCAAGCTGTCTTATTCGCTGGCCGGCGCCTTTTCCCGAGGCCGCTGGGACCGTCCTTCGACAACAGAAGAAACCGGCACGGATGCCTCGGGCAATCAGGACCTCGTCCGCCACTATATAGACGGCAACCACGGGCAGTACGAAAACATCAACCTGTCGCCGCGCCTGAATTGGGTGCTGCCGAACGGCGACAACCTCGTCTCGCAAAATTTTGTCAGCCATAGCGAATCGCACGGCAATACCGGTGAGACAATACTGTCATCAAAAGAAGATGCGCCCCTGTATGCCGAAAACAGTGCGCTGTACCAGTCCCGCTTCAACATGTTCCGCACCGATATCAATTGGATACACAAGCTGGAAGAGGGCGCCAAGCTGGACATGAAGTTCGGCGCCAACTATAACAAGCGCAATTCCAGCCTTGCCTACCAGGGTTACGATAGCGACGGCGTTTTTGCGCTGGACCGTAAAACTGCCAGCGAAGCGACCGACAAGGGCGTGACTGCAAGCGGCAAATATTCGACACCTTTCATTACCGACCATTCTCTGGTGGCCGGCTGGGATGGCGCCTACAGCAAGCGCGGTGAAAACCGCCTGCAAAACGACACCACCTTTACCGGCAATGTCCCCATCGACCTTGATGAAAGCTTCGATGCGTCCGTTACCCGCCTGGCGCTGTTTGCGCAGGATGAATGGAATATTACGCAGCGCTGGTCGATGTACCTGGGCCTGCGCTGGGAGGCGCTGAATACGCGTAGCGAGGGGCGCTTGTTCAGCGCCGTCGAAAACCGTTCCGCCGTGTGGAGTCCGGTGATGCAGACACTATGGAAACTGCCGGACAGCAAGAACGATCAGGTGCGCCTGGCGCTGACTAGGACCTACAAGGCGCCCTCCACCAGCAGCCTGATCCCGCGCCACTATATCTCCGACAATAACAGCCAGCTGAATCCGGACAGCCAGGGCAACCCCAATCTGCGGCCCGAGCTGGCCTGGGGCCTGGACGCAGCCTATGAGCACTACCTGCCGGAGGGCGGGCTGATGAGCGCCAGCGTGTTTGTGCGACGTATAGACGACATCATGCGCCAGCGGTTGTCGCTGATAGACGGCGCCTGGGTCACGATGCCCGTCAACGATGGCCAGGCCACCACGCGCGGCCTGGAACTGGAGGCCAAGCTGCCGCTGCGGTCCATCTACAAAGCCGCGCCGGCCATCGACGTGCGCGCCAATGTCAATTTCAACTGGTCCACGCTGTCTACGGTTCCCGGCCCGAATAACCGGCTGGATTCGCAGACGCCGGTCAGCGCCAACCTGGGCGTGGACTACAAGCATAGCCAGATGCCGCTGACGCTGGGCGGCAACCTCAGCTTCCAGGACGGCGGCCCGGTGCGCCTGTCCGAGACGCAAAGCGCCTATTCCGCGCCCAAGCGTGTGCTGGACATGTACGGCCTGTGGAAATTTGATGCAAAAACCCAGCTTCGCATTTCCATGGCGAATATGCTGCATCAGGATAATGTCGGCGCGAGCATTTACGCCGACGCCACCGGTTCGCTCCGCCAGAATACGGTGACACCGACCAGTACCGTGATACGGGCAATGCTGGAGCAGAAGTTTTAAGGCACTGGAACAGGCGGGCTGGGTCGAGGCATATGTCAGGCGTATCTCATTCGTCAGGCGTATCTCATTCGGGAGACCGGCGGCCTGTGGAACGCGTCCCGGATTTCGCTTGCTGCATCCGGGCTACGATTTCCTCATTGTTCCATTTGCTGCCGGCTGCATGACAGCGTCCGCCTAATCAACGATAATGCTGCCGTACCATCTTATTGAAGCGGCTGGCATTGCATGAATGATATTGTCCCACTGTTCGGTTTTACGACAACTCCGCTGGAGCTGATTTCCTTTGTGCTGTCCGTCATCACCGTGGCGCTGAACATACGGCAAACACACTGGGCCTGGCTGTTTTCCATCCTGTCGTCGGCACTATATGCGCTGGTGTTTGTGGAATCCCGCCTGTATGGCGATGCCGGCTTGCAGCTGGTGTTCATCGCGGTTTCCGTGTGGGGCTGGTACCAGTGGCTGCGCGGCGGCCAAGCGCATGGCGCCTTGCAGGTAACGCGCTTGTCTGCGGCCGGCTGGTTGAAGTCGGGGCTGATGTGGCTGGTCGGCTTCGGCGTGCTGTCGCTATTCCTGAAGTCGTATACCGATACCGATGTGCCCTATATGGACGGTTTCCTGACGGCGGGCAGCCTGCTGGGGCAGTTGCTGCTGTCGCGCAAGAAGCTGGAAAACTGGCATGTATGGATACTGGTGGACATCCTGTACGTCAGCTTGTACATGTACAAGCACCTGACGCTGACGGCCATCCTGTATGCGCTGTTCGTGATCATGGCGGCGCTGGGTTTGCGCGCCTGGAACAGCTCGGCCGCTCCCGTAGCTGCGGCCAGCTAGATGCCGGCTCAGCTGATGACGCCGGGACCCCGGCGGATTGCCATCCTGGGAGCAGAATCTTCCGGCAAGTCTTCATTGGCCGAAGCGCTGGCTGCCCGTTATCAGACTCTATGGGTGCCTGAATACCTGCGCGAGTTTGTGGAAACGCACAAGCGCGTACCTGTAGAAGGCGACCAGTTCCACATTGCCAGCACCCAGGTAGCGCGTGAAGACGCTGCCGCGCCGCTGGCCCGCGGTTTCCTTTTTTGCGACACCACGCCGCTGATGACGGCGATCTATAGCCATTTCTATTTTGTGCAGGCAGACGCGCCGCTGAAGGCGATGACGCGGGCGCGCACTTATGATTTTACGATCGTGACGGCGCCGGACCTGCCTTGGACGCCGGACGGTTTGCAAAGGGAGTCGGAAGAGATGCGGCAGAGGGTGCATGAAGAACTGCTGCGGGAATTGCAGCAACGCGCCATTCCCTACCTGCTGGTGGACGGGGACATGCCGCATCGCATGTCCCAGGTCCAGGCCGCGCTGGCGGCGCTGGACGTTTCCTAGAAATCGAACTGCGCCGATACCTTGTAGAGGCGCGGAGCGCCCGGGAACAGGTAGCCGCCCAGGGATTGTGTCACATCGCGCCAGTAGAATTTATCAAACACATTATCCACATTGAAGCGCAGGGTCGTCGCGGTGCCGGCGATATGCGTTGCATAGCGCGCGCCAAGATTCATGACCGAATAGCCGGGCACGGTGACGCTGTTATCGGGGCTGAAAGCCTTGTCGCCTGAATACAGCACTTCCGCATTCAGCTTCAGGCCCTGCACCTGCCGCACGGCGTAATCTGCATAGACGCTGGCTTTTATGGAGGGCACGTTGGTGACGCGCTTGCCGTCCAGCGTGATGTCGCCGGTGTCGCTCTGGCGCGTGCGCAGGCCGGCGATGCTTGCCCCCAGTGTCAGTTCATTGCTCAGGCGGCCTTGTGCAGACAGTTCTATGCCGGTGTGCTTTTCCTTGCCGTTGGCAACATAGTCATTGTCGGCGTTTGTATATTCCAGCGACTGCTTGATCTGGAACACGGCGGCGCTGACGCTGAAGTCGCGCAGCAGGTCGGCTTTCACGCCGAATTCATATTGCCTGGACTTGCTGGGGTTTAGCAGCGCATTGACGTTGTTGGTGCCCAGCGGCGCAATGCCGCCATGCTCCAGGCCTTCGGTGAATGATCCATAGACGGACCAGTTGTTCTGCGGGCTGAATACCAGCGCGATATTCGGCAGCAGGTAGCTGCGCTCGTATTTGGCGTTCGGCGTTTCATCGTCGATGAACTGGTCGCGTTTGATGTGCACATGGCGCGCGCCGAGATGCAGTTTTAGCTGGTCCGTCAGGCTCAGGATATCCTGCGCAAATACCGACCATTCGTCCTCGCTGCGGCGCAAGGTGACAGGGCCGGTAACGATGGTGGACGGCGGCACGACGACGGGAACATAGATATTGCTGGTGCCGTTCGGTTTCGAGCCTGCGCAATCCACTTTGCCATAGACGCAATCACCGAACCAGTCGCGCCGGCGGAAGCTGGAAAAGCCCAGCGTCAGCGCATGCTGGATGTTGCCGGTCTTCAGATTACCCTGCAGCAGCGCCTGCGTTGCCAGTGGGGATTTGGATTCGCCGGTGCTTTGGTAATCGTACACATCGTAATCGCCGTTGGCGCAATAGCCGGGGAACAGGCCGGCAGATGAGCAGCCGTAGGGGAAGGCGGTGAAATCGTTGCGGCGGAATTCATGCTTGTTGGCCGATAGCGTGGCCTTCCAGTCTTCGTTGAACTTGTATTCAAAACGCAGGCCGAAGTCGGTATCGCGCGTATCCACCGGCCGCGCCCAGGGCTGGTTGTTCAGCATGGTATCGGGGTTGATATTCCTCGGCAGGTCGGTGCCGTTGACCAGTTGGAAGCCGGGCGCCGTCAGCTGCGATTTGTGCTGGTAGTCCATGTCCAGTTGCAGCAGCGCCTGCGGCGAAATCCGCCAGTCGAAAGCGAAGGAGAAAAATTGCCGCTGGCCGTCTGCACCCTTGATATAGGAGCGTAGCCTTTCGTCGGCGGCATTGATGCGGTAGCCGAAATGCGGGTCGCTGAAGAGGCCGCCCAGGTCCACCGCGCCGTACAGCGTGCCGCGTTCGCTGGCGCCCAGCGTGACCGTACGCAGTGGCGTGTCGGTGGGCCGCTTGGTCACATAGTTGATGATGCCGCCCGGCGTGGCAAAACCGGCCTGGAAGCCGGCCAGGCCTTTCAATATTTCTATGCGTTCCTTGTTTTCCAGCGGGATCGAAGCGTCGCCGGGAATGGCCAGCCCGTCCTTGCGGTAGCTGCTGGTATTGTCCAGCGCAAAGCCGCGTATCGAAAATTGCTCGGCATAGCCGACGGCATTATAGGAATCGTTGACGCTGGCATCGAATTTCACTGCATCGGTCGTCTGCCGCACCTGCAGGTCCTGCATCAGGCTTTGCGTGAATACGGTGATGGAGGCCGGCGTCTCCAGTAGCGGCGCGTCGGAAAAGCCGCCTACGCTGGCGCGGTCTGCCTTGTTGCTGTCCTGCTTGGCTGCGCTGATAACGACTTCAGGCAGTGCGCTCTGGGCAAAGGCGGGCGTTGCGAGCAGTTGGGCAACGGCCAGCGCAATGGCGGAGGGAAGGTGGATCGATGTTAATTTGTCAGACATGGTGGCTCTATGCGTTCCGGTATGCGGTTGTGCTGGAACCGGCGCGGGAGAGCAGACAAAGAAAGGGGAGGAGCTTTGCGCTTCCCTGCGCTGGCATTATCCAGATCAGGTTCGGAGGGTATTTCTCACCCGGAAACAGCAGTTCCCAGGACCCCTAGCGAGAGCCGTACTTTACCATGAAACGGCAGCGGCCTTGTTATTGGCGCTGTAATACCGGGTATGCCGTTGCGCGCATACAAAGTATGCGTACAAAATAGTTAAAAATATTTACGCTTTTTCCGTATTGCCTACTTGCTGCCTGGACAGGTAATTGTTGCGCAGGCCTTCGACCGAATATACCGCCAGCGCCGCCCAGATGGCGACGAAGCCGATGAGCCTTTCGCCGTCGAAGCTTTCCTTGAACAGCCACACGCCCAGTATCAGCTGCAGCGAAGGGGAGATGTATTGCAGCAGGCCCAGCGTTGCCATCGGAATCAGTCTGGCGCCGGCGGCAAACATCAGCAGCGGGATCGCCGTGATCGGCCCTGCGGCAAGCAGCATGATCTGCGATGTCGTTGCCGCATCGCCAAAATGGCTTTGCCCCTGGTTCGACAAAATGGACAGATAGGCTGCCGCCAGCGGAAACAGCAGCAGGGTCTCCAGCGACAACCCTTCCAGGGCTCCCAGTTTGGCGGTCTTGCGCAGCAGGCCGTAGCTGCCGAAAGTCAACGCCAGCGCCAGGCCTATCCACGGCACATGGCCTGCCTGCACTGCCAGCCACAGTACCCCGCAGGCAGCCATGGCAACGGACAGCCACTGGCCGGGCCGCAGTCTTTCATGCAGCAGCAGGAAGCCGAGCAGCACGTTGACCAGCGGTGTCATGAAATAACCGAGGCTGGCGTCGATGACATGACCGTTGTTGATGGACCAGATATAAATGAACCAGTTGCCCGACAGCAGCAGCGCGCTGACCGCAAAGCCGGCCACCAGCTTTGGCTGGCGTATCACATCGCGCAGCCACGACCATTGCCTGCGCAGCAGCAGTACGATGGACAAAAACAGCAGCGACCACAGCATCCGGTGCAGTAATATTTCTATTGGCGCAAATTCGTGTAAAGCCCTGAAATACAGCGGAAACAAGCCCCATAGAATATAAGACGTGGACGCGAACAATATGCCTTTGCGCATTGTGGACAATCAGAAAAAAAGAAGGAAGAGGACGTGCGGGCCTGAATAGTGCAAACGGCATCTGCTGTTATTTGTTTTACATTATCGCAGCAAATCGGCAACTCCACAGGTACAGTTTTTTTCTTTCGAGAAAAAACTGTACTTCACGGCCATTGCTTTTCCTTGTACTTGTCCCATCTATGGACTAGCTTTCAATGAGAGGGCTGGAATCGATCCATTGGTAGCAGGGGGGAGCGTAATGCCGTTGCTGTATCTGTTGATATTTTCACTGACCGTGATGGGGCTGGTTTTCTGGCTGCCGCGCTACCGCTTGCAGCGCGCGATCCGTGCACCTTTTCCCGGCAATTATTCACGTATCTTGCGCAGGAATATCCCTGCTTATGCAAGGATGCCGGCCCATCTGCAATTGCAGCTGAAACGGCTGATCAAGCAGTTTCTGCACGAGAAAAAATTCATAGGCTGCGACGGCTTCCGCATGAATGACGAAGTGCGCATGACGATTGCCGGCAAGGCATGCATGCTGCTGCTCAACCGGCCCGCGCGCGTTTTTCCCGATCTGAAACTGGTTCTTGTGTATCCTTCCGCCTTCATCGCGCCGCGCACCGAGCTTGGTGTGGGCGGTATCGTCACGCATGCGAACCAGACCTTGTCCGGTGAATCCTGGAGCGACGGCAGGGTGATCCTGGCGTGGGACCATGTACAGCAAAAAGGCGAAGATGCTATCGACGGACACAATGTTGTGCTGCATGAATTTGCACACCAGCTTGACAGCGAGACAGGCTCTACCAACGGCGCACCGCTGCTGATGAGCAAAGCCAGGTATCAGCGCTGGTCTGCCGTGATGATGCGCGAGTACCAGAAGCTACAGCAGGCCGCAGCGTATCAACTGGAAAGCGTGCTGGACTATTACGGCGCGACGAATCCGGCAGAATTTTTTGCCGTGGCGACCGAAACCTTTTTTGAAAAATCCTGGCCGATGGCAGAGCTGCATCCTGAGCTGTTTGCCGAACTCAGTGAATATTACCGCGTCGACCCTAGGGAGTGGCATTAGGGCGAGGGTTGATTTGCTGTTTGCCGGAAGCTAGCGGCGCCTCTTGCGCGCCGTATCGAGGAATTTGCATACTGCTTCCGTGCCATCCAGTATCCGCGGCCCGGAACGATTGATCCAGTCGCCTTTTACGACATACAGATTGGAGTGTTCCACGGCTGCCAGCTTGTCGAAGCGCAGCCAGTCGGCCAGTGATTCCTGCTTCTCGCCGTCCGTCGTCATGATCGCTTCGGGGTTGGCTTTCAATACTGCTTCTACATTGACGGTAGGGCTGACTTCCCGCAGTTTGCCGAAAATATTCTCGCCGCCGCATAGCCTGATCGCCGACGACACCATGTGGGTGTCGTTCAGCGTCATCAGCGGGCTGCGCCAGATCTGGTAAAACACGGTAACGGGCTTGACGCCTGCTGGTTGCCGGTAGGTGTTTCGCAAGGCTTCCAGCCGGTGGCGGAAGGCGCCGGCGGCCTTGTTGCCGGTGGCCGATGTGCCGGCCAGTGCAGCCATGCGTTCTATGGAAGAGGCGATGCCTTCGTAGTCATGCGGATCACTCTGGTATACATTCAGGTGCAGGCCGCGCAGCTTGTCGGCGAGGGCAGCGCCGTTGCCGGTGCCCCACACGACCACCAGGTCGGGCTTCAACGCCAGCACGCGTTCTATATCCAGTGCAAATACGTTGCCCACGGAGGCAATTTTTTTCGCCTGCTCGGGAAAGTCGCTGTATTCGCTGACACCGACCAGCTGCGCCCCGGCGCCGGCGGCGAACAGGATCTCGGTCGTGTGCGGCGCCAGGCTGATGATGCGCTGCGCCGGTTTATCCAGGCTTACCGAACGTTGCGCATCGTCTTGCACGCTGATGGCAGCTATTGCCCGTGACGCCGGCAGACAAGCGGCCAGCCAGGCTGCAAGCAAAGCAGGGGCTGAGAGCCACCGCAACGTACTGCTCGCCATCACACTTCCAGGTTGTCGATCAGGCGGGTTTTGCCGAGCTTGGCGGCGGCCACCACGACCAGCGGCGCCTTTTGCGCCAGGTCGCCGGCGGAAGGCGGTTGCAGATCTGCCTGCTTGCGCACGGCAATGTAGTCCGGGTTCCACTGGCGCGCGGCCAGTTTTGCCATGGCCTTCTTTTCCAGCTCGAAGATGTCCAGGTGGCCGTCGCGGATTTCCTGTGCTACTTCGTTCAGGGTCTGGTACAGCGCGGGGGCTTCAGCGCGCTCGGCTTCGTTCAGATAGCCGTTGCGGGAAGACAGTGCCAGGCCGTCTTCGGCGCGCCAGGTTTCGGCAGCGATGATTTCAGTTGGCAGTGCAAACTGCTTGGACATATTGCGGATGATCATCAATTGCTGGTAATCCTTCTTGCCGAATACGGCCACCTTGGGCTGTACACAGGAAAACAGTTTGAGGACCACGGTTGTCACACCGGTAAAAAAGCCGGGACGGAATTCACCTTCCAGGATATTGCCCAGGTCATCCGGCGGGCGCACGCGGTATTCCTGCGGTTCCGGATACAGGTCTTTTTCAGTAGGGGCAAACAGCACATACACGCCTTCTTTTTCCAGCTTTTCCACGTCGGCCTGGAAGGTGCGCGGATATTTGTCGAAGTCTTCGTTAGGGCCGAACTGCAGGCGATTGACAAAGATCGATGCGACCACCGGGTCGCCATGTTTTTTTGCCAGCCGCATCAGCGACAGGTGGCCTTCATGCAGGTTGCCCATGGTGGGAACGAAGGCAGTACGCAACTGGCCGCGCAACTGGTCGCGCAGTTCTTCTATGGAGGAGATTATTTTCATGTCTCTGTTTTCAAAATAGGGAATTCTTGTCAGGGATGGGGCGTGCCGGCGGCATGCCCGAATAAAGCGTTACGCCGGTGAATATGACAGGCGCACATAGATAGGTGCGAATGCTTCGGCCTGGGTGATTTCTATCAGTGTTTCCTTCGCCAGTTCCAGCAGCGCGACAAAATTGACCACGAGGACGGGTGCGCCCCTGGACGGATCGAACAGTTCGGAAAACTCGACGAACTTGGCCGATTGCAGGCGCCGCAGAATGCCGGTCATGTGCTCGCGCACCGACAGTTCCTCGCGGCTGATCTTGTGGTGGGCAACGAGCGTGGCGCGCTTGAGCACATCGGCCCAGGCGGCCTGCAGGTCCACCACGTCCACATGCGGCCAGTGCAGCACGGTATTGGTTTCAATGAAGACCTGGGCATGCAGGAAATCCCGGCCCAGTTGCGGCACTGCGTTCAGGTCGTAGGCGGCCAGCTTCATCTGCTCGTACTCCAGCAGCCGCCGCACCAGCTCGGCGCGTGGATCTTCGGCTTCTTCAGTGGAGTCGTGCTTGTTGACCGGCAGCAGCATGCGCGATTTGATCTCGATCAGCATCGCTGCCATCAGCAGGTATTCTGCCGCCAGCTCTAGGTTGTGCTTGCGTATCTGCTCCACATATTCCAGGTATTGCAGGGTGACCTGCGCCATTGGAATATCGAGAATATTGAAATTCTGCTTGCGGATCAGGTACAGCAAAAGATCCAGGGGGCCTTCAAAGGCCTCCAGGAAAATCTCCAGTGCATCGGGGGGGATATACAGGTCGTTCGGCAGCTTGAACAGAGGCTCGCCGTACAGTTTGGCAAAGGCAAGGCCGTCAACGACGTCGGGCGTGCTGTCAGTGGAGCCTACCAGAGGCAGTTCCGTTGCCGGCATGCTGGATGCAACACTCACGTTTAACCTTTGTTCTGGTACACGTAAGCTTGTTGGTTGATGCGGGATTCTTTGGCGCGCTTCTGGGTATCCAGGTCAACAGGGGCCTTGTCCCACAACAGTGCGCGGCCGTCGCGCTGGCTTTGCTCCAGTTCCGGATTGGCTTTTTTCAGGCCCTGGATGAACTGGGTCGCTTCGGACTCGTAACGCGCAAATTGCTTGGAAAATATCATGATGTCGCTATAGAAACGGTTGAAAACTCTGGATGCCAGCATTTTACCCTGTTATGACTCGCTAATCGGGGTAACTGCGGAATAGCGGCTATCGGGCCGGCTATCGGGCGCTGGGTGTGGTTTTGTTATTTACAGGTCTTGCTTTTTAAGCCATTTATCCACCAGCACCGGCTGATATTGCCTGAAATCCTGCACCAGCTTCGCCGGATCGGCTTCGTTGAACAACATCGCCAGATGCTCGGCCTTCAGGAATTTGGACTGCACCGTGTGGTTGAGGAAAGCCACCAGGCTGTCGTAAAAGCCCGCGACGTTCAGCAGGCCTATCGGCTTGGTGTGGAAACCCAGCTGGGCCCAGGTGAATACCTCAAACAGTTCTTCCAGCGTGCCGACCCCGCCTGGCATGGCGATAAAACCGTCGGACAGGTCAGCCATCATGGCCTTGCGTTCATGCATGTCCTTGACGACATGCAGTTTTGTCAGGCCGGTGTGGCCGACTTCCTTGTCCATCAGCGCCTTGGGGATCACGCCCGTGGCTTTGCCGCCCAGACGCAACACTTCGTCGGCGATCACTCCCATCAGGCCCACCTTGCCGCCGCCGTAGACCAGCGCGATATCGTGGTCGACGAATTGTTTGGCTAGGGCTTGCGCCCCTTCGGTGTACACGGCGGAAGAGCCTGCGGAGGAGCCGCAATAGACGCAAATGGATTTCATGGGGTGGGGCCGGTTTCTTTGACGTTCATCTTGCGCAGGTATTCCTGCGACAGCTTTTCGAATACTTCTTTCGTTTCACCGCGCAGGTAGGGGCTGATCAGCACAATCACCTGATAGCAGCCGCGGGTCAGCGAATCGGACATGGCCTGCTGCTCGGTATATTTGCGCGGATTGCGTACATATTCATACGACAGCCAATAGGTGGCGACGATGACCATATTGGTGGCCAGCGCGTCGATATCCATGTCGGTGGCTTCAAAGGCGCCGTCGGCGCGCAGGCCGGTGCACAGCTCAGTGGCAACCGTGATCTTGTGCGTCAGGATCTGCTTGAAGTTCAGTTCCAGCTTACGGTTCCTGGACAGCAGGTCGTTCTGGTCACGGTAAAAGAAGCGATAGCGCCAGACCAGTTCAAAGGTCAGGTGCAGATAGGTCCAGATATCCTGGATATTGGCCTTGCGGCCATGCGGGAAGGCCAGCTTTTTATTGATCTCTTCTTCAAACTGGGCAAAGATGGAATTGACGATATCGTCTTTGTTGCGAAAATGGTAATACAAGTTGCCCGGGGAAATATTCATCTCTTCGGCGATCACGGTCGTCGTGATATTCGGTTCGCCGAATTCATTGAATAACCTGAGTGACAATTCCAGAATACGTTCTCTGGTACGGCGAGGAGCTTTGTGTTGCATGCTATTTCTCTATGATTTTTCAATAGAATAACATTGAACAAGCCAGACACAAAAACCGTAAGGCAATACAACATGGCTGTGTACGGGGTAGCAGCCTCGGGGGAAGCCTATTTTTGTTGGTATCGGTAGCTTATTGGCAGCAAGTTCGGCTAATTGGTGTTTATTACTGCAATTTTTTATGTAGTATTTACCGGATGTATTTGTGGTCGACGTTAGGATCAAGCTCTACATGCATCAGGCGTGTTTTTGCCAGTTTGTCGTGCAGGAACTGGCCGTCTTTATCCAAAGAGGCGGTCATGGCCCATAGCACGATGTTGGCGCCGAACAGCATGCCCATTTGGCCCCAGCTTTTAAGCCCAAAGCGATACACAAGGATGATCGCCGGCAGAAACCACATCCATGCCAGGCAGTAACGCACGATTGCCTTGACGACCGGCACGCGGCTGCCATCCAGATCTACCGCCCGGATACGCCAGGTCTTCATTGCCAGTGTTTGTCCGCTCTTCCGCCAGCAATAGACAAAATACAGGCCAAGAATAAAGATAGTCCATACCTGCAGCGCGTGGTGTACCAGTGTAGGGCTATTTGTCTGGGCATAGGCGACGAATTTGATGCCAAACAGGGCCATCACGCCATAAAAGATGCAGGCAGCGACAACCGCAACGCCAAATACCAATACCGCCTCGTAGACCATGCAAACCAGGCGGCGTTTCAGCCGCGGGGCTTTTATTGTGGATGTTGACACGTGCTTACTTTAAGACAGGTTGGGACGCCGCGGCGGGAGTAGGGACGGGAGCCGGAGGCAGCGTTGCAGGCGCAGGCAAAGACGCCGATGCCGCAGCAGCGTGCGAAGCCGGTACCGGGTTGACGAAGCGCGTGGGCGGTATGGCCTTGATCGGCGCCAGTGGCTGGGCTTTTCTTTGCGTCTCAGGCGGCAGGTTGGTCACCGATTTCTTTTTGCTTGCCTGTTCCGCCAGTTGTTTCTTCTGCTCATCGCTGAGCTGCTGGTATTGCTGCCATTGCGCCGACTTCTGTTCAGGCTTTACCTGCGTCGTGCGGGCAAAGTTTTCACGCGCCGCCATGCGCTGTTCCGGCGTCAGCTTGACCCAGGCACGCATGCGTTCCACTACGCGGGCCTGCTCGTCCGGCTTCAGCGCAACATACTTGTTGGCGATTTCCATCCATTTTCTTTTCTGGATTTCTTCCATCTTCGGCCAGTCGGCTGCCAATGGAGCCAGCACGGTTTTCTGCGTCGCCGACAACTCTGCCCATGAGGGGCCGCTGCTGGCAGCAGTTGCCACTGGTTTGGATGCGGAGGCGGCATGCGCACCACCGCTGCCGGCGGCGTAGGCCAGCGGCAGGCAGAGCGTTGCGGCAAAGAAGCACGCTGCAAATTTATAGGTGTCAGCCAAATTGGCCAATCCGGTTACCGATAAAACGGGAAAGCGCACGCCTACTCCCCCGCATTGTTCAAATAGGCGGTAAAGCCGGTATCCAGGTAAGCGTCGGGAGGCAATTCGTCCACGAGGACGGCGGCATCGATATCGGCCAGGTCCCTGATGCGGCGTTGTTCTTCATAGTGGTAGATGCCGAACAGGCCGACTATCAGCACCAGCAAAGGCAGCACTACGCCGAGCTTGCCCATCCATGAACCGGGGCCCTGGAAGGAAAAACCCGCATTACCGGCCAGTACGCCACGGATGGCGAGGGCAGCACTAGGCGTGTCCGCCTTTTTGCGCGACATTGCAATCTTTCGGGCATTGGCAAGGCGATCAAGGGTCTGAGCCGGTATCTTTTCCGCAGACTGGTTCAGTGCGTGGCGCACTTTATAGGCGAAATCAATATCCATAGTTTCTTTTGAGTAGTTCATAAGCGTATCCCTTTAGCCTTGAGCGATGCTGCAAGAGCGTGTGTTGCGCGTGAGCAATGCGTTTTTACGCTCCCTTCAGAGCAGCCCATCGCGGCGGCCGTTTCGGCCACATCCATGTCCTCCCAGTAACGCATGAGGAAGGCTTCCCGTTGACGTGCCGGCAGTTTTTGTATTTCCTGGTCGATGATAGTGAGGACTTGTTCTCTTTCTATCTTGTCGGCGCTGGATTCCGAGGCTTGCGTGCCTTCCTCGGCTGAATAACTTTCCAATAAATCAAAATTATCGTCTTCCTGGCTGGCCGGCGCCATATTGGAAAACAGGCTGACCCAGGTATTACGGACTTTTTCGCGCCTGAAAAAATCAAGAATGGTGTTTTGCAGGATGCGCTGGAACAGCATCGGCAGCTCTGCCGCCGGTTTGTCGCCATACTTTTCGGACAGCTTGATCATTGCTTCCTGGACAATATCCAGTGCAGACTCGTCATTACGCACTGTGTAGGCTGCGTGTTTGAAGGCGCGGCGTTCCACACCTTCCAGGAAATTGGATAATTCTTTATCTGTGGCCATGAGCGGCGTTCGTAATCATTGGTTCAAAGATGCGTCTTCCGGGCATTTTTTGTTGAAACAGGGTTGAATTCTATTCTTTTTGCCGGAATGCGTTCATCAGCGTGCAAATTCCATGAAAAACCTGGGGAAAATAGACAGGAATAATACTTTGACCAGCGGATAGGATTTTAATCGCGCTAATGCTAGCAAAAATGCCGGCTGATGTCCCCAAGTTTTTACCCTGATAGACGATTTTACGGGCATTTCTGCAAGAATTTTGCACCAAAACAAAGAAATTGTCTTGACCAGATTGGTGCAACGCAGTACCGTACTAGTCCGCCCTGAGATCTCGGGGCAACAAATGCCTGATGTGTCGGCCCACAATGCCGTTCACGACAGGTGCGCTTTACTTGAAGCTGTTTGTTCTAACCCATGCCACAAGCGTGAGAAATTTGTAGTTGCAAGGCTTAAACACTGACTGAACGAGTGCCTTAAGCGGTGCCTGGAACTATGTCCAACGGACATATAAAGGGTGGCGTGACAGCACAAAAAGGAATGGCAGCTAGCAGCCGCGCGAAGCGATTTCGCCAGGAAAGAACATCCTATCAATCTCCTATGGACCTTGAAAGGACAACACCATGAATACAGAAATAACAGGCGCAGAAATATTGGTACGATGTTTGGCGGAAGAGGGCGTAGAGCACGTTTTCGGCTATCCAGGCGGTGCAGTACTGTATATTTACGACGCAATCTTCAACCAGGACAAGTTTCAACATATCCTTGTTCGCCATGAGCAGGCGGCGATTCACGCTGCAGATGCTTATTCCCGTTCCTCCCAGAAAGTCGGCGTAGCACTGGTGACTTCCGGCCCGGGCGTGACCAATGCGGTGACAGGCCTGGCAACGGCCTACATGGATTCCATTCCCATGGTCATCATTTCCGGCCAGGTGCCCAGCCATGCGATCGGCCAGGATGCTTTCCAGGAATGCGACACGGTCGGCATTACCCGTCCCTGCGTCAAACATAACTTCCTGGTCAAGGACGTCAGGGATCTGGCGACAACGATCAAAAAAGCTTTCTATATTGCATCTACAGGCAGGCCGGGTCCCGTGCTGGTGGATATCCCCAAGGATATCTCCATGCATAAAACGACCTATTCCTATCCGAAAGAGATAGAGATGCGCTCCTACAAGCCTGTGGACAAGGGCCATTCAGGCCAGATCCGCAAGGCTGTGCAACTGCTGCTGCAGGCCGAACGTCCGATGATCTACACTGGCGGCGGCGTCATACTGGCTAATGCAGCGCCGGAACTGAACAAGCTGGTCGACAAACTGGGTTTTCCTGTCACCAATACGCTGATGGGACTCGGCGCTTACCGGTCTTCCGACGAAAAATTCGTCGGTATGCCCGGCATGCACGGCACCTACGAAGCCAATATGGCAATGCAGCACTGCGACGTGCTGATTGCGATTGGTGCGCGTTTTGATGACCGCGTGATCGGCAACCCTAAGAATTTTGCCTCGGTGCCGCGCAAGATCATCCATATCGACATCGATCCGTCATCGATCTCCAAGCGTGTCAAGGTTGATATCCCCATCGTCGGCAACGTCAAGGACGTGCTGCAGGAATTCCTGTCGCAGCTGAATGTGGCTGAAACTCGGCCCGATACCAAGGCGCTGGCTGCATGGTGGAAGCAGATCGCCGAATGGCGCAGCCGCGATTGCCTGAAGTTCCCGACTTCCAGCGAAGTGATCAAGCCGCAGGCGGTAGTGCAAAAACTGTGGGAAGTGACCAAGGGCGACGCCTTCATCACTTCCGACGTGGGGCAGCACCAGATGTGGGCCGCGCAGTACTACGGTTTCGACAAGCCGCGCCGCTGGATCAATTCCGGCGGCCTGGGCACGATGGGTGTGGGCCTGCCGTACGCCATGGGCGTGCAGATGGCAAACCCGGATGCGACGGTCGCCTGTGTGACCGGCGAAGCCTCGATACAGATGTGCATTCAGGAGCTGGCAACCTGCAAGCAATACCACCTGACACCGAAAATCGTCTTGCTGAACAACCGCTTCCTTGGAATGGTCAGGCAGTGGCAGCAGATCGATTATGGTTCACGCTATTCCGAATCCTACATGGACTCTCTGCCGGACTTTAACAAGCTGGTGGAGGCCTATGGCCACGTCGGCATGAAGATAGAAAAGCCGGGCGACGTCGATGGCGCGATGAGGGAAGCGTTTGCGATGAAGGACAGGCTGGTGTTCATGAACTTCATTACGGATCAAACCGAGAATGTCTGGCCCATGGTCAAGGCAGGCAAGGGCCTGACTGAAATGCTGCTCGGTTCGGAGGATCTGTAACATGAGACATATCATTTCTGTTTTGCTGGAAAATGAAGCGGGTGCCTTATCGCGCGTGGTCGGCCTGTTCTCCGCGCGCGGCTACAACATTGAAACGCTGACTGTTGCGCCTACCGAAGATGCCACCCTGTCGCGGATGACCATCGTCACTTCCGGCTCGGACGACATCATCGAACAGATCACCAAGCACCTGAACCGGCTGATTGAGGTCGTCAAGGTGGTGGATCTGACTGAGGGTGCGCATATCGAGCGCGAGCTGATGCTGATCAAGGTGCGCGCGGTCGGCAAGGAACGCGAAGAGATGAAACGCACCGCGGACATTTTCCGTGGCCGTATCATCGATGTGACCGAAAAGACTTACACGATAGAACTGACCGGCAACAAGGGCAAGCTGGACGCCTTTATTGATTCCATCGACCGAACGGCGATCCTGGAAACAGTCCGCACCGGCGGTTCCGGCATTGGCCGCGGCGAGCGTATCCTCAAGGTCTGAACCGGGTTTCTGCTGAGCCCGCTACCCATTCAATTCAATTAAATTACTAGGATTAAAAATGAAAGTTTTCTACGATAAAGATTGTGACCTGTCCCTGATCAAAGACAAAAACGTAACCATCATCGGCTACGGTTCCCAGGGCCATGCGCACGCACAAAACCTGAACGATTCCGGCTGCAAAGTGACTGTCGCATTGCGTAAGGACGGCGCGTCCTGGAACAAGGCAAAAAATGCCGGCCTGAACGTAGCTGAAGTCAATGAAGCCGTTAAAGCGGCCGACGTTATCATGATCTTGCTGCCGGACGAAAACATCGCCCAGGTCTACAACGAAAACGTCGCTCCTTACGCCAAACAAGCCGCGGTACTGGCATTTGCACACGGCTTCAACGTCCATTATGGCCAGGTTGTACCGCGTGCCGATCTGGACGTCATCATGATCGCGCCGAAAGCGCCGGGCCACACCGTGCGCGGCACTTACAGCCAGGGCGGCGGCGTGCCTCACCTGATCGCCGTGTACCAGGACAAATCCGGTTCCGCGCGCGACATCGCTTTGTCCTATGCGATGGCCAACGGCGGCGGCCGTGCCGGCATCATCGAAACCAACTTCCGCGAAGAAACCGAAACCGATCTGTTCGGCGAACAGGCAGTATTGTGCGGCGGCGCGGTTGAACTGATCAAGGCAGGTTTCGAAACGCTGGTGGAAGCCGGCTATGCGCCTGAAATGGCCTACTTCGAGTGCCTGCACGAACTGAAGCTGATCGTTGACCTGATCTATGAAGGCGGTATCGCCAACATGAATTATTCGATCTCCAACAATGCAGAGTACGGCGAATACGTCACCGGCCCTCGCATCGTGACCGAAGATACCAAGAACGCGATGCGCCAATGCCTGAAGGATATCCAGACCGGCGAATATGCGAAGAGCTTCATTCTGGAAAACAAGGCAGGCGCTCCGACGCTAATCTCGCGTCGCCGTTTGACTGCCGAACATCAGATTGAAGAAGTGGGCGGCAAGCTGCGGGCCATGATGCCATGGATCGCTAAAAACAAACTGGTAGATCAATCGAAAAACTAATTCAATTCGTTCGCCAAGCATCACCCAGTGTGCGCTTGCAAGCGCACACGGCTTGAAGCCGAAAAGCTGCACGCATGTGCAGCTTTTTTTTCGCCTTCAAGTGCGCATGGATCGCTAAAAACAAACTGGTAGATCAATCGAAAAACTAATTCAATTCGTTCGCCAAGCATCACCCAGTGTGCGCTTGCAAGCGCACACGGCTTGAAGCCGAAAAGCTGCACGCAGGTGCAGCTTTTTTTTCGCCTTCAAGTGCGCATGGATCGTCAAAAACAAACTGGTCGATCAATCGAAAAACTAATTCAATTAATTCGCTGGGCATCATCCAGTGTGCGCTTGCAAGCGCACACAGCTTGAAGTCGAAAAGCTGCACGCAGGTGCAGCTTTTTTTTCATCTGAAAATAAGCAGAGCGTCAATAGAAAATAAATGGCCGTTGCCGGGTTTTGAGTAAACCAGCCAGAGCTTGCATTTCGGTAATATACTTACCGCTCTTCAAGCTGATTCGCAGTTTGATTCTATGTCCCCGGATTACAGCTCTTTTGAAAGTGCGCCCGTTGATATGAGTGAAGTCTTTACGCCGCATGGCCGGTTCAGCCTGCATATCGATGACCGCGTGATCGTGTCCGAGGTGACGGGACCGTGGAATCTGGAACTGGTGAAGGACTGGGCCAGGGAAGTCAATCCCTATGCGGAGCAGATGCAGAATGGCGGCCCCTGGGGCGGCATTGCCATCATCCATGAATCCATGCTGTGCACGCCCGAAGCAATGACGGCCATAGGCGCAGCCTCATCCTATGCGGTCGCGCACTATGGATGCATCGCCCAGTTGGTGGTCGCGGCCAGGGATGTTGCCGGCAGGGGCGTGGTGGAATCTGCATTTCACCGCCTGTATGAAGATGTCTGCGCCTGCGAATTCTTCGACGACTATGCCGCGGCCAAAGTCTGGCTGGACCAGTTGATTCTGGAAAAGGCTTCAGCATAGCTGTTGCCGGAGCTGGCAGGTCCATCTCCCATCCCCCATCTTCAAGCTCATCCCGGATATTGCCGCACGCAATTGTTAGTGATTGTGAATGAATTGGCAATTTCTGAAGCTTCATGGCAAGCTTCGTCGCCTGAACGCTTTTTTTGGAGAAAACTATGAAACCTGTCATCGCTGTCGCCGCCGCAAGTGTAATCGCTGTTATTGCTCTGCCTGCTGCTTTACCTGCCCACGCCCAGCAGGTGAGTGGCGCCCTTGTCACTGTGTCCGGGAGTGCCGACATCAAGGCCGATAACGACCAGGCCGTCGCCACGTTCTTTATTGAAGAGCAGGACAAGGAAAAGGACAAGGCTGCTTCCCGCGTCAACCAGAAGATGAAGACCGGCACGGACATCATCAAGAAGGAAGACCCGCAAGCCTTGCTGACCACGCGCGGTTATTACACCTACCCGGTATATGCCGACGAGGTGGCATCCGCCTCCAGTCAGCCGCGCAAGCGCACCCAGACCGGTTGGCGCGTGGGCCAATACCTGGAAGTGAAGACGCAGAACCTGAAGCAGCTGCCTGCGACGACAGCTGTCGTGCAAAAGGTGCTGGCGCTGAATGGCCTGTCTTTCGGCTTGTCCGATGCAGCTGCCAAAAAATTGGAAGCTGAGCGCCTGGAAGCCAGCTACAAGAACCTGCTTGAAAAGGTCGGCGTCATTGCTGCTGCAATGGGGCGCAAGCCGGTGGATGCGGTCATCGAATCTGTCAACTTTGACGGCAATGACAATGCCGAACCTGTTTTTCGGGCCGCGCCAATGATGATGGCGAAATCCTCGCGCATGGATGCGGACGTGGCGGAGCCCAGTTTTGAGCCCGGCATCACCACGCTGAATGCCCGGGTTGTGGGTAAGATCAGGCTCAAGTAAGCCTTACTGCTGACGCTGCGGGCATGTATTACCCTGCATGCCCGCAGCAATAGTTTTCCTGCGAGGAAATAGGGGGTATACTTCAGCGGCACTCAGGCTTCTTCCAGGAAAATTTCAAAATAAAATAATCTGGAACGCTCCCCGGGCGCCGAGATGGATTAAATCATGGTGACCCGTCGCCCGATCAAGTATATTTACACTCCAATAATATAAACGCTGAAAATTCGCATGACATCTCCCCCAAGCCGCAAACCCAAAGGCAGTTTCAAGCTTTTCCCCAAGCGGGCCCGCAAAGGTCAATTTGCGGCTGATGCCGTTGCGCAGGAGCGGGGGCGTCCGGTCAAGAGGCGGCGCGGCATTTACCTGCTGCCGAACGCATTCACTACCGCCGCATTGTTTTGCGGCTTCTATGCCATTGTCATGGGCATGAACAAGCTGTTTGACCAGGCGGCGCTGGCGATATTCGTGGCAATGGTGCTGGATAGCCTGGATGGGCGCGTGGCCCGCATGACCAATACCCAGAGCGAATTCGGTGCGCAGTACGACAGCCTGTCGGACATGATTTCCTTTGGCGCGGCGCCTGCGCTGGTGGTATATGAATGGTCGCTGAAAGGCATGGGCAAGCTGGGCTGGCTGGCGGCGTTCGTCTATTGCGCCGGCGCCGCGCTGCGGTTGGCGCGTTTCAATACCAATATTGCCGTCGTCGATAAACGTTATTTCCAGGGTTTGCCCAGTCCTGCAGCGGCAGCGCTGGTCGCCGGCTTTGTGCTGCTGATGGAAGACCTGCACTTTATCGGCGCCAGCCTCAGCTGGATCGCCTGGTTCATTACGCTGTATGCAGGCTTGACCATGGTGACCAATGTGCCTTTTTACAGCTTCAAGGATGTCAACCTGAAGCGTTCTGTGCCCTTCATTGCACCTTTCCTGATCGTGCTGGCGTATGTGGCGGTGGTTAGCGATCCTCCCAAGGTGCTGTTCGGCCTGTTCGTGCTGTATGGGCTTTCCGGTTACGTAGTCTTGTTATGGCGGTGGCGCAATGGCCGTCCTATCAGCATCGTGCAGACCACGGTGGAAACCCACGACGAAAAGTGAGTCTTGCCGCGATATCAAATCCTCGGGGCCACGCCATGCGAATGCGGCGTGGCTTTTTTGTTTTTGACGCTTATTTGTTGAGGAAACCTGCTATAAATTCTTGCACTTTCCGCTGATCGCGCTTATAGTCTTTGCATGAATTTTGCGCTCACATCCTTCGCAATATACGCCACAGCAGGCCTACGAGGCTTGCTATTGCCGCTACCGGCAACCCATCTAGTGCGGTAAACGCGCTAAATCCCCCCATTCCCACAATTTGAGCCGTCTCCCCATCCATGTGTGATTTGCAAGGATAGGCGGAAGGGCATCAAAATTTTTTGAATCAGACACGCAGGCTTACTCATCAGGAGAGCAGATCATGGCAGAAAAACTCATCATATTCGACACGACCTTGCGCGACGGCGAACAATCGCCCGGCGCTTCAATGACCAAGGATGAAAAAATCCGTATTGCACGCCAGCTGGAACGCCTGAAGGTGGACGTGATCGAGGCTGGGTTTGCCGCTGCTTCGCCGGGCGATTTCGAGGCCATCAAGGCCATTTCATCGACGGTCAGGGAATCCATTATCTGCTCGCTGTCGCGTGCCAATGACAGGGATATTTCACGCGCCGCCGAAGCGCTGGAATCGGCGGAAAGAAAACGCATCCACACCTTTATCGCCACTTCTCCGCTGCACATGGAGAAAAAGCTGCGCATGACGCCGGACCAGGTGTTTGAACAGGCCAGGCAGGCGGTGCGCTTTGCCCGCAAATTTACCGATGATGTGGAGTTCAGCCCGGAAGACGGCAGCCGCTCCGATATGGATTTCCTGTGCCGCGTGATTGAGGCAGTGATCGCCGAGGGCGCCACCACGATCAACTTTGCAGACACCGTAGGCTACGGCGTGCCTGAACTGTACGGCAATATGCTGAGGACGTTGCGTGAGCGTATTCCCAATTCCGATAAGGCTGTCTGGTCCGTGCATTGCCACAACGATCTCGGCATGGCGGTTGCGAACTCGCTGGCCGGCGTCATGATAGGCGGCGCGCGCCAGGTGGAATGCACAATCAACGGCCTGGGCGAGCGTGCCGGCAATACTGCACTGGAAGAAATCGTGATGGCCGTACGCACCCGCAAGGACCATTTCAACCTGGATTTCAACATTGACACGACGCAGATCGTCGCGACATCCAAGCTGGTGTCGCAGATTACGGGGTTTGCCGTGCAGCCTAACAAGGCAGTGGTAGGCGCCAATGCATTTGCCCATGCGTCCGGCATTCACCAGGACGGTATCCTGAAGGCGCGTGATACCTACGAGATCATGCGTGCGGAAGACGTGGGCTGGAGCGCCAACAAGATCGTGCTGGGCAAACTGTCGGGCCGCAACGCCTTCAAGCAGCGGCTGGAAGAGCTGGGCATCAAGCTGGAATCCGAAGCCGATGTCAATGCTGCGTTTGCCCGTTTTAAAGAGCTGGCGGACCGCAAGTCCGAAATCTTCGATGAAGACATCATGGCGCTGGTGTCGGACGAAGAGCATGCGCACGAGAATGAATACTATCGCTTTGTGTCGCTGGCGCAGCATTCGGAAACCGGCGAGCGGCCGGCCGCAAAAATCGTCTTTGTCATCGATTCCAAGGAAGTGACCTGCGACGGCCATGGTAATGGTCCCGTCGATGCCATCGTCAATGCGATTGAATCCCGCACGCAAAGCGGCTCGGAACTGCTGCTGTTCTCCGTCAATGCAATCACGACCGGCACCCAGTCGCAAGGCGAAGTGACGATGCGCCTGTCCAAGGCAGGGCGCATCGTCAATGGGGTAGGCGCAGACCCGGATATTGTTGTTGCCTCAGCGAAAGCTTATCTGTCGGCATTGAATAAATTGCATTCCAAGATAGAAAAGCTCAATCCGCAGATCTAACGCCGCACGCACGGGGTAATGCGCGGGCAGATATTTGATTCGCCATCGCATTTGTGCTATATTCACGCGTCTTGCCATCCCGGCAGGACGTGTTAATGCTTGTTTAATCACGATAAAGTGAAGGGTTGCGGGGCTCAGGTCCTGGTTCTTACTCTTTTTATCGCATGTTAAGGAATATTATGTCTATTGAAAAAAACGCTAAAGCCGCCATCGTTGCGGACAATGCCCGTGGTCAGAACGACACAGGTTCTCCGGAAGTGCAAGTCGCTTTGCTGACTGCACGTATCAACGACCTGAATGGTCACTTCAAGGCTCACGCTAAAGATCACCATTCCCGTCGCGGTCTGATCATGATGGTCAATCGTCGTAAGAGCTTGTTGTCTTACCTGAAAAACAAAGACTTGAACCGTTATCGTTCCCTGATCGAAAAACTCGGTCTGCGTAAGTAATTCATTGCTTTTTACAGCAAAAGTTTTATAGCAAAAAGCCTGCGTCAGTTCACTGTCGCGGGCTTTTTGTCGTTGGTGCAGCATGCAGCATCGGTTTTATGAAGTTTTGTAGTGTGCAGTAAGACGACCCTTATTCCTGGAATCGTCCGTGGTGAGGTGAACGACAGCGCCTGAAAATCTGTCGGCAAAATAGAAAGGACGCATTATGTTTAATAAAGTTACTAAAACCTTCCAGTACGGTCAACATCAAGTTACCCTGGAAACCGGTGAGATCGCTCGCCAAGCCTCCGGCGCAGTCCTGGTTTCCATCGAGGATACCGTGGTACTGGCAACCGTCGTTGCGCGCAAGGATGCCAAGCCAGGCCAGGATTTCTTTCCCCTGACTGTTGATTACCTTGAAAAAACCTATGCTGCCGGGCGTATCCCTGGCGGTTTCTTCAAGCGCGAAGGCCGGCCTTCCGAAAAAGAAACCCTGACTTCCCGTCTGATCGACCGTCCTATCCGTCCATTGTTCCCGGAAGGTTACATGAACGAAGTGCAGGTCATCGTGCACGTATTGTCGGTTAATCCTGAAATCGATCCGGATATCGCCGCAATGATCGGCGCTTCCGCTGCACTGTGCGTTTCCGGCGTTCCTTTCAGCGGCCCGGTTGGCGCCGCGCGCGTTGGCTACATCGATGGCCAGTATGTACTGAACCCGACTTCCACCCAGCTGAAAACTTCAGCGATGGATCTGGTGGTTGCCGGTACTGAGCAGGCGGTGCTGATGGTTGAATCTGAAGCGCAGCAGTTGTCTGAAGAAGTCATGCTGGGCGCAGTGGTGTTCGGCCATGACCAGATGAAAGCAGTCATCAATGCGATTCACGACCTGGTGCGCGATGGCGGCAAGCCTGAAGTGCAATGGGCGCCAGCGCCGAAGAATGAAGTGCTGATTTCTGCTGTCACGGCAGTAGCGGAACCGCTGCTGCGTGCCGCTTACCAGACTAAAGAAAAACAAGCCCGTACCCAGTTGCTGAAAGATGCGACTTCCAAGGTTGGTGCTGCACTGGCCGAGCAGGCTGCTGCAAAAGGCGAATCCGCTCCGGATTCCTCTGAAGTGGGCAATATCCTGTTTGACCTGGAAGCGAAAATCGTTCGTTCCCAGATCCTGGACGGCGAGCCACGTATCGACGGCCGCGACACACGCACTGTGCGTCCTATTTCCATCCGCACCGGCGTATTGCCGCGTACGCATGGCACGGCGCTGTTCACCCGTGGTGAAACACAGGCACTGGTAATTGCTACTCTGGGCACAGCCCGTGACGAGCAAAAAATCGATGCACTGATGGGCGAATACTCAGACCGCTTCATGCTGCATTACAACATGCCTCCGTTTGCAACCGGCGAAACAGGCCGTGTAGGCACGCCTAAGCGCCGCGAAATCGGCCATGGCCGTTTGGCCAAGCGTGCATTGCAGGCTGCATTGCCATCTCCTGAGGATTTCAGCTACTCGGTACGTCTGGTTTCCGAAATCACTGAATCCAATGGTTCGTCGTCGATGGCTTCCGTCTGCGGCGGCTGCCTGGCCTTGATGGATGCAGGCGTTCCGATGAAGGCGCACGTCGCCGGTATCGCAATGGGCCTGATCAAGGACGGCAACAAGTTTGCCGTGCTGACCGACATCCTGGGTGATGAAGATCACCTGGGCGACATGGACTTTAAAGTGGCCGGCACTGCAGAAGGCATCACTGCGCTGCAAATGGATATCAAGATCCAGGGCATTACCAAGGAAATCATGCAAGTCGCACTGGCGCAAGCCAAAGAAGGCCGCGTGCACATCCTGGCAAAAATGCAGGAAGCCGTACCTCACGGTAAAGCTGAACTGTCTGACTTCGCTCCGCGCCTGATCACTGTCAAGATCAATCCGGAAAAAATCCGTGATGTGATCGGCAAGGGCGGCGCAGTCATCCGCGCGCTGACGGAAGAAACCGGCACGCAGATCGATATCAGTGATGAAGGTATCGTGACTATCGCTTCCGTTGATGCAGCCGCAGGCCAGGAAGCCAAGCGCCGTATTGAAGAGCTGACTGCTGAAGTCGAAGTGGGTAAAACCTACGACGGCACAGTGCTGAAACTGCTGGACTTCGGCGCGATCGTACAGATCATGCCGGGCAAAGACGGTTTGCTGCACATCAGCCAGATCGCCAATGAGCGCGTGAACGCAGTTGCCGACTACCTGAAAGAAGGCCAGCAAGTACGCGTAAAAGTGCTGGAAACAGACGACCGTGGCCGCTTCAAGCTGTCGATGAAGGCTGCAGCGGAAGCTGAGCCTCAGCAGCAACAGCAGCAATCGGCTCCGCAGCAACAGCCGGAGTAATTTCCGGGCGGCGCAAGCCGTTCCGATCTCTGAAAACGCCCGTGTTCAACGGGCGTTTTTTTTATCGGATAGAATCGGTTTTTTCCTAAAGGATGCGGACATGAAAGATGTGGACATGATGCGGGCGATAGAAATTTCCCAGTACGGCAAGCCGGAAGTGTTGAAATTGTGCGAGCGCGATATTCCCCAGCTGAAGGCTGGCGAAGTATTGATCCGTGTATTGGCGGCCGGCATCAACCGGCCTGACGTATTGCAGCGCATGGGTCATTACCCCGTACCGCCTGGCGCATCCGATCTGCCGGGACTGGAAGTAGCGGGCGAAATTGTTGATGGCGACCTGGCTGGCAGCGGCTTTAAAAAAGGCGACCTGGTCTGTGCATTGGTGCAGGGTGGCGGTTATGCGGAATACTGCGCCGCGCCGGTGGGGCAGTGCCTGCCTGTGCCTGCGGGTTTATCGGCAGTGGAGGCGGCTTCGCTGCCTGAGACTTTCTTTACCGTGTGGACGAACGTGTTTGACCGTTCGCGGCTCTCCGCAGGCGAGACGCTGATGGTGCAGGGCGGTACCTCCGGCATAGGCGTCACCGCTATCCAGATCGCTACCGCGATGGGTCACAGGGTGTTTGCCACCGCAGGTTCCGACGACAAATGCCGGGCCGCGGAGCGCCTGGGCGCGGAGCGCGGCATCAACTATAAAACCGAGGACTTCAGGGAAGTCGTCAAGTCGCTGACCGGCGGCAAGGGCGTGGATGTGATCTTGGACATGGTGGCGGGCGACTACGTGCCGCGCGAGATCGATTGTCTGGCCGATGACGGCCGGCTGGCGCTGATTGCCCTGCTGGGCGGGGCCAGCGCGACCATCGATCTGTCGCAGGTGCTGCGCCGCCGGCTTAGCATATCCGGCTCCACGCTGCGGCCGCGGCCGATGGCTTTCAAGGCGGCGATTGCGCAACAATTGCAGGCCAGGGTGTGGCCTTTGCTGGAATCCGGCAGGATCAAGCCCGTCATCCATCAGGTATTTCCGCTGGAGCAGGCGGCGCAAGCCCATGCGTTGATGGAAAGCAGTAATCACATTGGCAAGATTGTGCTGCAAGTGGCCTGACGTTTTGTTGTTTTGGTTCGGGGCTTTGCCTGTGAGGTTTCCCACTGCTTGCCCCAGCTTTCCTGATTTTTGCCTTTTTTGTGTTGGTTTGCCAAGTTTTATGGGGCCGCTTGTTTGACCCCTTATAGCGCACGGGCTACAATAGAGGGTTAATTGAATTTTGGGTGGCCATGCGACGTACTCTGATAGCCGGTAACTGGAAGATGAATGGCAGCTCTGCTGCCAATGCTGCATTGCTGGCCGAAATCAAGGCTGGACTAAAAGCCGGTGCGGGATGCGATGTACTGGTTTGTCCGCCTGCGCCCTATTTGCTGCAATGTGCTGATGTACTGGCCGGCAGTGCAGTGGCGTGGGGCGCTCAGGATGTATCTGCGCATGTTGCGGGTGCCTACACTGGAGAGATGTCGGCGGCAATGCTGGCGGATTGTGCTTGCCAGTATGTGATCGTAGGGCATTCCGAGCGCCGGGCGTATCATCTTGAAAGCGATGCCCTGGTAGCGCAAAAAGCCTTGCAGGCGCTGCAAGCGGGATTGACGCCGATTGTCTGTGTCGGCGAGACCCTGCAGCAACGCGAACTGGGGCAGACCGATAATGTGGTCACTGCGCAATTGCAGGCGGTGCTCGACATGCTGGATGTCGCCGCGCTGGATAGTATTGTGGTGGCGTATGAGCCGGTATGGGCAATTGGTACCGGCAAGACTGCAACGCCGCAGATGGCGCAGGACGTGCACGCAGTATTGCGCAGCCTGATCGCCGCTAAGGATGCGGATGCCGCGCAGCGCGTGCAGATTTTGTACGGTGGCAGCATGAAGCCTGATAATGCCAAGGAGTTGCTGGCAATGGCGGATATAGATGGCGGTCTGATAGGCGGCGCAGCGTTGAAATCGGCAGACTTCCTGGCGATTGTGGCGGCAGCCTGATCCGCGTCGGAAAGCGGTGCGAGGCAGGGATTCGTTTTGTTTTTGTGGTGTGGTAATGATTAATTTTAATTGGGTGTATTGAATGCAAACTATGTTCACTTTGGTAGTGATTGTTCAGGTTCTGGCGGCGCTGACGATTATCGGTCTGGTTCTCTTGCAGCACGGTAAGGGTGCTGATATGGGTGCCTCATTCGGCTCGGGTGCATCCGGCAGCCTGTTCGGCGCTACCGGTTCGTCGAACTTCCTGTCCAAATCTACCGGCGTTGCCGCTGCAGTTTTTTTCGCAGCAACCCTGGCGCTGGCATACATGGGTGCAAACCGCAATACAGCACCTTCCGCCGGTGTGATGGATAATCTGCCTGCCGTTAAAGCGGTGACTGCTGCCGGTGCTTCCGCCGCTGCCGCAAGTGCGCCTGCTGCTCCTGCAGTTGCTGCGCCTTCCAGTGCTGCGGGCCAGGCAAACCAGATCCCTAAATAGTTTTGTTTCGCTCTGTAAAAAGCATTGAGTTGGTGCAATTGTGCGTTGAACAATGACGCTGCTCATAGTAGAATACGGGGCTTAGGCCGACGTGGTGAAATTGGTAGACACGCTATCTTGAGGGGGTAGTGGCGAAAGCTGTACGAGTTCGAGTCTCGTCGTCGGCACCAATAAAAAAGTATGGCCAGTGTTCTTCAACTGGCATAGTCGAGGAAGTGGTCGTTTTGATTCATCGAATCATTCAAAGGGTGTTCTTAAGGCTGCATCAAGCAGCCGATTTGCGGAACACCCTCAACGTATCGTTCAATTACAGGTAGCCTAACGTGAACCTCGAAAATTATTTCCCTGTTCTCTTATTTATTCTGGTCGGTATCGGCGTTGGCGTCGTGCCGCAGGTGCTGGGTCGCGTTCTTGCGCCCTTTAAGCCTGATGACCAAAAATTGTCTCCTTATGAGTGCGGCTTCGAAGCTTTCGAAGACGCGCGCATGAAGTTTGACGTTCGTTATTATCTGGTGGCAATCCTGTTTATCTTGTTTGACCTGGAAACCGCTTTTTTCTTCCCGTGGGGCGTCGCAATGCGCGACCTGGGATGGTACGGTTTTCTGATCATGCTCGGTTTCATTGCCGAATTCGCGGTTGGCTTCTGGTATATCTGGAAAAAAGGCGCCCTGGATTGGGAGTGATCGAAGGAAACTATTATGGCAATTGAAGGCGTATTAAACGAAGGTTTTGTCACCACAACGGCAGACAAGCTGATCAACTGGACACGCACGGGTTCGATGTGGCCCATGACGTTCGGTCTGGCATGCTGCGCGGTGGAGATGATGCATGCAGGTGCGTCGCGTTACGATCTGGATCGTTTTGGCGTGGTGTTTCGCCCATCGCCCCGCCAGTCGGATGTGATGATCGTGGCCGGCACGCTGTGCAATAAAATGGCTCCGGCCTTGCGCAAGGTATATGACCAGATGGCGGAGCCACGCTGGGTGATTTCCATGGGTTCATGCGCCAACGGCGGCGGCTACTACCACTATTCGTATTCCGTGGTACGTGGATGCGACCGCATCGTACCTGTCGATATTTATGTTCCTGGCTGCCCGCCGACTGCGGAAGCTTTGTTGTACGGCATTATCCAGTTGCAAAACAAGATTAAGCGTACCAATACAATAGCGCGCTGATACTGGTGCTTGCGTAAATCGCGCGCGCAGCTTGTGCGTGCATCCGGCGACTCTTAGAGCGGCTTTTTAAATTATGACTACCAAACTGGAAATCCTTGAGACGGCAGTAAAAAATGTCTTGGGCGATAGACTCCTGAAGTTCACTGCGGCGCTCGGCGAATTGACGATCGTTGTCAGTCCGACGGCCTACTTTGGCGCCATGCGCGATTTGCGCGACCATGCCGATACCCAATTTGAAGAATTGATCGACCTGTGCGGCGTGGACTATTCCACTTACGGTGACGGCGCCTGGGATGGCGCCCGCTTCGCAGCGGTGTCCCACCTGCTGTCCATCAAGCATAACTGGCGTCTGCGCGTGCGCGTGTTCGCCAGCGACGACGACATGCCGGTACTGCCTTCGCTGATCGATATCTGGAGCACTGCCAACTGGTATGAGCGCGAAGCTTTTGACTTCTTCGGCATCCTGTTTGACGGCCACAATGACTTGCGCCGCATCCTGACCGACTATGGCTTCATCGGCCATCCTTTCCGCAAGGATTTTCCGATTTCCGGCTATGTGGAAATGCGTTACGACCCGGAGCAGAAGCGCGTCATTTATCAGCCTGTGACTGTAGAGCCGCGTGAGATCACGCCGCGCGTCATTCGTGAAGAACATTACGGGATGAAATAATGGCCGAGATTAAAAATTACACCCTGAACTTTGGTCCGCAGCATCCCGCTGCACACGGCGTCTTGCGTCTCGTGCTTGAGTTGGATGGCGAAGTCATTCAACGCGCCGATCCGCATATCGGCCTGTTGCATCGCGGAACTGAAAAGCTGGCGGAACAAAAGACCTTTATCCAGTCCGTGCCTTACATGGACAGGCTCGACTATGTGTCGATGATGTCGAATGAGCACGCCTATGTGATGGCGATCGAAAAAATGCTGGGCCTGGAAGTTCCCTTGCGCGCCCAGTACATCCGCGTGATGTTCGACGAAATTACCCGTATCCTGAACCATCTGCTGTGGATAGGCGCACATGCGCTGGACGTGGGCGCGATGGCGGTGTTCCTGTATGCATTCCGCGAACGCGAAGATCTGATGGACTGCTATGAAGCAGTTTCCGGCGCCCGCATGCATGCTGCCTATTATCGTCCGGGTGGCGTGTACCGTGATCTGCCAGAGCAAATGCCGCAGTTCAAGGTGTCTTCGCTGAAGAATGAAAAGGCGATGCGCCTGCTGAATGAAAATCGCCAGGGTTCGCTGCTGGATTTCATTGAGGACTTCACTAACCGTTTCCCGAAATACGTCGACGAATACGAAACGCTGCTGACCGATAACCGTATCTGGAAACAGCGCCTGGTAGGTATTGGGGTGGTGTCGCCTGAGCGTGCCAAGGCCATGGGCTTTACCGGCGCAATGCTGCGCGGTTCAGGCATTGAATGGGATCTGCGCAAGAAGCAGCCGTATGAAGTGTACGACCTGCTGGATTTCGATATTCCTGTCGGCGTTAATGGCGATAGTTATGACCGCTATCTGGTGCGGGTTGAAGAAATGCGTCAGTCCAACCGCATCATCAAGCAGTGCATTGAATGGCTGCGCAACAACCAGGGTCCGGTCATCACCGACAACCACAAGATTGCGCCGCCGCACCGCGTGAACATGAAGTCGAACATGGAAGAACTGATCCATCACTTCAAGCTGTTCACCGAAGGTTTCCACGTGCCGGCAGGCGAGGCTTACGCAGCAGTTGAGCATCCGAAAGGCGAATTCGGTATCTACCTGATTTCCGACGGCGCGAACAAGCCTTACCGCTTGAAAATCCGCGCGCCGGGCTTCCCGCATCTGCAGGGCCTGGACGAAATGGCCAAGGGCCACATGATTGCGGATGCTGTGACCATCATTGGTACGCAGGATATTGTGTTTGGCGAAATTGATAGATGATTGACTGCCCATTGGGCGGCGATTTTAAAGGCATTAGCTATGGTGTTATCAGAGCAAGCATTCAAGAAGATTGACCGGGAACTGGCAAAGTATCCGGCAGATCAAAGACAGTCGGCCGTCATGGCTGCGCTGGCTATCGCGCAGGACGAAACCGGCTGGGTATCGCCGGACGTCATGCAGACGCTGGCCGATTACATCGGCATGCCGGCGGTGGCGGTGCAGGAAGTGGCAACTTTCTACAACATGTACAACACCAAGCCGGTCGGCAAGTTCAAGATTTCGGTCTGCACCAACCTGCCTTGCGCCTTGTCTGGCGGTGAACGCGCTGCGCATCACCTGAAGCAAAAGCTCGGCATCGACTACAAGGACACCAGCGCGGACGGCATGTTCACACTGGTGGAAGGCGAATGCATGGGCGCCTGCGGCGACGCGCCGGTCATGCTGGTTAACAACAAGCGCATGTGCAGCTTCATGTCGAATGAAAAAATTGATGAGCTCGTCAGCGAGCTGCAAACACACACACCGGCGGGGGCATAATGACGAGCTTGCATGATCGCCATATCAAACCGCTGATCCTGGCAGGCCTGGACGGCAAGAACTGGCACCTGGACGATTACGTCAAGCGCGGCGGCTATCAGCAGCTGAAGCGCATCCTGAACGACAAGATCACGCCGGAGCAGGTCATCGCTGAACTGAAGGCCGCTTCGCTGCGCGGACGCGGCGGCGCGGGTTTTCCTACCGGCCTGAAGTGGAGTTTCATGCCGCGCCAGTTTCCCGGCCAGAAGTATCTGGTCTGTAATACGGACGAGGGCGAACCAGGTACGTTCAAGGATCGCGACATCATCCGCTACAACCCGCATGCACTGATCGAAGGCATGGCCATCGGCGCGTATGCGATGGGCATTACTGTTGGCTACAACTATATCCACGGCGAGATCTTCGCGGAGTACGACCGCTTCGAAGAAGCGCTGGAAGAAGCACGCTCCGCCGGCATGCTGGGCAATAACATCGCCGGTTCTGAATTCTCGTTCCAGTTGCACGCCCATCACGGCTACGGTGCCTATATCTGCGGCGAAGAAACTGCGTTGCTGGAATCGCTGGAAGGCAAGAAGGGGCAGCCGCGCTTCAAGCCGCCTTTCCCTGCAAGCTTTGGCCTGTACGGCAAGCCGACCACGATCAACAATACCGAAACTTTTGCGGCCGTGCCTTTCATCTTCGCGGTGGGCGGCGAGAACTACGCCGCAATGGGCAAGCCGAATAATGGCGGCACCAAGATTTTCTCGATTTCCGGCGACGTTGAGCGCCCCGGTAATTATGAAATTCCATTGGGCACCCCGTTTGCAACGCTGCTGGAACTCGCAGGCGGCATGCGCGGCGGCAAAAAGATCAAGGCTGTCATCCCCGGCGGTTCGTCTGCTCCCGTCGTTGTCGGCGATGTCATGATGAATACCGATCTCGATTACGATTCGATCGCCAAGGCTGGCTCCATGCTGGGTTCAGGCGCCGTGATCGTGATGGATGACACTCGCTGCATGGTCAAATCCCTGCTGCGCCTGTCTTACTTCTATTTTGAAGAGTCCTGCGGTCAGTGCACTCCTTGCCGAGAAGGCACGGGCTGGATGTACCGTATGGTGAACCGCATAGAAAACGGGCAGGGCCGTCCTGAAGATCTGGACCTGCTGAACTCGGTTGCCGACAACATCCAGGGCCGCACGATCTGTGCGCTGGGCGATGCGGCGGCGATGCCGGTTCGTGCTTTCGTCAAGAATTTCCACGAAGAATTTGAATATCACATCGAGCATAAGCATTGCTTGGTGCCCGCTTACATTTAAGCCAGCTTAGGTTAGCGCACAGTTAGAGTAGACCATGGTTGAAATAGAAATAGACGGCAAAAAAGTCGAAGTGCAAGAAGGCAGTATGGTAATGGATGCTGCCAACAAGCTTGGCACTTACATACCGCATTTTTGCTATCACAAGAAATTGTCCATCGCGGCAAACTGCCGCATGTGTCTGGTGGAAGTGGAAAAGGCTCCCAAGCCTTTGCCCGCTTGCGCCACGCCAGTGACAGCCGGCATGATAGTCAGGTCCAATAGCGACAAGGCCGTGAAAGCCCAAAAAGGCGTGATGGAGTTCCTGCTGATTAACCATCCGCTGGATTGTCCTATCTGCGACCAGGGCGGCGAATGCCAATTGCAGGATCTGGCAGTAGGCTATGGTGCCGGCAGTTCCCGCTACGAAGAAGAAAAGCGCGTCGTCTTCCATAAGGACGTAGGTCCGCTGGTGTCGATGGAAGAGATGAGCCGCTGCATCCACTGCACGCGTTGCGTCCGCTTCGGCCAGGAAGTGGCCGGCGTGATGGAGCTGGGCATGCTGGGCCGCGGCGAGCATTCCGAGATCACTTCTTTTGTCGGCAAGACAGTGGATTCCGAGCTGTCCGGCAACATGATCGATATCTGCCCGGTCGGCGCCCTGACGTCCAAGCCTTTCCGCTATTCCGCCCGTACCTGGGAATTGTCACGCCGCAAATCCGTCAGCGCGCACGACGGCCTCGGCGCCAACCTGATCGTGCAGGTCAAGAACAACAAGGTCATGCGCGTTGTTCCGCTGGAAAACGAAGCAGTCAACGAATGCTGGATTTCCGACAAGGACCGTTTCGCCTATGAAGGCGTGAACAGCGAAGAGCGTCTGACCAAGCCGATGATCAAGCAGGGCGGCCAGTGGCAGGAAGCCGACTGGCAGACTGCGCTGGAATATATCGCGCACGGCCTGAAAAACATCAAGCATGAACATGGCGCTGCATCCATCGCTGGAGTGGCAACACCAAGCTCCACGCTGGAAGAGTTGACATTGCTGCAGCGCGTAGTGCGCGGCCTCGGTTCCGATAGTGTCGATTTCCGCCTGCGCCAGTCCGACTTTTCTCTGGGCGGCAAAGTCAGGCCATGGCTGGGCATGTCCATCGTGGACTTCAGCCAATTGAAAAATGTTTTTGTGATCGGCTCTTTCCTGCGCAAGGACCATCCTTTGCTGGCGGCGCGCCTGCGCCAGTCTGTCAAAATGGGTGCCAAGCTGAGCAGTCTTCATGCAACCGATGATGAACTGCTGATCAAACTGGCCAATAAAGCCGTGCTGGCACCATCGGCGTGGCTGGGCTTCCTGGCGGAAGTGGCTGTCGCAGTCGCCGCCAAAAAAGAAATCGCCAAGCCTGCCGGCTTTGACGCGGTACAAGCCTCCGCTTCGGCGGAAGCAATCGCCGCCAGCCTGCTGGCCGGCAATAGTGGCGTCTTCATCGGCAACACCGCTGCCCAGCATCCGGATGCGGCCAAAATCCACGCACTGGCACAATGGATTGCACAAAACGCAGGCGCCGGTTTCGGTTACCTGACGGAAGCGGCCAATACTGTAGGCGGTTACCTGGCAAACGCATTGCCGGCGTCCGCCGAGACGGCTGCGCAATTGTTTGCTCAGCCTAAAAAAGCCTATGTACTGCTGCATGCAGAACCGGAGCTCGATTACGCCAATCCGCAACAGGCAAAAGCAGCGCTGGAACAGGCTGAGATGGTAGTCGTCATGTCGGCATTCAAGCATGGCGCGGATTACGCCGACGTGCTGCTGCCGGTATCGCCATTTACCGAAACTTCCGGCACCTTCGTCAATTGCGAAGGCCGCGCGCAAAGTTTCCACGGCGTAGTCAAGCCTTTAGGCGATACGCGTCCGGCATGGAAGGTGTTGCGCGTATTGGGTAACCTGCTGGGCCTGTCCAATTTTGAATTCGACACAGCGGAAGCCGTGCGCGACGAAGTGCTGGGCCTGGATAAGTCCGGTCTAGCTGCAAGCTTGAACAATATCGCCGACGCTGTTCCTGCGGCGCCTGCCGCCGTGGCAGCAGACGTAGCGAACGGTCTGGAACGTGTGTCCGACGTGCCTATCTACAGCACCGATGCTATCGTGCGCAGGGCGGAATCGCTGCAAAAAACAGCGGACGCCAAAGCGCCGAAAGCATGGCTGAGCACAGCGCAGTTTGCCAGGCTCGGCATCAACGACGGCGATCAGGTCAAGCTGGTGCAAAGCAATGGCGCGGTAGCGCTGCCGGCTGCACTGGACAAGTCGCTGCCTGACAATGTTGTGCGCGTTGCCGCAGGCCATGCTGCAACCAAGGCCCTGGGCGCGATGTTCGGTTCCGTCACAGTGGAGCGTGCATAATGAGTGTGCTGATGACTATAGAAAACTTCGGCCTGAGTATTCTGGGGCCGGTGTGGCCGCTGGTGTGGACCGTGATCAAGATCGTCTGCATCGTATTGCCGGTCATGGGCCTGGTCGCTTATCTGACCTTGTGGGAACGCAAGATGATAGGCTGGATGCATATCCGTCTTGGACCTAACCGCGTAGGCCCTGCAGGTTTGCTGCAACCTATCGCCGATGCCTTGAAGCTGCTGCTGAAAGAAATCGTTGTCCCGACCAAGGCCAGCAAGGTCTTGTTTGTGCTGGCTCCCGTGATGACCATCATGCCTGCGCTGGCCGCATGGTCGGTGTTTCCGTTCGGTCCTGAGATCGTGCTGGCCGATGTGAATGCAGGCTTGCTGCTGGTCATGGCAATCACGTCGATGGGAGTGTATGGCGTCATCATCGCCGGCTGGGCGTCCAATTCCAAGTATGCGTTCCTCGGCGCCATGCGTGCTTCCGCGCAAATGATCTCTTACGAAATCGCAATGGGTTTCGTGCTGGTCATCGTACTGATGGTTTCCGGCAGCCTGAACCTGACTGAAATCGTCAATGGACAGGCCAAGGGCATGGCTGCAGGCGTTGGCGTGAACATCCTGTCCTGGAACTGGCTGCCGCTGTTGCCCGTATTCGTCGTGTATGTGATTTCCGGCATTGCCGAAACCAACCGTCACCCGTTTGACGTGGTCGAAGGCGAATCCGAGATCGTTGCCGGCCACATGGTGGAATACTCCGGCATGTCGTTCGCGATGTTCTTCCTGGCGGAATACGCCAACATGATCTTTATCTCCGCCATGGCATCGCTGATGTTCCTGGGCGGCTGGCTCGCACCTTTCAGTTTCCTGGATTTCATCCCGGGCTGGATCTGGCTGGGCATGAAGACCTTTGTTGTAGTGTCGATGTTTATCTGGGCCCGCGCTTCTTTCCCGCGCTACCGCTATGACCAGATCATGCGTCTGGGCTGGAAAGTGTTTATCCCGCTGACTTTGGGGTATTTGGTAATTGTCGCTGCGTGGATACAAACGCCGTGGAATATTTGGAAGTAAGAGGCTGAAAAAATGGAAGCCATACGAGATTTCTTTAGCAGCCTGATGCTGCGCGAACTGATCAAGGGCCTGGCCCTGACAGGTCGCTATATGTTTGCCCGAAAGATTACGGTGCAGTTCCCGGAAGAAAAAACGCCGCAATCGCCGCGTTTTCGCGGCCTGCATGCATTGCGTCGCTACCCCAACGGGGAAGAGCGCTGCATCGCCTGCAAACTGTGCGAGGCAGTATGTCCGGCAATGGCAATTACGATTGAGTCCGACCAGCGCGCTGATGGCACCCGCCGTACGACACGCTACGATATCGATCTGACCAAGTGCATTTTCTGCGGTTTCTGCGAAGAATCCTGCCCGGTCGATTCCATCGTTGAGACTCATGTGCTTGAATACCATGGCGAAAAACGCGGTGATCTGTACTTCACCAAAGAGATGTTGCTGGCAGTAGGCGATCGGTATGAAACGGAAATTGCAGCAGCCCGTGCAACCGATGCTGCATATCGTTAATGCAAGCTGCAATGACTGATCTAATTAACCGGATTTTGGCTTGATATGGAATTTATAACAGTAATATTTTATGTATTCTCGGCGATCCTGATTTTCGCCGCGACCCAGGTCATTACTGCGCGCAATCCGGTGCATGCCGCCTTGTTCCTGGTCCTGTCCTTTTTCACTGCCGCCGGCATCTGGCTGCTGCTGAAGGCGGAATTCCTGGCTATCGTGCTGGTGCTGGTCTACGTTGGTGCGGTGATGGTGCTGTTCCTGTTTGTCGTGATGATGCTGGATATCGATATCGAGAAGCTGCGCGAAGGTTTCTGGAACCATTTTCCACTGGCGGCAACCGTAGGTGTAGTGATCGTGCTGGAAATGTCTGCAGTGCTGTGGCGCGGTTTCCTGCGTCCGGACAACAAGGTGCCTGCGGCAGCCGACACCATCGGCAATACCAAATCGCTGGGTATGGCAATCTATACGCATTATTCTTTCCCGTTTGAGATTGCCGCCGCCATCCTGCTGCTGGCAATTGTCGCTGCCGTGGCATTGACACTGCGCCGCCGCAAGGACACCAAATATTTCGATCCTGCGAAAGCTGTCAAGATCAAGGCCTCCGACCGTATCCGCATTGTCAGCATGAAAGCGGAATCCGAGCGCGCCAACCCGTCGGCAGCAGCTACGCCTGCTACCGAAGGCAAAGAAGAAAAGAAGGGAGCCTAAATGATTCTGACCCTGACACATTACCTGATCCTGGGCGCAATCCTGTTTGCGATTTCCATCGTCGGCATTTTCCTGAACCGCAAAAACATCATCCTGTTGCTGATGGCAATCGAATTGATGCTGCTGGCGGTGAATATCAACTTTATCGCTTTCTCGCATTATCTCGGCGACGCCGCCGGGCAGATTTTTGTCTTCTTCATCCTGACCGTAGCCGCCGCAGAATCGGCGATCGGCCTGGCTATCCTGGTCGTGCTGTTCCGTAACCTGGACACGATCAATGTGGAAGACCTGGATGCGCTGAAAGGCTAAGGCTGGCAGTCCGGCAGCACCAAGAAATTGAATAAAGAGATACTTGCCGCCTGCGTGCAGACGGCAAGCTCAAGAGTAACGAGATAACAACAAGGGTCATCATGGCGGGGCAACTTAACCCACTTCTATTACTGGCTGTACCACTTGCACCACTGGCCGGCTCCGCAATTGCGGGCTTGCTGGGAACCAAATTTTTTGGTAACAAGGTCGGTCGCGCCACATCGCATACGGTCACCATCGGCGGTGTGCTGATCGCCTTCATCATCTCCTGCATGACGCTGTCGGCAGTAGTGGACGGGGCGACCTACAACGGTACTCTGTACCAGTGGATGAATGTCGGCGGCCTGAAGCTGGAAGTCGGCTTCCTGATCGACAGCCTGACGGCGATGATGATGTGCGTCGTGACCTTTGTGTCGCTGATGGTGCATATCTACACGATAGGCTATATGAAAGATGACGAAGGCTATAACCGCTTCTTCTCTTACATCTCGCTGTTTACTTTCTCGATGCTGATGCTCGTCATGAGCAACAATTTCCTGCAGCTGTTTTTCGGCTGGGAAGCCGTGGGCCTGGTGTCTTACCTGCTGATCGGTTTCTGGTACACACGTCCGACTGCCATCTACGCCAACATGAAAGCCTTCCTGGTCAACCGCGTCGGCGACTTCGGCTTCATCCTCGGCATCGGCCTGTTGCTGGCCTACACCGGCACAATGAACTATTCCGAAGTATTCGCCAAGAAGGAAGAGTTGGCTCACCTGATGCTGCCGGGGACCGACTGGATGCTGATCACCGTGGCCTGTATCTGCCTGTTCATCGGCGCGATGGGTAAGTCGGCGCAATTCCCGCTGCACGTGTGGTTGCCGGATTCGATGGAAGGCCCTACGCCTATTTCCGCGCTGATCCATGCCGCGACGATGGTGACTGCCGGCATCTTCATGGTGACACGCATGTCGCCGCTGTTTGAACTGTCCGACACGGCCCTGTCCTTCATCCTGGTCATCGGTTCCATTACTGCGCTGTTCATGGGTTTCCTGGGCATTATTCAGAACGATATCAAGCGCGTGGTTGCTTACTCCACGCTGTCGCAATTGGGCTACATGACGGTCGCACTGGGTGCTTCGGCCTACTCGGTCGCAGTATTCCATCTGATGACCCACGCATTCTTTAAAGCGCTGCTGTTCCTCGGCGCCGGTTCCGTCATCATCGGCATGCACCATGATCAGGACATCCGCAACATGGGCGGCCTGCGCAAATACATGCCGATTACCTGGATCACATCCTTGCTGGGTTCGCTGGCGCTGATAGGCACGCCGTTCTTCTCCGGTTTTTATTCGAAGGACAGCATTATTGAGGCAGTGCAGGCATCGCATCTTCCCGGTTCCGGTTTTGCGCAGTTTGCGGTACTGGCAGGCGTGTTCGTTACGGCTTTCTATTCGTTCCGCATGTATTTCCTGGTGTTCCACGGCAAGGAGAATTTCGGCCATGCACATCACCATGACGATCATGCGCATGATGACCATCTTGCTGAAGAAGAGGGTGATGACCATGATGCGCATCACCACGGCCTGGCGCCTGGCCAGAAGCCGCATGAATCCCCTATGGTAGTCTGGCTGCCGCTGGTGCTGCTGGCGATCCCCTCGGTGATCATCGGTTTCTTTGCGATAGAGCCTATGCTGTTCGGCAATTTCTTCAAAGGCGTGATTTTTGTCGATGAGGCGCATCATGCGATGGAAGAACTGACCCATGAATTCCAAGGTCCGGTCGCAATGTCTATCCATGCGCTGAAGACTGCGCCATTGTGGCTGGCGATTGCAGGCGTGGCACTGTCTTACTACTTCTACATGATCAAGCCGTCTATTCCGACCGCGATCAAGAAGCATGCGCATGCGATCTACACGCTGCTGGACAATAAATATTACATGGATAAATTCAACGAGGTCGTGTTCGCCGGCGGTGCCCGCCTGCTGGGCGGCGGCTTGTGGAATATCGGCGACAAGGGGCTGATCGACGGCTTGGTCGTCAATGGCAGCGCCAAGGTAGTGGGCTGGTTCTCGCGCCTGACCCGCCTGTTCCAGACCGGTTATCTGTATCACTATGCGTTTGTAATGATTCTTGGGGTAATGGGCTTCCTTGCCTATATCATGTTTCCTTTCATGTTCCCTTTAGCCAAATAAGCAATTCATAAAAAAGTAATCATGATGCAGTCAACTTCTATCCTGTTAAGCCTCGCAATCTGGTGCCCTATTGCGTTCGGCGTTCTCGTGCTGGTCTTCGGTCGCGACGACAACCCGGGCCTGGTGCGCTGGACATCCCTGATCGGTTCCCTGATCAGCTTTATCGTGACTTTGCCGCTGCTGCGGGATTTCAATAATTCCGCGCACGGCATGCAGTTCGTCGAAAAAAACGCATGGATAGAGCGCTTCAACATCTTTTATTCGCTGGGGATAGACGGCATTTCGCTGTGGCTCATCCTGCTGACGGCGTTTATCACCGTCATCGTCGTGATCGCTGCATGGGAAGTGATCGAAAAGCAGGTTGCGCAATACATGGGTGCTTTCCTGATTCTGTCTGGCCTGATGATAGGCGTGTTCTGCGCAATGGACGGCTTGCTGTTCTATGTGTTCTTTGAAGCGACGCTGATTCCGATGTACATCATCGTCGGCGTCTGGGGCGGCCCGAACCGCGTGTATGCGGCGTTCAAGTTCTTCCTGTACACGCTGATGGGTTCGCTGCTGACGCTGGTTGCGATCATCTATCTGTACTTCAAGTCCGGCAATTCTTTCGACATCCTGACATGGCACCACCTGGCGTTGCCGATGCATGCGCAGATCCTGCTGTTCCTGGCGTTCCTGATGGCGTTTGCCGTCAAGGTGCCGATGTGGCCGGTACATACCTGGCTGCCGGATGCCCACGTGGAAGCGCCTACCGGCGGTTCCGTGGTGCTGGCGGCCATCATGCTGAAGCTTGGTGCTTATGGTTTCCTGCGCTTCTCGCTGCCTATCGCTCCGGATGCCAGCCACTACCTGTCCGGCTTCATGATCACGCTGTCGCTGATTGCGGTGATCTACATCGGCCTGGTGGCGATGGTGCAGGCCGACATGAAAAAACTGGTTGCGTATTCTTCGATTGCGCACATGGGCTTCGTGACACTGGGTTTCTTCGTGTTTAACGACATGGCGATGCAGGGCGGTATCGTGCAGATGATTTCGCACGGTTTCATTTCCGGCGCGATGTTCCTGTGCATAGGCGTACTGTACGACCGCGTGCACTCACGCCAGATCGTCGATTACGGCGGTGTCGTCAACACGATGCCGAAGTTTGCGGCGCTGTTCGTGCTGTTTTCGATGGCTAACTGCGGCTTGCCTGCCACTTCCGGCTTCGTCGGCGAGTTCATGGTGATCCTGGGTGCAGTCAAGTTCAATTTCTGGATAGGCATGCTGGCAGCAACGGCGCTGATCCTCGGCGCGGCATATTCGCTGTGGATGACCAAGCGCGTGATTTTCGGTGCGATGACGCACGACCACGTCGCCAAGCTGAAAGACCTGAACAAGCGTGAATTTTTCATGCTGGGACTGCTCGCTGTCATCGTGCTGGCAATGGGTCTGTACCCAGCGCCAATCACTGATGCCATGCAGGTGACAGTCAGCGATTTGTTGAAGCACGTAGCAGTCTCCAAAATAGCACCTTGAATCGATACTGATTTCGGGGCACGAAGATTTTAGCTTGCCGCATTTTGGTTGAATGCGTGGATGCAGATAAACGGTAGTACAAATGAATAATATGAACCTGATACCACTCTATCCTGAGATTTTCTTGTTGCTTGCCATTTGCGCGATCTTGCTGATCGACATGTTCCTGGCAGACAGCAAGCGCCACATTACCTATGTCATGTCGCTGGGCGCGCTGGCGATCTGCGGCATACTGACCGTGGTCAATTTCAATGACGGCCATTCGGTGTATCTGGCGAATAACATGTTTGTTGCCGACCCCATGTCCGACCTGCTGAAGATATTTTCGTATATCGCAGTCGGCGTCACGCTGGTGTATTCCCGCCAGTATGTGACGGACAGGGAAATGACGAATAACCACTTGGGTGGCGAATTCTACTCGCTGGCGCTGTTCACGTTGCTCGGCCAGATGGTGATGATCTCGGGCAATAATTTCCTGGTGATCTACCTTGGCCTGGAACTGATGTCGCTGGCGCTGTATGCACTGGTGGCCTTGCGCCGCGACCACACTGTTTCGACCGAGGCGGCGATGAAGTATTTCGTGCTGGGCGCGCTGGCTTCAGGTTTCCTGCTGTATGGTATTTCCATGCTGTACGGCGCTACCGGCTCGCTGGACCTGACAGAAGTGGCAAGGGCGGCTGCATCGCCGGCGGTGAATAAAACCATCCTGGTGTTCGGTGTCGTATTCCTGGTGGCTGGCCTGGCGTTTAAACTGGGCGCGGTACCTTTTCACATGTGGGTGCCTGACGTCTATCAGGGCGCGCCAACCTCCGTAACCCTGCTGCTAGGCGGCGCGCCGAAACTGGCGGCGTTCGCGATGACTTTCAGGCTGCTGGTGGAGGGCCTGTTCTCGCTGGCCATCGAATGGCAGCAGATGCTCACCGTCTTGGCGGTGCTGTCGATTGCCATCGGCAATATCACGGCGATCGCGCAAACCAATCTGAAGCGCATGCTCGCCTATTCAACGATTTCGCAGATGGGCTTCATGCTGCTGGGCTTACTGTCGGGTGTGTTTAATGGCGATACCAGCCATGCCGCGGCCGCGTATGGCGCATCGATGTTCTACACGGTGAGCTATGTCACCACGACGCTAGGTACCTTCGGCATGATCCTGCTGCTGGCTCGCTCCGGTTTTGAAGCCGAGAACCTGGAAGACCTGAAGGGCCTGAACAAGCGCAGTCCATGGTTCGCGTTCCTGATGCTGCTGATGATGTTCTCGCTCGCAGGTATTCCGCCATTCGTCGGTTTCTGGGCCAAGCTCGCTGTGCTGCAGGCCGTGGTTGCAACCGGCCAGGTATGGCTGGCGGTGGTGGCCGTGCTGTTGTCGCTGATCGGCGCGTTCTACTACATCCGTGTCGTCAAGATGATGTACTTCGACGAGCCGACGGATACCTCGCCTATCACCGCCCACGGCGATATGCGCGTGGTGCTGAGCATCAATGGCCTCGCCGTACTGGTGCTGGGCCTGATGCCAGGCTCGCTGATTGCCGCTTGTTCGCAAGCCATCATCAAAACCCTGGCGTCCTGATTCTCTGTGGATGTCTCGCTTTCCAGCTGGCTGGTCATACTGTTGGCGGTGCTGGCCGCCAATCTTCCTTTCTTCAATGAACGCCTGTTCGCGCTAGCCCCGGTCAGCAAGTTTGCCGGGGACAAGCCACTGTGGATGAGGCTGATTGAACTGATCGTGCTGTACTTCATCGTCGGGGCCATAGCGTTCGCACTGGAAGCCAGCGCGGGTAACCGTTTCGAACAGGGCTGGGAATTCTATGCAATCACCGGCTGCCTGTTCATCGTGCTGTCCTTCCCCGGTTTTGTCGTCCGCTACCTGAAAAAACACCATGGATAAGCTGGACCTGAGTGCTTCTGCAAATCCTCATTTGGCGGAAATGCGTCAGGACGGCAAGCTGGTGTATAGCGGCAAGTTCCTGAAAATGCAGCAGGACAGCGTGCTACTGCCGGATGGCAAGTCCACGCTGCGGGAATATATCAAGCACCCCGGAGCGGTCGTCATCCTGCCGGTGTTTGACGACGGCACCGTGTTGATGGAGCGCCAGTACCGTTATCCTCTGGACCAGGTATTCATCGAATTCCCGGCCGGTAAAATTGATCAGGGCGAAGAAGCATTGGCTACCGCCAAGCGTGAACTGCTGGAGGAGACCGGCTACACGGCGACCGACTGGCGCTATCTATGCACCATTCATAATGCGATTGCCTATTCGGATGAGCACCTGGATATTTTCCTGGCGCGCGGCCTGACGGCAGGGCAGGCTGAACTGGACGACGGTGAATTCCTGGAAACCTTCAAAGCACCCGTAGCCGATTTGCTGGAATGGGTAAAGAGCGGCAAGATCACCGACGTAAAAACCGTTATCGGCAGCTTCTGGCTGGAAAAAATCCTGGACGGCAAGTGGTAGCAGGCTGTTAGCGCCTGTCCTCATCTGCAGAGTCCTACCCTTCGGAAAATTCACGTTCCTTTCCGCCGCGCAGGCCGCTGCGGAAGCATGCTTTTTCATGGAGCGGCTTGCGGTAAAATCTCTGTATCGCAACACATCCTCACTGTAAATCGCCATGATTCTGTATCAGGAATATTCTCCCCGGCCGGCCTTGAGTGCCTTCGTCGAGTGTCTGTGGACATGCAGTGTGGGCAAAGACATGCCAGCCTGCTCACACAAGGTGCTGCCCGATAACGGCATTGATATCCTGTGGCAGGACTGCAATCCGGGCGGCTTTGCAGTCGGTATGATGACGTCTTCCAGCGTGGTTACCATGGAATCACCACTCAGGACGATAGCTGTTCGCTTCAAGCCAGGATGCGCGGCGTATTTCTTTCTTGCCCCGCTTAGCGAGCTGACCGATGAACGCGCCGATATAGGCAACCTCTGGGACCGGGGGCTGGATCGGCAGATAGCCGATGCGCTGTGGGCTCGCCCCATCACGATCCGTGAACAACTGGACGTCATTGAGCACCATTTATTACAGCGCCTCGCCATATCGGGGAAACCGCAAGCGCGCGGGTTGGTGGCGCATGCCGTTGCGCAGATAGAATCCGCTGGCGGCTTGCTGAAGATAGAGTCGCTGGCGGATGCCGTCGGCGTATCGCGTCAGCATCTGGCAACACAGTTCCGTGCGCGCGTCGGTATTCCCGCCAAGACCTTTGCCCGCATCTGCCGCTTCCGCCGCACGATGGAAGATATCCGTGCTACTCATGCGCCGGCACGGAAAATTGACTGGGCACAGCTGGCGCTGGATCGTGGATATTTCGACCAGCCTCACTTGATCCATGAGTTCCGTGCATTTTCCGGCAGTTCACCCGATGCTTTTGCTGCGGAATTGTCAATCCGCACCTGATCGCACCTGATGCCTTCCATTTTTACAATACAGCACGGCCGGACACTGGCAATATCACAGACTCTTCCATTGAAAGGAATTATTCATGATACTCGGACTACGTACAGTGAAGTATCCAGTTGCCGACCTGGCGCAGGCCAAGGCTTGGTATAGCGAGGTATTCGGCTGCACCCCTTATTTTGATGCGCCATATTATGTAGGTTTTGTAATTGGCGGTTTTGAACTGGGGCTGGTGCCGGATGGCGAACCCGGTGTGCAGGGCTGCAGCGCGTACTGGGGGGTGGAAAGCCTGGACGATGAGGTAAGCCGGATCGTCGGGCTGGGCGCAACGCTACATGAGGCTGTTCAGGATGTAGGCGAAGATATCCGCGTGGCGGAACTCAAAGACCCGTTTGGCAACGTGCTCGGGCTGATCGAAAACCCGCATTTCGATCGTGAAGCCGTCCGCTAGCATTGCTACGCAGAATGGCAAGACGAAAAAAAGCCGCTATGAAGCGGCTTTTTTGCATGCAGTGCAGGATAAGCGAAGACGACTATTCGCTTACATATTCGGATAGTTTGGCCCACCGCCGCCTTCCGGCGTTACCCACACGATATTCTGCGTAGGGTCCTTGATGTCGCAGGTTTTGCAGTGCACGCAGTTTTGTGCATTGATCTGCAGGCGGTCCGCGCCTGCATCCGTTTTCACAAATTCATACACACCGGCGGGGCAGTAGCGTGATTCCGGGCCGGCATACTGTTCCAGGTTGATACCCACCGGCACGCTTGGGTCTTTTAGCGTCAGGTGGATGGGCTGGTCTTCCGCATGGTTAGTATTGGAGATGAATACCGATGACAGACGGTCGAAGGTCAGTTTATTGTCTGGCTTCGGATAGACAATAGGCTTGAACTGCGATGCAGGTTTCAGTGCTTCGTGGTCGGCCTTGCTGTGATGCAGCGTCCACGGCGCTTTGCCGCGCAACAGCACCTGGTCCATCCAGACCAGCGGCGAACCGTAGGTACCTTTTTTCAGCAGTGGCTTGACGTTGCGCGCAATGTGCAATTCTTCATGCAGCCACGACTGTTCGAAAGCCTGCGTGTATGCAGTCAGCTCGTCGTGCTGGCGGTCGGCGCCCAATGCATCGAACGCCGCTTCAGCAGCCTGCATGCCGGTCTTGATCGCGGCATGGCTGCCCTTGATGCGGCTCATGTTCAGGAAGCCTGCATCGCAGCCTATCAGCGCGCCGCCGGGGAAAGTCAGTTTGGGCAGCGATTGCAGGCCACCGGCCGTGATCGCGCGCGCACCGTAGGAAATGCGTTTGCCGCCTTCAAAGAAAGTACGGATTTCAGGATGCGTCTTGAAGCGCTGGAATTCTTCGTACGGAGACAGATAAGGGTTTTCATACGCGAGGCCGACCACGTAGCCGACCGCCACCTGGTTGTTCTCCAGATGGTACAGGAAGGAGCCGCTGTACTGGTCCATCAGCGGCCAACCTGTCGTGTGGATCACCAGGCCGGGCTTGTGCTGCTTGGGATCGATCTCCCACAGTTCCTTGATGCCTATACCGTAGGATTGCGGGTCCTTGCCCTTGTTCAGGTCGTATTTTGCCATCAGCTGCTTGCCGAGGTGGCCGCGCGAGCCTTCCGCGAACAGCGTGTACTTGGCATGCAGTTCCATGCCGAGTTGAAAGGCGTCCGACGGCTCGCCGTGACGGTTCACGCCCATATTGCCGGTGGCAACGCCGCGCACCGAACCGTTTTCGTTATACAGGATTTCAGCCGCCGGGAAGCCGGGAAATACTTCCACGCCCAGCGCTTCAGCCTGCTGGCCCAGCCAGCGGGTGACGTTGGCCAGCGACACGATATAGTTGCCGTGATTTTCAAAGCAGGCCGGCAGCATCCAGTTCGGCGTTTTATACGCCTTGGTTTCGGTCAGCACCAGTACGCGGTCTTCCGTGACTTCGGTATTCAGCGGAGCGCCCAGCTCTTTCCAGTTGGGAAATAATTCTGTCAAAGCCTTGGGGTCCATGACGGCTCCGGACAGGATGTGCGCGCCGACTTCGCCGCCTTTTTCCAGGACGCAGACAGAAACCTCTTTTCCTTTTTCGGCCGCCAGCTGTTTCAGCTTGATCGCTGCGGACAGACCGGCAGGGCCGCCGCCAACGATAACGACGTCATACTCCATTGCGTCGCGCGGGCCGTATTGTTCTATGAGGCTTTGTGTCATGGCTATAGTCGCTTTCTAATAATTTTCGAACGAACGTGCTTATTTGCTGTCAGCATGGTATATGCTGTGACTTTATTTCGCAAGCGGGCGCCTGCCTGCTGTCTCTTCCGTCCCTCAGGAAAAACTTTTAGGATTATCGCAGAGCGGTGCCCGGCATGCAGCAATTTCATGCCGCATACGCCTGCGCGACCGTAAAAAATACGGCCAATCCCCCGAATTTGTGAAACATAGTCAGGATCTGTATGTCATCATAGCGGCACGTTTAGATGACCGGGTCGCGACCGGGTCGCAGCAGGTTTTTAGAGTAGTGGAATCATTCAAATAATAAGCCGGAGAAACAGATGGGTATTGAAGTTAATTTTGAAGGAAAAATTGCACTGGTAACGGGGGCATCCAGCGGCCTGGGTGCGCGCTTTGCAAAGGTGCTGGCACAGGCCGGCGCACAGGTTGTGCTGGCGTCGCGCCGCATCGACCGCCTGAAGGAGCTGCGTGCCGAGATTGAAGCTGAAGGCGGTGCCGCCCATGTAGTGACGCTGGACGTCACCGACTATGCCAGTATCAAATCTGCGATTGCGCATGCCGAGACAGAAGCCGGCCCGATCGATATTCTGATCAATAATTCCGGCGTCTCCACGACGCAGAGATTGATTGATGTCACACCGGAAGATTATTCGTATGTGATGGACACCAACCAGCGCGGCGCTTTTTTTGTCGCGCAGGAAACCGCAAAACGTATGATCGCGCGCTACAAGGGCGACCCCAAGAAGCAGCACCGCATCATCAACATTGCCTCGGTTGCCGGTTTGCGCGTATTGCCCCAGATAGGCATCTATTGCGTCAGCAAGGCCGCGGTTGTGCACATGACCAAATCGATGGCAGTCGAATGGGGCAAATACGGCATCAACGTCAATGCAATCTGCCCTGGCTATATCTCCACGGAAATCAATGCCGAGCATTTCGCCACCGAGCAGGGCCAGAAACTGATCGACATGCTGCCGCGCAAACGCGTCGGCAACCCGGAAGACCTGGATGGCCTGCTGTTGCTGCTGGCGGCGGAAGAATCGCGCTTCCTGAACGGCGCCATCGTTACTGCTGACGACGGCATGAGCGCGCAATGACCCAGGCACCGGCAACCGAAACCAAAGTGACGGAAAAAAAGCTGGTGTACACCGTCACCATCCCCATCCGCTGGGGCGACATGGATGCGATGGGCCATGTCAACAATACCGTCTATTTTCGCTTCATGGAACAGGCCCGCATAGAGTGGCTGTCCATGCTTGCCTGCCTGCCGGACGAGAACGGCAACGGGCCCGTCATCGTCAATGCCCATTGCACGTTCAAGAAGCCGCTGAAGTATCCGGACCAGGTGGAAGTCTGCACCTATATCGGCACGGCGGGCCGCAGCAGTTTCGAGACGATACAGGAAATGCGCAGCGTCAATAATAACTATGCCATCTATGCCGAAGGCGGCGCCAAGGTGGTGTGGGTGGACGCCAAGACGGAAAAATCCGCGCCCTTGCCGGATGAAATCCGCCAGAAACTGACGGAACTAAAGGCGGAAAACAAAAAAAAGAAGTAAGGCGTGCCGCCCCGACGCCAGGGCAGCCGCCGGGTCGCCGATAGGCGGTCTAGCGGATTATTCCCAGCAGTTTGTGCACCAGTTCGCTGGAAGTCGCTGCGCTGAATTTTCGCATCAGCTTGGCGCGGTGCATCTCCACGGTGCGAGGGCTCAGCCCGATCTGGCGGGCGATCAGCTTGCTGGTCTTGCCGTCCACCAGCAACGCAGCGATCTCCCGTTCGCGCGGCGTCAGCTCCGCTGTAACCGGCCTTTTGGAACTCAGGTCTTCAAACGTCCAGATGCCTTCCGCATGCGCGTCTTCCTTATGCAGGCCGCGGCCGGAAACATGGCACCAGAACAGTTCCTGGTTGGCCCGCTTCATGATCCGCTCATCCGAATAATAGCCCTTGGCATTCATGATGGGCGTGATGCGCGCGCCAGTGCGTTCAAACTCATCCGGGGTAGGGTACAGCACCAGGAAGGACTGGCCCAGTAGCTCTTCCTTGCGGTAGCCGAACATCCTGGCAAGGTCTTCATTGCAGGCCCTGATAATGCGGTTCTGGGAGACGCACATGCCGACGGGGGCAAACTGGAATATGGATTCGAAATCAATAGCCTGCGGTGCATTCATGTCGTCGTTGTTCCGGCGTGGTTGGCGTAGTTACCGCAAACTCGTGGAAGAAATCTCAGGTAGTTTTACGGTATTGCGCAGTATAGCGTAGCATCTTATCCTGTACGACAGATAAAATTGCCTTGTCACATCTGCCTTGCGCGGATACGGGAGGCAGGGGCAGATAGCTCCAGGAATTTCAACAATAATGAAAGGGGACAGGTATGAATAAAGTATATCCTGACGCTCAAGCAGCTCTGGCAGGCGTAGTCAAAGACGGCCAGACGATAGCGGTTGGCGGATTTGGACTCTGTGGCATTCCGGAAGCGCTGATCGCCGCGCTGCGGGATTCCGGTGTCGGCAACCTGACGGCGATCTCCAATAATGCCGGTGTCGATGGTTTTGGCCTGGGGCAATTGCTGACAACGCGCCAGATCAAGAAAATGATTTCTTCCTATGTGGGCGAAAACAAGGAGTTCGAGCGCCAGTACCTGGCCGGCGAATTGGAACTTGAGTTCACCCCGCAAGGCACGCTGGCGGAAAAGCTGCGCGCAGGCGGCGCGGGCATCCCGGCATTTTTCACCAAGACCGGCGTCGGCACCATCGTTGCCGACGGCAAGGAAATCCGCGAATTCGACGGCCATCAATATGTGATGGAGCGCGCGCTGGTATCCGACGTATCGCTGGTCAAGGCCTATAAGGCCGACAAGGCGGGCAACCTGGTCTATCGTAAGACTGCGCGTAACTTCAATCCTAACGTCGCCATGGCCGGCAAGATCACCGTAGCGGAAGTCGAAGTGTTGGTGGAAATCGGCGAACTCGATCCGGATGAAATCCATACGCCCGGTATTTTCGTGCAGCGCATTGTCGTCAACGCGAATCCGGAAAAACGCATAGAACAGCGCACTGTGCGCCCATCCTAATAAGAAGGCAGGAGACTCAACATGGCATGGAATCGTGATGAAATGGCCGCGCGCGCGGCAAAAGAACTGGAAGACGGCTTTTACGTCAACCTGGGCATAGGCTTGCCCACGCTGGTGGCCAACCACGTGCCGCAAGGCATGGACGTGTGGCTGCAATCGGAAAACGGCTTGCTCGGCATAGGTCCGTTTCCGACCGAAGACGAAGTCGATGCAGATATGATTAATGCCGGCAAGCAGACGGTGACCACCTTGCCCGGCTCGTCCATTTTCAGCTCGGCTGATTCGTTTGCGATGATACGCGGCGGGAAGATCAACCTGGCTATTCTCGGCGCCATGCAGGTCAGCGAAACCGGCGATCTGGCCAACTGGATGATCCCCGGCAAGATGGTTAAAGGCATGGGCGGCGCGATGGACCTGGTAGCCGGTGTAGGCCGCGTAGTAGTACTGATGGAGCACGTTGCCAAAGGCGATGCGCACAAGATACTGAAAAAATGCGACCTGCCGCTGACTGGCGTTGGCGTCGTGAACCGTATCGTGACGGACCTCGGCGTCATCGACGTAACGCCTGCCGGCCTGAAGCTGGTGGAACTGGCATCCGGCGTCAGCAAGGAAGAAATCGTGGCGAAAACCGAAGCTGCGTTGGACGTGAGTGCAGTAGCATGATGTAGGGCAGTTGCCTGCGTTGCGGCAACACCAAATGAAACGCCTGGCGAGTCCAGGCGTTTTTTTATGCGCAGCGTTTTTGCCGCGGAGCTTATTTTGCTGCCGGCGGCGCTGTCAGCGGTTGCACGTCGCCGCAACTGGCGCCCAGCCACTTACCCTTGCTTTCATGGTGCTGGTTGATGGGCATGTTGCGCGCGGTGCCTTTAAAGTCGTAGACGGAGGTAATGCTTTCCGGCGAGACAAAGGTGCTGCGTGTGCTGCCGGTGCCTTTAAAATCCGGGCTGTCGCAGGTAATGTCCATGGAATAGCCGCCGCTGCTTTTAACGAAATTGCGCGGCTGGCACATCGACTGTTCCTTCGACATGGCCGGCGGATGCTCGCTCTCTATCATTTCCTTGGTCAGGCACACCTTCTGCACCACGGTGTTGCCCTGGATCTGCGGCAGCTTGATGCCCATCTTGTTCATCTGCGCCAGCTGCTCGGGCGGCAGCTTGGCCATCTGGGCGGCCATCTGTGCTTGTGCAGGATCCATTTCCATCCGCATTTCCCACAAGCCCGGCTTGATGGTGCCTGCGGCGTGGCTGTATGCCGCCACGCACAGCAGGGGCAATGCCAGCATTGATAATTGAGTAATAGGGAAGGTTTTTGCTTGTTTCATGCCTGTCTCCTGATTCTGGAATCTTGTTCAGGCTTGTCAATATACAGCTTTCTGCATTCACTGCCTAATCGGATGGAGGACAGGAATACTGGTCCATGCCGGCATTTCCTGCGCGGAAGTTATTGCGCGACCCAGCCGCCATCCATGTTCCATGCCACGCCACGCACCTGATTGGCTGCCTCGCTGCAAAAGAACACCGCCAGGCCGCCCAGCTGTTCCGGCGTCACGAATTCGCCGGACGGCTGCTTTTCGGCCAGCAAGGCTTTTTTCGCTGCCTCGTTGGAGATGCTTTCCCGGGCGGCACGGTCATCCACCTGTTTTTGCACGAGAGGTGTCAGTACCCAGCCAGGGCAGATTGCATTGCACGTAATGCCGGTTTGCGCCGTTTCCAGTGCAGTGCTCTTGGTAAAACCGACCAGCCCATGCTTGGCTGCAACATACGCAGATTTTTGCGCCGAAGCCACCAGGCCGTGCGCAGAAGCGATGTTGATGATGCGGCCCCAGTTCCTGGCTTTCATGGCTGGCAAGGCCAGGCGCGTGGTATGGAAGGCGGATGTCAGATTGATTGCGATGATCGCATCCCATTTGTCGACAGGAAAGTCTTCGATGTTGGCAACGTACTGTATCCCGGCGTTATTGACCAGCACATCGACGCCACCGAATTTCTCGTCGGCAAATTTCATCAGTGCCTCGATTTCCGCAGGTTTGCTCATGTCCGCATTGTGGTAGGCGGTTTGTATGCCAAACTCGGCGGCGGTAGCGGCTTGCAGGGTATCGATTTCCTTGTTGTCGCCGAAACCGTTAAACAGGATGTTGGCGCCTTCTGCTGCCAGCGACCTGGCAATGCCCAGGCCTATGCCCGAGGTTGATCCTGTCACCAACGCTGTTTTACCCTTGAGTGTGTTGCCTGCCATGAAATCTCCTGAACGATATAATTTTGTTAAAAAACGGCTTATGTGAAAGACATCAATGATTTTAAGCGCAACGACCGGTAAAATGGCGGTACGGGGACGCTAGTAGAAATACTGGCTGGACGTCATTTTAAAAGTATCCTGGCGTGTATCCTGGCATTCACGCTGATTTCAGGATGATCATCCTAAGGTGTTGCCGTTACACCTGAGCTGTTTCGTTTGCAACAGCTTCCCGGCCATTGTGCAGCAGTATCCAGAAAGGTTTTCCATGCAAGTCCAGCGCAAATCGGTCCAATGTATTTCCCCTTCAGGATTGCACAAGCTTTCTTATAAGGAATGGGGCGATCCGCGCAATGCCAAAGTGCTGGTGTGCGTGCACGGACTGACCAGGGTGGCGGACGATTTTGATGCACTGGCGGCATCGCTGAGCGACTCCTACCGTGTGATCTGCCCGGATGTTGTCGGTCGTGGCCAGTCTGGCTGGCTGCGCAATGCGCAGCATTACCAGATCCCGCAGTATGTCAGCGACATGGTGACGCTGCTGGCGCGCGCAGATGCGGAAACGGTGGACTGGTTCGGCACCTCGATGGGTGGGTTGATCGGTATGGGCCTGGCGGCTTTGCCGGATACGCCTATCCGCAAGCTGGTGCTCAACGACGTCGGGCCGACCATCAATGCGGCTGCGATTGCGCGTATCGGCGAGTACCTGGGGCAGGACGTGCGCTTCGCCAGTTTTGAAGAAGGCGCCGCCTACATCAGGGCAATTTCGCTGTCCTTCGGCCCACATACCGATGCAGAGTGGAACAAGCTGGCTGCGGACGTACTGAAGCAGGATAGCAACGGCCAGTGGACGCGGCATTACGACCTGGGACTGGCAGCGCCGATCAAGGCGACCACGCCGGAAATGGCGGTTGCCGCGCAAGCTGCCTTGTGGGTTGCCTATGACGCAGTGCGCTGCGAGACGCTGCTCGTGCGCGGTAGCGAATCGGATTTGCTGAGTCCGGATGTAGCGCAGCAAATGACGCAGCGCGGGCCGAAAGCCCGGCTGGTGGAAATTGCCGGAGTAGGGCACGCACCCACTTTTCTGCATCAGGACCAGATACAGATTGCCAGGGATTTTTTACTGGCCTGAAGGGTTGGCGGATGCCTGCGGCAGCGGATTGGCATGATCCGTGCTCAGCGTTCGTGAAGGCAAGATAGACAGTACAGAGATAAAGAGAACATAAAGAAACTATGAACATACAGCGTTTACATGTAGGGCCGAGATTGTCGGAAGTGGCGATTTTTAACAAGACTGTCTATCTGGCCGGACAGATTGCCGAAGACACCGGCCAGGATTTTGCCGGCCAGACCCGCGAAGTGCTGGGTCACGTCGACCGCTTGCTGGCGGAAGCCGGCAGCGATAAAACGCAGATATTGATGTGCCAGATCTATATCACCGACACGGCCAATATGAAGATCATGAACGAAATATGGGATGCCTGGGTGCCGGCAGGTAATACGCCGCCTCGCGCGACGGTGCAGGCGCAACTGGTGCGGCCTGAACTGCTGATCGAAATCGTCGTTACTGCGGCACAGAAATAAATATATGGTATCAACATTGGCAATGGCCTCGCAGTCGCAGCTTCTGGAAGGCTTGTCGGAAGCGGAATGCGATCGTGTCCACGAGGCGCTGCAGTTTGTCGTCCCTTTATATGCGACAAAGCAGGTGGTTACGGAGCAAAATGCCTTGCAATTCGTCGAAGGCGTGGTGTCCACGCTGGCGATGCTGCGCACCGATGTCGATACCCGCATCGCCGGTCTGCTGTTTGAGCTGCCGGAGCTCGCACCTCTTGCCGCGGAACAGATAGAAGCCAAGTTTGGTCGCGAAATCGCCGACCTGGTATCCGGCATACGCCGCCTGATGCGCTTGCGCGAAGCAGCGCTGACGCAGCATGAATTCAGCCGCGGCAAAAACGCGGCGGAAAAGGCCTCTACGCAGATGGAAACGCTGCGCAAGATGGTCCTGGCAATGGCCACCGACATGCGCGTGGTGCTGGTGCGCCTGGCTTCGCGCGTGACAACCTTGCGTTTCTTTGCCGAAACCAAGCGCGCCGACGGCGCCGCCGCGCAGTATGCCAGCGAAACCATGGATCTGTATGCGCCGTTGGCCAACCGCCTCGGCGTCTGGCAACTGAAATGGGAGCTGGAGGATCTTTCCTTCCGCTTCCTGGAGCCGGAGCAGTACAAGCGCATCGCCAAGATGCTGGAAGAAAAGCGCCTGGAGCGCGAAAGCTTCGTCGTCTCTGCGATAGAGCGCCTGAACAAGGAACTGAAGATAGCCGGCATCAAGGCAGAAGTCAGCGGCCGACCCAAGCACATCTACAGCATCTGGAAGAAGATGAAGGGCAAGGATGTCAATTTTGACGAGTTGTACGATGTGCGCGCGTTCCGTGTCATCGTTGACGACATCAAGGATTGCTACACCGTTCTGGGCATCGTGCACAATGCGTGGACGCCCTTGCCGAAAGAGTTTGACGATTATATTTCCCGTCCGAAGCCGAATGGCTACAAGTCGTTGCATACGGTTGTCGTCGTGGAAGACGGCAGGCCGCTGGAAGTACAGATACGCACGCGTGAAATGCATCAATTTGCTGAATACGGCGTGGCCGCCCATTGGCGCTACAAGGAAAGCGGCGGCTCCAATTTCTCGGCGCAGGAATACGATGAAAAAATTGCCTGGCTGAGGCAACTGCTGGCATGGAAAACCGAAGTGGCCGACAGTGTTGTGGGGCAGGACCAGCTACAGCGCGAATGGGTGGAAAAGCTCAAGTCGGCCACGCTGGACGACCGCATCTATGTGCTGACGCCGCAGGCCAGGGTCATAGAACTGCCTTGCGGTTCCACGCCTGTCGATTTTGCCTACCATCTGCATACCGACGTCGGCCACCGCTGCCGCGGCGCGCGTGTCGATAATGTGATGGTGCCGCTGAATACGCCTTTGCAAAACGGCCAGACTGTGGAGATCATTACGATCAAAAGCGGCTCCAGCCAGACCGGCCCGTCGCGCGACTGGCTCAATGCCGATTATTCCGCCAGCACCCGTACGCGCACAAAAATCCGCGCCTGGTTCAACGCAATAGACCAGCAGGAAACCTTATCCAATGGCCGTGCACTGGTGGAAAAAACCTTGCAGCGCGAGGGCAAGACAGCGATCAACCTGGAAGAGCTGGCGCAAAGGCTGGGCTTCGGCGCGTTGGATGAGTTATTTCTGGCGGTAGGCAAAGATGAATTCAGCCTGCGCCAGATAGAGAACCTGCTACGTGATACTGGCGCAGAACCTGAGCCGGACGAACTCAGCATCACCAACAAGAGCCGCGCTTCCAGCGTCACGCAGGGTGCCAAATCCGGCGTGCTGGTGGTCGGTACCGAAGGCCTGATGACGCAGCTGGCGCGCTGCTGCAAACCGGCGCCGCCGGACGAAATCGTCGGCTTTGTCACGCGCGGCAAGGGTGTTTCCATCCATCGGCTGAGCTGCAAGAATTTCGCCGAGATGCGCAACAAGGCGCCGGAACGGGTAATCCAGACCACGTGGGGCGACCATACGCGGGAGACCGTTTATCCGGTGGATATCTTCGTGCTGGCGCAGGACAGGCAGGGTTTGCTGCGGGATATTTCCGAGGTGTTCTCTCGCGAAAAGATCAATGTCATCGGCGTCAATACGCAGAGCGCCAAGTCGCAGGCGCGCATGTCGTTCACTGCCGAGATAGGCGGCACGTCGCAACTGCAAAAGGCGTTGACAGTGATCAGCGAGGTCAGCGGGGTGATAGAGGTGCGCCGGCAATAGGCTGAGTCCACCAGAGTAGCCTGGATGCAGCGCAGCGCAATCCGGGTTGGCCCGCAAGGCGGGCATTCAGCCTGCGCTTACTGAGAGGGCGGTGGACCCCTCAGACTACGCTAGGCTGCATCCGGGCTATATGCCGCGGTTTTTTGGCGATAGTAATGTGCTACTGCTTTTCCACCAGCGAATGCACCCACTCTTCGTGGTCGTCCGCCATTTGCGGCGTCTCCGCCTGCAAGGTAATGTGGTCTATGCCATGGCTGGCCAGCAGCATGGCTTTGACATTGGCCAGTATTTCCGGCCACATATCCAGGTTGCGTATTTCCAGATGGCCTATCAGTGCCGGAAAACCCGGCGACATTTCCCATACATGCAGGTCATGCACGGACAGCACGCCGTCTATGGCTTTCAGGTCCTGGCCTACCTGCACATAGTCGATCTTGTCGGGTACGCCTTCCATCAGGAAGTGATAAGACTGCATCAGCACGCCGAAGGTCGATTTCAAAATCAGCAGCGACACGAAGATGGAGAGCAGCGGATCTATCTGCATCCAGCCGCTGAAGTAGATCACCGCGCCGGAAATAATGGCCGCGACCGAGCCCAGCAGATCGCCCATTACATGCACCAGGGCCGCCTTCGTATTGACGCTTTCCTGGTCATGCGACAGCACCCATGCAACGATGATGTTGATGACCAGGCCGATGGTGGCCACCAGCATCACGGAGCCGCCCTGCACAGTTTCCGGCTGGGACAGCCTTTGCAGGGCTTCATAGGCAATCCATCCGACAACCACCAGCATTGCCAGGCCATTGACGAAGGCGGCCAGCGCTTCCGCACGGCCAAAGCCAAAGGAGTTCTTTGAGGTGGGTGGGCGCTTGGCGATCATTTGCGCCAGCAGCGCCAGGCCAAGCGCTGCAGCGTCCGTGACCATGTGGCCGGCGTCTGAGATCAGCGCCAGCGAGTTGGACAGAAAGCCGAAAACGACTTCGACAACGGCAAAACCCAGCGTCAGCGCCAGCGCCCAGGCCAGCACTGCCTGGCTGCGATGTTCAAAGAAGTGCTGGTGCTTGGCGTCGCCGTGGCGATGCGCATGCAGTTCAGTGCTTTTGTCTGCAGAAGTTTTTGCGTGCATGAGAAATTAAATTGCTGGCGGGATCGAACGCTAGTGTATCCGTTTAATGTGAACGCCCGGTGAAAGCCCGTCAAAAAATATGCTTTTGCCATGCGTGATTTTTGCCGAAAAAACAGGCAAACAAGCGGCAAGCACTGGTGTGCGGTGAAGTTTTGCTAAATATTTCGTAAAAAATTGCCTAAAAAAACTTTACCCCCCGGATGAACTTTGCTATAGTTTCGTTCTTCGGGCGGTTAGTTCAGCTGGTTAGAATACTTGGTCGACATCCAAGGGGTCGCAGATTCGAATTCTGCACCGCCCACCAGAATATTAATTTGTAATTCATTACATATAAGAGCGAGAAAGGCATCATGGTTATGACACCGCGAACTACGATCACTGCAACTTGTGAGCGACGCTAGTCGGGGTTCTTTTTCGTCTGTATGTATTGAAAAAAACGCGGCTATGCCGCGTTTTTTTTCGTCCGCATTTTTTGAGTAGTGTTTTTCAGCAAGACATTGCTGGCATGGAGAGCAAAATGATTTCAGTCCGACTTCCCGATGGTTCGCAGCGTCAGTTTGAGGCGCCAGTCACCGTAGCCCAGGTAGCAGCCAGCATAGGCGCAGGCCTGGCAAAAGCAGCATTGGCCGGCAAGGTCAACGGCAAGCTGGTGGATACTTCGCACCTGATCGATATTGATTCTGACCTGGCCATCGTCACTGACAAGGATGCGGACGGCCTGGACGTCATTCGCCACTCCACCGCCCACTTGCTGGCGTACGCCGTCAAGGAATTGTTCCCGGATGCACAGGTCACTATCGGCCCTGTGATCGAGAACGGTTTTTACTACGATTTTTCATACAAGCGTCCATTCACTCCGGACGACTTGCAGGCGATAGAAAAGAAAATGCTGGAACTGGCCAAAAAAGATGAGCCCGTCACCCGCAAGGTATTGCCGCGCGACGAGGCAGTGGCTTACTTCAAATCCATAGGCGAGGCCTATAAGGCCGAGATCATCGAGTCCATCCCGCAAGACCAGGATGTATCGCTGTACACAGAGGGCAGCTTCACCGACCTGTGCCGCGGTCCGCACGTGCCATCCACCGGCAAGCTGAAAGTATTCAAGCTGATGAAGCTGGCCGGCGCCTACTGGCGCGGCGACTCCAAGAACGAGATGCTGCAGCGTGTGTACGGCACAGCGTTTGCGAAGAAGGAAGATCAGGAAGCCTACCTGCACATGCTGGAAGAGGCGGAAAAGCGCGACCACCGCAAGCTGGGCAAGGCGCTGGATCTGTTTCACTTTCAGGACGAGGCGCCGGGCCTGATTTTTTGGCATCCTAAGGGCTGGACCATCTGGCAGCAGGTGGAGCAATACATGCGCAAGGTCTACCAGGATTGCGGCTACCAGGAAGTCAAAGGTCCGCAGATCCTGGATCGCACTTTGTGGGAGAGAACCGGCCACTGGGAAAACTACCGTGAAAACATGTTCTCCACAGAATCGGAAAACCGCCACTACGCGCTGAAGCCGATGAATTGCCCTGGCCATGTGCAGATTTTCAATTCCAATATGCGCAGCTACCGCGAATTGCCGTTGCGCTTCGGCGAATTCGGTCAGTGCCACCGCAACGAGCCTTCCGGCGCGCTGCACGGCATCATGCGCGTGCGCGGTTTTACCCAGGATGACGGCCATATCTTCTGTACGGAAGAGCAGATCCTGGCGGAGGTTACTGCCTTCCATCCGCAGGCCATGAAGGTGTACGCGGATTTCGGTTTTGAACAGATCTTCATCAAGATCGCTTTGCGCCCCGATAACCGCATCGGCTCCGATGAGGTATGGGACACTGCGGAAGAGGCTTTGCGTTCCGCCTTGCGCCAATGCGGCGTAAGCTGGGAGGAATTGCCGGGAGAGGGCGCGTTTTACGGTCCGAAGATTGAATATCACCTGAAAGACAGCCTGGGCCGCCCATGGCAGGTCGGCACCATGCAGGTTGATTTCTCGATGCCGGGCCGGCTGGATGCCGAATATGTATCGGATGACAACTCCCGCAAAGTGCCGGTCATGCTGCACAGGGCGATTGTTGGCTCCATGGAGCGCTTTATCGGCATCTTGATAGAAAATTATGCCGGCGCGATGCCATTATGGCTATCTCCATTGCAAATTGCAGTGCTGAATATCTCGGATGCGCAGGCCGACTACGCCAGGTCTGTTGCAGAAAACCTGAAGAAACAAGGGTTTAGAGTGCATTTGGATTTGCGTAACGAGAAGATTACCTATAAAATACGCGAGCATTCCGTTCAAAAACTGCCTTATATCATCGTGATTGGTGATAAGGAGAGGGATGCAAACACAGTGGCTGTGCGTACGCGTGGCAATCTGGACCTGGGGGTTATGCCTCTGGATGCCCTGGTGGACCGCTTGAAAAGCGAGATAGAAGCCAAGGCCTGACCGGATAATGCCAGGCGGTAGAGCACAGCCAATTTATTTAATTTTTGAAGGAAACTACAATAGCTACTGACAAGTCACATCGCATCAACGGTGAAATTACTGCGCCAGAAGTGCGCCTGAGCGGCGTTGAAAATGAAGCCCTTGGCATCGTTAAACTGGCGGAAGCCTTTCGCTTGGCTGAAGAAGCCAACGTTGATCTGGTTGAAATAGCGCCAACTGCGCAGCCTCCTGTCTGCCGTCTGATGGATTACGGCAAGTTCAAGTATCAGGAACAGAAGAAGGCGCACGAAGCCAAGCTGAAGCAGAAGATCATTCTGGTCAAGGAAGTCAAGTTCCGTCCGGGTACGGATGATGGCGATTACAATATCAAATTGCGTAATCTGACCAAATTCCTGGACGAAGGCGACAAGACCAAGATTACTCTGCGTTTCCGCGGCCGCGAAATGGCCCACCAGGAAATCGGTATGCGTATGTTGGAACGTCTGAAGCTGGATCTGGAGCCGTACGGCCAGGTAGAGCAGTTTCCCAAGATGGAAGGCCGTCAGATGATCATGATTCTGGCGCCTAAGAAGAAAAAGTAAGTAGATAAGATTTGTGATCGTTACGGGCAACCGTAACTGTCCAAATGGCGATGGACCCGATTTCATCGCCCAACAAGTGAGAGTAGGCATCCAAGTGCATCGTAATCGTTGCCACCTACAATCATGTTAAAAGTGGAGCTGTCGTAACAGACAGATAGTGTTATGCCAAAAATGAAGACGAAAAGCAGCGCCAAAAAGCGCTTCCGTGTACGTCCGGGTGGAACTGTCAAACGTGGTCAGGCTTTCAAGCGCCACATCTTGACCAAGAAAACTACCAAGAACAAACGTCAGTTGCGCGGTGCAGTCGGTGTCCATGATTCAAACATGGCTTCCGTTACTCGCATGATGCCAACAGCTTAACCTCATACTCAATATTTAAGGAGTTACTATGCCTAGAGTAAAACGTGGGGTTACAGCTCGTGCCCGTCATAAGAAAGTCCTCGACTTAGCCAAAGGCTATCGTGGTCGCCGCAGCAAGGTATACCGTATTGCCAAGCAAGCAGTCATGCGCGCTGGTCAATATGCATACCGTGACCGTCGTAACAAAAAACGCGTATTCCGCGCTTTGTGGATTACCCGTATCAATGCAGCAACCCGTGAACATGGCATGACTTACAGCGTGTTCATGAACGGCCTGAAAAAAGCTTCCATCGAACTGGACCGTAAAGTCCTGGCTGATATGGCAGTGATGGACAAACCGGCGTTTGCCGCGATTGTTAATCAAGTTAAGGCTAACCTGGCTGCGTAATTGTTGTGATTCGATGCCGCTGCGCTTCAGGCGCAACGGCAATCAGTGAGCGGGGCAAAGGTTAATTCCTGTGCCCCGTTTTATTTTCAGCTTGAGGCTGTTGCGGAATTACCCTTGCGCACGATTGGCCAGGCTAATCTCTCAACAACTTTTTGTTTTCGGCTCCCCGAAGCGGGAAAAATCGCATGAATCCCTTAGATCATCTCGTAACTCAAGCACGCGCAGATTTCGCTGCTGCCCAGGACGCTGCCGCCCTGGAAAATGCGAAAGCGCTTTACCTGGGCAAGACCGGCCAGATTACCGAGCAAATGAAAAGCCTGGGCAAGCTGGCGCCCGATGAGCGCAAGGCGCAGGGCGCGATCATCAATGCCATCAAGGAACAGATAGAAAACGCATTGACCGACAGGCGCGAAGCGCTGGCCAATGCGCAGATGCAGACACGCCTGAACGCTGAGGCCATCGACGTGACTCTGCCCGGCCGCGGTCGCGGCATGGGCGGCATCCATCCGGTAATGCGCACCTGGCAGCGTGTGGAAGAAATTTTCCGTTCCATCGGTTTCGATGTGGCCGATGGCCCGGAAATTGAAACCGACTGGACCAATTTCACCGCGCTGAACAGCCCGGAAAACCATCCCGCGCGTTCGATGCAGGATACCTTTTACATCGATGGCAAGGATACGCAGGGCAAGCAGCTGCTGCTGCGCACGCATACCAGCCCTATGCAGGTGCGCTATGCGCGCATGAACCAGTCGCCGATCAAGGTCATCGCCCCGGGACGCACCTACCGTGTGGACAGCGATGCAACGCATTCGCCGATGTTCCACCAGGTGGAGGGTTTGTGGATAGACGAACATATCAGCTTTGCCGACCTGAAAGGCGTGTACCTGAATTTCGTCAAGGCCTTCTTTGAAACCGACGACCTGCAAGTACGTTTCCGTCCTTCCTATTTCCCATTTACAGAACCGTCGGCGGAGATTGATATTGCCTTCGGCAGCGGCCCGCTGAAAGGCCGCTGGCTGGAGGTGTCCGGCTCAGGCCAGGTGCATCCTACCGTGGTAAGGAATATGGGCCTGGATCCTGATAAATACATCGGTTTCGCCTTTGGTTCCGGGCTGGAACGCCTGGCGATGCTGCGTTACGGCATCAGCGACCTGCGCCTGTTCTATGAAGGCGACTTGCGCTTCCTGAAACAATTCAATTAAATAAAGCCGCGGGTGCAGGGATGTCTCTCTGCATCATCGCGATCTGGATTTAAGTACCTTAATCAAGCACATTTCCACGGCTGAATTATGCAATTTTCCGAAAACTGGCTCCGTACCATGGTAGACCCGAAGATGACTTCGGATGAATTGGCGCACTTGCTGACTATGTCAGGACTGGAAGTGGAGGATGTTGATCCTGTCGCTCCGCCTTTCTCCAATATCGTCGTCGCTGAAATACTGGAAATCGCCAAGCACCCTAATGCAGACAGGTTGAATGTCTGCCAGGTCAATGCCGGCACCGGCGCGATCCTGAACATCGTTTGCGGTGCGCCGAATGTGCGTGTGGGCATGAAAGTGCCATGCGCGATGGTGGGTGCCATCCTGCCTCCGGGCGAAGACGGCAAGCCATTTGAAATCAAGCTGGGCCAGTTGCGCGGCGTTGAGTCGCAAGGCATGCTGTGCTCCGCGCGCGAATTAAAATTGTCGGAAGACCATGGTGGTTTGCTGGACCTGCCGGCCGATGCGCCCGTGGGCCAGAATTTCCGCGATTACTATCAATTGAATGACCTGAAGTTCACCATCAAGCTGACGCCGAACAAGGCTGACTGTCTTTCGGTGCTGGGCGTGGCGCGTGAGGTGTCGGCGTTGACCGGCACACCGCTGACAATGCCTGAAGAAAAGCAGGTTGCCGTTACGCTGCAAGACAAGCTGCCGGTCAAGATTTCTGCGCCGGACCTGTGCGGCCGTTTCAGTGGACGCATCCTACGCGGTGTCAATGCCAAGGCGCCGACGCCGGACTGGATGAAGCAAAGGCTGGAGCGCAGCGGCCAGCGTTCCATTTCCGCGCTGGTGGATATCTCGAACTACGTGATGCTGGAGCTGGGCCGTCCTAGCCATGTATTCGACCTGGACAAGATTCATGGCGGGCTGGATATACGCTGGGGAAAGCCCGGCGAATCGCTGAAACTGCTGAACGGCAATACTGTCAGCGTCGATGAGTGGGTGGGTGTTATTTCCGACGACAAGGAAATCGAATCGCTGGCCGGCATCATGGGTGGCGACTCGACTGCAGTGACGTTGGATACGCAAAACATCTACCTGGAAGCCGCCTTCTGGTGGCCGCAGTCGATACAGGGCAGGGCACGCCGCTACAACTTCTCCACCGACGCAGCGCACCGTTTTGAGCGTGGCGTAGATTTTGCGACGACGGTGGAACACATCGAACGCATCACCGCGCTGATCGTGGAAATTTGCGGTGGCGCCGGCCAGGTCAAGGTCGGTCCGGTGGATGACCAGATCGTCAACCTGCCGCAACGTCCGGCGGTGAAACTGCGTACTGCGCGCGCCGTCAAGGTCATCGGCGTGCCGCTGACAGACGAAACGATTGCCGACATTTTTACCCGCCTGGGACTGGCATTTGCGCAGACGCCGGGCGAGTTCCTGGTGACGCCGCCTTCGTACCGCTTCGATCTGGAAATTGAAGAAGACCTGATCGAAGAAGTCGCGCGTGTGTACGGTTTTGAAAACATTCCTGCCTTGCCTCCCGTGGCTGCCAACGCGATGCGCGTGGCGCCGGAAGAGCATCGCTCGCTGTTCACGATACGCCGCCAGATCGCCGACCTGGATTACCAGGAAGTCATCAACTACAGCTTCGTTGAAGAGGCCTGGGAAAAAGATTTCGCCGGCAACAGCAACCCGATCAAATTGCTGAACCCTATCGCCAGCCAGATGAGTGTGATGCGTTCGAGTCTGGTTGGCAGCCTGATTGCCAACGCGCGGTACAACCTGAACCGCAAGGTCAGCCGTATCCGCGTATTTGAAATCGGTGCTATATACCTGCGCAATGCAGACGTACCGGACGGCCCGCTGACAGTGGCAGGCTACGACCAGCCTAAACGCCTGGCAGCGCTGGCTTACGGACCGGTGGCGGATGAACAATGGGGCCAGGATACGCGCAACGTCGATTTCTTCGATGTGAAAGCCGACCTGGAAACCTTGTTTGCGCCGAAGGCATTGCGCTTTGTTAAGACTGAACACGCTGCCCTGCATCCAGGACGTTCCGCACTGATCGAGTGCGAAGGCAAGTCCGTCGGTGTGATAGGTGAATTGCATCCGCGCCTGCAGCAGAAATACGACCTGCCTCTGGCACCCGTGGTGTTTGAAGTGGATACCGCGGCATTGCAGTCTCTGGGTTTGCCGCAGTACCGTGATATTGCGAAATTCCAGGCTGTCACACGCGACTTGGCGCTGGTCGTCAAGCAGGCCGTTTCCGTGCAGGATTTGCTGGATGCGTTCGCTGCCGAGGCAAGTTCCAGTGAAGCGTGTAAAATCATGCAAGCCGTTGTTTTATTTGATGAATATCGCGGCAAGGGTTTGGAAAATGACGAAAAAAGTCTTGCTTTCCGCTTTACCTTGCAAGATACTCAAAGTACCTTGCAAGATGATAAAGTGGAAGCGGCAATGGCTGCCTTTATCGCGATTGCAAATGCAAAGTGTGCTGCAAGATTGCGTTGATAGAGGGAGACTTGATTCCCGGCTGTTTCGATAAGCCGAATTAATGAGCAAATTCGTTTTGCCGGGATCATTAAAAACACAGGCAGGGAGCTGCCTCAGCGACAGGCACGGTAGTGAATGTTGCTGAATTAAATATATGCAAGTAGGGATTAAAAATAATGAATGAAGTGACTTCCGCTGAGCTTCAATCGGTTCTGGATGCAGATTTGAATCGTGCGATGCGTGAAGCCAAGGCGCGCTCACAGGCTGAAAAAGACCTGCCGACCTTGACCAAGGCCGAGCTGGCGGAACTGCTGTTTGAGCAAGTCGGCCTGAACAAACGCGAAGCCAAAGACATGGTGGAAACCTTCTTTGACGAGATCCGTAATGCGCTGGAAAGAGGCGAGGCAGTCAAGCTGTCCGGATTCGGTAATTTCCAGTTGCGCGACAAGCCGCAACGTCCTGGCCGTAACCCTAAAACCGGGGAAGAAATTCCTATTACGGCACGTCGCGTTGTGACTTTCCACGCCAGCCAGAAACTGAAGGGCATGGTGGACGACGTCGGTGACCAGCCTCTCGCCCATGCCGCCTGACCTGATCTATGAGCGAACATAAGATAGAAGCTTTTGTGTTGCCGCCTATCCCGGCGAAGCGCTATTTCACGATCGGTGAGGTGAGCGATCTATGCGGCGTCAAACCGCATGTGCTGCGTTACTGGGAGCAGGAGTTTACGCAGCTCAAGCCGGTCAAGCGTCGTGGTAACCGCCGTTATTACCAACATCATGAAGTGCTGCTGATACGCCGCATCCGCGAGTTGCTGTATGAGCAGGGGTTTACCATTAATGGCGCCCGCAACAAGCTGAACATGCATGTTAACGGTAGCGCCAACGATGCACAACTGGATGCCGTGGCCCCGCCCATGAACCTGCTCGCCATCCGCGACGAACTGACGTCCATCCTTTCTCTTCTGGCCAGGTAAGCAAGCACCGGTGCCTATGCTCTTCGCAGTGGATGCGGAGAGTGTTCGTTGCCGTTGTATTTCCTCGTTGCATATCCTCTTTTTTCAATTTCTGGCTTGCCGCGCAATTTGCTATTGCCGCATTGAGTGACAGGCGCATCAGGCTATTCTGCGAGACGGTTTTACGCCGACAAACGAATTAAAATCCGTGTCAATTTGTAAATGTCGTGAGCTAGTGTGGCAAACTTGCCATAGTGCCCCTGCGAGGTGGGGTATCCGTTTTGTATTTATGATATAAAGGTCTGTGCTCAACACTAACGGAGTGCGTTTGTCTCTCAACAAAAGGAGAATGATGATGAAAAGAATTTTGCCGATTCTGGTAGCACCTGTCGTACTGGCATTCAGTATGTCTGCTTTTGCACAGGCTTCTGCACCAGCAGAAACGACAAGCCCTGCTTCTGCCAGCGCTAAAGCGGGCAAGACACGGGCCGAAGTCAAAGCGGAAACCAAGGCTGCTGCGAAGTCAGGGGAACTGAACAAAAACGTGGACGTGCCTGAATTGCCGAAAAAAGCAGCCAAAGGTTCCGGCAATACCCGCGCGGAAGTGAAAGACGACGTCAAAACAGCGCGCAAGTCCGGCGAACTCGACAAGAATCTCGACCTCGATCCTTTGCCAGTGAAAAAAGGCGACAAAAACAGCGGCAGGACACGCGCTGAAGTCAAGGCGGAAGCCAAGGCAAATGCCAAAGTCAAAGACAGCGTCGATATCCCCAACAAGCAATAAGCTGGATGGGTATTGCATCGCGTGAGCGATGCAAGGCAGTAAATCAAACGGGCCGTATCCGTATACGGCCCGTTTCCATTTTATGCAGGCTGCACGGCGTTAGCCGCTTGCGTCAGAAATGCTCTATCGGGAGGTCGACGCCGGCGCCGGCCAGCAGCGTCTGCCGGGCAAGCCGCGTTTCCTGGTTCGGCGCAGCGTGCTTGCTGTACAGCAGCAGCATGACCTCGACAATTTTCTCATCATGCGTATTCCCCCGGCGCATATTTTCCGGGGCAGTGGCGCCGCTCTTGTGGATGACAACCGAGTTCACAGGCAGGTAGCCCAGCTTTTTTCCTTTCAGGCAATCCAGCAAAAAATCCCAGTCTTCATAGATGATCAGGCCGGTATCGTATCTGATAGGGGCGACCACTCTTTTATCGTAAACCAGGCAGCTATTGGGAATGCGGTTGCGCACATAGACGCTGTCTTGCGTCACGTCGGCAATCGAGACATCGACAGTAGACAGGTGCTGCGGCGGCGATACCGTGCGGTCTTCATTGCGGATCTTGAAGTCGCAAAACAGGATGTCCGGAGATGTGTTTCCTATGCCGTCAGCCAGCGATTGCAGGTGGCCCGGTTCGAAGGTATCGTCGTCATCCAGGAAGATCACATACTTTGACCGGACAATATCCAGGCCCATGTTGCGGCTCTCCGCCGGGCCGCCAATACCGCTGCCGCGTATCAGGTACACATAGCGGTCGGCCAGCTGCGCCAGTTCTTCATAAGGGGGTAGATAGGCGGAAGAATCGGCGACGATCACCACCGTGAAATCCTTGTACGTTTGCGCGACCAGCGATTGCAAAGTGCGGCGCAGCAGCAGCGGACGATCGTGGGTAGGAACGATAATGGTAAACATGCTGCACTCCATGGATGATACTTTCATTGATCAAGATAAAGCCTGCTTTAGCCGTCGCATAGTTTACCGGATAATCTGCGCGCCGCCGCAAATCTCCGGCTCTGCAGACGGGCAAAAATTGCCTGTGCCGGCGCGCGATGATATCCTCATCGTCAATCTTACCCAGATATAAGAATCCCGCAATGCCTATCGCGCTCCCTGTTAGCAAGAACGTACTGATCGTCTGTAGCCACTTCTGGCCTTCCATAGGCGGGCTGGAGGTCAGCATGGGCCAGCTGAGCAGCGAACTGGTGCGCGCTGGATACAGTGTCACCGTGATGACGCTGATGTTCCCTGGCCGCGCCAGCGATGTTCACAATGGGGTAAGAATTGCCAGCGTCAACGCGCCTGAGTTTTCTCTGGCGATACGTAATGCGGTGGCTTCCGGCGAATTCGGCGCCTGTATCCTGATCCAGGATCCGCTGGGCAATATCGTCTGGAGCGTGGAGGGCCTGGATCCACCGCCTCAGACCAGCGTTTTTATCCAGCCCATCATCAATGAAGACGGCTATGCCCGCTGGAAGGACAATGCCGATTTCAGCGGTCGCCTGACGGCCATCCTGAAGGCGGCCGATGCCGCGCTGGTAATGACCAGGAGCGGCCCCGATACCCGCTATATGCAGGGAGCCGGCATAGAGCCGGTCTACTTGCCGAACGCAGTCAGCCAGATGGCGCCGGCGGGCGATTTTCGCCGCCAGTTCGGCATTCCCGAAGACCGTTTCATGATCCTGCACGTGGCAAACCTGTACTGGGTCAAGAACCATGTGGGCCTGATCGATGCATTGCCTGATCTGCCTGCATCGTGGCAGCTGGTCATGATAGGCAACCTGACCGGGGCGGCCGATTGCGTCAGCACGGTGCAGGCAAAGCTGGCAACGCGGCCTGATATTTTATTCATTCCCGGACTGCCGCCGGAGTGGATATCGGCGGCGATGGAGGCCTGCGATGTCGCTGTGCTGGCATCGCACGGCGAAGGCTCTCCGATCACCTTATTGGAAGCGATGTCGCACAGCAAACCCTGGCTGGCCACGCCGCAATGCGGCGCCGCCAATGACCATCTGGGAGGGCAGATTTGCGACCTGAAGGATTTCAAGCAAACGCTGCGCGTACTGGCAGATTATCCCGCCATCCGCCGCGAGCTGGGGCAGATCAGCTATGCTCACTGGGAACAATGTTATTCATGGCCGGTGGTACTGCGCGGATGGACGGACCTGATAGAACATGGCCAGCTGCAGCGTGAATTTGTTCCCGGACCGGAGCTGGCCGCCCGCATGCAGGCGGCGCAGACAACGATAAGGCAAGCGCTCTTGCTTGGGAGTCAAAATCGGCAAAGCCAGGCAAGCGACGCGGTTTTCAGTGGCGCCGTAGAAAAACCGGCGCCGGGCCGTCCGGCACTTGGCGTGCTGATGGACAAGCGCGGTGATCCAAAAGGAGGCTGGGTAGCGAAGCTGGCGCATGAGCTGGGCAGTGATTTTCGTGTGCAAATAGTGTATGCGCAGGAGGAACCGGACCTGTCCTGTCCCGGCATCGATATCGTGCTGGATTTTTCCGGACGCGAGAGCTTGCCCAAGGAGTGGGGCATGTCGCCGCAGCGGCGCGTGCGTTACCTTGATGCGGGTGCGCCGCCGGACCTCACGCCGGACAATGCTGCAAGCTATATCGCTTCCTCGCAGGAGATTGTGGCGCGGTATGCTGCCAGCCACGATATCAGCCATGGCGAGGCGGGCGTCGATTTTGCTGTGTATAAGGCCGAGGCCAAGGCCGATGCCTATCGTAGCGGCCCGGTGCTGTTCGGCTGGGTGGGCAATGTCAACCATAACAAACAGGAGGTTTTCGATCTGTTGATCCCGGCCATGGGCGAGGACATCAAGGTCGCCATTGCCGAGCCCGGACAATCGCCGCACGTCATGGCGCAGTTTTTTCAATCGATTGATGTGCTGTTGATTTTGTCTGATGCTGAGCCGCATCTGCCTCTACTCATGCAATCGATGGCCTGCGGGGTCTTCCCTGTCAGTGTGCGCGGTGAAAATCACAGTCTGCTCATCGGTCAGGAAGAGTCCGGGCAGAAGGGCTTACTGGTCGAGCGCTCGACTGAAGCCTTCCGCACGGCGATGCAATGGTGCAGTAGCAATGGTGCCGATGTGCGCCGGGCGGGCCAGCAAAATACCGTTGCGATGGCTTTGTCGCACAGCGTACAGGCGGCTAGCGGGGCCTGGAAAGAGGTACTGTGGCGCACGCTCAGGAAAGCGGAGAGTGCGCCGCAATAGCGGATCCAGTCAGATTGCGCGCTTGATCTTGATATTGGCGTCGGCGGGGATCAAGCCCAGCCTTTGCCCGTGATGTTTCAGGTTGATCCAGCTTCTGCGTTCCTGCGGAAAAATGGCAGGGTCGCTGGAAGTGTGGTCATCGTGGATGCGGAACTCGCTCAGCATATCCATCAGAAATACGACATCGCCCCTGCTGAGCAAGTTCATATACATTGCCACATCGCCAGCACCATACATCGGCGTTCCTGCGAAAGTCATGACGCATTCCGGTATGGTCAGCGCATCATCGCGGCGGAACATGACTGATGATGGCGGCCCGATGAAGTTACGTCCTGTCGCGAGTGTAAAGGCGGCCAGGCTAAGTCCGCTGATTTCGCAGCTGGCAGTAGCTACCGAGATGGCTTGTGATTCTATTCGCTCCCCGGCTGCATTGATGGTAAAGCGCCTTGAGATCAGTAAATTCGCGGCGGGGCACTTTTGCATTCCGGCCACCATGCGCTCCACACAATCCGGCAAAAGGAAATCGTCGTCATACAGCGGTTTGATCAACTGGCCGCGTGCTTCGGATATGCCGCGAGTCAGGCTCATCGCCTCGCCCAGGCGCGGCGTATTTTTCAGATAGCGTATCCGGTCCGGAGCGCCGCTTGCCTGGATAAGCTGGTAGATGTCGTCGTTACCGCTATCGTCCAGCACCAGAATTTCGATGTGCGGGTAAGTCTGGTTCAGGGCGCTGGCAATTGCCGGCCCAAAATACCTGGCCCTGTAGCCTGGAATAACAATGCTTACCAAGGGTTCGGTATCGAGGGGATGTTTTCTTGCCGAAAATTCCATCGCCAGGCTTCCGGTGCCACTGTCGTGACGTACCCCACCATCCAGGCCCGCAAATTGGGCTGCACGGCGGAGATCCTCCGCATTGTAAAGCCGTTGCCGGCCGTGGCCGCGTATTTGCTCGTCAAGATACTCAGAGCGGCTGCCCAGCCATCCTCTGTCCGCGCTGCTTTCGCCGGCCCCGCCTTGCATTTGCCAATCTGCTGCCACGTAGGTAGCGATAATCGTATCCAGATCAGGCGTATCGATACGCAACAGGCCTTCCTGTGTCAACACGCGCCTGCATTCTCGCAGCAAAGCCAAGCCTTGTGCCTGGCTGAGCGTTTCAATGAAATGCTCGCAATGGATGCCGTCCACAGAGCTGTCTGCAAAAGGCAGGCCCTGCGTCACGTCGCAGGGTACTTCCGCACCGGGAAACTGGCCTACGCTGATAAAACCCGGCGTAGCAGAGGCTGCAGCGCCAATGTGCAATAGACGGTTTGCCATATCAGTTTCCGCGAATCACGGAGATGATTTTTTCCTGGTCGGCCAATTCCAGTGTGGGATAGATGGGCAGGCAGATTACCTGATCCGCGGCTTCGCGCGCCACCGGCAGCCCGGAGCGCGCCGCCGAAGGAAGCCCGCGATACATGGGGAAATCGCTGATCAGCGGATAGAAATAACGGCGTGCAAAAATACCGTTGTCCCGCAGCTTCTGGTACAGCGCATCGCGGCTCATCGGGTATTCCGGTTTTACCATGATAGGGAAATAGGCGTAGTTGGCGACCTTCTCGCCGGCGCCGGGCACGCAATAGATGCCTGGCACGTCCGCCAGTGCATTGCGGTAATGTGCGTCGATCACCTTGCGTTTTTCCAGCGCGCCCTGTATGCCCTTTAACTGCAACAGGCCTAGCGCCGCATTGAATTCGCTCATCTTGCCGTTGATGCCCGGCGCGACCACAGTCACTTCATCGACAAAGCCGAAATTCTTCAGGTGGTCTATACGCTGCTTGGTCTTCGCATCGGGGCAGATGATGGCGCCGCCCTCAAAGGTATTGAACACCTTGGTTGCGTGGAAGCTGAGCACTGCCAGGTCACCATAGTTGAGGATGCTGCCGCTATCGTTCTGCACGCCAAACGCATGCGCCGCGTCGTAAATGACCTTCAGTCCGTAAGTATCGGCGATCTTTTGGATGCGCTCTACATCGCAGGGGTGGCCGTAGCAGTGCACCGGCATGATGGCGGTAGTCTGAGGCGTGATGGCTGCTTCGATAGCGTCCGGATCCATGTTCAGCGTCACTGGATCGATATCGATAAACACCGGTTTCACCCCGGTCCACAACAGCGAGTGCGCTGTTGCGACAAAAGAGTAGGGGGTGGTAATCACTTCGCCGGTAATGCGCAGCGCCTGCAATGCCGTGATCAGCGCAATCGTCGCGTTGGTGAACAATGCAATGTGCTTGACGCCCAAATATTCGCACAGCGCGCTTTCCAGCTGCTGATGGAAGGGCCCGCCATTGGTCAGGGTCTTACTGTCCCAGATCTGTTGCAGATAGGGGATGAATTCTTCCAGCGGCGGCAGGGCCGGCTCGGTCACGTAAATTGGCTTCATTGAGTGCTTTGGAATATGCATTGCATTGTTAGTGTCGCCGCGCGCAAGCGATCATTTGCGGCTGCCTATATAACTTCGCATCATCTCGCACAGTAAGACCTTTTGGCAAGTATCGCCTTGGCGCCCGTCAAAGTATGAAATTGACGATCTTAATAATAAAAACATCATTTCTCCTTAAAAACTATTGTTTATTTGAAATGTTTGCATTATATTATTTCTGAAGGCTGGCGCTTCTGATAACTCCTTCTGGCAAGAAAATGATTTTAAAAAATACACTTGCTACCTTAGATCGTACCGGGGCTTGCTTTCATCCGCGCTGCTTGGCGATTGGGATGCGGTCGGCCAGAGTGAACCAGGCCGTTCTTGTAAATAAAGCCACGAGTAGCCATCGTAAATAAGGTCAGGGATTACTATTTCAGAGGCTCCTGCGAGTAAATTTTTAATGCCAAGAATGATCCATTGAAGCCTTATCTAATCTGTAGAGTTGAACATGTCCAAAGATATTCCTGACGTCCTAAGCATATGGCCGCAACTCCCATTGGATGCATCAACCAAAAAACAAAAGGGGAATTCGCTTGACTGCTGAGAACGACAAAAAGCCCTTGAGAGGGTTTGCCGGCTTGTCTGCGATGGCGTCCGATTTGAACATTGCCGTTGCCCCGGCGAAGGCTATGCCGAAACAGGGCAGGAGCGAGGCCGGATGGCCGGATACCAGGCTTGTACATGAAGCGAATGGCACCGTGCGGCTGCAGCTATTTTTTCGGTCCCTGGGCGGGCTGGTGATCTTCAGCATTGGCGCTGTGGTGCTTATATGGGTGGTGTATACGGCAATCGATTTTATGTACTCCATCAAAAACTCTTCTGGCATGTCAAGTGCCGGGGAAAATGCTGTGCCTGCGAATAAGCCTGCTGCCGTGCCGACTGTACCGACTGTACCAGTTGTACCGGTTGTAAGGAAGCAGGCACCATCGCTGCCTTTTGATGCCCACGGTTTACAGGTAGAGCTGGCTCCCATCGGGACGGGGCATGAGCTTTCAAAATCGCAGCTCAGATACTGCCTGATTCTAAAAATCAGAATTGAGGCTGGCTTGCCACTGGCGATGCCCAACCGCGAGACGGTTGATCTTTTTAATACCTATGTTGATGCGTACAACAGCCGCTGCCTTAACTATTTGTATAGTAAGTCAGAGTTGCGAATTGTTGCCGAGGAAGTTGAGCGGCAGCGGCAGGCTTTTGCAGCAGATGCACTGGCAGCCTTCGCACCGCACGCCATTGATTTTTCTGATCTGCCGAGGTCGAAACAGCGTAGTAAATAAAAATGTATCGGTTACTTTATTTGTCTGCGTTGTGCCGATCCTTAGTCTGCTTCCCAATCCGGTAAAAAATAATACGATTGCCCATGACTGCTATTCATCACTATAACTGTTCCAAATGCGATTTCACTTGTGCTGAATTTTCCCCGGAAGTGCGGTTTGTGGCCCGCGTTTATGAATTTGGCCAGGACCGCATAGCGCCGCTCTTGAGAAGGCAGGCGTGGTGCGAGCATTGTCAGTTGCTGACACAGGCTGAGCGTATTCCGTCTTTGTCTGATATCGAAAAGCAGGTTGCAAGCTATCAAAAACTGCTTTCGGGTGAGGGCGGGTTTGATCGATATACGCTTGCTTTAAAAAAGCTCGCCGAAAAATACGTCGCGTATGCGCAGCTATGGAAAGAATGGGCGACAAGCCATGCCCGCAGGCAGGGCAACTGCCTCAATTGCGGGCATGCCGTCGATGCGTTGCCGGCTTCCGGTGCCAACGATGCCGGAGATACATATATGCATGCAGATTGTGGAGGCACGCTGTACCTGAAGCAGGTTCTGGATATTGAAGAAGGGCAAAGCGAGGGCCCGGAAATACTTAGGTATTCACCAGATGGGATAGTGTCTACAGTCCCTGTGCGTGTATCTGCCTCTGGCGTGCACCTTGGAGCGTCTCCGACAAAATACGTCGAACTACCCGCAGGCAAGGGGAGCTCGCTGCATAGGAATCCGTTTTGGCTATTGGACGCGAGTCCGCGAGATAGACAGCAACGGATTGATGCTTTGGCAAAAGAAAAATCCCATGAGCTGGGGAGCGAGGTTTGCCAAAAGGCCAGAGCCGTTCTTTCGGATCCGCGCAGCCGCCTGCACTTTGAAATGGCGTGGCTGCCAGGTGTTCCTGCTGACAAAGCGGTTCAATTATTAGACTTGCTTATACGAGATCCTTCGTCTGTCCGCATTGAAAAAAACTTGCCTTCGTTGGCATATGCCAATCTGATAGTTGCCGCCTTTGAACAGATAGATTCACGGTTCCCGACCGCTGACGTGGTGAACCACATCGAAAAGACGGCTCATATTGTCGAAACCATTGACTTGGAAGATGTCAGAGCGGATATCAACGCAGATCGCCGGATGGCGGAATTCACTGAAGTCAGCACCGCGGAAGAATTGAAAGAGGGGCTGGAGGAGCGCAAGTTTTATTTTCATCAAGCGATGAGTGAGACGTTGAGCCGGTTTCCCACTGATTCGCTGATTGACATCATGACTAAGTTAGTTGATAGCGCGACCGGCCATGGCCTGAAGAAAGCGAGGCCATTGATCAACAAGCTTGTCACCAGTTACGAAGCCGAAAGCCGAAATTTTCTGAACAAGGAAAAAGAAAACATCCAGAAACTCATCCAGGCCATCCGGGATTTCTCCGGCTATGGAGAGGCTGGAATAAACCGGTTTGTCGACGAGCTGCAGCGCGTGGCGCGCAATTGGGATTATATAGCACGGCCTTTGCAGTATAGCGCCAGTTCCAGCGGTAAAGAGCACAAGGAAAGCGAGGAAGTGACGTACCAGATTCACGTCCTTGCCGTCGAACTGTTTAACGAGCATGACATGCAGGACAGCGCCGTGCGCCTTTTCAGCCTGCTTAAGGAGTCTTTTTCCTGTTTACCGGGATTGATGCAAAGGCTCGCAAAGGATAGTGTGGCCCTTGAGCAGGCGGAAAGAGAAATACAAGCTGGAAAAGCAGCGGATTTGGCCGGGGAAGACGGAATCAGCTATAGCGCCAAAATTGGTGTCTTCAGAAGATTGCTGAGTATTTCTTCAGGGGAGCTAAGCTGGGGCAAAAAAAAATACAAGCTCAATGAAATTACCCGCTTTCGCAGGGGATATACCGGTCGCAGCCTGTTTAACTTCAACCGCCCTGTTTTCTTTGTTGCTTTCGGAGATGAAAGTTCTGAAGCAGTTGCTGTATTCAGCAACTATAAAATCTACTCACAATTTGCCGAAGTGCTTTCGCAGGCCATAGGCGCGCGCATGACGGAAAATTTTCTTATCGCGATGCAGCAAGGTAAGCGCATCCAGTTCGGCGACGCTATTGTCCAGGACGAGGGTATTACGGTAATCACGCATCGACTGATGGCTAAAAACAAAATTACTTTCGTGCCCTGGCTTCAGGTAGTTATGTGGGCGGCAGATGGCTGCTTCTACCTTGCCAAGGCGAATGATAAGAAAGTGCACGTCAAGCTGCCGTACAGGGATGTAGACAATGTCATCGTCCTGGATACCGTGATTTCGATGGCGATACAGGTTGAAGGAATAAAAAAATTAAGCGAATTATTGAAATGAGGATATGTTGAATCTTCTAAATGCCAAAGTTCGCATAGTGCATTCTTTGGAAGGTTTTATCGATGGCTCGTCAACGCTATCCGGATGGTTTGTATGCAAAAATATGAGTGTACGTTTTTGTTAGCCAGTTCGACATCAGTATGCCCATGTCGGCCATCACGCGAGCATGGTGGCGCTCTACGAAGACAAAAGATAAAAACCAAAACAAAAAAGCACTTAGATGATTAATCTAAGTGCTTTTTAATTTGGCTCCCCGACCTGGACTCGAACCAGGGACCTGCGGATTAACAGTCCGTCGCTCTACCAACTGAGCTATCAGGGAATAGAAGAAATGATGATCTTCGTTAAACTTTTTACTGCATTTTTTCTTGCGTATTACATGCTGCGAATTCTGTGGCTCCCCGACCTGGACTCGAACCAGGGACCTGCGGATTAACAGTCCGTCGCTCTACCAACTGAGCTATCAGGGAACAGAGACAAAGATTATATGCGGCTTTGTTACTCTTGTCAAAAACTTTTTGCTGGAAAACTCTTGATATGGAAGAATTTTTTGCATGGCCGCGGCTCCGGTTTAGCTGTGCCGGAACTGCGGCCAGATCGGCTTACAAGACCTTGGCGATCGCGTCAATAACGGTATTGATATTTTTGCTGTTCAGCGCAGCGACGCAGATGCGGCCTGTGTCTACGGCGTAGATGGAGTTGTCGTCGCGCAGTTTTTCTACCTGGGTTTTGGTCAGGCCGGAATAAGAAAACATGCCGCGCTGCTTGATGACGAAATCGAAATCATGCGCCGGTGCTTTCTCTTTCAATTGCTGCACGAACAGCTGGCGCATTTCGCGGATGCGGACGCGCATGCCGGCCAGTTCTTCTTCCCACAGTGCGCGCAGTTCCGGCGTTGCCAGCACGGTAGCCACGACCTGGCCGCCATGGGTAGGCGGGTTGGAGTAGTTGGTGCGGACCACGCGTTTCAGTTGAGACAGCACGCGGGAGGCTTCCTCCGCAGTGGCTGCGGCGATGCTCAGCGCGCCTACGCGTTCGCCATACAGCGAGAAGGATTTGGAGAAGGAGTTGGACACGAACAGGGCGCCGCCGGCTTCGGCAAAGCGGCGTACTACCTTGCCGTCGGATTCGATGCCGTCGCCGAAGCCCTGGTAGGCCATATCCAGGAAAGGAACCAGACCGCGCTGGGTGACCACCTGGATCACTTCGGTCCACTGGTCGTCTGTCAGGTCGGCGCCTGTCGGGTTATGGCAGCAGGCGTGCAGTAGTACGATGGAGCCGCCTGGCATGGTTTTCAACGCGTCCAGCATGCCGGCGAAATTGACGCCTCGGGTAGCTGCATCGTAGTACGGATAGTTGTTGACGACAAAGCCTGCTGACTCAAACAATGCGCGGTGATTTTCCCAGCTCGGGTCGCTGATCCATACTTGTGAATCCGGCGAGAAGCGTTTCAGGAAGTCGGCACCTATCTTCAGTGCGCCAGTACCGCCGATGGCTTGTACGGTGACCGCACGTTTCTCTTGAACTACGGCGCTGTCGGCACCAAATACGAGTTCTTGCACTGCCTTGTCGTACGCTGCCAGGCCTTCGATGGGCAGGTAGGTACGCGGCGCCAGTTTTTCCATCAGAATGGCTTCCGCCTTGCGTACGCACGCTAACAGAGGGACCTTGCCATTATCATCATAATAAACGCCTACGCCCAGGTTGACCTTGGCAGGGTTTTTATCGGCATTGAAACCTTCAGTGATGCCCAGGATCGGGTCGCGTGGAGCCATTTCGATGGCTGAAAACAAGGGGGAGGAAAGAGGAGCGTTCATCGTGATAGTATGGAAAATTATCTAGTGGTGCGGTTGATATAATGCTAAAAAGGCTAGAAATGAGTCTAGTATTGCCGGTTTCCAAGAGTGCAGCGGGCAGTGCGTATCTCCAGCCCGGGCAGATAGAGGATTTGTCCTGATTGCGGGAACAATGATTTGCAGAGGCGGCTCCTGCCCTTGTCATGCAAGCAGGTAACCGTACTTCATAAAGCAGCGAATCTTGTAAATTCGCAGACCAAACATAGCCCTGTGCAGCAGATTGATAAATCTGAAATGAATCAGAGGTTCCACATTCCAAAGCGTATTTTAGCAAAGGTAAGACTAAATGGCTGATTTATCAGAAGTTTCCAGCAATGCCGACGAGGCAAAGTTCGTGACTTTCCCCGATTCGCCGTACCAGCTATGCCAGCTGTTCCCGCCTGCGGGGGATCAGCCGCAGGCGATCGACAAACTGGTGGAGGGCATAAAAGACGGACTGTTCTTCCAGACCCTGCTCGGTGTGACCGGGTCCGGCAAGACTTATACGATGGCAAACGTGATCGCACGCCTTGGCCGGCCTGCGATTATTTTTGCGCCCAACAAGACGCTGGCGGCGCAGCTGTACAGCGAGTTCCGCGAGTTTTTTCCGCGCAATGCCGTCGAATATTTCGTCAGCTACTACGACTACTACCAGCCCGAAGCCTATGTGCCACAGCGTGATCTTTTTATTGAAAAAGATTCCGCGGTCAATGAACATATTGAACAGATGCGCCTGTCCTGCACCAAGTCGCTGATGGAGCGGCGCGACGTCATCATCGTCGCCACCGTCTCGGCGATTTACGGTATCGGCAATCCCAATGAATACCATCAGATGATCCTGACCTTGCGGGCCAAGGACAAGGTCAGCCAGCGCGATGTGATCGCGCGCCTGATCCAGATGCAGTATTCGCGCAATGAAGTGGATTTCGGCCGCGGCACCTTCCGCGTACGCGGCGATACCATCGACATCTTCCCGGCGGAACACGCCGAGCTGGCAGTGCGGGTAGAGATGTTTGACGACGAGATCGAGAACCTGCAGCTGTTCGACCCGCTTACCGGCCGCATAAGGCAAAAGATTCCGCGCTTTACCGTCTATCCTGGTTCCCACTATGTGACGCCGCGCGCGACCGTGTTACGGGCCATCGAGACCATCAAGGATGAGCTGCGCGACCGCCTTGAATGGTTCCGCAAGGAGAACAAGCTGATCGAAGAACAGAGGTTGGAACAGCGCACCCGCTTCGACCTGGAAATGATGACCGAGATCGGCTTTACCAAGGGCATCGAAAACTATTCGCGTCACCTGAGCGGCGCGCAACCGGGAGAGCCGCCGCCGACGCTGGTGGACTACCTGCCGGCCGATGCCTTGATGTTTCTCGATGAATCGCATGTGCTGACGGGCCAGCTGAACGGCATGTACAACGGCGACCGCGCGCGCAAGACCAACCTGGTGGATTACGGTTTTCGCCTGCCCTCAGCGCTGGATAACCGGCCGCTGAAGTTTGAGGAATTTGAAAGCAAGCTGAGGCAGACGGTATTCGTCTCCGCCACGCCGGCGGATTACGAGAACAAGCATTCCGACCAGGTAGTGGAGCAGGTAGTGCGGCCTACCGGGTTGGTGGACCCGATGATCATCGTGCGTCCTGCGATGACGCAGGTGGATGACCTGATGTCTGAAATCAGCATGCGCGTCAAAAAGAATGAACGCGTGCTGGTGACGACGCTGACCAAGCGCATGTCGGAGCAGCTGACCGAGTTCCTGGGCGATAACGGCGTCAAGGTCCGCTATCTGCACAGCGACATTGATACAGTGGAGCGGGTAGAAATCATCCGCGATTTGCGCCTGGGCACCTTTGACGTGCTGGTCGGCATCAACCTGTTGCGCGAAGGGCTGGACATCCCCGAAGTATCGCTGGTAGCGATTCTGGATGCGGACAAGGAAGGGTTTTTGCGTTCGGAGCGCAGCCTGATACAGACGATAGGGCGGGCAGCGCGTAACCTGAACGGTATGGCGATTTTATATGGCGACAAGATCACTGATTCGATGCGCAAGGCCATCGATGAAACGGAGCGCAGGCGCAACAAGCAGATCGCCTTTAACCTGGCCAACAACATCACGCCTGTCGGCATCAAGAAGCAGATCAGGGATCTGATCGACGGCGTCTATAGCCCGCAGGAAGCCCGGGAAGAACTGGCCGTGGCGCAAGAGCATGCCAAGTATGAAATGATGAGCGAGAAGCAGATAGGCCGCGAAATCAAGCGCCTGGAAAAGCTGATGCTGGACCATGCGAAAAACCTGGAGTTCGAAAAGGCAGCGCAGGTGCGCGACCAGTTGGGGCATCTGAAAGAGCAAATTTTCGGACCGGGCGGCCACGACAATATTGCGTCGCTGGCCGGCAGGTAGCTGCAGCGCTGGCGTGTTATTTCAATAACCCGCCGGCCCGCGATTCCAGCAGGGTAATTAACTCAGGTTGCATAAACGTATAGTTGTCCGGAATTCCCAGGCAAACTATTTTCTCGCCCTTCAGATGGCGCCCGAACTGGCGGTTCAGCTTTCTGCGGTGCGCTTCCTCCATGACCACTATCAGCGTGGCCCATTCCAGCTGGTCGCCGGACAGCGGCACCACCGCATCGTCGGCCAAGCCGGCGGAGTCTGTTTCCACGTCCGGCCAGCGCGCGAAAACCTGTTCGGCGGTGGGGCTGCGCAATTTGTTGCGACTGCAGATAAAGAGTACGCGTTTCATGATCTGTATCTGGTATTTGGCGTTGGCGGATCGTTAAATTAAAGCATGGTAGCTTGCGTCTTGGCAATCCCATGATATAACAAAGCCCGATGTAGTAACCGGCAATTACCCGCCGCGTCGAGATCGGATGAACAATGGTATTTCCCTAAAAACATACAGGAGATATCATGGCTGCGAAAAATCTTTTATTGCTGGTCGGCGATTTTGTCGAAGACTACGAGACCATGGTGCCTTACCAGGCGCTGCTGGCGGTGGGCCACAATGTGCATGCGGTCTGCCCGGACAAGAAAGCCGGCGACTACGTTGCCACGGCTATCCATGATTTCGAAGGGCAGCAGACTTATACCGAAAAGCCCGGCCACCGTTTCAACATCACCCATGATTTCGACAAGGTGGAAGCCGGCAACTATGATGGCCTAGTCATTCCCGGCGGCCGTGCTCCGGAATACCTGCGGCTTAATCCCAAGGTCATTGCGCTGGTGCGGCATTTTGCCGAAGCGAAGAAGCCTATCGCTGCCGTTTGCCATGGCGCGCAGATACTGGCGGCGGCTGGCGTGCTGGAAGGCGTGCATTGTTCGGCCTATCCTGCCTGCCGGCCCGAAGTGGAAGCCGCGGGCGGCACCTATGCCGATATCGCCGTCACCGATGCGGTAACCGACCGCAACTTCGTCACCGCTCCCGCCTGGCCCGCGCATCCGGCCTGGATAGCGCAATACCTGAAGTTGCTGGGCACGGAAATCTCCTTGTAGCGTTGCAGACGGCGGGCGGGCAAGCAGGGGTATATAATTTCAGCCTGCCTGCAAGCCTGTCCTCAAGGAGTGCTTCATGTGTGAAATTTTCGTCAAAGCCGATCCGGCGCTGTATGAGTCCAAGGCCCGTTCCATCCGCCTGCATGGTGCGGTCACCTCTATCCGCCTGGAAAACCTGTTCTGGCACGTGCTGCAGGAAGTTGCCGAGCGCGACGGCATGAACGTCAACCAACTGATTACCAAGCTGTATGACGAGCTGGTCGAATATCGCGGCGGCGTCGATAATTTTTCTTCTTTCCTGCGGGTATGCTGCCTGCGCTACCTGTCGCTGATGGTGGACGGCCATATTTCCACCGATAAAAACCTGCCGCTGGCAGGTGCGCGCGCCACGGCCGTGCCGGCACTGGAGAGCTTTCTGGCGATGCATGGTCGCTGAACTTTTGCGTGAACCGCTGCATGAATGAAAAATGCCGGACTCGTGAATGAACTGAGCCCGGCATTTTTTTTGTGCTGCAAGTGCGATGTACTATCAGCGTGATGCTGTCGCCACTCAGGCAGAGGCGGGCTGCGCTTCCGCAATCCGTTTGGCAATGTGCGCCAGCGATTCTTCCACTTGGTCGATCAGGATCAGGCACAGGTCGCCTTCCGACAGTCTGTCCATCGCGGTATCAATCGCGATGAATTCGCCGTTGATCTCATCCACCAGCTTGGTGCGGCGCGCATTGGCAAGACCTTGCCTCAGCAGCGCGACTACTTCGCCATCGGCGCGGCCGCGCTGGCATTGATCCTGGTACAGCACTACATCGTCAAACGCATCGCCGAGAATTTCCGTCTGCTGGCGGATGTCCTGGTCGCGACGATCACCGGCGCCGCTGATGACCACGGAGCGGTGTTTGCCCGGCATGCTTTCTACCGCGCGCACCAGCGCCAGGATGGCGTCCGGATTGTGGCCATAGTCGGCAATCAGCGTGGCGCCGCGGTAATTAAATACATTGAAGCGGCCCGGTGCATTGTCGCTTTCATTGGCAAACGACCTCAGGCCGGCACGAATGGCATCCCATTCTATGCCCACGCCCCAGGCGGCGGCTACTGACGCCATCACGTTTTCTACCTGGAAGCCTATGCTGCCGTTACGGGTAATCGGGATGTCCGCCAGCGGGACGATATGCCTGGCCTTGCCTTGGGCCGCGACCAGGTTTCCACCCTCGACGTAGACCACGCGATGGCCGCGGGCCCGGTGCGCAGCCATTTCAGGGAGCTGTATATCGGCGGCGAAGAAGGTGACGGAGCCACGGCAATTGGCAGCCATGCCGACAACGATGGGGTCGGCGGCATTCAGCACAGCAACGCCGCTGTCGGCAACGTTTTGCACGATCACGCGTTTCAGTACTGCGAGGTCTTCCACGGTAGTGATGTAGTTCAGGCCCAGGTGATCGCCGGAGCCTATGTTGGTGACTACCGCAACCTGGCAGCGGTCGAAGGCCAGGCCTTCACGCAATACGCCGCCGCGCGCAGTTTCAAATACGGCGGCATCGACGTCGGGATGCAGCAGCACGTTCCTGGCGCTGCGCGGGCCGCTGCAATCGCCGGAGTCGATCTGGCGGCCTTCTATGTAGACGCCGTCGGTATTGGTCATGCCGGTGCGCAGGCCGCTGGCTGTCAGCAAATGCGCAATCAGGCGCACGGTGGTGGTTTTGCCATTGGTGCCGGTGACAGCAACGATGGGAATGCGGCCGTCTTCACCGTCTTCAAACATCGCGGAAACAATCGCTTCGCCGACCGGGCGGCCCTTGCCGTAGGATGGGGACAGGTGCATGCGCAGACCAGGTGCCGCATTGACTTCGACGATGCCACCGTTCTGGTCTTCGATAGGCTTCAGCACGCTGTCGGCGACCAGATCCACACCGCAGATATCCAGACCGACCATTTGTGCCGCAGCCACGGCGCGTGCCGCCACAGCCGGATGCACGTCATCGGTCACGTCGGTGGCGGAGCCGCCGGTGGACAGGTTGGCGTTGTTGCGCAGAATGACGCGCTGGCCTTTCGGCGCAATGGAGTCGGCCACGTAGCCCTGTTTTGCCAGGCTGCCCAATGCGATATCGTCAAAGCGTATCTTGGTCAGCGAGGTTGCGTGGCCGCTGCCGCGGCGCGGATCCTTGTTGACCTGTTCCACCAGTTCGCGCACCGAATGCACGCCGTCACCGACCACTTGCGGCGGATCGCGGCGCGCGGCGGCGACCAGCTTGTTGCCGATCACCAGCAGGCGGAAATCATTACCCGGCAGATAGCGTTCCACCAGGATGTCGTCGCGGAACTCTATCGCTGCCGCATAGGCGGCGTTCAGTTGTTCGCGGGTGGTGACGTTGACCGTCACGCCCTTGCCCTGGTTGCCGTCCTTGGGCTTGACTGCGACCGGCAGGCCGATTTCGCAGGCGGCTGCCCAGGCGTCATCCACATCGGTGACGGAGCGGCCCAGCGGCACCGGCACGCCGGCGGCATGCAGCAGCTTCTTCGTCAGTTCCTTGTCCTGTGCGATGGCTTCGGCAATGGCGCTGGTGCCGTCCATTTCCGCTGCCTGTATCTTGCGCTGTTTGCTGCCCCAGCCGAATACCACAAGGCTGCCTTCGGTCAGGCGGCGGTAGGGGATATTGCGATCCACCGCTGCTTGCACGATGGAGCCTGTGCTGGGCCCTAGACGCACGTCTTCGTCCAGGTCACGCAGTTGTGCCAGCGCACCTGCGAGGTCGAAGGGTTTGTCTTCCAATGCGGCGCGGCACAGGGCTTCCGCCAGTTCCAGCGCCAGGCGGCCTACCGATTCTTCGGTATATTCGACCACAACCTGGAAAATGCCGGGTTCCAGTGTTTGCGTGGTGCGGCTGAACGTGACGGGGCAGCCAGCCTGCGCCTGCAGGCCAAGGGTCGTCAGTTCCAGTACATGCGCCAAGGGGATCGCGTCGTTGTGGCCTGTGGGCTGCAGGGGACTAATCTCGGGGAAGCGGGCACGCAGGCGGACCTCAAAACCGGGCAGGTCGCCCACCGAAAGTTCCGCATTGCTGCAGGTGACGATGGCCTCGACGGCGGTATGATGGCTCCAAAGGTTGGGGCCTCGCAGTGCCCGTATGCGTGATACTTCCATAAAACTTGATCCTCTATATCGATGCTGTCAAAAGCCGCTGGTGCCGTCGCATTTTGATGATCCATGATGCGCGGCGATGCTGCTTTTTAAAACCTGGTTGCTAACACTGTTTACGGAAGGCTCCTGCCGGTCAACGGCAAAAGCCACACCCTTCAGTTTGTTGAGTAAAAATATCAGTAATCCGTTTTCTTCGGATTGGAGTCGAAAGTCCGGAGACCTGCGCCTATCAGTTCTGGTGTAACGTCCAGCGCCCAGGCTGCGGCTACCGCTGCGATGACACTTTCCGGCTGTGCTGCCTTGGCCGGCTTCAGCGAAGATAACGGCAGCAGCGCGGTTTCTTCCGTGCCGCTTGCCAGCACGATGCTGCTATCGCGCAAAAAGACGACACGTTCGCCGGCGGCGCGATGCCTGACGATGGCTTCCAGTTCCGGGTCCTGGCCGTAGAAAATGACCTTGCCGTCGCACAGTTCCGCCAGTTCTACCACGCGCGCGTCGGCGGCGTTCAGCACGGCTGCGCCGTGCGGCAGGATCACGTCCACCTGCGTGCGTACGACGTTGAACATCTGGTCGCCTTCGTGGATATAAAACTCGGCCAGGTCTTCATGGCCGTCCATATCCGTGACCACGCCCACAGTACACTTGTCGTAAGGCAGGCCCTCGGCCAGTATCATGCGGGCATTGCTTTCAAATACCGCCGCCTGTACGGAGCGGTTCAGCAACAGCCTTTGTCCCGCGTCCCAGTCGATGGAATTGCCCTTGACGACCTGGCGGCCATCCAGGTACAGGCCCTGGCCGCAAGCCACGCCGACATGCTTGCCGGTGATTTGCAGCATTGCGGCAACTAGGCGGGAAATCAGGCTGGTGCCGTGCGTACCGGTTACGCCGACTACCGGAATGCGGCCGCTTTCTTCATCTGCGAACAGGTGGTTGATGATGGCAGTGCCTATCGGGCGGGGTTTGCCTTCGGCCGGCTTCAGGTGCGCGAGCAGGCCGGGGCTGGCGTTGACTTCTATGATGGCGCCGCGCTGCTCTTCCAGCGGACGCGAAATGTCTTCCGCCACCAGGTCGATGCCGGCAATGTCCAGACCGACCACGCGCGCTGCGAGTGCTGCTGCATAGGCAATGCTGGGATGGATATCATCGGTGACGTCAATGGCAACGTTGCCGTTCGGCTGAATCAGCACTTTCTGTCCGGCGACCGGGATGGAGTACGCCGTCAGGTTCTGCCTTTCCAGTTCCAGGATAATTTCTGCGCCTTTTTCCGGCGCCAGCGCATTCAGCGGCGAATCTTCGCCGGTGCCGCGGCGCGGGTCGGTATTGATCTGGCTGTCCACCAGTTCAATGATATTGGAAGTGCCGTCGCCGGTGACCCACAGCGCTTCGCCCTTGGCGGCAGCGATCACATTCTTGCCGACCACGAGGATACGGTGTTCGTTGCCGGTGATGTAGCGTTCCACCAGCACGCTCTTGCTGTCACCCTTGCGGCTGGCTAGGTGGTACGCAGCTTCCACATCGGCCTGCGTCATCAGGTTCAGCGATACGCCGCGGCCATGATTGCCGTCATAGGGTTTGACAACGACCGGCAGGCCGATGTCCTGCGCTTCTTCCCATGCTTCTTCGGCACTGCGCACCAGGCTGCCTTCCGGCACAGGCACGCCGCAGGATTGCAGCAGGGATTTGGTCAAGTCTTTGTCGCTGGCGATGCTTTCGGCAATCGCGCTGGTGCGGTCGGTTTCTGCGGTCCAGATGCGGCGCTGGCTGGCGCCGTGGCCCAGTTGCACCAGATTGCCGTCCGTCAGGCGGATGGATGGGATGCGCCTCTCCGTAGCGGCATCGACGATATGCGCGGTGCTGGGGCCCAGACAAAGCGAGTCCACCATGTCGCGCAATGTCGCGACTTTGGCGTCGAGGTCAAACGGCGTGTCGTTGATGGCGGCCATCAACAGGTCGCGGCCAACATTCAGCGCTGCACGGCCTACCTGCTCCTGGCGCGTGCGGAAGGCCATCTTGTAGATGCCGCGTTCGCTGGTGGAGCGGGTTTTGCCGAAGCCGGTGCGCATGCCGGACAGGTTTTGCAATTCGAGTACAACATGTTCCAGCACATGGCCGGACCAGGTGCCTTCGCGCAGGCGTTCCAGGAAGCCGCCGCGTTCGCCGACGCCGCAGCGGTGCTCTATGAGACCCGGCAGCCATGCGATCAGCCGTTCATACAGGCCGGGAAGGGTATTGGAGGGAAATTCTTCCAGCTCGCCTATATCCAGCCACGCCTCAATCACCGGGCGGTAGGTCCAGATATTCGGTCCGCGCAAATGTGTTACACGGAGAAATTCGATGTCTTTCTTCTTCGTCGTCATGTATTTATTTTCTTGATAACAGAATAGTTGATAAACGACTATCCCTTAAATCTTTAGAAGCTTCTTTCAGTATGCAAACCCGCAGATTGCCTGATTGCCGGCGTTTTGCCCAAGCTACGGCAGCAATTGCGGTGAAAAAATCTTCGCAGATGAATTTCAGGGGCAATGCAGGCCAATTTTCTTGGCGGAAACAAGGACGTCCCGAAACTCTTACTGTATACTTGCGCTTTTAGCGCAAACCCAATTTATCGTCCCGGTCAGGCTGAGGTCTGATTACTTTCTTTCGATAGAATACCGTAAATTGCTGCTGTAGTGCCATGTCAACGAGACTCGCCCGCCGGTCGTTAGCGATACGGAACGGTCAAGAGCCGCCGGATCCCTTAATTTTTCACTATCTCAGTCCCTACCCGGGCCAGACATCGGGCATAAGCCCGTTTAATAATGACAACTACTCAAATAAGTCCCGACCATCCTCTCAACTTGCTTCCCGAACGCTGGCGTTTGGACCTGGAAAAACAACTTGCCGCACAGGAAAACGTTTTAAGTGCGGTAGAGGTTGACCTGGACATCAAATTGCATTTCGTCAAAGGCCTGATCGTTGTCACCGACCAGCGCCTGTTGAGCAAGGCGCCCGGCGAGACGGAATGGAAAGACTGGGCGTATGCCGCCACCGGCGGCTTGCAGCTTAAACATCATGACCATGCAGGCGTTGGCCACCTGGAGTTGATGAATGACAAAGGCCGGCTGGCCAGCTGGCGTTTCACGCTGGGCCAGAATTTGCTGGTGATCCGTTTGCTGGACCAGTTCAAAGAGCAACTGCAAAGCCGCTTGACAGGCAGGCCGGTGCAGCCGGTGGAGCAGAATGTGTGCCCCAGTTGCAAGGCCGTACTGGAGCCGGACCAGGAAGAATGCCCGGTCTGCACCAAGGTCATCTACACTCCGCCTTCCACATGGACGCTGTTCCGGCTGTGGCGTTTTGCCAAGCCCTACCAGTGGCAACTGCTGACCGGTTTCGTGCTGATGCTGCTGAGTACGGCCGCGCACATGATCCCGTCCTACATTACGATGCCGCTGATGGACAATGTGCTGATTCCTTACCAGAGCGGAAAACCGGTTGATCCCCAGCTGGTGCCCATGTATCTGGCAGGGCTGGTGGGCGCAGCTTTCCTGGCCTGGGTGCTGGGCTGGGCCAAGACTTATGTGCTGGCGCTGGTATCCGAGCGCATCGGCGCCGACCTGCGCACTGCTACCTATGAGCATTTACTGAAGCTGTCGCTGGAATATTTCGGCGGCAAGCGTACCGGCGATCTGATGTCACGCATAGGCAGCGAGAGCGACCGTATCTGCGTCTTTTTGTCGCTGCACTTGCTGGACTTTGCTTCCGATGTGCTGACCATCATCATGACCAGTGTCATACTGTTCAACACCAATCCCTGGCTGGCGCTGATTACGCTGGCGCCATTGCCTTTCATCGCATGGATGATCCATATCGTGCGCGACAAGCTGCGTACCGGCTTTGAAAAGATAGACCGGGTCTGGGGCGAGGTTACCAATGTGCTGGCCGACACGATTCCAGGCATTCGGGTCGTTAAGGCCTTTGCGCAGGAAAAGCGCGAGGCAACCCGCTTCCGTGAAGCGAACAAGCACAACCTCGCGGTCAACGACAAACTGAACAAGGTATGGTCGCTGTTTTCTCCTACCATTTCCTTCCTGACGGAACTGGGCCTGCTGGTGGTCTGGGGCTTCGGCATCTTTTCGGTGTCCAAGGGTGAAATCACCGTAGGTACGCTGACGCTGTTCATTGCCTACAGCACGCGCTTCTACGGCCGGCTGGATTCGATGAGCCGCATTGTGTCGGTTACGCAGAAATCGGCTTCCGCCGCAAAACGGATTTTCGATATCCTGGACCACGTGTCCAGCGTTCCCGATCCGGCGCAGCCTGTGCACCTGAAGGAAGTCAAGGGGCAGATAGATTTGCGCGAAGTTGGTTTCCGCTATGGCAACCGCGCAGTCAATCGCGGCATCACGCTGTCGATCAAGCCGGGCGAGATGGTAGGCCTGGTCGGCCATAGCGGCTCGGGCAAGAGCACGCTGGTCAACCTGATTTGCCGCTTCTACGATGTCTCCGAAGGCGCCATCATGCTGGACGGCGTGGATATACGCTCGTTCCCGGTGGCGGATTACCGCCGCAACATCGGCCTGGTACTGCAGGAACCTTTCCTGTTCTTCGGCACGATTGCAGAGAACCTGGCCTACGGCAAGCCGGATGCCACACGGGAAGAGATCATTGCCGCAGCCCGTGCCGCGCATGCGCATGAGTTCATTTTGCGCCTGCCGCAAGGCTATGACTCCATGGTCGGCGAACGCGGCCAGGGTTTGTCCGGCGGCGAGCGCCAGCGCATTTCGATTGCGCGCGCCTTGCTGATCAATCCGCGCATCCTGATCCTGGATGAGGCGACATCATCGGTGGATTCCGAAACCGAGAAAGAAATCCAGAAGGCGCTGGACAACCTGGTCAAGGGCCGCACCACGATTGCGATTGCGCATCGCCTGTCCACGCTGCACAAGGCAGACCGCCTGGTCGTGCTGGACCGTGGGGTGGTGGTAGAAGAGGGCAGCCACGACGACCTGATGGCGCGTGAGGGCGCCTATTTCCGCCTGTATGAAGCGCAGGCGCGCAATGTGGATGTAGAAATGGCGGACGGAGAATAAGAATGGCGACTAGCAACTTTCAACTGAGCCGCAATGCATTCGGCCACCTGGTGCTGACGACGGAAGACGGCCAGGTTCATGAAAACGTCAGCCCGGTACGTGCCTTCCCGATACAGGCGCCGCAGGATGGCATCTCCATGGTGCTGACTGATGGCAAAGAGGTGGCATGGATAGACCGCCTGTCCGATTTGCCGGAAACCAACCGCCTGTTGCTGGACGAAGAACTGAGCGGGCGCGAGTTCATGCCGGAAATCTCGCAGATCGTCAGCGTGAGCAGTTTTGCCACGCCATGCACCTGGCATGTGAAAACCGATAGGGGCGATACCGAATTCGTGCTGAAAGGCGATGAAGACATACGCCGCATAGGCGGCCGTGCATCCTTGCTGATCTCGGACAATCACGGCATCCATTACCTGATCCGCGACATGTTTGACATCGACAAGCACAGCCGCAAGATATTGGACCGCTTCCTATAGGTTATCCCTAGCCAGCCCTCGTTATACAGCCACTAGGGGCCGAACCGGATATCCGCGGCATTGACCGCGGATATCACCGGCCCGAAACTTCCGATATCCGCCAGCGTGGCATTATGGTGGGCGCGTATCTGTGCGGCCGTGGCATGCGTCTTGTCGTGCGTGGTATGCGCGTCGGCGGCGATGGTCACAGGAAAACCCAGCGCGGCGGAACGGCGTGTCGTGGTGTCGACGCAGAATTCGGTCGCATAGCCGCATAGCACCAGTTCTTCTACATTCATCGATTGCAGCAATTCCTCCAGGTCTGTCTTCAGGAAAGAATCTGGCGTGGTTTTGCGGATGTGGTGGTCGGTGGGGGCTGCCTGCAAGTGCCGCTCCAGATCCCAGCCGGGCGTGCCGTATTGCAGTTCCCCGCCTGCAGTTTCGTGATGGACGAAGATGACCGGTACGTCAGCCGCGCGCGCCCTGGCAGTCAGCGAGTTGATGCGGGAGATCACTGCGTCCGCATCCGCCGGCCTTGGCTCGGCATCAAACAGGCCCCGTTGAACATCGATGACGATGAGGGCGGATTTCATGATCATTCCTCTCTGTTGAGTGTGCATTGTCTAAGTGGCCGCCGGGTAGTGATAGCCGTACAGCCTGGTTTCCCTGGTCTCTCCTTTTAGCACCGTCAGCTTTTCCAGTGTAAACCCCAATTCTTCGAGCAGCCTCGAAGAAGCATGGTTGGCTGGAGAAGTGATGGCGGCCAGCTTCTTAAAAGCAAAGCGTTCCCTGCCGTATTGCAGCACGGCAGCGGCGGCTTCCCGTGCATAACCCTGGCCGCGGAATTGCGGTAAAAAAGCATAGCCGATATCGACATCTTCGAGAGAATCGCGTTTGATCAGTCCGCACAGGCCCGTGGGTGCGCTATCCACTCTCTGTTCTACGACATACAGGCTGAACCCCAGCTTTTGCTGCATCGCGATTGGACCGTTCTGCAGCGACTCGCGCGCGGCTTCAATGGTTTTCAGGCCTTTGTCCCCGATGTTCTTGATCCACGCGGGGTCATTGGTCAGGTCCAGGTAGAACTGTGCATCGTCCAGGTTCATCGTGCGCAAGCGCAGGCGTCCGGTTTCGAGAATGATCATGTTGCGGTTTTCCTTGATTGCCGAATCAATGTTTGCAGAGCTCGTTCAACTATTGTATCTTTGGTAAGCGAAATTTGACGAGAATTTTTTGTGCGGACTATGTGCAGCGCAAGCACAGGAAGCGTTTTCAACTTCTTCAGGATACATCCCATGTTGCTACAATCCCTCTTGCGTCTGTCTTTGCGTTTTTCTGTGGGCGGCATGCTGCTGTATTCCAGTGCGGCGCTGGCGATACAGGTCTGCGAGTTGAACCAGCAGCCGGTAGACCAGAACAACGGCTCTTCGACTGCCGGCAAGACAGGCATCATGCGCTGCAAGGAAAAAGAGTCCGGCGTGTTGATGCGGGAGCAGGAGCTGCGCAACGGCAAATTCGTGGGGCTGGTGCGTTTCTACAAAGACGGCAAGCTGGCGACTGAGTATATGGAAAACGAAAAGGGCAACCACGACGGCATCGCGCGTGAATTTGCGCCGAATGGACAGGTATTGCGGGAAGATATTTACGTCAATGGCCAGCAGACCGGCATCTCAAAAAGTTTTCATCAGAACGGCAAACTGCGGCGCGCCACTTTTTACGGCGACGACACAAGAGAGCAAGCCTATGCGGAGTTTAATGAAAGCGGGCTGCTGCGCGCCTTGCGCTGCGCGGACAAGCCAGTGCTGTCGCCGGTCGTCAACGATGCGACTTTATGCGGCTTCAGCAAATCACCGTCCAGGCTGGAATTTTTCAATGAAAAAGCTGAACTGCGCGCACGCGGTACTTACGAGGCCGGCAAGCGGATGCGTTTTGAGTCCATGGGGGATGACGGCAAGACTGCGCAGCTGGAAGAAAATACGGCGGACCGCCGCACCGAGCAGTTTTTCTCCAGAGAGGGTGTCAAGCGCAGGGAAATCGTGTCCAAACTCGGCGGAAAAACACCGGTCAAGGAAAGGCAGCAGGAATTTTCCGACAGCGGCACACTGGTCAGCGACAAGCAGTGGGTAGACGGCGATCTGCGCATGGAAAAGGTCTTCTACCTGAACGGGCAATTGCGCACCGTGTCTGAATACACAACAAGCGGCAAGCAGCGCAGCGTCGGCATCAAGAGTTATTACGACTCCGGCACGCTGGCCAGTGAAGAAACGTATCTGCGCGCGGGCGGCTACCAGCAGCAGGCGACGGGCACTCACAAATCCTATAACCAGCAAGGGAAACTGGTGGCAGAAACCAGTTACGACGAGCGTGGCCGCCTCAAGCATGAGCGCGGCTGGGATGAGGCTGGCAAGCTGGTCCGGGATGATGAGGTGTTTGAAGACGGTTCGCGCAAGGCCTACGCCAAATAAGCAGGTGGTGAACCTACGGCAGCATCGCCGACAATTCTTGCGCGCCACTCTGCAATACCGTCAGGAAATCCTCGCGCATGCGCTTGCTGCTGATCCTGGTGGCTTGCGCGCTGATGTTCAGCGCGGCGGTGACACGGCCTGATGCGCCGCGCACCGGCACCGCCATTGAGCGCAAGCCTATTTCCAGTTCTTCTTCTATGATCACATAGCCGTTCTGGCGGATGGCCGCAAAAATCTCCATCAGCTTGGCTTGCGATACGACTGTCCTGTCGGTATAGGCGCGCAGCGTCACATGGCTGAAATACTGGGCCAGCGCATCCTCAGGCATGTGCGCCAGTATCACTCTCCCCAACGACGTACAATAAGCCGGCAGGCGGCTGCCGACATTGAGCGCGACCGACATGATGCGCGATGTGGCGGAGCGTGACACGTAGAGCACTTCATTGCTGTCCAGTACCGCCAGCGAGCAGGATTCGTTCAGGATGCGGCTGATGTTGTTCAGGCAGGGCTGCGCGGAGACCGCCAGCGGCGTTGAAGACAGATAGGAGTAGCCGAGCGTCAGTACCTTGGGCGTCAGCCGGAAGTTGTGCGCTTCCGAATCGGCATAGCCGAGTTGCTTCAGCGAATGCAGGCAGCGCCTTACCGCAGCGCGCGGAATGCCGGTCTTGTGGCTGATCTGCGAGATCGTCAGCGTGCGTTGCTGGTCGCTGAAGGCGCGTATCACGGCAATGCCGCGCGCCAGCGAGGACATGAAATTCGGGTCGCCCGTCATCGCATCGATTTCTTCCGAAATGGTCGGGACGGATTTGGGAGACGGGCTTGAAGTAGACATATCGTTTCGATGATTTGTGCGGCGACCGCACACATTTGCTAAAACCTATATTGACGAATTCCGGCGTGCTTGCATACACTGGACCTGTTCTATAAACAAACATTAGTGCGATTATCGAACAAATTCAAGCGAAAAAAACAATTTCGTATGAATCTCCCCTAAAAGCCAAGAGGCAACAATTGATCAATAAGATAGTTGAGTCGCTGGAAGCGGCAGTCGCGAACATCCATGACGGTGCGACGGTCATGATAGGCGGATTCGGCAATGCAGGCATGCCTTCCGCGCTGATAGACGCGTTGATAGCGCACGGTGCGCGCGAGCTCACCATCGTCAACAATAATGCCGGCAATGGCGAAACCGGCCTGGCGGCACTGCTGAAAGCCAAAAGGGTGCGCAAGATTATCTGCTCTTTCCCGCGCCAGGCGGATTCGCAGGTATTCGATGCACTGTACCGCGCCGGGGAAATCGAGCTGGAGCTGACGCCGCAGGGCAACCTGGCGGAACGGATACGCGCTGCCGGCGCCGGCATAGGCGGCTTCTTCTCGCCGACCGGCTACGGCACGCTACTGGCCGAAGGCAAGGAAACCCGAGTGATAGACGGCAAGCACTATGTGCTGGAATCTCCCATTCATGCCGATTTTGCGCTGATCAAGGCGCTGCGCGCCGACCGCTGGGGCAATCTGGTGTACCGCAAGGCCGCGCGCAATTTCGGCCCCATCATGGCAATGGCGGCCAAATGCACGATCGCACAAGTCAGTGATATCGTAGAGCTGGGAGGACTGGATCCGGAAACTATCATCACACCGGGTATCTTTGTGCAGCGCGTCGTTCAGGCAAATGCCGGCCAGCCAGGAGAAAACAAATGACTTACCAGCGTTTAACCCGCGACCAGATGGCGGCCCGTGTCGCCCGAGATATTCCTGAAGGCGCCTACGTCAACCTCGGCATAGGTTTGCCGACCATGGTCAGCAACTACCTGCCCAAAGACAGGGAAATTCTGCTGCATAGCGAAAATGGCCTGCTGGGCATGGGGCCAACGCCGCCTGCGGGAGAGGAAGATGAAGACCTGATCAATGCCGGCAAACAGCCGGTGACGCTGCTGGACGGCGGCGCCTATTTCCATCACGGCGATTCGTTTGCGATGATGCGCGGCGGCCACCTGGATATCTGCGTGCTGGGCGCTTTCCAGGTATCGGCCAACGGCGACCTTGCCAACTGGCATACCGGCGCGCCGGACGCCATTCCAGCGGTAGGCGGCGCAATGGACCTGGCGATAGGCGCGAAGAAGGTGCTGGTCATGATGGAGCACCAGACCAAGCAGGGCGACAGCAAGGTTGTGCCTGAATGCACCTATCCACTGACCGGCATAGGCTGTGTGGACCGCATATACACCGACCTGGCGGTGCTGGACGTGACTTCCGAAGGGCTGGTCGTGCACGAAATGGTGGCTGGTTTATCATTTGATGAACTGCAGTCCATGACGGCAGTGCCGCTGATATCGGATTTTCAGAAAAAAGATGCGTAAAGCGGTTTGACTCGCCCCGCAATAAGATTTGCCGTGGCGATGTACGGTAGCGGCAGGTAATAGCAATATGCAGTAGCCGAGGGAGACAAGTCTCGGCGGCAAGTAAATAAACTCACCATAACGATTGCGAAAAAATGATTGATGCCTTTATCTGCGACGCGATTCGCACCCCCATAGGCCGCTACGGCGGAGTATTGAAAGACGTACGCGCCGACGATCTCGGCGCCATTCCGCTGCGCGCGCTGATGCAGCGCAATCCCAATGTGGACTGGGCCGCCGTGCAGGACGTGATTTTCGGCTGTGCCAACCAGGCCGGTGAAGACAATCGCAACGTTGCGCGCATGTCCCTGCTGCTGGCTGGCTTGCCGCTGGACGTGCCCGGTTCCACGGTCAACCGCCTGTGCGGTTCCGGCATGGATGCGGTAGGCATCGCCGCGCGCGCGATCAAGTCCGGCGAAACCGACCTGATGATTGCCGGCGGTGTAGAGTCGATGACCCGTGCGCCGTTCGTCATGGGCAAGGCCGATAGCGCTTTTTCGCGCAATGCGAATATCTTTGATACGACGATAGGCTGGCGTTTCGTCAATCCGTTGATGAAGGCGCAATATGGCGTCGATGCGATGCCGGAAACAGCGGAAAATGTCGCCACCGATTACCAGGTCAGCCGTGCCGACCAGGATATGTTTGCGCTGGCCAGTCAGAACAAGGCGTCGGCAGCGCAGGCCAATGGCACATTGGCTGAGGAAATTACTGCGGTCAGCATCGCGCAGAAAAAAGGCGATGCCATTGTTGTCACCCAGGATGAACATCCACGGGCAACGTCGATGGAGGCGCTGGCCAAGCTGAAACCGATCGTGCGTGCAGACGGCACAGTCACTGCCGGCAACGCCTCCGGCGTCAACGATGGCGCCTGTGCCTTGCTGCTGGCAAGCGGCGATGCGGCCAACAAACATGGACTGACTCCCAGGGCGCGTATCGTCGGCATGGCAACCGCCGGCGTGCCGCCGCGCGTGATGGGCATAGGCCCGGTGCCGGCAGTACAGAAACTGCTGCAGCGCCTGAACATGACAATAGACCAGATGGACGTGATAGAGCTGAACGAAGCATTTGCTGCACAGGGCCTGGCAGTATTGCGCCAGCTCGGTGTGCGCGATGATGATGCCCGCGTCAATCCGAACGGCGGCGCAATCGCGCTGGGACATCCTCTGGGCATGAGCGGCGCCCGCCTGGTGACGACAGCGATGTACCAGCTGCACCGCAGTGGTGGCCGCTATGCGCTGTGCACCATGTGCATAGGCGTGGGACAGGGCATCGCCATCGTCATAGAAAGAGTGTAAAGCACATGAATCAGGACCAGGATCAGGGCGAGCCGGTATGAAAAATAGCAGCATGCTCACCTCGCTGATCTCTTCCACCGAACCGATGCTGGCGGTGTTTTCAGATCACAACAGCATTGCCTGCATGCTGGATGTGGAGGCGGCGCTGGCGCGGGCCGAAGTCAAAAACGGCGTGATTCCCGAGCAGGCGCTGGCTGCCATAGAAGACGCCTGCGAAGTCGAGGCGATTGATTTCGCTTCGCTGGCGCATGCGGCGGCGAGTGCCGGCAACCTGGCGATTCCGCTGGTCAAGCAGCTGACAGCCAATGTCGCAAAGAGTAATTCGGAAGCGGCAAAATATGTGCACTGGGGCGCCACCAGCCAGGACGTGATGGACACGGCGCTGGTATTGCAGTTGCGCCAGGCGCTGGATCTGGTCGATGCGGATTTACAGCAACTGAATGCCGCGCTGGCAGAGCTGGCGCAGCGCCATCAACATACGGTGATGGTCGGCCGTACATGGATGCAGCATGCCTTGCCCATCACCTTCGGCATGAAGGTGGCCGGCTGGCTGGACGCCATGCTGCGCCACCGCGGGCGCCTGTCGGCACTGAGGGCGCAGGTGCTGGTTGTGCAATGCGGCGGCGCTGCCGGTACATTGGCCAGCCTGGCGGACAAGGCTGGTGGCGTGGCGGCGGCGCTGGCCGAAGAACTGGAATTGGGCTTGCCTGACATGCCCTGGCATGTACAGCGCGACCGGGTTGCAGAAGTGGCGACCGTACTGGGGTTGCTGGTAGGCTCACTCGGCAAGATGGGCCGCGATATTTCGCTGCTGAGCCAGACCGATGTCGCCGAAGTGGCAGAGCCGGAGCAGGCAGGCAGGGGAGGATCATCGGCGATGCCGCACAAGCGCAACCCGGTGGGCTGTGCCGTTGCGCTATCGGCCGCGGTGCGGGTTCCCGGCCTGGTGTCGACCATGCTATCCGGCATGGTGCAGGAAAATGAGCGCGCCCTTGGCGGCTGGCAGGCGGAGTGGGATACGCTGCCGGACATCATGCGGCTGACAGCCGGCTCATTGGCGCAGATGAAACAAGTGGCGGCAGGGCTGACAGTGGACACCGACCGCATGCGGCAGAACCTGGATGCCACCCATGGTCAGATCATGGCAGAGGCTGTCACGCTGGCGCTGGGCGGCAGCATAGGCCGCATGCCGGCGCACCAGCTGGTGGAGAAAGCTTGCCGTGAAGCCGGCAGCCGGCAACAGCACTTGCTCGAAGTGCTGGCGCAGGATGCCATTGTCACGGCCCACCTGTCCGCTGAAGAACTGGACAGGCTGATGGATCCCGCGCTTTACACAGGGCAGGCCGCCGCGTTTGTTGACAAGGTTCTGGCAACCTGGAGCGGCCGCCGCGAGGCCTGAGGGCTAGTAAAAAATAACATCAATAAGCCGGACGATTATCTTCCATAAAAATATTCAAGGATGACAATGATGACGACAGGACGTATCAACTACAAGCTGGAAGGCCGCGAGGATGCGCCGGTGCTGGTGATTTCCAATTCGCTGGGCACGACACTGGAAATGTGGCAGCCGCAGATGCCGGCCCTGCTGGAGCACTTCCGCGTGCTACGCTACGATACCCGCGGCCACGGATCCTCCTGGGTGACGCCGGCCCCCTACAGCTTTGCACAGCTGGGCGGCGATGTCATCGCGCTGATGGATGAACTCGGCATACAGCAGGCTTATTTTTGCGGACTGTCGATGGGCGGCATGACCGGCCTGTGGCTGGGCCTGCACCATCCGCAGCGTTTCCTGAAACTGGCACTGTGCAATACCGGCGCCAAGATAGGTGTGCTGCAAACCTGGAACACCCGTATCGACCAGGTGACGCGTGAAGGCATGGAAGCCATCGTGCCCATGGTAATAGACCGCTGGTTCACCAAGTCCTTTCAGGAAAAAGAACCTGAAAACGTCAAATTTGTCAGCGACATGCTGGCCAGCACGGACCGCATAGGCTATTCCGGCTGCTGTGCCGCCTTGCGCGACCTGGACGTGCGCGAGGAGATTGCCGGCATCAGTTTGCCGGTCATGGTAATCGCGGGCACGCATGATCAATCGACGCCGCCGCAAGACGGCAAGCTGATTGCCGAACGCGTACCCGGCGCCCGGTATGTGGAGCTGGATGCGGCGCACCTGTCCAACTGGGAACAGACTGACTTATTCAACCGGCATGTCATTGAATTCTTTAAGGGTTAAGCATGGACGAAAGTGAACGCTATAACAAGGGCATGGAAGTGCGCCGCGCGGTATTGGGCGACGCGCATGTGGACCGGACCAGAAAAAATATCAACGAACACAATGAAGAATTCCAGGAGCTGATCACCCGCTATGCGTGGGGCGAAATCTGGACACGCCCGGGCCTGCCGCGCCATACCCGCAGCCTGGTGACGATAGCGATGATGGTGGCGCTGAACCGTAATGAAGAACTGAAGCTGCATTTGCGCGCCGCCTCCAACAACGGCGTCAGCCGCGATGAAATTAAGGAGCTGCTGCTGCAGACAGGTATCTACTGCGGCGTTCCTGCGGCCAATTCCGCCTTTCACATGGCCGAAGAGATATTCAAGGCCATGGATGCCGAGGCTGCCAAGCTTACCGAATCGCCCGGTCTATAAAAAGCTTCACTGCAACAAGCCCTCCGCCTGCTAACAGCGGCTACCTCATCCAATGCAGGTGAGGGGGCTTTGTATGCGACATAAATATAACAAGGAGACAAGAAATGGATATTTCATCTAGGCTGCCGCAAAGGTTGCCATCATGTTAGGCAATCTCGCAGGCGTCTTATTCGACGGCATCGCTTATGGATCACTGCTGTTCCTGATCAGCGTCGGCCTGTCAGTCACGATGGGGCTGATGAACTTCATCAACCTGGCGCACGGCGCGTTTGCGATGGTTGGCGGCTATGTCTGCGTGGTGGTGATGAACCGGCTGGGCATTCCTTTCCTGCTATCACTGCCGCTGGCTTTCCTGGCCAGCGCTATTGTGGGCCTGGTGCTGGAGCGCGTGCTATATCGCCGGCTGTACAAGGCGTCACACCTGGACCAGGTGCTGTTTTCCATCGGCCTGACCTTCATGGCGGTTGCCACGGCCACCTATATCTGGGGCCCTACGCAGCAGCCGGTAAACTTGCCGGACTGGTTGCACGGGCAGGTATCGCTGCTGGGGCTGGACGTCGGTTCTTACCGCCTGTTCCTGATCGGTGTCGTCATCGTCATCACATCTGCGCTGGCCTATCTGATAGAGCGCACCCGCTTTGGCGCGCAGATACGCGCATCGGTCGATAACAGCGTGGCGTCCGCAGGCCTGGGCATCAATGTCAGCCGCGTATTTTCACTGACTTTTGCACTGGGTTCCGGCCTGGCGGGCCTGGGCGGCGGCCTGGGTATAGACGTGCTGGGGCTGGATCCCACTTTTCCCATCAAATACATGGTGTACTTCCTGCTGGTCGTCGCGGTTGGCGGCGCCGGCTCCATCAAGGGGCCGCTGGTGGCGGCACTGATCTTGGGCATCTTCGATGTGGCTGGTAAATATTACGTACCTTCCGTTGGCGCCTTTGTCATCTATGCATTGATGGTCGTCCTGCTGATTTTGTTTCCAGCTGGCCTGATGGGGAAAAAATCATGAGCCGACTGCAGAATCTGCCGCAACTTCCCAATGACCGCTGGACCAGGCTGGAGATTATCTTCTGGCTGATCCCGGTGGCATCTTTCTTCCTCTTCCCCAACTACCTGATCCTGGGTAGCCAGATACTGATCGTCGGCCTGTTGGCAGTATCGCTGGACCTGATCCTGGGCTATGCCGGCATAGTATCCCTGGGTCATGCCGCTTTCTTCGGGCTCGGCGCATATACTGCGGGGCTGCTGTCCGTGCACGGCTGGGGCGAACCTGTCAGCGGTTTGCTGGTGGCAGCGCTGGTAGCGGCGCTATGCGGCTTTCTGGTCAGCTTCCTCGTGGTGCGTGGCCATGACCTGACGCGGCTGATGGTGACGCTAGGCGTCGGCCTGATGCTGTATGAAGCAGCCAACAAGGCATCTTTCCTCACAGGAGGTGTTGACGGCTTGTCCGGCATGGCGATGTGGAAACTGCTGGGTTTTGAATTTGACCTGAACGGACAGACCGCCTACTGGTACAGCCTGATCGTGCTGTTTGTGCTGTTTGTCGTATTGCGGCGGCTCGTGCATTCGCCCTTCGGGCTAAGTTTGCGCGGCATCAAGGAAGGTGGCAAGCGCATGCCGGCGATAGGCGCCAACGTCAACCGTCAGCTGGTCACGATCTTTACCGTCAGTGCAGGCGTTGCCGGGGTTGCCGGCGCCTTGCTGGCGCAGACCACGCAATTTGTAGGGCTGGATGTACTGGGTTTTCCGCGTTCTGCCGAACTGCTGATCCTGCTGGTGCTGGGCGGCAGCGGCCGCCTGTACGGCGGGCTGATCGGGGCCGCGGTGTTCATGATGGCGCAGGACTATATTGCCGGCATCAACCCAGCCTACTGGCAATTCTGGATAGGCCTGTTGCTGGTGCTGATCGTGCTGTTTGCGCGAGGCGGTGTGCTGGGCGGACTGGATAAGCTCTATCTGCATGTCAGCGCGCGGTTTGGCAAGACTGGCAAGGTCGGCAAGACAGGAGGGCCGCAGGCATGAGTGAAAAAACAATCGCGAAGTCCATTGCATTGCGGACCGCAAATCTGTCCAAGCAGTGGGGCGGCTTCAAGGCCAATACCGACATCTCGCTGTCCTTTGAGCAAGGCAGCCGCCATGCGCTGATCGGGCCGAATGGCGCAGGCAAGACTACCTTCATCAACTTGCTGACAGGATCCTTCCCTGCCACTAGCGGTGAAGTTTTCCTGGGTGAGGAAAACATCAGCAAGCTGCCGCAGCACGAGCGAGTGAAGCGTGGCATGACACGCACCTTCCAGATCAATACGCTGTTTGCCGGCCTCAGCGTGCTGGAATCTGTCGTGCTGGCCATCTGCGAGCAGCAGGGCATCAGCCGCCGCTGGACCTCTACCGTCGCCAGCCAGCACGCTGTCATCGATGAAGCGATGGCGCTGCTGGCCAGCCTGAAGCTGGAACAGGATGCGGGCCAGATCACTTCCAGCCTGCCTTACGGCAAGCAGCGGCTGGTGGAAATTGCGCTGGCCCTGGCCACTAAACCCAAGGTGTTGTTGCTGGACGAGCCGGCCGCCGGCATCCCTTCCGCAGAAAGCGCGGAGCTGTTTGACGTTATCGCCAAGCTGCCGCGCGACGTCACCATCCTTTTTATCGAGCACGATATGGGCCTCGTTTTCCGTTTTGCCGAAAGAATTACCGTGCTGGTTGGCGGCAAGGTACTGGTGGAAGGAACGCCTGCTGAAATTGCTTCCGATCCGCGCGTGAAGGAAGTCTATCTTGGGGAGTCTGAACATGACTGAGCTGCTGAGGATGGACAATGTGACTGCCGGCTATGGAGATTCCATCGTGTTGGAAGATGTTTCCTTCAGCATGCAGCAGGGCGACAGCCTGGCCCTGCTGGGCCGCAATGGCGTTGGAAAATCGACGCTGCTGGTCAGCCTGATGGGTTTCACGCGGCTGCATGGCGGCAAAATATCATGGAAGGGCAAGGACATCAGCCGTGTCGCGAGCTATCAGCGCGCCCATGCCGGTCTGGGCTGGGTACCTCAGGAGCGCTTCATGTTTCCATCGCTGACGGTGGAAGAGCACCTGAGCGTGGTAGCGCGGCCGGGGCCCTGGAATATCAAGAAAATCTATGACATATTCCCGCGCCTGCAGGAACGCCGCAGCAATATGGGCAACCAGTTGTCCGGCGGCGAGCAGCAGATGGTGGCAATCGCGCGCGCGCTGATGACCAATCCCAGCCTGCTGCTGCTGGACGAGCCCATGGAGGGTTTGGCTCCCATCATCGTGCAAGACCTGGCAAAGGTGATACGCCGCCTGATCACCGAAGAAGGTCTGGCGGTGATCGTAGTGGAGCAGCATGCCAAACTGGCGCTGTCGATGACCAGCAAGGCGATCGTCCTGGAGCGCGGCAGGATCGTGCACCAGTCCGATAGCGCCAGCCTGATCAAGGATACGGATACGCTGAGCAGGCTGGTTGCCGTGGCCGCCTGACGGCGATTGCAGGCATCGTTTTCCTTTGTGGGAAACGATGCATGTTGATGGAACGTCCATTCCTGAATGCACCGGGACTGTCTTGCTGGCGCCCGCCGTAACAGCGAAAAGTGTCCCTCGCAAGCAATAATGTTTCTTTCAGCACTATGCTAGCTAGCGCACATATCTTCTTTATCGGTAGGGGTATAAATACCATACCAAAGTCCTGATAAGGAGAATCATAATGATGAAAAAAATTCTTTTGGCAGCGATGCTGACAGCTTCCCTGGGAGCCATGACCATGCCTGCCAGTGCAGAAATAGTCGTCAGGGTTGCACCTCCGCCACCACGCAGCGAGCCCATACCGGAAGCGCGCCGCGGTTTTATCTGGGTTCCCGGACATTGGGACTGGCGCGGCAATCACCACGTATGGGCACGTGGCACATGGATACGCGAACGCCACGGCTATGTGTATCAGGAACCGCGCTGGACCGAGCGTGAAGGCCGCTGGTACTACCAGCAAGGAAACTGGGGACGCGGCGACCGCGACCATGACGGTGTGCCAAACGCAGTCGACAGGGCACCGAACGATCCTAACCGCCGTTAAACCTTCCGCAGTATCTAGATAGCCGGAAATAAAAAAAACCGGCATCTGTAAAATTTACCCGTTCTATTAAAATGTAGAAAATTCATCCAATTGTTAAAATCCCTCAATATCGCATTGAGGGATTTTTTTTGTGAATACCGTGCCAAAGAATGTTGATTGCACTGAAAACTAACTCACTTTTGGACTGAACCCCTTGGGCTGGACCAATCGGGTTTCCAGATTTAAGCCGCTTGCCGAGCGAGTTGTGCTTCGAATTTATTGGGTGATTGATAGCCTAGCGCCGAATGCATTCGCCGTTCGTTATAAA